>JAFWNC010000015.1 GCA_017510525.1 Clostridia bacterium | reverse complement strand
TTGAAAAAGAAACACACGAAACATTTCTGGTGACTATGACATAAGAGGCAATACCTGTTCCCATCCCGAACACAGAAGTCAAGCTCTTATGTGCCGAAGATACTTGCGGGTTACCCTGCTGGGAAAATAGGTTGTTGCCAGTTTTATATATTCCTCTTTAGCTCAGTTGGTAGAGCGCTCGGCTGTTAACCGATAGGTCGTTGGTTCGAGTCCAACAAGAGGAGCCAAAATAAAAAACAGATAGCAAAGCTATCTGTTTTTTATTTTAGATTCTATTGTATGGAATCGACCAACAACCTATTGGTTGACAGCCGGGCGCAGCGAGGCTGTTATCTGCTGAGAAATCGACCGCATCCCTTGGGATGATGAAGGGAGATTTCGAAGGCGAACTAAACTATTATTTCAGAATTTGCGAAAAGTAAATTTTGAAATAATAAGTTTATTCGCTGTATGGTCGTTGGTTCGAGAAATAAAAAAGAAATATGGAGCACTTGAAGTAGCTAGGCTACATTACTAGAGATATTGAAAAATTAATATTAATATGATAATATATTTATATTATAAATAAAGGTGGTGTTTTTATGAATTTAGAGGAGTTTTTAATTGAAGCTAAAAAGCAAACATATGCTAATGATAAGGTTGAAAAAGTTGCAAGCTCAAGAATGAATTCACGTGATTATGAATATAAAAATGATAATATGGTTTATCATGATACTTATTTTGGTGGAACAAGATTTATTGGAGAAGAAGTTGTTTATATTGATAATGAAATATATTGGGGAATGAATTATTATGGAGTAACTATAGATGAATCTTTAGGTGAAGAAGCTATGGATAAAGCTCTTAGACCTGCTTTAATGAAGGTAGGAGAAGATGATATTATTCCAGTAAGAGGACCAAGAGAATTTATTAATGAAGATTATAAATATACTTTTGAAGTTGAAGGTGATATTAATAATTTTAATGGGGTTGAAAGTGTTTATAAAGATAACATAAAAATTTTTGAATTAAAATGTAATGGAGGATTAATAAAATAATATGAGCAAAATAAAGGAATTATTAATAAATAATGATAGTATTCTAGTATTTGATATAGATGGAGTGTTAGCATTAATGGAAATGGGTGATTATAATCACTATAAATTGACTGATTCTGAGTGGAATGAGGCTTGCGAAAAAGGAATAAACTATTATGATGAAAGTGTAGTATGTTATAAGTTAGTAAATTTTTTAAAAACTAGGAATATGAAAAATATTTATGTAATAACAAATGTGGGCAGTAAAAATGAAGGAGATTTCAAGAAAAAATTTGCAAAAAAATATTATAATATACCAGAAGAAAATGTATATTTTGTAGATCAATATTCACAAAAGAAAGAAGAATTGAAAAAAATAAAAAGTCTTTATTCTGAAATAGAGGATTATCAAATTGTAATGATTGATGATACAGTTGAAATTCTAAATGATATAATGAAAAATACAGATTTTTCAACAGTTCATATTAGTTCTTTTTTAGATATATAGTTTTTAAATAAAATAGAATAAGAGGAAATATATGAAGATATATAATGAAAATGAAATTGATAAATTAGCAGAAATATTAAAAAATGATGGTGTTATTAGTGTTCCTACAGATACAGTATATGGTATTTGTTCTAGGATTAGTTCTAAAAAAGCACATGATAGATTAATTAAAATCAAGGAAAGACCAGTATCTAAAGCGTTTCCAATTATGTGTGCTGATGAAAGGCAAATAGAAGATATAGCAGTAATTGATTCAAAAGCAAGAAAAATAATTAATAGTTTTATGCCTGGACCAATTACTATTATTTTAAAGAAAAAAGATGATTTAGAGGAATATATTACTAATGGTAAAGATACAATTGCTATAAGAATGGCTACTTCTAATACTTTAAAAGAATTAATTTTAAAGACAGGAAGTCCAATATTTTTAACTAGTGCTAATAAAAGTGGAGATTCAACTTGTACTACTATTGATGAAATAAAAAAAGCATGCCCTGATATTGACGGAATATTAGATGGGAAGGTTTTATTTGGAAAAGCAAGTACAATTGTTGATTGCACATCAGATGAAATAAAAATACTAAGAGAGGGACCAATTTCGCTTGAAGAAATACAAGATAGCTTATAGTGGAGAATTAATATTTCGATGAGTAATAGAAAGGCGGATAGCTATGAGAATACTAATACAAAGAGTTAGCAAAGCTAGTGTTAATGTGGATAATAGTGTTGTAGGGAAAATTAACAATGGATTTGTAGTGTTATTAGGAATTAAGGATACTGATACTTATAAAGATGCAGATTATTTAGTTAGAAAACTAGTTAATTTACGAGTATTTATGGATGATAATGATAAAATGAATTTATCTATATTAGATGTAAAAGGTGAATTATTAATTATATCTCAATTTACTTTATATGGAGAATGTAAGAAAAGCGGAAATAGGCCATCTTTTTCAGAAGCTGCAAAGCCTGATATTGCTATTCCTTTATATGAATATTTTATAAATGAATGTAAAAAAATAATTCCTGTTGTACAAACTGGAATTTTTGGAGCAGATATGAAAGTTGATTTGACAAATGATGGACCTGTTACAATAATGATTGAATCATAAAATTAAGGAGGAAAAAATGATTGAAATTAAAAATGTAACAAAAAAATATGGTAGTAATATTGCTTTAAAAAATGTTTCATTTAAGGTTAATGATGGAGAAATATTTGCTTTTATTGGACATAATGGAGCTGGTAAAACAACATTGATAAAAGCTATTGTTGGTATTCATAAATTTGATGAGGGAGATATTATTATTAATGGAAAATCTATAAAAGATAATCCAATTTCATGTAAAAAAGAAATGGCTTTTGTTCCAGATAATCCTGAATTATATGATCAAATGAAAGCAATAGATTTTATTAATTTTATTTGTGATATTTATGAAATTCCACAAAATATAAGAGAAAAAAATATTAAAAAATATGCAAAAATGTTTGAAATAGAGGATAAATTAAATGATACTATAGAATCATTTTCACATGGTATGAAACAGAAAATAGCTTTAATATCAGCACTTGCTCATGATCCTAAAATTCTAATTATGGATGAGCCTTTTGTAGGTTTAGATCCTAAAGCTGTTTTTGATGTTAAAGAAATAATGAATGAAATGATTAAAGAAGGAAAAACAATTTTCTTTTCAACACATATTTTAGATGTAGCAGAGAAGCTATGTTCTAGAGTTGCTATTATAAAAAAAGGAGAATTAGTGAAAGTCGGAAATATGCAAGAGATAAAGGGTGATAAGTCATTGGAGACTGTTTTCCTTGATTTGGAGGAAATGTAATATGAAAAAGTATATTTCTCTTATCAAAGCTAGTATGACTGAAGGAATGAATTTATTTAGAATTAGTACTAAAAATAAAAACACTTTTACAAAGTTTTTTTTACCTATATTTTTAGTATTAATGCTAATGGGAACAGTGTATTTTTATTCAGATCTTTTAATGAAGGAATTATCAAAAGTTAATATGGAGTTTGTTTTAATTACACTGTTTATAATATTTACTTCAATTATGACTTTGGTAGAAGGTATTTATAAATCAGGTAATTTATTATTTAATTGTAAAGATGATAATTTACTTTTATCACTTCCAATTAGGAGAGGTACAGTATTATTAATTAGAGTTTTTAAATTTTATATTTTTGAATTACTATATAATTCTGTATTTTTATTACCTGCTATGATAGTTTATGCCCAATATACTAAACCAAGTTTTATTTATTATATTGTTTCTTTAGTAGGATTACTGGTATTTCCAATTATTCCAATATTGGTTGCATCTATACTTGGAACATTTATTACATTTGTTGCATCAAAATTTAAAGGTAAAAATTTTGTACAAACTATAATAACAGTAATATTCTTATTAGTAATTCTATATTTTTCATATAACTTGCAGAATTTTATAAATGATATTGCTCAAAATGCATCTAGTATAAATGATTTAATAACAAAACTTTATTATCCAGCTGGAGCATTTGTTGAATTAATATTAAAATTTAATATAATAAAATTGTTGGAATTTATTTTAGTAAACATGGTTTTATTTGTTTTGACAATTTTATTAATGAGCAAATTATATTTTAATATAAATTCTAGTTCTAAGTCTATAAAAATTAGTAAGATAAAAAAAGATTATAAAATAAAAACTTCAACACCTATGGGGGCGTTAATAAAAAAGGAATTTAGCAGGTTTATAAATTCACCTGTATTTGTTACAAATGCAGGATTTGGTTTAGTATTGTTCATTTTAGGAACTGTTTTATTAGCTGTAAAATTTGATAGTTTTGCAGACATGATTATTCAAAAAGAATCAACTATGGATTTAGATTATATTAAGAGTTGTATGCCAGTTTTGTTATTTGGCTTTATTTGTTTTACAAGTTTCATGACTTCTATCACAAGTTCTATGATATCATTAGAAGGTAAATCTTTCAGCATATTAAAGAGCTTACCAATTAAGCCATATACTATTATAGAATCAAAAGTTTTAACTGCGGTTATTGTAATGATTCCTTGTATTTTATTAGGGGATATTATTGTATTTATAAGATTTCAATTTGATTTATTTAGCATTATTTTAACATTATTAATTTCTATTCTACTTCCTTTAATTGCAGAAACACTTGGAATTATTGTGAATTTGAAATATCCTAGAATGGATGCAAAAAATGATACTGAAGTTGTAAAGCAAAGTATGAGTTCATCAATAAGCGTTTTTATTGGTATGGCAATAATAGGAATTACTATAGTATTATTATATAATGCTTTAAAAGCTAATATATCAAACAATACTATAATGCTGGCTTTTTTAAATATATATACAATTATCTATTTAGTATTAGTTCTATTTTTACATAAAACATGTGAAAAAAGTTTTGATAATATTAATGTTTAAATAAAAAAAATACTCCAGCTAAGAGCTAGAGTATTTTTTTTAATCTCCAAAAGCACTTAGAAGAGATGCACCAGATGCTTGTTCTCCACGAACTCTTCCTAAGTTTGTTAAATCTAAAGTAGAACTTCTATTTACTGTTCCATATCTTGTTTGAACCTGAATCTCAAATCCTGCTTGTTTTAAAGCAGATATTGTATTAGCAGAAGATTTACCTGCTGGATATGCCATTATTTTCATAATATTATTTTCTCCTAGGTTTTCTTCTATTGATTGTTGAGCATGATTATATGCAGCTACTAGTTGTTCATTAGTTGAATAATCAGTTGCATTAATATGTTGTTGACCATGTACATGAATTTTAACAAGTCCTGTATCATACATTTCTTTTGCAGCTTCCCAAGAAAAGTAGTGATCTGTTCCAACTAAGTTTTCAACAACAAAAATTGTCATTGGAACATTATATTTTTTTGCTACATTAAAAGCTTCAGTATAACAACCAATAGCTCCATCATCTATTGTAATAATAACATTTTTTTCTGGAAGACCAATATAACCTTGATCATATTTATATAAATCTTCTAAAGTTATAAAAGTATATCCAGCATCTAAAAGTGTTGTAACATTTTCTTCAAATCTCGCCTCTGTACTATATAATTTGTAAATATCATCTTCAGGTACTGGGGTTTCAAATTCATGATATATAATAATTGGTAGTTTTAATTCTTTTTCTCCCTTTTTATATAAAGGTTTGTCTATTTCTCCAAAAGAAGCTTCAGTATTTGATAAATGATTTAAATCTCTAGTTGGTTTTGAATCGTTTTCATCTTCATTTGATTCACTAGTATCAGCAACATTTTCAACTTCTGTTTTTTCTGAATCGGAAGTATCCTTTTTCTGCATAGTTTTAACTCCTTTATAAATCAAAAAAGCAAGTAATATAAATAAAAGAATTAAAACTAAATTAATTCTAGATTTTTTCTTTTTTCTTTTCATAATATACACTCCTTTTAAAATCTTTTTATTGAAATAATATTATCATATTTGATATAATTTGGTCAATTGATTATTATAATTTAGAGAGTACAAAAATTGATATGGAGGTTTTTAAAATGAAGGTTTTATTAGTAAATGGATCACCTCATAAAGAGGGGTGTACTTATACTGCTTTAACAGAGGTTGAAAAATCGTTAAATAATGAAGGTATAGAAACTGAAGTTTTCTGGATTGGAAATAAGCCAATTGGAGGTTGTATTGCTTGTTTAAGTTGTAAAAAGAACAAAAGATGTGCTTTTGAGGATAGTGTAAATGAATTTGTGGAAAAAATGAAAGATGCTGATGGATTTATTTTTGGTTCTCCTGTTCATTATGCTGGTGCGAGTGGAAACATGACATCTTTTATGGATAGAGTATTTTATTCTGCAGCTAGTAGCGGATATTCAGATTATTTTAAATATAAACCTGCAGCAACTGTTATTTCAGCTAGGAGAGCAGGAACAACTGCTACATATGATCAATTAAATAAATATTTTGGAATATGCCAAATGCCAATTATTTCATCAAGATATTGGAATATGGTTCATGGATCAAATCCAGATGATGTTAGAAAAGATGAAGAAGGAATGCAAATAATGAGGATACTTGGAAAAAATATGGCATATTACTTAAAATGTATAGATGCTGGTAAAGAAAAAGGGCTTATGCCTCCAAAACAAGAAGATACAGTATTTACAAATTTTATTAGATAAAATATTGAAATGTTCTTAATTTATAAATATAATAAAAAATGAAAAAAATATAAAAAATGTGAACCAAATGTACAAAAGAAAAGTCTTATCTTTAACAAAGGGGATTTGGAGCGCACATAAAAGGAGTTAAAATGAATGATATAGAAAAAGCAATGAAAGGTGATAGTGAAGCTTTTAATCGTTTAATTTTAGAGTACAAATCAAAGTTTTACAAAACAGCTATATTGGTACTAAAAAATGAAGACGATGCTTATGATGCAATCCAAGAGACATTAATAAGTATTTATCATAATATTTCAAAATTAAATAATCCAGAGGCTTTTGGCGGATGGAGTAAAAGAATTTTGATGAATAAATGTTATGATATTATACAAAAAAACAAGAAAGTTGTTGATATAACTCAAAAAGCTCAAATTGACTATGATGAGATGATAGTAGATAAGTATGATTGTGAAGATGAACTAGTTGGTATTCTAGATAAACTAGATAAAGATTTGCAATTAGTAACAATATTCTATTATTATGATGAAATGTCTGTTGGACAAATTGCTGAAGTTCTAAATATCCCTGAAGGAACTGTTAAATCAAGATTATCTAGAGCTAGAACAAAGTTGTATGACATTTTAAAAGATGAGAAAGGAGATGGAGCAAATGGATAATAACGATAAAGAAAAAGATATTTTTATAAAATATAACCTTTCTAAACATAATGAAGTTCCTGAGAAAATTGATAACTTGTTTAACAATTTTGTTAAGGAGGAAGAGAGAATGAAAGAAGAAAAAATAGTAAAAGAAGAATCAGAGAAAAAAAGTAAAATTAAATGGCCAATGTATAAAAAAGCATTAGGTTTTGCAGCGTGTTTTACAATTTTATTTGCTGGAGCACATATTTATGCAACTTCACAAGGATATGATAATATATTCTTTTTAATAAAACATGTTGCCGAAGGTGGAAAGGTTACAGATAAAAATGAGATATTATCAGATAGAGATATAACAATATCTTATAATTCAATTGATATTGGAAAAGGAATAAAATTACAAGTAAATAAATTAACAGTTAAAGATAATGAAGCTAAGTTATACCTAGTAGTAGATATAGAAAAAGCTTCAGAAGAAATAAATAAAATGAATTTTAAAGTTATATCAGATAATAAAATACTATGTGATGAAACTATGAAAAATGAAGAACAAACTGACGTGTTCGCATCAAGATTTGAGAAAGAATTGGTTTTAAAAGATTTTAAAGAAGATACTAAAATATTGAATTTATGTATTACAGCAAATAACTTAGAATTATCTACATTAAAAATTAACTTAGAAACAAAAGAAATAGAAGTTGATGGTGAAAAAGAATTAGAAAAAATCTCTGAGATAGAATTAAAGAAATACTTGTCAGCATTTGCTTTATTAGATTATGATATAGCAGGCGACCATAATTCATATGAAAGTAATAATGAAAGAAAACTATTAGTGGCAGGAGCATTAAAAAGGGAAATGTTTAATAAAGCTAACACTCAAGAATTAGCATATTTTGAAATTGATGAGATGAATGAATTAGTTCAAAGCTTTACAGAAGCTCCAATGGATAATGGAATTATAAAAACTGAAAATTGGTTATTTAGTTTAGAAACTAAAAATGGAAAGCAATATTATAAATTTAATCAAATGGATGGATATCCAACAGCAATATGTTTGTCAGTTGATGATATAACATATGAAAATGGATTATATAGCATTAAATATACTTATTGTTACCCAACAATGAATGATTATGCTAGTGATAATATTGAAAATATTGATAGATATACTAATACTATAAAATTAAAAATAAATACTAATACTGAATATTCAAAATATTATATTGAAGAAATTGGGATTGGTAAATTAGTTAAAGGTAAAGAAAAGACAGAAGAGACAAATAATTCAACTAATAATACTACTAATAACACGCAATCTACTCCTACACCAGCTTCTACTTCGACTAATGATATAGATGTATCAAAAATTGATAATTATACAACAAGTATGAATTGGGGACAATATCGTTCTGCTGGATTAAAAGTAACATATCCTACAGATTTCACAATTACAGAAACAACTAATCCAAACAAAGGAAATAGTTCAGGAGAATTGTATGCAACCATATCTGGTACTGCAGTTGGAAAAGAAAATGGAGAAATCACAAGATCAGATATGACAATTGAATTTTATGAACCAGAAACTTATACAAAAGAACAATTAGATTATTTAGAAAATAGTAAACCAGCAGGAACAATTACATCAAATAAGACTGGAAAAACATGGTATCGTATTGAAGGTGTGGCAACCCTTGAGAATTCAATATATTGCGAGGAATATGTTTCAAGAGTAGGATTAAATCGTGAAGATGGTTCTGATGTAGTAGTTAAAGTAGTATTTAAATATTCAATTCCATCATATAAAGTTACAAATATTATGAATTATATGTTAGGCGAATTAAGGTCTGCATCTTATTAAAAATGTTTTAAATGGGAGGGTTTTCATGCCCTTCCATTTTTTTATACAATAGGAAAGTGATACTTGACTTTATTTTTTTTTATTTGTAGAATTTATATTGTGGAGTGGTATCGAAGTGGTCATAACGAGGCGCACTCGAAATGCGTTAGCCTGTAACAGGGCCCGTGGGTTCGAATCCCACTCACTCCGCCATTAAAAAAAATATTTGTTGTGAACCAAATTACAAAAGAAACAGTCTTAAAAGTAACAGAGGGTAAAATCCATTTATAAAAGGAGGATAAAAATGGAAGAGGAGAAAAAAACAGAGGATGTTAAAAAGAAAAAAAGAATAAAACTATATGTCATAATTATTATTTTTATGGTGATAATTATTGCTTTGATAGGTGTTCAGATTTATTCAACAAGTAACGGATATGGCGGTATAGTTGGACTTGTTAAAGGTGAGAAGAAAGAAGAAGAAACTAAAAAACAAAATGATGTAGTAGTTGATGAAAAAGAATCAAATACTATATTAGGTGTATACAAAGTAGCAGAGGTTAATGGAGTAGCTAAAAGTGAGATTATTGAGTATCTTGTAATTGAAGATGATTCTATATTTTTTACAGATGATTTATCAAGTAAATTGCTAGAAGGAACTTACACAATAAATAGTAAAAATGAAATAGATTATAGATTATTAAAAGATACACAGGATTATGCTTTCTATACTGCTTCAACATATGAATACGAAGAAGATAAGAATCAAATAGTAGTAAGTAATGGAACAGAAAAAGTATATTATAAAAAAACAACTGAAAAGATGATTACTAATAGTCAAGAAAGTAATAATCAAGATAGTAACAATACAAATAGTAATAATAACAATAATCAAGTTAGCAATAGTGTTACAACATTAGATGTTAGTAGCAATTTTGTTCAAGGGTTATATAATAAAGTAGTGCATTCTGACAGATCTGAACCATGTTATGCTTGGGAACAAGGCGTAAGTGGTGTGAGTTTTTATAAAGATAATAAAACAACATATTCATCATTAAACAATATTACAAAAGTATTGGATGTTTTACAAAATGCTGGAGTTCCAAGAAAAATTACTGATGAAAATGAAAAGAATAATATAATAAATAATTCATCATTAAAAAATAGTGGAGTATATATTACTGATATTGAAGTTTATGAAGATATAAAAAGTGTTGCTAATAGAGTATTTGAAGATCCAAATGATATAAAATGGGAAACATACACTGGATTAGCTACACAACTTGAGTATATTAATGGAAATTATTATGCAATTCATTTCCAAGGTGGAGGAAGAGGAACAGTAGAATATGCATATTCAACAATTACAAAAGCAGAACAAGATGGAGATTATATTTATATTTATGATAAATTTATTTGGGTTGATGAGACAGATGAAAAAAATATTAAAGTTTATACTACTTCAGATGAAACAAATCAAATTGGAACAGAGTCTTTCCATTCAGATGCTGGAAATCGTTTATTATACCAATATGACAGCAGTTTACATACATTTAAACATACATTTAAAAAGAGTAGTGATGGTACATATAAATGGATAAGTACAGAAATAAATAATTAATTTTAATATAGAATAATAAAAAGTAATATGGAAAAAATAGATATGATCTGGGAGAGAGAAATGATTATATCTATTTTTTTTATTGTAATTGGTTTTGTTTTTCTGGTTAAGGGTGCTGATTTTTTAGTTGATGGTGCAAGTAATATTGCTAAAAAGTTTAAGATTTCAGAGATGGTTATTGGTCTTACTATTGTTGCTATTGGAACTTCTTTGCCGGAATTAGTTATTACAATTAAGGGGACTCTTGATGGATATTCTGATTTATCTATTGGGAGTAATGTTGGAAGTTGTATATTAAATTTGCTTGTTGTTTTAGGTGTTTCAAGTTTTATTAATCCAATTAAAATGAATAAAAAGACTAAAATATCTAATTTGATTTTTACTTTTTTATCTATAATATCTGTTTGGGTATTTGGAAATATTGGTTTGGAGATAAATAGAGCTGAAGGAATTATGTTATTACTTATATTTGTTGTTTTTCTAATGAATCTTGACTATAAGAATAATCAGGAAAGCGAAAAAAACAATGACAGAATAAGAGTAGTTCCATCTATTTTACTTATTATTATAGGAATAATTGGACTTAAATATGGAGGGGATTTTATAATAGATAATTCAATAAAATTAGCAAATAAGTTTGGGGTTGCAGAGTCGGTTTTAGGATTAACAATAATGTCTATTGGTTCATCTCTTCCTGAGTTAATTACGGGAATTGTTTCTGCTAGAAGGGGAGAGAGTGATTTGTTAATAGGGAATATTATTGGTTCTAATATTTTTAATTTATTACTTGTAATTGGATTATCTGCAAGTATTCATCCAATTGCTTTTTCAGATATTTATAATTTGTATTTTTTATTCCTATTTATTTGTACTTTAAGCCTTGTTTTATTTGATTTTATTGGAAAGAAAAATGAGATTACAAAAAGAGATGGGGTTATTCTTTTAGTGTTGTTTTTGTTTTATGTGGGTAGGGTTATGTATATATGATGCGGTCGATTTCTCAGCAGATAACAGCATCGCTGCGCCCGGCTGTAAACCGATAGGTTGTTGGTCGATTCCATACAATAGAATCTAAAATAAAAAACAGATAGCAAAGCTATCTGTTTTTTATTTTGGCTCCTCTTGTTGGACTCGAACCAACGACCTATCGGTTAACAGCCGAGCGCTCTACCAACTGAGCTAAAGAGGAATATATTTGTTAGTATTTCCCTAACATGTAAAATTATACATTATAGAAAATTAAAGTGCAATAGTTTTTTGAAAAAAATTATTTTTTTTTAGTGTTTCTAATATTATTATAAAATCAATATAGTAAACATAAGAAAGTTACAGAAATTGACATTTTTTTAATAAAATGGTATAATATAAATATAGCGAATTAAACGGAAATATGGGAAAGGAGAGGATGAAAATGGAAAGAAAACTAGAAATGAAAGAAGGAGAAAAGATCCTTCAAAATGGGGCTTATGAATATAAGGGAGAAAAATATGATTTATCAACTCTAAAAAATATGTCAACTAGATTAGAAAATGAAATGAGAACAGGTCAGGATGAGAATATATATTCAGAAGAAATATTAACAATTGCAATACAAATGCTAAAAAATGCTAATGTTGCTATTGTTAGAGATACTCAAGAGACTCCATTAAAAAATGAAAATTTAAAAGCCATAATGGAAAAACAAAATTCTCTAAGTAGAAATGGATATGTAAAAAGTCCACAATATGTATTAAGTCATTCCGAGAAAGCAAATGAATATATATTAGCATTAAAAGAGGAAATGTTAAAACAGAAGGAACTAGATGAGAAGACACTAGAAACAGAAAAAAAAGAATTTGAATCAAAAATACCTAATATATCTGGTGAAAGTGAAAGATAGTTTTTTTAAAATAAAAAAGAGTATAAAAAGATTATAACTTTAAAATATTAAAAGTTATAATCTTTTTTTTAGAATATTATTATATAGCTTATAATAATTTGTTTATATGGAGGATTTTTTTATGAGGGTGGTAGAGTATAATAGGGATAAAACTGTTGCTTATGCTAAGAAATGGGCTTTTGGTAGAAATCCTAAGTATTATAATTATGATAATGTTGGTGGGGATTGCACGAATTTTATTTCTCAATGTTTATATAATGGAAGTAAAGTTATGAATTATGAAAAAACGACTGGGTGGTATTACATAAATGGAAATAATAAGTCTCCGTCTTGGACGGGAGTTGAGTTTTTATATAAATTTATTGTTAATAATAAGGGAGTTAGTATTTTTGGAAAAGAGGTTAAAGAAGATGAAATTGAGATTGGAGATGTAATTCAGCTTAGTTTTGATGGGAGTAGTTTTGGCCATTCTTTAATTCTGGTAAATAAAAATGAAATGACTGTTGCAGCACATACTTTTAATACATATAATAGAAAACTGTCGACTTATATTTATGAGAAAGCGAGGTTTATACATATTGTCGGGGTAAGAAAATAAAAAAAGGCGGGCATGAAAACCCGCCCCTACATGTAAATCAATTGCAAATATCTGTAGGGGCGGGTTTCCATGCCCGCCCATTTTTTAATTATTTAAAAAAGCTTTTTCTACATATAATTTGTGTGCAAATGATAGGGTTGTGCTTTTTAATAGTCTTTTTTCAAAAGTAATATTTTCTTCAATTGTATATTCTTCTTGGTTGAAGGTTAGTCTTACAGCTTTTTCTAATTCATTGCAAAAACTGTTGTAAGATTCGTTTATTGCTTTAGTGTTTATTGCAAGTTTTACAAGTGCATCTATATCATTAATACTATATACTTGTTTTAAAATACATATAACAAATAATGTTGCTATATGATTTTTGTTATATTTTTTCTTTTCTGGTGGTGCAATAATTTGCTGTTTTACATAGTTGTTTATCATTGTTTTAGTAATTATTGTACCATCTTTTACTCCTATATATGGGTCTAAATATTGCTCTAATAGTGTTACTAATTGGTCTAGGTATAGGTCGATATTTGGTAGTTCTTCCCATCTTGGAATATGAAATTCTTTTATTTCTTCTTTTATATTTTTATTCATTTTTACTCCTATAGTATTGTATAATGGAGCACAATGTGCTCCGCTACGATTTTCTTATTATTTGATATAATATCATGAGTTATGTGTTTATGTCAATAACTTGACAGGATTATCTTTATATGATAATCTAGTATCGAAAACTAGATAGAGGAGATTAAAAAAATGATTGATAAACGAATGAAAGTATTCGAAGGAACTAAGTTTGATAATATTAAAGATGTAATAAATAATGCAATTGAAAAGTATCCTGATAATAATGCATTTATTATTAAAGATAAGAATAAAGAATATGAATATATAACTTATAAAAGATTTGGTGAAGAAATAAATGCTTTAGGAACAGCTTTTATAAGCAAGGGATTAAAAGATAAAAGAATTGCTATAATTGGTAAAAATAGATATGAGTGGATGTTAGCTCATTTAGCTGTAATCAATGGTACTGGTATTTCAGTTCCACTTGATAAAGGACTTCCAGAAAATGAAATAGAGTATTCTTTGGAGAAAAGTAAAGCAGATGCGATAGTTTTTGAAAAAGAGTTTTCTGATATAATTAAAAAAATTAAGAATAATGGAAAAACTAATATAAAAGAGTATTTCTGCATGGATGAAGATGAAGGATTTACATCACTTAAAGATCTAATAAAAGATGGAAAGAAACTATTAGGAGAAGGAAATAAAGAGTTTTTAGAAAGTGAAATTGATAGTAAAGTTATGGGAATTCTTTTGTTTACATCTGGAACAACTTCAGCTTCTAAGGCTGTAATGCTTTCTCATGAAAATATTACAACCAATATATATCAATTAACGATATCAGAAGATATTCGTTCGACTGATGTTAATATGGCATTTTTACCATTTCATCATACATTTGGTTCAACAGGAACTTTATTATTTTTAAGTCATGGTGCAACTAATGTATTTTGTGATGGTTTAAGATATATTCAAAAGAACTTGGTTGAATATAAAGTTTCAACTTTTGTTTGTGTTCCTTTACTGATTGAATCTATTTATAAAAAGATCATGCAAGAAGTTGAAAAAACTGGAATGACAAAGAAAGTTAATTTCGCTATTAAATTAAGTAGATTATTATTAAAAGTTAAGATTGATATTCGTAGAAAACTATTTAAAGAGATTATTGATAAACTAGGTGGTGGAATTCGTTCTGTAATAAGTGGTGCTTCTAGTCTAGATCCTAAAGTTGCACAAGGTTTCAGAGATTTTGGAATTGAAGTTTATCAAGGATATGGATTAACTGAAACTGCACCTGTTGTTTTAGCTGAAAGTCCAAAAGCAATAAGAATGGGTTCTGTTGGTTTGCCAATGCCTGAAATGGAAGTTAAAATTGATAATCCAAATGAAGAAGGAATTGGAGAAATCATTGCTAGTGGTGCAAATGTAATGCTTGGATATTATGAAAATGAAGAAGAAACAAATAAGGTTCTTAAAGATGGATGGTTTTATACTGGTGACTTAGGATATATGGATAAAGATGGATTTTTCTTTATAACTGGAAGAAAGAAAAATGTTATTGTTCTTAAAAATGGTAAAAATGTTTATCCAGAAGAGTTAGAAATTCTAATAGGAAATCTTCCTTATGTTGCTGAAAGTATGGTTTTTGGTAAAGAAAAAGGTGATGACTTAGTTGTTTCTGCTAAGATTGTTTATAATAAAGAATATGTAAAAGAAAAATATCCAGATAAATCTAAAGAAGATATTGAAAAAATGGTTTGGGATGATATAAAAAATATTAATGATACTATTCCAACTTATAAACATATTAAAAAAATCATTGTAACTGATGAGGAAATGATAAAAACAACAACAGCTAAAGTTAAGAGATTTGAAGAAATTAAGAAAATAGATGATTAATTGGAATTTCCAGAGTCTAATGTTGCTATTGTTGCTAATGTATCTCCGTAATTGAACGAAAAAAACAGATAAAAGATTTATTTCATCAGGAGTTTTATCTTTAGCAATACTACAAGCTAAAATTGAAATAAATGTTACAAATTCACAATTTGGCATAATGGAGGCCTCCTTGTGATATTATATGTAGCATTTATTTTTTTGTTTATGGAGAACTGTAGTTCTCCGCTACGAATTATTATTATTTGTAGGGACACATTGCTAATAGTGTCCTTATTATTGATATTTTTTTGCTTTTATGATATATTATTAAATAATATGAATTTATGGAGGTTTTGTTATGAGTAAAGAAGTAGTTATAAAAAAATGTATGAAATGTGGAGCTACTGTTAGAGTTTTAGAAGATTGTAGCTGTGAGGATTGTGGAATTAAGTGTTGTGGAGAGCAAATGCAAGTATTAACTCCAAATTCAGTAGATGCTGCAGTTGAAAAACATGTTCCAACTTATGAAGTTAAAGATGGAAAAATATTTGTAAAGGTTAATCATGTAATGGATGATGATCATTTTATTGAATGGATTAGTATTGTTTATAAAGAAAAAGAGGTAATAAGATATTTTAATCCAGGTGAAAATGCTGAGACATCTTTTTGCACATATGAACCAGGCGCTGTTTTATATAGTTATTGCAATAAACACGGATTATGGAAAACAGAGATTAAATAGAAAATAAAAATGTTATGGAGAACTCTAGTTCTCCGCTACGAAATATGAAGAAAATAATTTGTAGGGGCGGGTTTTAATGCCCGCCATTAAATTTGTCAACTTTGAGTTGCAATTTGCTTTTTTGGCAAATTGCAACTCAAAGTTGATAGATTTTAAGGATTAATTGCACTAAACTTGAAAATGAAGGAGGAAGTAGTCTAATGAAATTTGGAGAGAACTTATATAGTTTAAGAAAGAGTTCTAAGATGAGCCAAGAAAAATTAGCAGAAAAAGTAGGAGTATCTAGACAGAGTGTATCAAAGTGGGAAACTGGTGAAAGTTATCCAGAAATGGATAATATAATGAAATTATGTAACATATTTAATTGTAAGATCAATGATTTGGTACATGAAGATATGGCTGATATTGATTCATTAGATGAAGATATTAAAGTGAGTGTAGTTAAATTAAATGAGGCAAAACAAAAGAAAATGAAAGGATTGAGTAAGGCAATATATATAATTGCTAAAATAGGAAAAATATTAGTTACAATTCCTATTGGAGTAATTATAGTATTGAGTCTCTTATTTCCTTTTTTTATGAAAGATTTTAAATATGAGGATAACAAGATTAGTTTTGGAAGATTTTCTAAAGATGAGATTGAGATCATTGAAAATGAAGGAATAAAATTAAATGGTTCGCTTATGGAGGATGGACCAGATAAAGCATCCATAATTAAAATTAAGGATGCTTTAGATAATAATTCAAAAACTAATCTTATTATATATTTTTATTTGACAGATGTTCTATTAATTGCATATTTGATTCTATTAAGGATGGTTTTTAAAGATTTAGAAAAATTATTTATGGAGATTTATAATGGAGATACTCCATTTACTCTTATAAATGTAAGAATGATGAAAAAAATTGCTTTTACAATGATTGCTACTATAATTGTTTCAAATATAGGTGCAGGAGTTTTAGATCTTATGATTAATAACATGTCAGATGTTGGTATAGATTTAAAAGATTGTATACAAATATTATTCTTGTTTAGTATGGCTTATATTTTCGAATATGGTTATGAATTACAAAAAGATTCTAATGGAAAAATGTATGGGAAAGAAGGAGAAGAAGGAGAGAAATGAGAATTGTATTAAAACACATTTTAAGGAATATCAAAGAACATAAGATAAGAAGTTTATTAATTATGGTTGCACTAAGTATAGCAACAACTGTATTGATACTTAATATAACTTTACCTGATGAGATTATATTAAAAATACAAGAAACGCTAAGAAGTGTTTATGGAGAGACAGATATATCTATTTCAACTGTTGAACCATTTAATGAAATTGATTTGAATTTGGGTAATGAAGAGATTGACACCTTAGGAATGTCAACTATTCAGATGGAAAAGAAAAATGGAGATGCAATTGGAATATATGGATTTAATATAGAAGATGCAAAAAATATTAAAATATTGGGTGATGATGTTCCATTATTACAAGAAAACGAAGTTGCTGTTTCTAAAAAAATAGCTGATAAGTCTAATTACAAAGAAGGCGAATATTTTACTGTTATATATGAAGAAAAAGAGTATAAATTAAAAATTGCAAAAATAATTGAAAACAAAGGAATAGCTTCAACAACAATTGATAATGATTTATTCATAGCAAATATAAAAACAGTAAATAATATTAAACAGATTGATGAAAATAAATATGAAACTTTGTTTATAAATGTTAAAGATGATGATAAGATTAATGATTTTAAAGACTATTTGAAAGACAATAATGATAATTATGTTATAGAAAGATTAGTTGATCCTGATAATATTAGAGAAGAGGCTGCTTTTATTAATTATATTATGATACTAATATTTGCTATGGCAACAATTATGATTTTCTTTGTTATTAGTTCACTAAATAAAATAATTCTTGCTGAGAGATTCCCTGTTATTGGAACTTTTAGAAGTGTTGGTGCTAATAAGAAAAAGATGAACTTCATTCTTGTTTTAGAAAATGCTATGTATGGATTGGTTGCAGGTTGCATAGGTAGTGTAACTGGAAATCTTTTAAATAGTAAGGCTGCTAGCTTATTTATAAATTTTGAAGGTGTAGAGATGACAAAAGAGACAACAAAGATGTCACCTAAATTATTAGTTATTGGAATTGTTTTTGCTGTTTTATTACAGATATTTATTACAATTAGAGCTATTATCAAAACTAATAGAAAGCCTATAAAAGATATCATTTTCAACACACAAAGTACTAGATATAAAATTAGTAAATTCAAAAATATTTTTGGAATTTTACTAATAATTGTAGCTTTTGTTTTAAATGGTTTTAACACAAAATCGAATATTGTTTTAACATTGATATCATTAGTATCTTTCATAGTTGGAACTGCAAATATTGTTCCAATTATTATGAGAGGAATTACTTTAGGAATACATAATATTTGTAAAAAACTTGGGTTTTCAACATGTAATATTGCAAGTAAAAACATTGGATATAACAAGATGATTATATCTTCTTCAAGGCTAATTGTTGTTGCTGTTTCATTGATGATTACGATAATAACTGTTTCATCATCATTTACAAATATGATTAATTCATTTAAATTTGTTACAGAAGGATATGACATAATTATTTCTGGAGTTAGCAAAACAGCAGATAATTATGAGAAATTAAAGAAAATTGATGGTATAGAAGAAATTAGATATTTATATTATTTTGCTGATGAAAATACAACTTATAATGATGGTAAAAAATTCAAGGCATTTCCAATAATTGTTGGTGCAGATGAAGATATGTCATATATCAAAGAATATGATTATAAAATGAAAGATTTAAAATATGATGAGGCTTTGGTAGATGAGAAATTTGCTGAGAAAAATGATATTGAAATTGGAGATACATTAAAACTAGAGTTTGAATCAAATGAAAAAGAAATTGAACTTAAAATCAAGGGATATGTTAATAGTACTTATTTCTCAGTACAAAGAGATACAATTATTATTAATTTAGATAATCTTATTGATAATTTAACAGATAAGCCTATGCAAGTTCAGTTAAAGTGTAGTGATGATACTGATTTAAATAAAATGAAAGATAAGGCAGAAAAGGAAATAAAAGAGGTTGGTTTAAAAATTCAAACTGTTGATGAATTTTTACAAGCACAAAGTGAGCAAATTGGTTCTATAATGAGTATGTTTTATGTGATAATAGGTTTAGCGATTGCTTTATCATTTATTGGAATAATTAATAATCAAATAATTGGATTTATGCAAAGAAAGAGAGAGCTTGCTGTTCTAAATTCGACTTGTATGAGCAAAAAACAGATTAAGAAAATGTTGGTTTTAGAGACTGTAATTGCTAATTTTATTTCATGTATTTTAGCTATTATTGGTGGTGTTTTATCAACTGAAATTGTTGATAAGTTTATGCAAGGCTTATCAATGTATGTTGATATTGCGTTTGATTATAAGGCGTCATTTATTTTTGCTGGTGGGGTGTTTGTGGCTTTATTGATTACTTTGTTTGTTCCTGCTAGAAGGTTGAGAAAGATGAATATAGTTGATGAGATAAAATATGAGTAAATCAGATTTTTAATTGAAATATAGCAATTTTTCAGCTTGGGCTGCGGACGCTCTGCTATTTTTCGACTACGTCGAAAAACACCTTGCCACGCTTCAAAATTCTATATTTCAATTATAACAACAAATTAATAAATAAAGAGGAGATTAAAAATGAGTGTTATTAAAACAAAAAGTATTTCAAAGGTGTTTGGTGATAAAAAACATGAAACAAGGGTATTAGAGGATATTTCTCTTGATATTGAGAAAGGTGAGTTTGTTTCTTTAATGGGTGCTTCTGGAAGCGGAAAGTCTACATTATTGTATTTAATTGGCGGTTTGGATAAACCTACTTCTGGAGAGGTTTATATTAATGATCAAGATATTAATAAATTAAAAGATAAAAAGATGTCTGAGCTTAGAAGAAAAAATATTGGGTTTGTATTCCAATTTTATAATCTTGTTCAAAATTTATCTGTTGAAGATAATATAATGTTACCTGTTATTATGGATGGTAGAAAAGAAAAGGATTATAAAGATAGACTAGACAAGATATTAAAGATAATTGGATTAGAAGGAAAAAGAAAGTCTTTACCAAGTGAATTATCTGGAGGTCAACAACAACGTGTTTCTATTGCTAGAGCTATTATTTTAGGTCCTTCAATAATTCTAGCTGATGAGCCTATAGGTAATTTAGATTCAAAATCAGGAAAAGAAGTTATGGATTTATTTAAACAAATCAACAAAGAAGAGGGAATTACAATTTTACAAGTAACTCACTCAGAAGAAGCTGCTGAATATGGAGATAGAATAATAAGATTAAAAGATGGTAGATTAGAATAGTAAGCAATGGGGACGGAGAAACCTGTTTTTCAGTGTGGAAATGGGGACGGTTCTCTTTTCCAAGGAAAACTTGGAAAAGAGAACCGTCCCCATTTCCACATTTTCACCTTCTCCATTGCACACCCCATTGACGTTTTATATTTTTATTATTATAATAGCAATATAAAAAGGAGAGAAAAATGGAATTAGAATTAGGATTATTAATACCATTTTTAGGTACGTCTTTTGGTGCTGCTATGGTATTTTTTATGAAAAATAAGATGAATCAAAAGTTGGAGAAATTGCTTTTAGGTTTTGCTTCTGGTGTTATGATAGCTGCTTCGATTTGGTCTCTTTTAGTGCCGTCACTTGATATGGCTAAAGAACAAAACATTACTGAATGGGTTCCTGCTACAGTTGGCTTTTTATTAGGAATTGTTTTTCTTTTAGTTTTAGATAGAATAATACCTCACTTGCATCTAAATAGCAATAAACCAGAGGGATTAAAAGCTAAATTAGAAAAAACTACTATGATGGTGTTAGCTGTAACATTACATAATATTCCTGAAGGAATGGCTGTTGGTGTTACTTTCGCAGGTGCTTTAGCTGGAAATGCTGGGATTACTTTAGCTGGTGCATTTGCTTTAGCTATTGGTATTGCTATTCAAAATTTTCCAGAGGGCGCAATTATTTCAATGCCTTTAAAAGCAGAAGGAGTTTCTAGATCTAAAGCATTTTTTTACGGAACTTTATCTGGAATAGTTGAACCAATTGGAGCTATAATTACAATCATGTTAACTAATATGGTTGTTCCAATTCTTCCATATTTATTATCTTTTGCAGCTGGTGCTATGATTTATGTTGTTGTTGAGGAATTGATACCAGAGTCACATGAGGGCAGACATTCTGATTTATCAACAATTGGAGTTGCTATTGGATTTGTTATTATGATGATTTTAGATGTGGCTTTAGGATAAAATAGGAGATTTGGTATGAGTGATAATATTAATATTATAGTAGTTAAAAGAGATGGAAAAAAGGTTGAATTTAATGGCGCTAAGGTTGCTGTTGCTATAAAAAAAGGCTTTGATAGTATAAAAAAAGATAATGAAGATTCCAAATATACAGAAAAAGATACATACAAAGTTTATAATCTTGTTATTGAAGAAATAAGAAATAAAAAAGAAGATAGAATAAAAATAGAAGAGATTCAAGATATAATTGAAGATATTTTGAAAAATGAAGGATATAATGATGTTTACGAATCATTTTCAACTTATAGAGAAAGACGTAATTATTCTAGGCAAGTATTCTTTGATGAGAAGAAACAACACAAATTTCTAAAAGCCATAGAGAATCTTGGATTAGAAGCAAATTCAGAAGATGATGGAAGAACAGCTATGGGATCTATGCTAAGCTATGGCCAGACTTTGTCAAAAGAGTTTTCAAAATCATATTTAATAAAAAGAAAATATGTTGAAGCTCATGAGAGTAGAGAAATATATATTCATGAAATAGATTATTATCCTATGGGAACAACTACTTGTTGCCATATAGATTTAGAAAAGCTTTATACTGACGGTTTTTCAACAGGTGATGGATATTTTAGAGAACCTAATAGTATAATGACTTATGAGACACTTGCTTCAATTAGTATTCAGGCAAATCAAAATGATCAACATGGTGGTCAAAGTATTCCTGCTTTAGATTATTATTTTGCACCAGGTGTTATTAAAACATTTAAAAAAGAATTTAGACAAACACTTCATGATTTCTTAGATTATACTGAATATGGAATATTTGCTGCTGTAAACCGGAATGGAAAGAGAAATAGATAAAATAACAACAATTGATTTTGATATTTCAATTTTTGATACATATTGTAGAGATTCTGAACAATTAAAAAGATTATTTAGAATTACTTATGATAAAGCTATTAGGAAAACTGATAAAGCCGTTTATCAGGCAATGGAAGCATTTGTATATAACTTAAATACAATGAGATCAAAGGCTGGAGCTGTTTTACCAAACACAACTGTTAGCTTAGGAACAGATACTTCAAAAGAAGGAAGAATGATAACAAAGAATTTCTTATTAGCTATGGAAGCAGGAATTGGAACTCCGGAATTACCTAGGTATCCAAAAACAATTTTTAAAGTTAAAGAAGAAATTAATTATGATAAGAAAAGTCCTAATTACGATTTGTTTGAGTTAGCATGTAAGATTAATTCAGAAAAATTATTGTTTTCTTTTGCTTTTCTTGATTCAGAATTTAATAAATCTGATTCAGATAGAAAAGATGAATATTCAGAGGTTGCTTATATGGGCAGTTCTAGAAGAGTATTTGAAAATATAATAGATGAATCGAAAAAAACATCAATTGGAAGAGGTAATTTATCAATTACAACAATTAATTTACCTAAGCTTAGTATTCAATCAGAAGGAGATATAAAAAAATTCTATCTAAAATTGGATGAAAAGCTAGATATGGTTAAAGAACAATTATTAGATAGATATGAATATCAGGCTGATAAAAGAGTTTACAATTTTCCATTTTTGATTGGCCAAGGTGTTTGGATGGATAGTGAAAAACTAAAGCCTAGAGATAGATTAAGAAGAGTTAATAAATATGGAACTCTTTCTATTGGATTTATGGGACTCGCAGAATGTTTAGTTGTTTTAACAGGACAGCATCATGGAGAAAGTGAAAAAGCTCAAAAACTTGGATTAGAAATTGTAAAACATATGAAAGAAAAAGCTGAAGAGTTTTCAAAGTTTTATAATTTGAATTTTAATATATATGCAGCAAAAGAAGAACATTTATTACGTACATGTATGGAAATAGATAAAACTATGTATGGAAAAATAAAGGGTGTAACCGATAAAAACAAATATACAGAAGGATTTATGATTCCTGAAGATTATAATATTTCATTTGATGATAAAATTAATGTTGAATCAAAATATCATTCATTAACATTAGGCGGACATAGGATGGTTATTGATATTGGAAGTAAGTCAATAGGAAATATTAAGTTACAAAAGGATTTGATAACAAAAATGAAAGAGGCTGAAGCCCGGATTAGGAGAGTTTATTATCAGATAAAAATATAAAGGAGGTTTATATGGCTTGGGTTGTTACTATTGCTTGTATAGCAGTGATTATAGTTTGTATAATTATTTTTAATAAACTAGTTAAGGCTAGTAATCTTAATAGTGAAGCTTTTAGTAATGTTGATACTGCTTTAAAAAAGAGATATGATTTAATACCTAATTTAGAAAGTATTGTTAAAGGTTACACTAGTCATGAAAAAAATACATTAGAGGATATTGCTAAGATTAGAACTAATTTATCTAATAAAATGACTGTAGATGATAGGCAAAGAGAGGAAGATAAGTTTTCAACTGTTATTAAAGATGTTTTTGTTTCTGTTGAAAACTATCCAGAATTAAAAGCTAGTCAGAATTTTTTATCTTTTCAACAAGCACTTGTTAAAATAGAGGAAGATATTGAAATGGCAAGAAGATATTATAATGGAACTACAAGAAATTATAATATTTTAATAGAACAATTTCCTACAAATATTTTTGCAAAATTGTTTGGATTTGAGAAGAGAAGCTATTTTGAGGTTGATTTGTTAACAAGAGAAAATGTTAATGTAGATTTTGGTGGTGAATAATATATTGCAGAATGTGTAGGGGCGACCATTGGTCGTCCGCGACCCGCAAAGATGTTCATAGAAGAAAGGAGAAATTTATGAAAAAGAAATTAATTTTTCTTTTTGCATTTGCATTTGTTTTGCTGATGTTTTCTAGTATTTCTAAAGCTAGTTATGAAGAAAAGATTTATAAATATGATGAAAACATTTATATAAACGAAGACGGAAGTATGGATGTAGAAGAAATCATTACTGTATATGCTGGCGGAAATAAAATTCAAAGAGGAATTTATCGTGACTTTCCTACAAAATATAAAGACAAATATGGAAACAAAGTAAAAGTAAAATTCCAAGTTGATGAAATTCTAAAAGATGGTGAAGAAGAACCATATCATACAGAAAGAGTTAATAATGGAGTTAGAGTTTATATAGGTGATTCAAATAAAACTCTATCACATGGAATGTATACATATACTATAAGGTATTCTACAGATAGGCAATTAGGCTTTTATGAAGACTATGATGAGATTTATTGGAATGCAATAGGAAATGGTTGGGAGTTTAAAATAGATGGTGGTACAACAAAAGTATATTTCCCAGAGAAAGTAAAAATTATTGAAGATAAGATTATTGCTTATTCAGGTGCATATGGAGAAACTGGAGAAAGTAATGCATATAGTTATTATTATAGTAAATATGATAATTGCGTTACATTTAATTTAATGAAATCTTTAAAACCTCAAGAGGGATTTACAATTGCTGTTGCATTTGAAAAAGGAGCTATTCCAGAACCAGATTTTAAAACAAAACTTGGTTGGTTTATTCAAGATAATGCTGGTGGAATATTTGCAGGTGTATTTTTCATAGTTCTATTTATATGGCAGTTTATTACATGGAAAAAATGTGGAAAAGATCCAAAGAAAAATGTTATTATTCCAATCTATTATCCACCTGAAGGCTTAGAGCCAGATGATGTTAAATATATAGATAAAATGGGCTCTACAGAAAAAGCTTTTGAGGCAATTATCATAAATATTGCTATTAAAGGATTCTTCAAGTTTGAAAAAGAAAAAAGCAAAATGGTAATAGTTAAGACTGAAAAAGATAGTTATGATGAAATGACAAAATTTGAAAAACAAATATATGATTCTTTAGATGATAGAACTGTATTAAAATATACTGAATCATTGCAAAAGAAACTATTTAAATTACAAACAAAACAAAAAGAAAGATTGAAAAAGAAACATACAGGAAAAATGTTTAATTTAAATAATCTATATATTGGATTATCAATAGGAATTAGCGCAGTTTTCCTAACTATTGCTTTTATTATTAGCATGATTGTAGGAGAGGATCCAGCAGATATTTTTGCTGGAGCAGTTATTATAGGAATTATGGGATTCATATCATGGATAATAATATTTGTATTTAAAGTAATCTTTAAGTGTATTTTTAAGAGAATTTGGAAATATATTTTAGGAATTATTGTTATTCCAGTATTATTATTTGATTTAGTACTTTTAGCTGTTATTGTTTATGAATTTGGAACAATGTTTATGATTTCAGGATTATTAATAATAGCAAGTAATATTATTTATCCTTTCTTAATTCGTGCATATACAAAAGAAGGAATGAAGGTTAAAGAAGAAATAGAAGGATTTAAGTTGTTTATAAAAACGGTTGAAGGTGATGAGGCAATAACGAAAACACCTGAAATGTTTGATAAATATTTTGCTTATGCTTATGTTTTAGGATTAGAGAATGATTGGGCAGATAAATTTGAAGATATATTAAAAGCTGCTAATTATGAACCATATTGGTGTGACCCAGTATTCTATACTACTGGACATTTCAATGCATCACATTTTTCATCTAGTTTTGAAACTTCAATGCATAGTGGTATTTCATCAGCGTCTTCTGCTCCTGGTTCTTCATCAGGAAGCGGAGGAGGAGGCTTCTCTGGAGGCGGAGGAGGCCGGAGGCCGGAGGAGGCGGATGGTAAAATTTAATTAAACAAAAGGACGATTCTCTTATTTAATAAGAGAATCGTTCCTTTGTTTTAAAAAAATTATATGTATAAAAAAGTGCCTTAAAAAAGGCACTAATCGCAGAAAAGTTAATTATTGTTTGAAACATAGTTTTTAAAAAAAGTATCTATTAATTCTTTAGAGGGTTGTTTTTTACCACAGATATCATAAAGTGTAATATCTGGTTTATCAACGTATTTATTTTTATGATTTCGTTGATATCTTACAACTCTTACACCATATTTCCAAGCTATCTCTTTTATGATTCTTATAAATTCCAGAGTACCTGTAAAATCAATGGAGAGAATTGGAACTTCTTTTTTCTCTTCTTCAAGCTTTGAAAAAAATGTTTCGATATGATCTGAACTCAGATCTAAACTGTAAATATCTTCAACAGAATATCGTAAAACACTTGATTCATCTTTTAATTTAAGCTTAGAAGAGTGAACTGTGATATTATAATCTTGACCAATGCTAATAATTTTTTCTTTTACCTTTGTAGGAATACGATGATCATGTTTGAAAATAATAGATATTCTTTGTAGTTTTATTCCACTAATTCTATTAAAAAAATCTACAATAGAATTTTCCCAATTATTTAAATCAGGAAAGATATCTTTAATTGAAACATATTTTTCACCGGGAAGCATTTTATTAGCAGGGATACTATAGTCTAAGACTTCAAATCCATGAGATTTTCCAATTTCGATTATATTATTCCGTACTACACGAGGAGTAATAAAATCACTATGAAAATTCACAAAGATTCTTTCATCCATGTTTAATTCCTCCTTTGTTTCTGCGATAGACATAAAATCTATCAATTATTATAACATATTTTTACAATATTGCCAAGATGTCATATAAATAAGGCAAGTGGACACGAGCGTCTCCTTGCCTCAACTTCAAATTTATTGTCCTATAACAACATAAGAATAATACACTACGAAGATCAGAAGGAAGATAATTCCTTCTTTTTTATTGATTTTTCTATCTTGCAATGAGAATAAGAATAATAGTAAAACTGCGACAAATAATACTGCTAAATCTATTAAATTAAAAGTAACTTTAGGTATTCCACCTAAAATACTTACAGGGATTCCTAAAACAACGCAAATGTTAAAAATATTACTTCCTACAACATTTCCAATAGCTAAATCATATTCACCTTTTCTAGTTGCGGTAACAGATGTTACTAATTCTGGAAGAGAAGTTCCAAGAGCTACTATAGTTAATGCTATCATTTTTTCACTAACACCTAATTTTTCAGCAATTCCTGATGCACCATTTACTACAAAATTACTTCCTAAAACTATTCCAGCCAAACCTAAGGCAATAAACAAAAATGATTTTGGAATAGAGTGTTTTATAGTTTCTTCACCTAAGTTTTCTTTATCACTTTTCATTAAAGTGAATAAATAATATAAAAATACTGTAAAGAATAGAAGTAAAACTATTGCATCTTGTCTACTAAATACGTTTTCTCCTTGGCCAAATATTGTGTCATTAATCAATACAATAAATAACATTGATAAAAGAAGTGTTATTGGCAATTCTTTTTTTACAGTATTGCTTTTTACTGTAAGTGAATGAAATAGAGAAGAAACACCAATTATTAATAAAATATTTAAAATATTACTACCTATAACATTTCCTAAAACTATGTCACCACTTCCTTTAATAAGTGATTGAATACTAACAGCTAATTCAGGAGCACTAGTTCCAAAAGCAACAATTGTTAAACCTATAAAAATAGGAGGAACTTTAAAATTCATAGCTGTAGATGATGCTCCATCTACAAATATATCAGCTCCTTTTATTAAAATTATAAATCCAAATATTAATAAAACTATATCGACAAACATAATATCCTCCTTATACATTATAAAATTATATAATATTTTTAGACAAAAATACAATTATTTTTACAATTTTTTTTGTTTATGATATAATTAATTATATAATAATAAAAGGGGTAGAAAATGTTGAATATTAATGTATTAATATATTTTGTAGAAATAGTAGTTTTTATATTATTTTTTTTAATCTATTCGGTAGTATGTTTATTAAAAAAGAAAAGAGTAATTCCTAAAGTATTTGGTATTGGATTTTTGGCTTTATTCTTAACTTTAATAGGAACTTTTTTATTAGAAAGGCCTTCAATGGACTTTAAGAATGTTGGAGTTATTGAAGTTAAATCTGGTGAAAAACTAAAAGTTCCAAACACTTTCTATCATTTCCAAAATATTGATGATAAAGTAAAAATTGTAGGTTATATAGATTATAATGAAATTGGAGAATATGATATTGTATTTGAAGTAGATACTTTTACTGGTAAGTATTCAAAAAAACATGTAGCTAAAGTTGTTGATACAAAAGCACCTGAAATATCATTAGAACAAGGAGAAGAGTTTAATCAATCATATTCAAAAGAATATCAAGAACCTGGATTTAAAGCAATTGATTTATATGATGGAGATATAACCTCCAATGTTAAAACTGAAAAGCAAGAGATAGATGATACACATTTTAATATCAAATATACTGTTTCAGATTCTTCTGGAAACAAATCAGAGAAAATTAGAAAAGTTACAATAGTTGATGATGTTCCACCAGAAATTACTTTAAATGGGATTGAGACAATGTATGTATCACCCAATACCCCATATGAGGAAAAGGGAGCGACAGCCATTGATGAAAAAGATGGAGATTTAAGTGATAAAATTGTAACAGAGGGAACTGTTGATACATCTGTAGAAGGAGAATATGTAATAACATATAAAGTTTCAGATAGTAAGGGGAATGAAGCTACTAAACAAAGAAAAGTAATTGTTCAAACTCTTGTTGCAATACAAGCTCAAGATGGAACAAATGGAGGAAAAGGTGTTATTTATTTAACTTTTGATGATGGACCATCTTCAAATATTACTCCTCAAATATTAGATATTCTAAAAGAGAAAAATGTTAAAGCTACATTTTTTATATTAAACTATAATTCTGTTGGTGAAGATCTTGTAAAAAGAGAAGTTGCTGAGGGCCACACAGTTGGGATTCATGGTTATTCCCATGATTATAAACAAATATATCAATCAGAAACTGCTTATATGAATAATATTACTTCATTACAGCAAAAAATATTAGCCTCAACAGGCTATAATTCTACTATTACAAGATTTCCTGGAGGTAGCTCAAATACTGTAAGCAAATTTAATCCTGGAATAATGACAAGACTATGCAAACTTGTTCTTGATAGCGGATATAAGTATTTTGATTGGAATGTGTCTTCAGGAGATGCTGGTGGAGTAACTGATTCTGAACAACTATATCAAAATGTTATTAATGGATTGAGTAAATCAAGAGCAAATGTGGTTTTAATGCATGATTTTAGTAGTAATACTAAGGTTGTTGAAGCTCTTCCAAGAATAATAGATTATGGAATTCAGAATGGATATACATTTAGTAATATTACTATGAGTACACCTATGGTAACTCATTCACCTAATAATTAATAAAAAGAAAGGGATATATTAATGGAAAATATTTTTGATTTTGTTGATGATGTTTGGCGTATAAAGATTATTGCATCAATAATAGTTTTGATTGCATTATTTGTTACTTATAGAGTTTTAATTTATTTTTTTAATAAAAGTGAAGGTAAGATGTTTACTAGTAAGAAGAGTAAAACATATTTTAAGCTTATTAAAAATATTATAAGATATATTTTTATTGTTTTAGGTCTTTTGATAGTATTGCAAATAAATGGCGTTGATGTAAGTTCAATCTTAGCTGGTGTTGGAATTATTGGAGTTGTTTTTGGACTAGCTATTCAAGACTGGCTTAAAGACATTATTAGAGGAAGTAGTATTTTGTCAGATAACTATTTTTCAGTTGGCGATATTGTTAAATATAAAGAAATTGAAGGTAAGGTTTTGATGATAGGACTTAAAACTACGAAAATTCAAGATTTGAAAACATCAAATATTATTTCTATTGCCAATAGAAATATTGAGGAGATTGAAGTTGTATCTAAATATATTTATATTAATATTCCTATGCCTTATGAAGTTCCTGTTGAAATTGCTGAGCAAACTGTTAGAGATATATGTGATTCTATAATGAAAAATGAGAATGTTGAAAATTGTATTTATAAAAGTGTTAATGAATTAGCTGAATCAAGTGTTAAGTACTTAATAGAAATTACAACCAATCCTTTAAATAAACTACAAGTAAAAAGAGATGCACATAGATGCATTTTAGTTGGTATGGCTAAAAATGGAATTAGTGTTCCATATAATCAGATTGATGTTCATACAAAATAGTATAAAAAATAGGGACGCGCACCAATTTTTTTGGTGCGCGTTTGATTTAAAAAACATTGAAATTGTTTTTTATTTATGTTAAAATACTTAAGTAACCGTAAATAGGCCTTTTTTGAGGTCAGCTCTTTGAAAAGGGAGTGTATAATTATGGCGAACCATGATAAGTTGTGTCCTGCTTGTGGACATAAAACCAGGGTCGCATCCATTAATTGGAGAATAGACGGATATGATATTATTCGTTGTTCTTCTTGTCGTCGACCGTTTAGAATCGAGTATACTAAAGAGGATAAACAGAAGGATGATGAGGAGAATAAAATCCTGGATGAGGTTTTGGAAAAACTAAGATTGGGGTAAAAAAGAGAGAGGTTTAATACCTCTCTTTTTTTATATAATAGGAAAGTGCTCCGCATTTCCTATTATATAAAAGCCTTCGGCTAACGTTGTACAGAAAATTTCTTCGAAATTTTCGCACGCGAACAATTACGCGGACTTTGCAATAACTTTTTATAGTCTGACACTAA
>JAFWNC010000023.1 GCA_017510525.1 Clostridia bacterium | reverse complement strand
TCCGCATTTCCTATTATATAAAAGCCTTCGGCTAACGTTGTACAGAAAATTTCTTCGAAATTTTCGCACGCGAACAATTACGCGGACTTTGCAATAACTTTTTATAGTCTGACACTAAAAAATGTCCGCTATTGTTCTGGAGAACTAGAGTTCTCCAGGTGGAGGATCCTATTTTTTTATTTTAAATAATTAGCACTCTCGTATTGACTTTGCTAATTTAAGGGTGTATAATATTTTATGTAGGGGCACATTGCAATGTGCCCCTACAGTACAAGGGAAGGCAAAGGAAAAGGACAAAATTATTGAAAAATATATATTTTTATTTGGAGGTGGTATTTATGAATACTCAAAAATTTACTCAAAAGTCTTTGGAGGCAATTCAGAATGCTCAGAGTTTAGCAATTAATAAACAACATACTCAAATTGAGACTGAACATTTATTATATTCTTTAATTAATATTGATGATAGTTTGATTAAAGAATTAATAAAGAAAATGGGAATAGATAGTAATTCTTTTGAAAATGATATTTTAAAAAGAATTGATGGAATGCCTAGAATGATGACAAATGGAACAGCTAGTGGACAGGTTTATGTTTCTAATGATGTTAATATAATTCTAAATAATTCTGAAAAAACAGCTGAAAAAATGAAAGATGAATATGTTTCTGTTGAACATATTATGATTGAGATTTTTGACCACTTAAATACTGGATTAAAAGATTTATTTAAAAAATATGGATTAGATAAAAATAAATTCTTGAAAGTTTTATCAGATGTTAGAGGCAACACAAGGGTTACTACTGATAATCCTGAATCTACTTATGATGTTTTGAAAAAATATGGAACTGATTTAGTTGAAATGGCTCGTAATCAGAAACTTGATCCTGTTATTGGTAGAGATGATGAAATTAGAAATGTTATTAGAATTTTATCAAGAAAAACGAAGAACAATCCTTGTTTAATTGGTGAACCTGGTGTTGGTAAAACTGCTATAGCTGAAGGGTTAGCTCTTAGAATAGTTAGAGGCGATGTTCCAGAGGGATTAAAAGATTGTACTATTTTTTCTTTAGATATGGGTGCTTTAGTTGCTGGAGCAAAATATAGAGGCGAGTTTGAGGAGAGATTAAAAGCAGTTTTACAAGAAGTTAAGAAGAGCGAAGGAAAAATTATTTTATTTATTGATGAACTTCATACTATTGTTGGTGCTGGTAAAACTGATGGAGCAATGGATGCTGGAAACCTTTTAAAACCAATGCTAGCTCGTGGTGAACTTCATTGTATTGGTGCTACAACTTTAAATGAATATAGACAATATATTGAAAAAGATCCTGCATTAGAGAGACGTTTTCAACATGTTATGGTTGATGAGCCTACTGTAGAGGATACAATTTCTATTTTAAGAGGATTGAAAGAACGTTATGAGGTTTATCATGGAGTTCAAATCAGTGATAATGCTTTAGTTACAGCTGCTGTTTTGTCTCATAGATATATTTCAGATAGGTTTTTACCTGATAAAGCTATTGATTTAATTGATGAAGCATGTTCAATGATTAAAACTGAGATGGAATCTATGCCTACTGAGCTAGATGAGATTTCTCATAAAATTATGCAATATCAAATTGAGGAAACAGCTTTAAAGAAAGAAAAAGATGAGCTTTCTAAAAAGAGATTAGAAGATATTAGACGTGAAATGGCTGAGATGGAGACTAGGTTTAATGAGATGAAGGCTAAATGGGAGAATGAGAAAGAGGCTATTGGTAAAGTTCAGAAAATTAGAGAGGAACTTGAAAGGGTTAATTCTGAGATTGAAAAGGCTGAGAGAAATTACGAGCTAAATAAGGCTGCTGAGCTTAAGTATGGAAGACTTCCTGAACTTCAAAAAGAACTTGAAAAAGAGGAAAAACTTGCTGAGGAGGTAAAAGAGAGTACTTTACTTAGAAATAAAGTTACTGATGAGGAGATTACTAAGATTATTGCTAAATGGACTGGTATTCCTGTTAGTAAGTTAATGGAAAGCGAAAGAGAGAAGATTTTAAATCTTGGAAGTATTTTACATAGAAGAGTTGTTGGACAAGATGAAGCTGTTGAAAAAGTAACAGAAGCAATTATTCGTTCAAGAGCAGGAATTCAAGATTCAAGAAGACCTATTGGTTCATTCTTATTCTTGGGTCCTACTGGTGTTGGTAAAACTGAGCTTGCTAAGTCTCTTGCTGAGAGCTTATTTGATGATGAACATAATATGATTAGAATAGATATGTCTGAATATATGGAGAAGTTTTCTGTTTCTAGATTGATTGGTGCGCCTCCAGGATATGTTGGCTACGAAGAAGGTGGACAATTAACTGAGGCTGTTAGAAGAAAACCTTATTCTGTTGTATTATTTGATGAAATAGAAAAAGCTCATCCTGATGTTTTTAATGTTTTGCTTCAAGTTTTGGATGATGGAAGAATTACAGATTCTTTAGGTAGAACTGTTGATTTTAAAAATACAATTATTATTTTGACTTCTAATTTGGGTTCTGAGTTTATATTAGAGGGAATTGATAAAGAGGGAAATATTAATGATGATGCTAAGTCTAAAGTTGAGACTTTATTAAAGCAAAGTTTTAGACCTGAGTTTTTAAATCGTTTAGATGAAATTGTATTTTATAAACCTTTGGCTAAGAGTGAGATTTCTAAGATTTTAGATTTATTGATTGAGGATTTGCAAAAGAGATTGGATGAAAAACAGATTAAGATTAGTTTAACTGATAAGGCCAAAGAGTATTTGATCGATAATGGTTATGATTCTGTTTATGGAGCTCGTCCTCTTAAGAGGTTTGTTCAAAAGAAGCTTGAGACTTTGATTGCTAGAAGAATTTTAGAACAAAGGATTAATAAAGGGGATAGTGTTTCTGTTGATTTGGTTAATGGGGAGTTGGAGATTTAGAATTTAATATTGATTTATTATGTAAAGTATGATATAATTTGTGCGAAAAAGAAGTGTTGTTGAACTATCTTTTGTTTAATCAGAGGATAGTTTGTCCTCTGATGTTTGTAACCATTGTAATGCGATTACGAAAGGGGGACGACGATATGTTAAATATTGACTTACAACTTCTCGCAAAAAACGTTGACTGTTTTGTAAACTGGTCAGCGAAGACTAAGAGTGGTGAGAAACTCGAGAGTCCTGAAGTATATTCAGATAAGATAATTGAGCTTTTTATCGAAAGTTGTAAAGGCAAAGATGCTGAAGATATAAAGGGAGATATTTATGGCTTCGTTTCGGGAAGCTATACTCCATTTATTCTGAGCGATAAAAGTCTTGCCAGCCTTTTAAATGCTCTTAGTGATTCAAAAGAGATGAGAAAACGGGCTAAAGCTAAAGGTAAAACCGTTGCTGAAGAACGGGACTTTTGTGAGGCTATTTTACTCGACTTTTTAAACCTTAAGTTTGCTGGAATGGATGAAGATGATATCTATTTCATTCTTATAGACTTGGGCTAACAAGAAAAATCCTTTTTTAACTGTAAAAAGTTGAAAAGGGATTTTTCTTTTTGGTATAATTGATTTATGAGTATTTATGGATAGGGAATCATTAAGGGTGGGGACAAGCCCCGCCCCTACAAAATATATTGCAAACGTTTGTAAGGGCGACCATTGGTCGTCCGAGAAATATAATTTGATTCATATATATAAATAAAAAATGTTGAGGAGTGATTTTTTGAAAAAATTAATTTTTAAGATATTGTTTTTACTTTTTATAATTGCAATAATTCTTGTTACTATTTTTGTTCTTATGGGATATACAAGATATACAGATAGTTTAGAAGACAAACCTTTAGAGAAGTATATTTCTGAGATAAAGGAGAGAAAGAACTATACTAAGCTTGATGAAGTTCCTAAAATATACTTAGATGCAGTAATTGCTGTTGAAGATCATAGGTTTTATGATCATAAGGGTGTAGATTTGTTTTCATTAACTAGGGCTGTTTTTGTTGATGTTACAACAAAAGAGCTATCACAAGGTGGAAGTACAATTACTCAACAACTTGCTAAAAACTTATATTTTGAGATGGATATGACTGCTACGCGAAAAATTGCAGAAGGTTTTTTAGCAAATGAGTTAGAAAAAAAGTATAGTAAAGATGAGATTTTAGAGTTATATATTAATACTGCTTATTATGGAGATGGATATTATTCAGTAAAAGAGGCTAGTAGAGGTTATTTTGGAAAAGAGCCAATTGAGATGACTGATTATGAGGCAACGTTATTAGCTGGTGTTCCAAATGCACCTTCTGTTTATGCACCAACTCAAAATATGGATTTGGCAAAGCAAAGACAGAAACATGTTGTTGAATGTATGGTGAAATATGATTATTTGAGTCAGGAAGAGGCTGATAAAATATTAGATTGAAAAATGTGAATGCGAACTTGGGGACGCATTCACATTTTTTCGTAGCGGAGAACTAGAGTTCTCCATAAACAGAAATGCCACTTTTTCAGTGAACCCTCTTGTCACAGTTTTCATTAAGGTTTCATAATATATATTATAAAAAAATTAAGGAGGAATTTTGATGTTTAGAAATTGTGGTTGTTCTTCTGATATCGATCAACGTGATTGCGGCTGTGACAATGAAATGAATAATGATAATGTTGAATGCGATATTTATGAAGAAAGTTGTGCTATGAATAATAATTATCCTTGCTATTCTACAGAAAATATGTGTTCTTGTGGATTTTATCAAGGTGCAAGTATGTTTCCTAAAAATGTGATGTATGGTCATTCTTATGTTCCAAATCAAGTTTTGAATAAGGTTTTTACTCCTAAAATTGGTTTGAAAATGGGAACTATTTTTCCAGAGCTTGTAAGTCCATATTCGCCATGTCAGTCAATGGAAGTTAACAATTTTTTAAAGTGTGCAAACGATGTAAAAGGAGGATGTAATCAAGATGGATAATATGTGTTATGATGAAAAATCGAGATCAGAGATGTTAGATGAAATTAGACAGACTGATTTTTATATTAATGAACTTGCGCTTTATTTAGATACTCATCCAAATGATATGAGAGCAATATGTCTTCATAATGAGAGTTGTAATAAGTATAGGAGAATTACAGATCAATACCAAATGATGTATGGTCCTTTGACGATTAATTTTCCTTGCAATAAATGGCGTTGGATTGAAGAGCCTTGGCCATGGGAAAAAGGAGGTAGTTTTTAATGTGGACTTATAATAAGGTATTACAATATCCTGTAAGGATTAAGTGTGCAAATCCAAGACTTGCGAAATTTATTATTTCTCAGTATGGTGGACCAGATGGTGAACTTGCTGCTTCACTTAGATATTTGTCTCAAAGGTTTGGAATGCCAGATCAAAAATCAAAAGCTATTTTAAATGATATTGGTACTGAAGAATTAGCTCATTTAGAGATGGTTGGAAGTATTGTTCATCAACTTACTGATGGAGTTTCTGTAGAAGAATTGGAAAAGGCTGGTTTAGGTGCATATTATACAGACCATGGTGTTGATGTTTATCCACAATCTGCTGGTGGGGTTCCTTTTACAGCTGCTTATATTGCTTGTAAGGGTGATCCAGTTGCTAATTTACAGGAAGATTTAGCTGCTGAGCAGAAAGCTCGTGCAACTTATGAGAAGTTAATTGATTTATGTGCTGATGATCCTGATGTTATTGATCCTTTAAGATTTTTAAGACAGCGTGAAGTTGTTCACTTCCAAAGATTTGGTGAGGCTTTGAATAGTGTTCAAGAAAAGCTTGCAGAGAAAAAATATTATATGGGGTTAAATGTAAATAATAATATGTAGAGTCACAAAAATATTTATAATAAAAGGTAAGAAATTTTTCTTGCCTTTTTATTTTTTTATGTTATAATTTTTAATACGTTGAGTTTAATAATATGGAAAGTTAGTATTTATACTTTTCAAATGACATCAAAGGAGGGACTTTAAAATGGCGTGCAATTATTATTCTTCAATTACTTTTCTAATATGCTTTACTATGATGATAATGATAATTCATATAGGAGAAAATGAAACATTATCAAAACGGAAAAGAAATGGCTTAAGGTATATTGCTGAAGCTATTCTTTTAGGCACTATTTGCGAGTTCCTTGGATTTTATCTTAATGGTGATACAGTTTTACCTAAAGTTATTCATGGAATTGCAAAGGCTATAGAGTTTTCCGTATCACCTGTTATTTCTTATTTGTTTTATGTTTTGCTAAACAATAATGACGAGAAAAAGATTGGAGGATTCCTTTTAAAAGGGATTATAATTTCAAATCTTATTATTCAGGTCTTTAGTATTTTTATTCCTTTAGTTTTCTTTATTGATAATAATAATTACTATCAGAGAGGAAATTATTACAATATTTACATTGCGTCTTATCTGATTGGAATATTTATCTGTTCAATTGAATTGTTTAAATACTCCAAAAGACATCAAAGTAATGGAATAAAAACTATTTTAGCAATTGTTTCTCTTATAGTATGTGGTTTTGGATCTCGTTTTTCCAATCCAGAGATACACACTGATTGGCTTGTTACTTCTATTGTTTATTTGACTTTTATCATTGCTTATAGTGATCTATATTTAAGGATGGATTCACTAACTGGACTTTTAAATCGAAGATCATATGATAATCGTATCAATAAAATTGATTATGATACTGCTATTATTATATTTGATGTTGATGATTTTAAAAGCATAAATGATACTAAAGGTCATAATTATGGAGATAGAGTCTTAAAGCTTATAGCCAAAAATATTTTGAGAGCATATGTCAAATACGGATATTGTTATCGAATAGGCGGAGATGAGTTTTGTGTAATCTTAAGAGAAGGCGTTTTGCAAAAACTTATAAATCAAGATAAGAGTAAAGATGGTTATCATGCAATTGAATTGCTGGGTGAGACATTTAACAAATTACTTGATGTTGAAAAATTAAAAGACAATGAGTTAGGTAAAGTGTTAAAAGGAGTATCAAAAGGTGTTGACATTTTCAAATTTAATGATGAATATGACAGCGCTGAGTATTACCAAAAGAGCATCAAAGATAGTGTTCAAAAAGCGGATAGTAGAATGTATAATGAGAAGAGTGAGAAGAAAGAGTAAAAGAAAAAGCGATAGGAATTCCTATTGCTTTTTTCTTTTAGAGGAAGAATGGATTATTATGGACAGCTTTAGCCATTTTCGCTACGAAAAATCTGTAGGGGAGGGTTTCCATGCCCGCCCAAAGTATAGGAATAGTCTCTATTCATTATTGCATATTAAATTTGTGTATGATAAAATGTTCCAAATAGATTAATTAAGGAGAAATTATTATGGAGAGCCAGTTTGCTAGAACAGAATTAGTTATTGGAAAAGAAGCTGTTGAAAAATTAAACAGATCAAAAGTTGTGATTTTTGGAATTGGCGGTGTTGGTTCTTATGTTGTTGAAGGACTTGCACGTGCTGGAATAGGAAATTTTATTTTAGTTGATAAAGATGAAGTAAGTAAAAGTAATATTAATAGACAAATCATTGCAACATGGGATTCAATAGGAAGAGATAAGGTCGATGTTGCTAAAGAAAGAATTTTATCAATTAATCCAAATTGCAATATTGAGATTTATAAGGAGTTCTTTTTGCCTGATAGTAGAGATATTTTTGATAACTCTGTTAATTATGTGGTTGATTGTGTTGACACAGTTACAGCTAAAATTGAAATTGTGATGAGAGCTAAAAAGTTTAATGTTCCAGTTATTTCATGTATGGGAACTGGAAATAAACTTGATCCTACAAGATTTGAAGTAAGTGATATTTATAAAACTGAAGTATGTCCACTTGCAAAGGTTATGAGAAAAGAACTTAAGAGTAGAGGTATAGATTCATTAAAAGTTGTATATTCTAAAGAAGAACCTATTAAAATTGATGAAAGTCTTTTTGAAGATGGAGAAAGAGTACCAGGAAGTATTTCTTTTGTTCCTTCTGTTGCAGGTTTAATTATTGCAGGAGAGGTTATTAAAGACATTATTTAAAAATTTTCAAAAAATATTGAAACTAATTTTAAATTAGGATATTATATAACAATAGTAGGTGAAAAGATGAGAAATAATATTGTTAAATATGTTTTTATAGTTTTTTTGATTGTTTTAGCAATCGTAGTTTATAGTTTCTATAAAAGAGATGAAAAAGAAACAGACAAAAAGAAATCTGATCAAGCTGAAACAGAAACAACAATAAATGTTGTAAAAGAGCTTAGACTAGCTATTGCAGAATATGATACTATCAATCCGATTTTAAGTAATAATAGAAATGTTCAAGAGATAAGTAAAATTATATATGACCCATTAGTTTCTATAAATGAGAATTATAGAGCAGAGGGATATTTAGCTGAAGAGGTTTCAAAAACTAATGCAACATCATATATTGTAAAATTAAGAGAAGGGGTAAAATTCCATGATGGAACAAATTTTACAAGTAATGATGTTAAGTTTACAATTGATGCAATAAAAGGCGCAAATTCAGTTTATAGTGAAAATGTGAAACACATAACAGAAGTAAGGGTAATTGATGAAAGAACAGTTGGTTTTTCATTAGATCAAGAAGTTCCATTTTTTGAATGTAACCTTACTTTTCCAATTATGAGTTGTAAATATTATGAAGGTGAAGATTTTAATACGAGCGGAAAAAATAGAAGTCCTGTTGGAACAGGAATGTTTAAGATAGCATCTTCAGATGAAAATGTTATAAGACTTGAAAGAAATGATGAATATTGGAACCAAGATAAAAGGCCAGTTTTAGAAAAAGTAAATATTAATTTCTATTCTAATATGGGTGAAGTTTATAATGCTTTTAAAAATGGAAATATTGATATTATAAATACTGATATAGGAAATGTAGGAAAATATATTGGTAGTATAGGATATGATTCTCAGCAATATCAAAGTAAGGAATATGATTTTATTGCGTTAAATAATAATAGCGAAGTTTTATCAAATAGTGCAGTTAGAAGGGCTATTAACTATTCTATTGATAAAAATAATGTAATAGTAAGTTGTTATGGTGGCGAATATTATTCTTCAAATTTTCCTATTGATTATATTAGCTGGATTTATGATGGAAAAGCAGATAATTCATATAATGCTGAAGAGGCTAAGAATATATTAGAAAGTGATGGTTGGGCTTATAGAAATAATTCATGGCAGAAGGCGGTAGACGGAAAGACTGTTAAGCTTAGCTTTAATTTAACAATTAACAGAGATAATGGAATTGATGATGCAGTTGCTGAAAATATAAAGGCTCAATTAGCTGCTGTTGGAATTAGTGTTAATATATCTAGAGTATCATCAGATAGATATATTGATATGATTAACTCAAAAGAAGGATATGAAGCAATTATAGTTAATATGAATACTGCATTTTCTCCTAATATTAATACTTATTTAGGAAATGGTAATATTTCTAATTATAGTAATGAAGAAATGAACGGACTATTAAATGAAGTTAATAATATTGGTGAAGACAGCACTATGAAAGAAAAATATAAAAAGATTGTTGAAATATATAATAGTGATATGCCTTTTATTAGTTTAGCTAGAAGAAATAAAGTTGTAATTTATAATACAAATTTAGTTGGAGTGTCAAAGCCTACAGCTTACAATATTTACAGTCATATTGAAAGATGGTATAGAAAAAATTATTAAAAAACTATTGACAAATTATTTTTATTAGATATAATAAAACAAACGAACGTTTGAAGAACAAATATTTTAGGAGGAAATAAAAATGAAAGATGAAAAAAGAAAAGCTTTAGACGCAGCAATGAGTCAAATAGAAAAACAATTTGGTAAAGGATCTGTAATGAAATTAGGTGATTATAAAGCAATGGAAGTTGAAGCAATTCCAACAGGAGCTTTAAGTTTGGACGTTGCTTTAGGAATTGGAGGAATTCCAAAGGGAAGAATTGTTGAGATATTTGGGCCTGAATCTTCTGGTAAAACAACACTTGCTTTACATACTGTTGCAGAGGCACAAAAACTAGGTGGAGAAGCAGCATTTATTGATGCAGAACATGCTTTAGATCCTGTTTATGCAAAAAGATTAGGAGTTGATATAGATAATTTAATAGTATCTCAACCAGATACAGGTGAACAAGCTTTAGAAATAGTTGAAGCATTAGTTAGAAGCGGTGCTATTGATATAATTGTTGTAGACTCAGTTGCAGCTTTAGTTCCAAAGGCTGAAATAGATGGAGATATGGGAGATGCACATGTTGGATTACAAGCTAGACTTATGTCTCAAGCTCTACGTAAATTAGCAGGTGTATTAAACAAATCAAAAACAGTTATAGTATTTATTAACCAATTAAGAGAAAAAGTTGGAATTATGTTTGGAAATCCTGAAACTACTCCAGGTGGTAGAGCTTTAAAATTCTATTCATCAGTTAGACTTGATATTAGAAAAATAGAAAACTTAAAACAAGATGGTGTAGTTATAGGAAACAGAGCTAGAGTAAAAGTTGTTAAAAATAAAGTTGCTCCACCTTTTAGAGAGGCTGAATTTGATATTATGTATGGAAAAGGAATATCAAAAGAAGGAAATGTATTAGATTTAGCTGTTAATCTAGATATTATTGAAAAGAGCGGTGCATGGTTTAGTTATAATGGTTCTAAAATTGGACAAGGTAGAGAAAATGCTAAAATTTACTTAAAGGAAAATCCAAAAATGATGGATGAAGTTGAAAAGAAAATTAGAGATAATATAAACAAAGCATTTGAACAAGCTTTAGATGAAACAGAAGAAAGAAAAGAGAATGACGAAGAAATAGTTGAGCCAGAAGCTGAGGAAGAAAATTAATGGATTTTGAATATTTAGAAAAAATAGACAAATTAAAAAGCAGAGTTTTAAAATATATTATCTATAAAAAAAGAACAGAACAAGAGGTTAGACAAAAATTTATTAGTGAAGATAATGAACTTTTAAATGAGGTTATTGATTATTTAAAAGAAGCTGGTTATATAAATGATAAAGATTATATTGAAAGAGCTATAAATGAAATTATAGCTCTTAAGAACTTGTCTATTTATGAAATTAGATATAAGTTATTGTCAAAAGGAATTAATAGAGATATAATTGATGAGTACTTTAACGAGAATGAAGAAACTTTAAAAGAATTTGAAAGAAAATCAGCACAAAATATTATAGAAAAAAAGAGAAAAACTATGGAAATAGAAGATATAAAAAACTATCTTCTAAGAAAAAATTATTCATACGATTCAATAAAACAACTACAGAGTCTGTAGGGGCGACCATTGGTCGTCCGTCTACAAAGATATATCTAAAGAAAGGTAAAATTTATGAGTATACTTACATTAGAATCAAATAAATATTCAATAAAATTAGACAACTTTGAAGGTCCACTAGACCTATTAATACACCTAATAGACAAAAATAAAATGGACATATATGATGTAAAAATAACAGATATAGCAGATCAATATATTGAATATATAAATGAAATGGAAAAAATGAACCTAGAAGTAACAAGCGAATTTCTAGTAATTGCAAGTACACTCGTATATTTAAAATCTAAAGAACTACTACCAAAAGAAAATGAAGATGAAGGAGAACTAACAGAAGAAGAACTATTAAACAGAATTATTGAATACAAAAAATACAAAGAAATAAGTAATACATTAAAAGAATATTACATTAACAGTGCTATAAGATTTTACAACTTACCTCAAACTATAGAACTTCCAAAACAAAAAATTGAAAGAAACTATTCGGCAGATTTATTATATGAAAATTATGAAAGACTATTAATAAACAGCGAAGAAAGAGTTAATAAAAACGCTGAAAATATTGAAAAAATTGCTATTAATGATAAATATACAGTAGCTAGTAAAGTTAAAGAGATTTTTAGAGAGCTTATTAGAAAACCAAGAATAATATTTAACCAAATGTTTTCAATAAAGGAAAAACCTAAAGCAGAGGTGGTTACTGCATTTACAGGAGTTTTGGAATTAACAAGAAGAAATAAAGTAACAGCAAGCCAAGAAGAAATATTTGGCGATATAATTATAGAGAAGAAAAAATAATATCGTAGCGGAGCACTTAAGTGCTCCATATGCATGGGGAGGGGATGGAACCCCGCCCAAAAACATGTTTAATAATAAAAAAATAGGAAAAACTAGGAATATGAAACTAGTTTTTCTTATTTTTTTTATTTTAATATTAGGAGTAGTATTTTCAAAAATAAAAATCAATATAAATGATTTAACATACTCAAATAATGAAAAAAACATTGAAATAAAGATATTTATAATGCTTTTTTCTATAATACCTATAACATTAATAAAACTAAATAATGACAAAATAAAATTCTTAAGATCAAACACTAAAATTAAAAATATAATAGAAAAATTTGATATAAAAAAAGCTAGAAATAGCATTAAATTAAAAGATTTAAAAAATTTAAAAATAGAAGTCCCAAAACTAAAATTATATTTAGAATATTCATGCAAGAATGTTTTAGCAACAACGTATATAACACCACTTATATGTACTGTAATAAACTATTTTTATTATATTTGTATAAAAGATTTTAACAAAGAAAAATACAGTTATAAAGTAAATCCAATGTATTTAAAAAAAAGATATTTATATATTAAATTTGAAAGTATAATCGAGATTAGAATGTGGAATATTATTAATATGATATTTTTGATTAGGAGGAAAATGAAATGAGTGAACATCCAATAGAAGGACTTATGACAACAGCGATGAATAGTATAAAAGACATGATAGATGTTGATACTATTATTGGAGAGCCAATTGAGACTGGAATAGATACAATTATAATTCCAATTTCAAAAGTTACATTTGGATTTGCAGCAGGAGGAAGTGAGTTTAGAGGTGAAACTGTTGATGAATATACAAGAAAAGATAAAGAAGAATTAGTACAATATAGACTACCATTTGGAGGACGGAAGTGGAGCAGGAGTAAGCATTGAACCTGTAGCATTTTTAACAGTAAATAATGGGAATGTAAAGTTACTACCAATTGACCATGATTCATGTATAGATAAATTAATGGATTATATTCCTGACGCTTTAGATAAAATAGAAGAAGTAATAAAAACAATGAAATGTAAAAATAAAAATTTAGAAAAACTACGTAAAAAAATTGAATGTGAAATGGATAAAAAAGAAAGTATAAAAGACGATTTAGAAGATATAAAAGATGAAGTAGAAGATATAAAAGAAAACATTGAAGATCTAGACGATGAGATAGATGATTAAAAAACTAAGAAAAGAGTACCATACTTCGTAAGGCACTCTTTTTCTAATTTGGTGCGGATGAATGTTATTTGACAACATTCAATTCCGCATCATATAAAGGTTTTACAATTTACCATATTTTGTGGAACTTGGTTCCAAATCTTATATCTTTCATTTTTCATATAGTTTTCTTTTTATATTTTTTCTAATTTATTAAATTTTTCATCAGTTTCTTCCATATATTTTGAATATTTTTTCAATTCACTTTGTCTGTAATAGTCGTATATTTTTCCGTATATATCTATTGTAGTTTGAATTTTAGAATGCCCTAAAATCTTTTGTAAAACTTCAATTCTAATGCCTGATTCAATACATCTAGTAGCAAATGTATGTCTTAACATATGTGTGTGAACATCACTAGACATATAATTGACATAGTGAACTCCTTTAAATTTAGTTGTTTTCTTGTGTTTCTTTTGAACTAATCTTAATCCTGCGTTTTTACAAATCCTCTGGAATTGAGAATTTACTTGATTATCGCCATAAATTTTTCCATCATCTCTTATAAAAATAGTACCATACTTGTTGGGTTTCATTTGTTTTAAAGCCTTTTCAATCACTTCTCTTGCTTTCGGTGTCAAATCTATAGTCCTCATACCATTGGCTGTTTTAGTGCATTTTCCTATAATAACTTTATTATTTAAATCTTTGGTAAGAGTTTTATTAATTCTAATTGAGCCATATTCTCCAATATCAAAGTGTATATCCTCTGGCATTAATGCTAAAACTTCTCCTATTCTCATTCCTGTATATAGAGCCAAAAGAATAATAAGATTGTACTTATTTTCGTGTGTCTCTATATAATTCGTTAAGATGTATTCTTCTTTTCTTGAAAGAGCATCAACAGATTTGTCTTCTTTATAACTTTTGGGTATTTTTAAAGTATCTTCATCATCTTCTAACCAGTTGTCTTTGATTATATTTTTCTTTCTAGCAGTTTTGAAAGAGTTTTTTATAATACTTTTTACTTTATCTAGAGTTTTATTTGCATAATTCCTATTGTTTTCAAAAAAGTTAATAATCATTGTTTTTGTGACTTTCTGAATAGGAATATTGCCAATTTTATCTCGTTCTATTATTTGTATTGTTTCTAAATGTCTTTTATAAGTGTTGGGAATAATTATACCTTTGTTTAATTTCTTTTTCTCAAATTCTTTTGCTAGGGTAACAATAGTTTCTGTATTCTTTTTGTTTATTTCTTTTGGTAGTCCATTGCTATTAACATCATTAATAAAATCAACTATCTTATTATAAACTTCTTCTCGTGTTTTTCCATTAATTTGTTTTCGAATAGGAATACCTACTGAAATTTTGCTAGTTTTTAGAATTTCTCCTTTGTAAACAATATAAATATAAAACTTATCGCAATGTTCTTTATCTTTGCAGTTTTTACAATCATCACAATATCTCAGTTTATATAAGTTTTTTCTGTTTAGACAGAGTTCTTTATGATTACAATTACTGCAAGTAGGACACATTGGTAAAGAATTATTAATCTTTTTGTTTTTTGTGATATATTCGTTTATAGAATAATCTCTACCTTCGATTAATTTTTTCATATTGACCTCCTGTTTTATTTCTTAAATAACAGGAATAACTTGCAAATTTCAAACAAAATGTGCTATAATACATTTAGAGATTATTTGGGAAGTTATTCCCATTATTTTAGATACATAGTAATCTCTTTTATTGGAGAATTTAGAGTGCTTTTCTAAATTCTCTATTATCTTTAGTAAACTAATTTATTAGCAACATGCCTTTCACTAACATATTTTCTAAAAGCATTAACTTCAATAAGCCAAGATCTTCCGAATCTAATTGCAGGAAATTCTGGATTATTGAATAATTCTAAAGATGCAGAATCTCCAATTCCAATAGATTTCATCACATCTTTTCTAGTTAAAAATTTTGTTCCGTCTGGTGTTTCTTTCATATGCATCCCTCCATTTGTTTGAATTTATGATGACATTTATTTCAGCCCCTCATCACTTGGGAATTATTAGATTGTAATTTTTAAATTACTTCACTGGAATTTCACCACTCCGCTTTTCTAGCCGAGTTACACCCATTGCTTGCGACGGTTTTATCACGCTCGAGCTGAGGCTGTGTAAGAGTATCATTATCTCGTACCTAATAACTAAATATTCAATTTTCAATGTTCTTATCATTACTTCTGTTAGTTTTTAAACCAATAGAATTTAAGAACTAACTAAAATATATCATAGCTACTTGCAAAAGTCAATAGTTTATGGTAAAATATTTTTAGAAAAATAACAAAAAATGTGAGGTGTGTATGGAAATGGTTGAAATATCACAAGAAATGCAGTTTTTTATTAACAAAACAAACAAAATAAAAATGATAGCATATAATTCATTTAGATATGATAAAAAGCATGAAGAATATGAAATGTATAATGAATATAAAAAAATAAAGCTAGGAGTGCAACTATGTGATTTCATAAATACTGACTTTCATTCATCTGAAAGTATAAATGCATTTATAGAAAAATATGGTATTGTTATGATTAGTGAATTATCCGATATCAAGATTGATAGATATTATGATAAAGAAAAATATGGAGAAATGATAAATAGTGTAATAGAAAAAGCTACATATAAATTAGAGAAATATAAAAAAGCTTTAATAGAAGATATAAAATACATATATAATTTAAATGATTTAGAAGAATTACATGATTTATCCCCAGCCCAAAGATTATATATTTTAAGAAATAGCAAAAAAACTTCTGCAGTTTTAAAATTATACAACCCAAAGGAATTAAAATTACAACTTAACAATTATGGCAATTTTGCAAATTATCCAATAAGTGATGAAGAAGATGCACAAGAAATAGCTAAACATGTAAATCAGGACAAGTTAACTTCTTATTGTTTTAGTTGTAATAGTGTTATTCAAAGTTTTATTATTGAGCTTTTAGAACTTGCTCATACAGAAAATGTTGAAATTAAAAATTGTAAAAATTGTGGAAAATACTTTGTTCCTGATAATAGATCAGATGAAATTTATTGTAGCAACATCTATGAAAATGGTAAGACTTGCAAAGAAGTAGGTCATTTTAGAACTCAACAAAGGCTTATGAAAGAAGATGATGATTTAAGAATATACAGAAATGTTTATCAAAAATTATTACTACGAACAAGAAGAAATCCAGATAATTCGCAATATGAAAAGGAATTTCAACAATTTAAAGAAAAGAATGTTGAACTAAAAGAAAAGATAAATAATGGAGAAATAACACAAGAAGAATATATGGAATGGTTGAATAAACAATAAATAAAAAGCTTCATCAATTCTAGACTACGAATAAATCGAAGCCGTTAAAACGAATTAATGAAGCTTTTATAAATCAACTTGACCGTCTTTCAGGTCAAAATGTCTTCTTAATTGAGTGTATTTCAACTCGAGTAGAATTTCTTCTACTAATATTATTATACTCAATTTTTTGAAAAAAATCAATAAAAAATTGAAAAATTTCTAAAGTTTTCTGAATTTTTTCAGTAATTTACTGAAAAATATGCTATAATAGAAACAATAAATACAAAAACAGGAGGAATTTTTAGTGAATATACAAGATGAATTGAATAAATTAGACAAGGCTCAAAGACAAGAATTAGAAAAATGGTTTGTGGAGCAAATATATAAATTAAATAAAGTAAATAGAAATGAAAAATTAAACTATGTACCTTATGTTACTAGAAAACAAGTTGTGTGGGTGGATTTTGGAGTAAATGTTGGACAAGAACTAAATCATTCACATCCAGCAGTTGTCTTATATTCAAGACCAAATGTTGGAACTGTTTTAGTTGCTCCATTAACAAGTAAATCAAATGAATCTGATGTTATTATTGACATTGGGGAAATTAAAGATTTTGAAGGCTTTTCTTATTGTAAAATAGACCAATTAAGAGCAGTTAGTAAGTTAAGAATACAGACCAAAAAGCATAATGGGAAATACTATAATAATTTTAATCTACAGACAGGAGAATATTCAAATCCTGAATTGACTTCAGAACAAATGAATTTAATAGACAATGCCATACAAGAATTAAGGTATAAATCGAAATAATCAGTAGATAAAAAAATAAAAAATAGGTATTATAAAAATATAAATTTTTAAGGTGATTAGGTAGATGATATGTGAATTTTTAATAATGATATGTTTATTACTAAAAAATGGAATAATTTTGATTACAGATATATTATTTGATTTTGTTAGTAAACTTGATTGTGATACAAGAATAGATGCATATATAGGTATAACAGGACTACTGATTGCAATAGTTGTTTTTGTCGCTGAGATTATTTCAAATAAAAAAAATGAAATAAATAAAAAATTAATGTTAGAAAAAACAAAAATAGTTCAAAGTATTAAACTAATGATTGTAACATTAAGTTTAATTTGGATTGGAAAATTAATAAATCCAGAATATAATAAAATAGCATATGTTTTTACACAGATAATTGTAGATGTTACAATAGTGTATTCGGCGATTGAAATATTCAAGTTATTTTTAGAAGTAATTAAATTAAATACTGATAAAGAATATTTAGATATTGAATTAGAAAAATATATCTATGATAAAGTAGAATCAAATATAAAAGAGAGAGAAAAGAACAAAAATAAACTAGACAAACAAAATAGTGAATTTATGAAATTTATAAAACAATCTGATATATTTGAATATGAACCATATCCTTTTGTTTTAGAAGAGGTATATGATACTGTTGAATCAAATAAATATGGATATATTTATTCATATAATTATTATATGCTAAATAAGATAGAAGAAAACATAAAAGCAAAAATTAAAAGCACAATTAATGAGGATAAAACTACAGAATGGAGTTCAGAAAATGCACCCAAAATATATCTTTGTAAAAAGATAGGAGATAAATGTGGAAAGGGATTTGTGATTGCATATTACAAGAATGTAAAGGAAGATTTGATAAGTATTATTAATAAAGCTATAATAATAGATACCAATAATAAAATTGATTCTGATAATGAAATATCTAAAATAATAGATGATATATTTAATATCGCAATCCAAAACCCATTTAATGTAAATGAAGAGAATTTATTATTAAATTTATATGAATTTTTATGTAAAAATAGATATGAAAATATAATCTCAACATATTTAGAAAAAATATACTATATGCACAGAGAATTTGCTAAAGATACAAGAAAAAACGAAAATTTTTCCAACTTTTTAAATAAGTTGATGATAAGCTGTTTTAGAAACGACAGATATGAAGACTTTAGTAAAATAAACAAATATATCACAGGACTATATATAAATAGAATGAATTTTGAAGGGGCTGATTTGAAATATATAGCTTATAGATATGCAAATGATGTGTTTGTTTTTAATAATTATTCTATAAAGAGAAAAAAGGATTACAGATATTATGATATTATAATGGCAGGGTTATTACTTATCATAAAAGAATACTTAAAAAGGCAGACTATTGATCCAATAATGGTACTATTTGATAATATTCACTTTGAAAAAAATAGTTATTTTATTGAAGAAGATTTTGATGACTTTGAAATAGTTAATTTCCAGTTTGTCGTAGCTATAATATATTTTATATTGTATGTATATAAAATTGAAGAAACTAAAAATAGAGATTTTAATTTTATTAATGATTTTTCAAAGTTAATAGATATGTTACATCACAAATTTTGGGAATTATATGATTTATGGGATACAATAAAAAAGTTTAATAATTATTCTGAAAGAAAGTCAGAAATTCAACATATAATTGAGTATGTAGATTTAGATAGTGAAAGCCATAAGTATAAAAATTCATGGTCATGGACTCCAATAAATATAAGTGAAGTTTTAAAAAGTATAATATATATGTTTAAAATTAATTATTTTAATTTAGAACAGATTAAAAAAGAAGATATTAAAAGAGAGGAAAAATATAAATATGAAAGTCTATTAAGATTATTTGAAAATGATTCTTATATAGAAATTGCTAATAAATATAAATATAAAGAAAAATATAAGAATAATGTAATAAAACTACTTTCTGAAATTATAAAAATTGCAGACGAAAAAGAAAAGGAATATGAACAAAATGCACAAATAGATGAAGAAAAAATTAAGAGATTTAAAGAGCTAGTAATTAAAAATAGTAAAATAAAATCTGATATTGAAGAGCTTATATTTAATATTGGAAATATTAGATATAGTGATAAGAAACTTGATAGAGTGTTTGGTATTTCTGAATTACTTCCAAGAAATTGGTTTATTAAAGATGAATATAATAATGTTTATATAGATAACGTAGCTGAAGACTATGGAAAAGCATTTCAAAGAGGAATAAAAAAAGAAGTGATGGAATATATAAACAACAACAGTATAGAAAAAGAAGAAACACTTAATGAGATTATTAATAATTTATCAAATATAGAAGAGTATATTTTAATTGCAAATGAAAGCGATTTATATGATTTAGGATATAAATATGTGGAAAAATATATCCAAATTAATAATAAAAAATTAAGTGTTTTACCAACTTTTGATATAGAAAAATTTATTTTGGTAAACAAGAATTCACTTCCAGTAATAGAATGGTGTCAATTTGAAAATAGTTATAATGTTAATAATATAATAGATGGAATTTATATTGAAATAACAGATTGTGCAGAAAATGATGAATTAAGAAAAAACATAATGGAAGGAAATGACTGGTTAAAAGAAAAGGGAACTGAAAAAGAACAAGATAAATATCTAAAATTAAAATGCGATTTCAAAGTATTCAAATCTTATAGAATAATTGGATCAGATAATAAAGAGATTTATAGTATAAAAAAATAGATTAATTGATTTATAAGTATTTAAAAAAATTTAAAAAGCCATTCGCAATGAATGGCTTTTACTGACGCTTAGCGTTCAGCTCGGGTCAGGTCCTAATCTAGTAAACTATTTCAGCCCCATTAAATAATATTATTTATAATATATATTATTCTTTATCATATTTAAATTATATAATGAGATTTAAGAAATGTACATACTTTTTTAAAAAAGTAAAAAAAGTTATAAAAATAATTGAGAATGAAAACCACCGCTAATGAAACGGTGGTGGTAGTTTAAGCAAGGCAAATGAAACCTATTGCTTATAAAGTGAGGACTACCAAACCTCTAGAGTTGCTTATACAGGATCAATTTCGCAGAGAAGACCAATGTCCTGACCATCTTCGCCACACACGATATAATCGCGATATGATTTTTCTGTTTTGGTCAAAATATTGGCATCTGGAGTACCATCTTCTTTAGTGCCATATCTTACCCAATAAGAAGCACTAGGAAAACCTGTGCTAATCCCCCAGTCTGTCTTGATAGACCAGGAGCCATCTTCGTTATGAGTAATGTCAGCACCCTTAAGAAATTCAGGAAACTCTTCAGAGACAGCCATTGCTGGCATAACAGTTGCTTTCTTATAGAACACACCATCAATTTCTACAAGATTGGTGGAAGCATTAGCAATATGCCAAGTGTTCCATCCTGTGCTTGTGGAAGTGGATTCTTCGTATCCAATAACACTACCCAAAGGAGCAGTTTCGTTACCTTCAACGCATACAAGATGAATCTGGTTACCTTTGATAGTGATTGTATCTTTCAGAAAAGCCGGAATATCTGCGATAGAGTTAATCCGTACTGCATCTTTTTTCTGACCTGCCTGTTTGTGAATGTTGATGATAGTTGCCATAGTTGATTCCTCACTTTCTTTTTTCAATGTACTATTTAAGCTAACTACACTTATATTATACCATAAATTTACATAAAAATCAATTATTCGATGAATGCAAAAGCTCGAAATAGAAAACTTATACAAAATTTAAAAAATTTGGGACAAAAAATAAAATATGTTATAATGTAATAAGTAAAAAGTAAAAATTGAGGTGTAAAAATGAGAAAAGAAAAATTTGAAAAAAAGGAAGAACCAATAACATTTTTAACAAAATTTTCACAAGTAGAAGATTATGCTGATGGTGCAACTTTATCCGCTTGTAAGACTCTTTATGAAAAAGGAATATGCTCTTTTTGTAGTAATTTTAGAGAAGATAATTATTATACAGATATATGTTGTTATTTTAATTCGTTATCAGATGAAAATAAGGAAATTTTGTATAGACTTTTAAAAGAAAAGTCTGATAACTATTGCATTCAAAAAGATAGTGGATTTTATGGAAGTTTAGGAGAAAGTCAAGAGATAAGTGCAAATAAACCTATGCAATTTATTTTTGGATTTTCTTCATTTAGCAAGGAAACACCGAGAGAAGAAATAGATAAAAAAATGAATGAACTTGCACAGGTTTTTAAAAAGCAAACTTTTAGGCAAGGTGTATATACAAGAGAGGAAGTTTTAAATAATAAGCATCATCAAAATAACTCAATGCTTTGGCTCAATGGATATACAGAAGAATCAAATCATTCTTCAAATAGTGATAGTAATGAACAAATTGCTCAGAATGAAAACTTATTATATTCTAAAAAATATGATATGTTTTTTGAAAATCTGGCTGTAAAATCAAGATATATAGAGAGTTTATATAGGCAAGAAAATGAAACAAGAACAGAAGAAGAAATTGCACAAGAAAATGGAGTTTTTTATTCTGCAGATAAGGAAATGTTTTTTGAACATCAGCACGAATATGAATATAATGTTACACCAAAAGATTTAGCAAAAGTATCAGAAAAAGAAAAAATAGGTAGTAGGATTATAAGAAAGTTTAAAAACTTAATAGAAAGAATAGGAGAGATATTGAGATAATTATGAATGATTTATCAAAAAGATTAAAAGAAGTTGATGTAATATTAAGTTTTTTATCTAAAGATGATTATAATAAAATTCCAAAAAAAGTGATAGAGTACATAAAAGAAAACGAAGATAAGTATTAAGTATCATATATTTAATGTAGATACAACTAAAAAAATATATGAGCAAAATATACATAAAGACACTATTGCAATTTTATCATATTTAAATATGGAATATATTGTAAATGAAGAACAAAAAGAGTTTTTGAAAGAACTATATGAATATAATGATAAAAAATAAAATGCTATGAATAATTATGAAATAATATTACAAAAATATTGCTAAAATATTAATTTTTTGTAACAAACGTAATATTTAAAACTTTTTATGCTATAATTAATTCGAAAAAAATTATAGCATATATAGAATTTTAAAATATATAGTGGAGGTTGATAATATATGATAGAAAAGAGTTGCATACAGAAATATACAGATGCTTTAATGGCTATAGCAAAGAGAAGTGGTGAAAAGGTAAAAATAGATAACAAAACAAGAACAGTTACACTTTTAGATGAAGGAGTGGAGTTTTCATATTGGGATGACAATGGAGAGCAAGGATTGACAGAAATGTATTTAAAGTGTGGAGACCCAAATAATAGAGAGGAATTTTTATGGTTATTATGGCAAACTCATAAAGGCGAAAATGGAGATTTCGTTTTGGAAGAAGGAAATTTTCCAGTATCATCAGAGAGTCCGTATCATAATCATTTGGGTGATAATCTTTCACTAAATGAAATATTAGGAGAGCAAGTATTTGATACACTTGCATCTGATATTAAATCAGATATTTCAGACATTTCTGATTTATTTGATGAAAGAAAAGCACACTATATGCAAACAATAACACCAGAAGTAGCAAAAAAACTTAGACAATTTATAGAAAAATATCCTGAACTTGATATAGTTCGTGATAGAACTAAAGAGGATATTAGCTCTGAATTATCAGAATTGTCAAGAGAAGGATTAACAACAGAGGTTCAATCTGATTTAATTGCAGCAACAGAAGAAAAAGAAACTTCAAAAGACTTTGTGCAAGAATAAAAATAATTTTATTATAAAGAGGAAAATAATGATAAATCAAGAATATAGTTTAGCAATTTCTGAAACATTAGATATATTGGATCATACAAAAAAAGCAGATGTTGAAAAAATTTCAGAAAGATTTTTAAGTTTTTTAAAAGAGAATGCATCAAAGACATATGTATCTAAAATTGATTTTAATAAACCATTAAAAGAAATGAATTTAAATTCTAAAACAATAGGTATATTATCAATTATAAATAAAAAATTTTGGTGTAATGATGAACAGAGAAAAGAATTTGAAAGAATTTTAAAACAGAATGAATTGATATATCAAAACGAATTAAGAGAAAAATATAACCCTGATAATATTTTTAAAAATAGAAATAATAGTATTATTGAAGAAAATAGTAATATAGTTGATGAAAAAAGTATAGCAATTATTTCACAAGAAAAATGGTATCAAAAGATATTTAATATAGTAAAAAGATTATTTAAAATAGAACAGTAAATAACTTAAAAGAAAATAAATAAATTAAAAGTTAATGCATAAAAGAGAAAGGAGCAGTTTGCTCCTTTTATCTATTTCTAGCCCTTTTCTTCTTGTCTGCAATAATAAGTTCTTTTGATTTTTCTTTAGATTCAATTTCTTTTTTATAATCTTCTTTAATTTCTTCATATCTAGCAATAATCCTATTACAAGCTATTTTTTGTACTTGAATGGTATCAATTATATCAGTAAATGAATTGATTTCTGACAATATTTTTGTTTTATCATTTTCGTCTGCAGTTTTATGCTTTCTCCATAAAAGTTCTCGTTTGCCTTTTAATTCAGGTAATTGTTTCTCTAGATTATCCATATATTTTTCTACTTCTTTAACAGACTTAAAATTTTTTCTTGCTAAAAAATTTATTTCTTCAAATATCATATTGTTTTTTCGTTTCTGCTTGTAATATTCTGGAGTTAGTTCTTTACATTGATTTTTAGCAGGTAGTTTTCCAAAGAAATAAAGATAATGCACATATAATCTATAAAAAGAACTGGTCTGTAATAAAAACCTATTTATTTTCGGACCAGTATAAACTTTTCTATAATATTTTCTATTTAGATTAGCAACAGTAATTTTTTCTTTTTCCGTATAATAAATTCTCTCTTTAATTCCTTGTACTGAATATCTTTCTCCAAATGCTCTATCAATTCGTACATTTCTTGAATAATAAGGTGTTTTTATAGATAAATATTTTCCTGAATCTTTTATATTTTCATAACCTTTTGCTTTTAAACTTAATTTGAAGTCAGAATACCTTCTAGCAGATTTTATTGCTTCATCTATATCATTTATTATCTTTTGCATTTTTTCGTCTCTACGATTAAAATAATCAATATGATTTTGCCTAAAAGCTCTTTCGTTTTCAACTCGTGGAGTATTAACAAGTGATAAACTATATTTTATACATAAATTATCAGATGTTTCTTTCATAAATGCGATTTCAGAGTTTGAATTATGATATTTCTTTCCATCAACAAATGAAACAGAATTTAAAATCAGATGATTATGCACATTTTCTTTGTTTATATGAGTACATATTATAACTTGATATTTATCTCCCCATAATTCTTCAGCAAGTTCTTTTCCTATTTGATTTGCCATTTTTGGAGATACTTCATTTCCTTTAAAAGATTGTATAATATGGTAGCCTAAAGTTTTATCTTCTTTATGATAGAATTTTTTAGTAAGTGCCATTTCTCCATAAGCAGTATTTATAGAACAATTTACACTTGAAACTAAAACACCATTATTAGTTTTATCTCCATTTTTGCCATAGTTTATAACTGCTTGCAGATTGCTTTTAATTGTTTTTATTTTCATAACAGCCATTGTAACACCTCTTTCTAATTTCTTGAATAAACTTTCTTTTGAAAATCTAAAATAAATTTTGAAATAGCATTTTTTATATATTCTATATCTTCATTTCGACCATACCTCATATTAACATTTCTTGTGATTTGATTTATATTATTTGCTATTCCAGATATATCTCTTGTAAATTCTCTAATTTCTTTTGTTGGTTGTTCTTTTATCTTATAACCTTTAATCATACTTCGTATAAATTCAGATTCATTTAATCCTGCTTTTTTAGATTTTTCTTTTAATATTTTTTTCTCATCAGCATTTAAATAAATTTGTTGTTTTATAGTTCTTGTTCTCATCAATTTATTCTCTCCTTTCAAATTTTTTTAGGGGATAGGGGAAGAATTTCCCCATATAAAATTTCATTATAGAAATTTTAGCTGTGTATTTATACGGGAGTATAAATGCGTCGCTTGCTTTTAATATTTCAAAGTGGAAATTTTTCCCCTAATTATCTATTTTTTATTAAAAAATTGTATAAAAAAAAGAAGAAATTTTCTACAAAAAATCTTCTAAAATCTATTTTAAAATTCCTAAATTTTTAAAATAAAAATAATTCTCTCTTGCACCTAAAAAGAAAATTTCTCTGTCTTCATAGTCCATCATTCTTGAATATAATGAAAGTAATTTTTGAAGTTTTTTACATTCTTCTTTATCTAAATTTTCTACTTCATTATCTTCAATAATTGCTAAAATATTTTGATACTTTTCCTTAATTTCACATACTTGATTTCTTAATTTTTTATATTCCTCATTTTTATTTCTTAATTCAATTCTTTTGCTATCTATTAGCTCACATAATTCTCCTGAATCTTTATCATATAATTTCATATCTTCCATTTTCAATTCCTCCTAAACATAAATTAATTCTTTTAATATAATTTCTTCTACTGCATTTTTAATATTTTTCATTTTGCCAACCCATTCTAATTGATTAGTTGTTTTTAATTCTTCTGTAATATTTTCTTTTTCTACAAATTGTTTCATCAATAAATCGTATCTTTCATTTGCTGTTTTATCTATTTCAATTAAATGATCTTGCAAAGTATTCTCCATAAGCATTATTGTATATTCTGCTTTCTTATGCTCCTTTAAATATCTTGCTCTCATTCTTCCATATTTGCCAAGTTTTACATTTTTTCTATATGGTAAAACTAGATTGGGGATATAATAGTCTCCAACCAATCCATATTCAATTCCTGTTTTTTCATCAACATATTTTTCTGGTAATTCTTTATTTTCCATATCTTCAAATCTCCTTTTAAATAAATTCTTTATAATTTGCAAGCAGAGTATTAAAGTCAAAGCCTTCATAATTTCTTTGGTCAAAATTTGAAGGTCGTTTGCATTTTACTCTATTAGTATTTTTATTATTATTATTATTAGGTCGTAAATTTTCCGATTCCATTCAAAATCTATTTTACAAGGATAAATAAGATTAGGTTTATTTCTTCCTTGTTTCTTTTCATAAATAAGATTACAATCACTTAATTCTTTAAAAGCCTTTGTAACTGTCTTATCTGATAAATTAAATAATTTCTGAATATCTTTTCTTGTGAATATTAAATATATATTGTCATTTTCATCTTTCCAGTTGTTTTGAATAGAAAGATGAAATCTATCTAGTATAAATCCATATAGTAATTTACTATCAGAAGATAGATGACAATATTTTGGATTAATAAATAGTTCTTTTGGTACAGTTATAAACTTGTATTGTAGAACTTCATTTGCTTTAAATAATTGTAGATTTTCATTCATTAAAATTTCCTTTCCGAAAACTATATGAAATAAAGACACAAAAAAAGCTCCAAATTTTTGGAACTTTAATTTGGAACATTTTTGAACATTTTTTAGAAATTGTAAGAAACAATTAAAAAAAATAAAAACACCTATCAAAATATTATGATAAGTGTATTTTAACCATTTTTGATTTCTGTAAAATTCTTAAAAATTCTAACAAAAATCTTAAAATTTGGTGCGGATGAGAGGACTTGAACCCCCACGTCAAAGACACTAGATCCTAAGTCTAGCGCGTCTGCCAGTTCCGCCACATCCGCATTTGACAATAATTATAATAGCAAATTATATCTTAAATGTCAAGGAAAAAATATAAAAAAATGTTATTTTTAGGTAGGGTCATGCATACAAATTATTTAGGAGGAACAAAAGATGAAAGAAAATCTTAGGTATTATTTTAAAAATAATATTAAAGAATATATTATTATTAGTATAATTTTTTTAATTGGAATTATTATTGGGGTTATGGTAATAAACAATTCCGGAGAAGAGCAGTCCGAAGAGGTAAGAGGCTATGTTGAAAGTATTATAAAAAATGTTAAAGAAGAAGATAATATTGATTCTAATGAGGTGTTTTTAAAAAAGGTTAAGAGTAATCTATCGTTTATTCTTTTATGTGGGGTTTTAGGTTCAACTATAATAGGAATACCAGTATTGCTTATTTTAATAGGATATAAAGGATTTTCATTAGGATATACAATTTCATCTATTATGGCATCATCGTCTGAAATTAATAAAGGTATATGGTTTTCAATTTGTTCATTACTACTCCAAAACATCTTCTTTATTTTAGCTATTTTTATAATAGGAGTTAGTGGGATAAACCTTTGCAAATACATAATAAGTAGAGATAAAAGAGAAAATATTAAATTTGAAATAATTAAGTATATATTTTTTTTACTAATTGCCTCTTGCTTAGTAATTATAGCTTCTTTAGCTGAAGGCTATATATCAGTGAATTTAATAAAAATTTTCAAAAAAAATTTCTAAAAACTATTTACAATTTAGAAGACTTTTGATATAACATATACATATTAAATTTATGTAAATTCAAATTTGAAACATATAGATTAACAGGAGGAAAAAATGGAAAAACAAATAAAACTATTTTTAGAATTTTTAGCCAAAGACAAGAAATTATCTCAAAATACTTTACAATCTTATGAAAGAGATATCAACCAATTTAGTGAATATTTAAGCCAAGAAAAGAAAAATTATTCTAAAATAGAAAAAAGTGATATAGATGAATATATTGAACATTTAAAAGATTTAAATAAAAAGACATCTACAATTTCAAGAAATATTGCATCAATTAGATCTTTTTATCAATATTTATTACGTAATAAAAAAGTAAAAGCTGATCCAACTGATGGAATTCAAGCTCCAAAAATTGAGAAAAAAGCTCCAAGTATTTTATCTTCTGAAGAAATAGAATTATTATTAGAACAACCTAAAGATGTTGACTTAAAAGGAACAAGAGATAAGGCAATGCTTGAATTTGCTTATGCAACAGGAATGAGAGTTACTGAAATTATTTCATTAAATATAGATGATGTTAATTTAGAAGAAGGATATGTTGTTTGTAATAATGGATTTAAGAAAAGAACTATTCCTCTTGGAAAATTATCATTAAAAGCTTTAAAAGAATATGTTGAAAATGCTAGACCAGTAATTATTAAGAGTGATGAGGAGAAATCATTATTTGTTAATATAAATGGTAAAAGACTTACAAGACAAGGATTCTGGAAAATAGTAAAATTCTATAAAGAGCAAGCTCATATAACAAAAGAAATTACTCCTCATGTTTTAAGACATTCTTTTGCAACTCATTTATTACAAAATGGGGCTGATTTAAAGGCTATCCAAACAATGCTTGGACATTCAGATATTTCATCTACACAGGTGTATATGCAGTTCCAAGATGATTCATTAAAAAATGTTTATAAAAAGGCTCATCCAAGAGCGTAAAACAAAAGCGACCGAAAGGTCGTTTTTTTGTTGATGAAATTCTGTAGGGGCGGGTTTCCAAGCCCGCCCACAATCAGAATAATTACAACATTCCAAATTAATAATAGGGTATGTAGTTGGAGAGCGGGTCGCCGAGGTCGTCGACACCTACAATTTTTAATATAAAATTTAAAAAAACAATTGATTTTTATTTTTCTATTAGATAAAATATAAAGTAGATGGATTATACGAAGGAGAAATTTTAATGAATAAAAATAGAAAAATTAGGAAAGAGAAAGGTGCAATTACAATATATGTTATACTATCTGTGGCCTTTTTTGCTATATTTATAATAGGTGCGTATATTTTAGCAAATAGAAAGTTACAAATGCAATATGAAGCAATTAAAGACACTTCAGATGTGTATAAAAGTTCAAAATCTGATAATTCAAGTGCACCAGAATTCTTACCAATATATAATCAACAACAATTAGAAGCAATAGGAACATCAAATAATGTTTATGTTTATCAATATGGAAAAAGCTATGACTATTCAAACGAGAATAATAAATATGAATTAAAAGATGATGTAAGTGTAAACAATACATATATAAATTCTTACAATACATTAAAAGCTAAAATTGATAAAATATCTATAAGTAATAATCATATAATAATATTTACAGATGGATATATGTATTATGACAATGGTTGGGTTTTTACAACAGATAAAATCTCAGCTAGTTATTACGGAGATTATATTGATTATGGTGTTGATATAAACGGAGACGGTGATACAACTAACGACTGGAGAGTTTTTTTAGATGATGGGGATAATGTTTATTTAATAGCTGCGGATTTTATACCGCAAAATTTAGTCCCAAAGAACGGAAATAATAATTCATTTTTACAAGAAAATGGATTTGTTAGTGTTATAAATGACTACCAAGGTTCAGCTGATATAGTAAAAAATGAAAAATTAAGTCGTACACTTTCAAAATATAATAAATGGATTAATAATAACCAAACAGCTACAACTAATTCAATAAAATCAATTGCATATATGCTTGATACTAAAACATGGACAAAAGCATTTACTAATTCATCTAATATAAATTATGTTGATTATGCTATTGGTGGTCCAACAGTAGAAATGTTTTGCGATTCATATAATGAAATGCATGATGTAAAAATAGGATATGATGAAAATAACACTGATGGATATAAATTAAAAATCGGCGATAGTGCGTATGCATGGGATATATCTGGTTTGGATAGAAATTCTTTATATATAATTACAAAAAATGACAGGATTTCAAACTATTATTGGTTAGCATCTCCAACAGGATTTAGTAGTTCATGGGTGATAAGAACATATTATTGGGGATATTTGACAACAGGCCCATATAATCAAAATGGTGCAGCTTTCCGTCCGGTTGTTTGTTTAAAGTCAAATACTAAGCTTTGTAGAGATGGTTTGATTTGGAAGATGAATGGACAAAAGACTAGTGGCTTAGCTACTGATGTTGCATCTGTTGGTAATTATGGGAAATACGTTGATTACGGAGTTGATTTAAACGGAGATGGAGATACAACAAATGATTGGAGAATTTTTTTAAATGATGATGAAAATGTGTATTTAATAGCAGATGATTTTGTGAATAGAAATTGGATTCCAAATTCTTCAAATCATTCAATTGATATAGTAAAAGAAGGAAACGACTATCAAGTAAATTACAATGGAGTATCAAATGATTATACAGGTGCAGCTAATATAGTAGGTAATCAACTAATGAAACAAAAATATAATCAGTGGATATATTCAAACCCAAATTCAACTCAAAAAAATGCTAAAGTATCTGCATATTTATTAGATACAAATATTTGGACAAATAAAATTGGAAACAATTATGCAAAATTTGCTATTGGTGCACCAACTATAGAAATGTTTGCTGATTCATATAATAAAAACCATAATATAACAATACAATATGATTCGACTGGTAATAAAGGATATAAAGTTAAACTATCGAATCAGTCAGAAATGGGTATATTATCGAATGCTATAGAAACAGATTCTTTATATATAAAGGAAAATACAAACGTTTATGGAATGTGGTTAGCTTCGCCATCTCAACAAAGTGAAAATGTGATGATGAGAGCTTTTAAAACAGGTAAATTAGGTTATACGACAGGTCGTACCACTGTTGATTTAGGACTTAGACCTCTAATTTGTTTAAAGTCTTCAACGAAATTTACTGATTATAATAGAGATCAGGTTTATGAATTAAAATAAATAAAAAAAGTCCACATAAATAATGTGGTCTTTTTTTGTGGGCGGGGGCAAGCCCCGCCCCTACAAAAATATATTATTAAAAAAATTTATTGCATAAAACTGGAAAATAAATTATAATAATAACATCCTTTTCTATAGAGGAAATCTTGAGGAAAGGAGGTGCGTTATTATAAATGGTTACGCGTTGATATGGATTCTTCTTCAGGAAATCACAAGATTAAATGAAGAATTGAAGAAATATCAGAAAAACAACGAAGACTAAAAAACTACATAGTAGTTTCAGAGCAGTTTCTCCCTGCTCTGTTTTCTTTTTTTGGAACAATTATTAATAAAAGGTAGGCCCAAGGCCTACCCTTACAGATTATAATAAAAAAAGATATGTGTTCTCCTCACATATCTTGTGCATTATTGTTTGGTTACACTAAACAACTTTGCTTAAGCTAAATATAGTATACTATATTTTCTATTATATGTCAATTTATTTGGGAAAATTCATATTTTTTTCAAAAATAATTGATTTTTATTTTTCGTTTAGATAAAATATGTTTTAGATATAAATATTTAAAAGGAAGTTGATTTTACAATGCCGATTGCTAAAGAGATATTAGATATTAAAGCAAATTCAGAAAATAGAGATTATGTTTTGGGTGCTGTTAAAGAAAATGGAAAACTTTTGGAATTTGCTGATGATAAATTAAAAAATGATAGAGAGGTTGTTTTTGAAGCTGTTAAGAATAATCCAGAAGCTTTGGAATTTGCAAGTAGTAAACTGAAAAATGATAGAGAGATTGTTTATGAATCTGTTAGTAAGCTTGGTTGGACATATTGTTATGTTGGAGAAAAGCTTTTAAAAGATAAAGAATTGCTTATGGCTGGGCTTGAAAAATCTGGCCAGATTTTATATTTTGCTTCAAAGAAGATGAGAGATGATAAAGATGTTGTTCTTAAGGCTATTGAGGAAAAGCCTATTATTGTGAAATATGCGAGTAAGAGGCTTCGAAGTGATAAGGATGTTGCGGTTTCAGTTATGAAGAAAAATAAGAAGTGTTTTGATTTTTTGGAGCCGGAGATTCAGGAGGATGAAGAGGTTCAAAAAATTAAAAATGAGGAATGATCTTCTTTGTAAATCTTGAAATATATATTTTTTAAGTTCCAGTCGGACGCTCTGCTATTTTTTATATTGTTAGCTTATTCTTTGAAGCTTTACAATATAAAAAACACCTCCCTGCATTTAAAAATTATATATTTCAAGATTGGATTTTAGGGGGTAGTTCGTTAGAGAGAGGATGTTTTTATGAAAGATATTAATGGAATGATGATTCAATATTTTGAATGGTATATGGAAACTAATTGTAAATATTGGAGTTATGTCTGTGGTCAAGCTGAAGACTTAGCTAAAAAAGGTGTTACTTCAATTTGGCTACCACCAGCTTATAAGGGGATTGGCGGAAAATATGAGGTAGGTTATGGCGTTTATGATATGTATGATTTAGGCGAATTTGACCAAAAAGGAAGTATACCAACAAAATATGGAACTAAAGATGAATATCTAGAAGCTATTGTTAAGTTAAAACAAGCTGGAATAGAAGTATATACTGATATTGTTTTAAATCATAAAATGGGAGCAGATGAGCTTCAAACTATTAAAGCACATAAGTGTAGATGGGATGACCATAATGTTGTAGAAGGTGAAGATGAAACTGTTGAAGTATGGACTAAATTTACTTTCCCTGGCCGTAATGGAAAATATTCAGATTTTAAATATAATTGGACTCATTTTAGCGGAATTGATTATAATTCTCGTACAGATGAAAATGCATTATACAAGTTAAAAGATAAATCTTGGCAGTTAGATGTTGATAAAGAATTTGGTAATTTTGATTATCTAATGGGAGCAGATGTTGATTTTGAGAATGAGGATGTTGTAAATGAGTGTAAGAGATGGGGAAAATGGTATTTGGAATTAACAAATGCAGATGGATTTAGGCTTGATGGACTTAAACATATTGAATCATATTTTATGAAAGACTGGCTTCAGTATTTAAGAGATGAAACAGGAAAAGAATTATATGCAGTTGGTGAATATTGGAATGGAGATTTAGGCGAAATAGAAAGATATTTATCAGAAACTGATTATAAAATTTCTTTATTTGATGTTCCACTTCATTTTAATTTTTATAATGCGTCAAATAGTAATGGAGAGTATAATATGGCCGAAATTTTGGATAATACTTTAGTTAAAAGTAATCCAAATTTAGCTGTTACTTTTGTTGATAATCATGACACACAACCTGGGCAGGCTTTAGAATCATGGGTTCAAGGTTGGTTTAAAGAAATTGCATATTCAATTATATTACTTAGAAAAGAAGGTTATCCTTGTATTTTTTATGGGGATTATAATGGAATTAAACATGATAAATTTGATAAAATGGAAAACATTGATACATTGATGATTTTAAGAAGAGATAAAGCTTATGGAGAACAACATGATTATTTTGATGATTTTAGTATTGTTGGTTTTACTCGTGAGGGAGATGAAGAACATCTTAAATCTGGTTTAGCTGTTGTTATGTCTAATAGAGAAGAGGGTTCAAAATCGATGTATATTGGCGAAAAATTTGCTGGAAAGATATTTATTGATAGCTTAGGACATAGAGAAGAAGAGGTTTTGATTGATGATAATGGTTACGGAGTTTTTCCTGTAAATAGCGGAAGCTGTTCGGTTTGGGTTTGTATGTAAATTGAAAAAAAGGGACGTCCAGAAACATTGAAAAAGTGCCTTTTCTGTTTATGGAGAACTCTAGTTCTCCGCTACGAATATTGGTGTTTTAAACAAAAGTGGACACCTCAATCCAAGGTGTCCACTTTTTTTTTAAAACATATTTCTCATATTATATAATCCAGCTGGTTTGTTAATTAAAAACTCGGCTGCTTTTAAAGCTCCGTCTGCAAAAACACTTCTTGAATCAACTGTATGTGTTATTTCAAAGCATTCATTTTCAGAGAAGAATAGAACTGAATGTTTTCCAACAACATTTCCTCCGCGGATTGCGTGGATTCCTATTTCTGTTTTACTTCTTTTTTCTCTTTTACTATGTCTATCATATTCATATGTCATTTTATTGTCTAATGCTTCATTTATACTGTTTGCTAGTAGAAGGGCTGTTCCAGATGGTGCATCAACTTTTCTGTTATGATGTGTTTCTACTATTTCAATATCAGAATCTGTAAGTAGTGTTGCCATTTTTGCAACCATTTGTGCCATTAGGTTTATTTCGTATGACATATTTGCTGAACGGAATACTGGTATTTCTTTTGAATAATCTTCTATTTTTTGAAGTTCTTCATTTGAAAATCCTGTTGTTGCAATTACTATTGGTATTTGGTTTTGTTTTGCATATTCTAAAATGTTCATTGTTGCAACTGGAATAGAGAAGTCGATTATTATATCTGGTTTTCCTTTAATATCTTGGATACTTGTGAATACTGGGAATTTATTGTCTCCAGTGTCAATTCTGTCGACTCCAGCGTATACGTCAAAGTTGTCGTTTTTAAAAACTTGGTTTGCTAATACTTGTCCCATTTTTCCGTTACATCCGTTAATTAATACTTTTATCATAGTTTTCAGTCCTTTCTTATTTTATTAGGGCGGGGGTGAAACCCCGCCCCTACGGTTGCGGACGAGCGATGCTCGCCCCTACGTAAATGAAATTATAAAAAAGTGTAGGGGCGACCATTGGTCGTCCGTAAAGAGCTATAGTGACATCAATCATTATTGGAAATTATGATTTTAAAAATAGTATTGCCAGGAATATTATAAAGTTTGCATATACTTTTTGGAAGCTGGGTTTTTTATTATAATATTTCATTGTTTCAAATAATGCAGAAAATTTATCTGTTAATGTAATTATATAGCTTTCTTTATATTTTGGTAGTTTAATTGTTATTGGCCACATGTGTTTTAATATAATATCTTGTTCTTTTTCATTTAGATCAAAATATTTTTCAGCATTTTCTAGAGAAATTCTAGGGTGCCTAAAGCCATGAAATCCTTTTCTATCGTCTGATTTAACTCTCCAATCATATAAAAAGAAGTCATGTAACATTGAGGCTCTTGCGGCTGATTTATAATCAAGGTTTAGTTTTTTACATATATAATATGTATAATATGCAACATTCATACAGTGGTCATAACAACTGCTATCTGCGTGTTGACGATAGTTTTTCATCTTTTGTACTTCGTCATTTTCTATAATTGGTTTTATTATTTCTTCAAATTCTTCTTGTGAAGGTGTAGTGTTCATTTTTATTCCTTTCTTGTGTGATTCAATTATTTGGGAAGGGCGGGGGTGGAACCCCGCCCCTACGGTTGCGGACGAGCGATGCTCGCCCCTACATTTTTTAGGGTTGGTTCTTCGAAGACGGGTCGTCCGGTGGCCGACCTCTACAATTATAATTATAATATATTTAGCTCAATTTTGAAAGTTCTTTTCTTAAATTTTCTTTTCCTTTTTCTGTCATTTCTATTAAAGGCATACGTGGAATTCCAGCATTATATCCTATCATGTTTAAACATGCTTTAACTGGAATTGGGTTTACTTCTGAGAATAATGCTTTTATAAAAGGTATATATTTAAGTTGTAGGTTACAGGCACCTTTAAAATCTCCTTCAAAGAATTTATATACCATATCATGTGTGTCTTTAGGGAATATATTTGATAATACTGAGATTACTCCGATTCCTCCAACTGAAAGTAGAGGTAATATTTGATCATCATTTCCAGAATAAACATTTAAATTATCACCACATAGTGTTTTAATTTCAGCAACTTGTGATAGATTTCCAGAAGCTTCTTTAATTGCAACTATATTATCAATTTTTGATAGTTCTAAACATGTTGATGGAGCAATATTAACTCCAGTTCTACTAGGAACACTATATAAAATAATAGGTAGGGTAGTTTCTTTTGCAATAGCGCTATAATGAGCAATTAAGCCTTCTTGAGTTGTTTTGTTGTAGTAAGGTGTAACGATTAAAGCACCATCTACACCAACTGATTCAGCCCATTTTGTAAATTCAATAACATTTTTAGTACAGTTTCCGCCAGTTCCAGCAACAATTGGAATACGTCCATTAGAAGTTTTAACAGCAAATTCAATAGTATCTTTTCTTTCTTGTTCAGTCATTGTAGAAGCTTCACCAGTAGTTCCACAAACAATAATAGCGTCTGCATTATTTTCAATTTGAAATTCAATCATTTTTCTGAATTCTTCGAATTTAACTCCTGTTTCGGTAAAGGGAGTAACAATAGCTGTTCCACAGCCTTTAAATATTACTTTTTTCATAATCCGTACCTCCATAATATTTAAATTTATAGTGACATTATATTCTAAAGTTAGGAAAAAATAAATAGAAATCAAGAAAAAACTTTAAAATTATAGTTAAATACTAGATATTATGTTAAATTTGTGCTATAATATGTTTATTCTAGTGTATTCTAGACTTATATTTATACTCCTATTTTACTTTATAGGTTGACATATATAAATAATTTTAAAGGAGTTGATGGAAATGCCAAAAGAAATATATGGTATTCGGGTTGTCCCTAAAAAAGATGAAGAAGGAATTATTTTTGGAGGGTTTGTTGGTATAGTAATAAACTGTGTTTATAACCAGTATAATGCTATAGACCTTCTGAAGATGATCCAAAATGAGGATGGATACTTTGTTGAATCATCTGTTGAATTAGATTTTGTCAAAGTCAGAGAAAATAGCCAAACTTCAGGAGAAGACAAGGCGAAGTACTTGTATTCTCAAGCACTACAGCTTTCTGACAGGAATGATAAGATTGCTATTTGTGAAACATTAGTACCTCATCTGAAAAATCTTGATTCTTTATGGGAAAGCAAAAACTAAAAAAATATCCTTACACATCTTGATGTGTAAGGATATTTTTTTGCCTTTATATTGACATTTTGAAGATATTATTATAAAATGTTAACCAAAGTTAACATTGAGGAGAAAAGTATGTTATCCAAATCTTTAGAAGAGTATTTAAAAAATATTTATATTCTTGGAAAACAAGAGGGAAAAGTTCGTGTAACTGATATTGCTGAAAAGATGAATTGTTCTAAGGCGAGTGTAAATAAAGCTGTTAATAATTTAAAAGATGAAGGACTTATAAATTATGAAATTTATGGAAAAATAGAATTAACGGCTGATGGTGAAGAACTTGCTAAGAAGATTGTTGAGGCTTATGATATTGTTTATTTGTTTTTTAAGGATGTTTTGAATTTAGATAAAGAAAAGGCTGAAGAAGAGGCCCAAAAGGTTAAGAGTACGATGTCTGATGAGGCTATTAATAGACTGGCTAAGTATAGTTATGAGGTTTTGGGGCTTAATAATTTGAATTGTGATTTTGATATTAATAAGGAGCGTTGTAGGTCTTGCGTAAGGCGTGTTTTGAAAAAATAAAATTAAATGTATACATTTATAAAAAATAATATAATTTGAAATATAGTAATTTTTCAGCTTAGGCTGCGGACGCTCTGCTATTTTTCGACTATGTCAAAAAACACCTTGCCACGCTTCAAAATTCTATATTTCAATCATATAAAATACAAACAAAATATGAAAGGAAATGAAAATGAAAAAGGAATTACTTAAAATAGAAAATTTGCATGTTAATGCAGGCGATAAGGAAATATTAAAGGGGATTGATCTAAAGATTAATAAAGGTGAGATTCATGTTATTATGGGACCTAATGGTTCTGGTAAGTCTACTACTGCTAATGCAATTTTAAATAATCCTGCTTATTCAAAAACTGGTGGACAAATTATATTTGAGGGTGAGAATATAAATGATTTTAAAACTGATGAGATTGCAAGAAAAGGAATTTTCATGTCTTTCCAATTACCTGAAGAAATTCCTGGTATTTCTGTTACTAATTTTTTGAAGTTTGCAAAAAATAAGGTTACTGGAAAACCAGTTAAGGTTTTTGAGTTTAGAGATGAACTTAAAAAATATATGGAAGATTTAAATATGAATCCTAAAAATATGGAGAGAAGTTTAAATGTAGGTTTTTCTGGTGGTGAGAAAAAGAAGAATGAGATTTTACAGATGCTTGTTTTAAATCCTAAGCTTGCTATTTTAGATGAGACTGATTCTGGGTTAGATGTTGATGCTATTAAGACAGTTTCTAAAGGAATCGAGATGTTTAAAAATGATGATAATGCGGTTTTGATTATTACTCATAATACTAAGATTTTGCATAGTTTGAAGGTCGATTTTGTTCATGTTTTGGTTAATGGGAAGATTGTGAAGACTGGTACGCAAGAGTTAGCGTCAGAGATTGAAGAAAAGGGATATGGGGAGTATAAATAATGTCTAAATCAAATATTGAAGAGATTAATAGAAATATTTATGATTTTAAGAATAAAGATGAATATGATTATAAGATAAAAAAAGGTTTGACTCGTGAGATTATTGAGGAGATTTCTAAGCAGAAGGGTGATCCTGATTGGATGAGAGAGTTTAGGCTTAAAGCTTTAGAGACTTATAATAAATTAGAGCTTCCTACTTGGGGACCTGATATTTCTGAGCTTAATATGGACGAGATTGCAACTTATGTAAGGCCTAAGACTAATATTAGTTCTTCTTGGGATGATGTTCCTGATGATATTAAAGATACTTTTGATAGATTAGGTATTCCTGAGGCTGAAAAGACTAGTTTAGCTGGTGTTGGTGCTCAATATGATTCTGAGGTTGTTTATCATAGTATGAAAGAAGAGCTTATTAAACAAGGTGTTGTTTATACAGATATGGAAACTGCTGTTAGAGAATACCCTGATTTGGTAAAAGATCATTTTATGAAATGTGTTCCAGTGGCTGATCATAAATTTGCAGCTTTACATGGAGCTGTTTGGTCTGGCGGTTCTTTTGTATATGTTCCTAAAGAAGTGAAGGTTGATATTCCACTTCAATCATATTTTAGACTTAATTCACCAGAATCTGGACAATTTGAACATACTTTAATAATTGTTGATGAAGGTGCTAGTCTTCATTTTATAGAAGGATGTAGTGCTCCAAAATATAATAAAGTTAATCTTCATGCTGGATGTGTTGAATTATTTGTAAAAGATAACGCATATCTTAGATATTCAACAATTGAGAACTGGTCTAAGAATATGCTTAATCTAAATACTAAAAAAGCAATAGTAGGAAAAAATGCTCAAATGGATTGGGTTTCTGGTTCTTTTGGTTCTAAGATTTCAATGCTTTATCCAATGAGTATTCTAAATGGTGAAGGAGCTAAGACTGAATATACTGGTATTTCTTTTGCAGGAGCTGGACAGAATTTGGATAATGGATTTAAGGTTGTTCATAATAAAGCAAATACTTCTAGTGTTGTTAATGCTAAGTCTATTTCTAAAAATGGTGGTAAGTGCACTTATAGATCTTTGGTTAGAATTGGAGAAAATGCAAAGAATTCAAAGAGTTCTGTTTCTTGTGAATCTTTAATGTTAGATGATTTTTCTATTTCTGATACAATTCCGGTTAATGATGTTAGAAATGATGATGTTGAGATTTCTCATGAGGCTAAGATTGGTAAGATTAGTGATAAAACTATTTTTTATTTAATGAGTAGGGGGATTTCTGAGGAGGATGCTAAGGCTATGATTGTTCGTGGGTTTGCGTATCCTATTTCTAAGGAATTACCTGTTGAGTATGCGGTTGAGATGAATAATCTTATTAATATGGAGTTGGAGGGAAGCATTGGGTAATTTCTTCGGAGACGGGCGGAGATGGAACTCCGCCCCTACTGCAATAAAAAAACTCTTGCATTGCAAGAGTTTAAAGGATAGTTATTTTTCCTCCATATCCTCATCTGGATCTGGGAGCAGGAGCTCAAGGAGGAATAGGACGACAGTTACAATTGTGAACACGATTGCTAAAATATGACTTACTTTTAAATAGATACCTATTAAAAGCCCTATTAGAACACATATTGCCAAAATCAATTGTGCGATGTCTAATATCTTAGCCCAAATGTTCCGTAAGTTGTTCATAAGATAACCTCCTTATAATTTAGTAATGATGTAATTATAGTATAAATGAAATATAATGTCAAAGGAAAGGATTAAAAATGAATAATATTAAAATAAATGAGACTCCGGTTAGAACTTCTAGAAATTTTAGAATTAATAATATTGAAATTGATGGAACTTCTTTTGATAGTGAGATTGGTGAATTTAATAATGTAAGTCTTGTTGGTAATTCTGAAGCGGAAGTATCTGATTTTGATTTGACTTTTGGTTTAGGTGAGTTACCTATTAATCAAATAAAAAAGAATGCTAATCAAAAGATTAGATTTGATATTAAGAATAAGACTGACAAGGATTATAAAGCTTTTTTTGAGTTTGATAAAGATAATTTTAGTTTAGTTGATAATATTGAAATTGTTGCTGATGAGGAGACAAAAGGGACTGTTATAATTAAATATAATTCTGATTCGAAAATAGCTGCTTTTCATAATGGGCTTATTAGGGTTAATGCTAAAAGCGGTTCAAAGATCAAAATAATTATTGTTAATTTATTAAATAATTTGTCAATAAATTTATTAAGTATTGATAATTGTATTGAAGAAAATGCAAATATTTGTTATTCTATAATTGACTTTGGTGGAAAGATGTCGATTACTAATTATTATTCTAATTTAATTGGCGATTTATCAGAAAATAGGATTAATACTTTGTATTTAGGCAGTGAAAATCAGAGGTTTGATTTGAATTATATTGGCGAGCTTCGTGGAAAAAATTCTAAAATTAATATTGATGTTCAAGGTGCATTAGGTGGAGAAGCTAAGAAGAACTTTAAAGGTACTATTGATTTTAAAAAAGGCTGCAAAAAGGCTATTGGAAGTGAAAACGAAAATTGCTTATTATTAACAGATAAGGCTAAGTCAATTGCTCTTCCTATGCTTTTGTGCTCTGAAGAAGATGTTGAGGGTGAACATAGTAGTAGTGCTGGAAAAGCTGATAATAAGGAACTTTTCTATATTATGAGTAGAGGTTTTTCATTGAAAGAGGCTATGAAGCTACTAGTAAGAGCTAAGTTCAACAAAACAATTGAATCTATCAAAAATGAAGAAATACGTGAAGAGATTATTGGTGAGATTGAGAAGAGATTGTAAGTTGATTTTGGTGCGCGTCCCCAAAAATCATTGGCGAGATTGAGAAGAGATTGTGATTTTTGAGAAGTATTATCAAATAAAAGGAGAGGTACAAATGAAATTAAAAGAAAAAATTATTAAAAAATTGGATACTATATTATTGATAAATATTGTTTATATTAGTATAGTTCAGCTTATTATGTTTATATTTAGCTTGATACATCCTGAAGATTCTGAAGCAAGATGGGGCAGTTATTTTAGAATGAAGGAATATACTGTAATTGCAATTGTTATTATAGTTTTACATATTTATTTATTATTTTTATATATTAAGAAGAAAGAAAAGAATAGTGTTATTTCAAAACTAATTGGGGCTATTATATTAATTAGTTTGTTTATCCCTGTAACTCATATAGAAAAAGTGAGTTATAAATATGATAAAGATTCGTTTGTTGATGATTTGCCTAGTGATGTAGAAGAGTTTGATGGAGATTTAAATATATATGGATTTCCAACAATACCTAAATTAATAAATGATTTTTTACTTAATATTTAAGATGAGGAGAGAAAAATGGTTAAGGATGATTTTCCAATTTTAAAAAATAGAGATATTGCTTATTTAGATAGTGGTGCTACTACTCAGAAGCCTATTCAAGTAATAAAAGCAATAGATGAGTTTTATGAGAAATATAATGCTAATCCTCATAGAGGTGCTTATGGACTTAGTATTGAGGCTACTGAAGTTTATGAGAACACTAGGGATAAGATTGCTAAATATATAAATGCTAAACATAGGGAAGAAATTATTTTTTCTAAAAATGCTAGTGAGAGCTTGAATTTAATTGCATATTCTTATGGATTAGAGAATTTACATGAGGGTGATGAGATAGTAATTTCTATTATGGAGCATCATTCTAATCTAGTTCCTTGGCAATATGTTGCTAAAAAGACTGGTGCAGTTTTGAAATATTTGTATATTAATGATAATTTCGAGATTTCAGATGAAGAAATCAAAGAAAAGATTACTGATAAAACTAAGATTGTTGGTATTACTCATGTTTCAAATGTTTTGGGTACAATTAATGATGTTAATAAAATAATAAAATATGCGCATAAGATGGGTGCTATTACTATTGTTGATGGTTCTCAAAGTATTCCTCATATGAAAATTGATGTACAAGCTATGGATACTGATTTCTTTGTTTTTTCAGGACATAAGATGTTAGCACCTCTTGGGATTGGTGTTTTATATGGTAAAAGGGAAATACTAAATAAGATGTCTCCTTTTATTATGGGTGGAGATATGATTGAATATGTTTATGAGCAAGATACTACTTTTGCACCTTTACCTAATAAGTTTGAGGCTGGAACTCAAAATGTTGAAGGTGTAATTGGCCTTGGAGTTGCTATTGATTATATCGAGAATTTAGGGTATGATGAAATTCATAAAATAGAAGCGGGTGTTTTGAAATATGCAAGAGAAGAGTTATCAAAGCTTGATTTTATAGAATTGTATTTGACTTCTAATGAGGAGAATCATTCTGGTGTTATTTCTTTTAATATAAAAGGTGTTCATCCTCATGATGTGGCGAGTATTCTTGATTCTAACGGGGTTTGTGTTCGTTCTGGTAATCATTGTGCTCAGCCTTTGATGAGGTTTTTAGGGATTGATTCTACTTGTAGGGCGAGTTTTTATGTTTATAATACGAAAGAGGATGTGGATAGGTTGGTAAATGCGTTAGATAAGGCGTATGAGATGTTTAAGAAGTATATTAAAGAATAAGGCATTAATAATAAGGGCAGGGACAAGCCCTGCCCCTACAGTAGGGAGTCTATATGTAGATATATAACAAAATGGACAACATTGTTGTCCGCTACGAATCTAGAATAAAATCTTCGTAGCAGAAGTGTAGGGGCGTGGCTTGTCCCCGCCCAATAACAAAAAATAAGGAGATAATATGGACGATTTAAATGATGTTTATAATGATCTTATAATGGAGCATAGTATGAATTCTTATAATAAGAAGAAGCTTAGTTGTGCTGATTTTTGTGAGGTTGGTCATAATCCTAATTGTGGGGATGAGATTAGCTTAGAGATTAAGCTTAATGGTGATGTTATTGAGGATATGGCTTTTTCTGGTCATGGTTGTGCGATTTCTCAGGCATCTACTTCAATAATGATTGATACATTGAAGGGGAAGACTGTTGAAGAGGCTAGGGAGATTGTTAGGACTTTTATTGAGATGATTAAGAGGGAAGAGACTGATGAGAAGAAGCTTAAGAGGTTAGAGGATGCGATTGCTTTTAGGAATGTTTCGCATATGCCTGCGAGGGTTAAGTGTGCGCTTTTGGCTTGGCATACTATTGAGGATATACTTAATGGCGCTAATCAATAATTGAGTTTTGACGTTGTTAAACTGCGTTCGAAAATCCTGCGACGTACAAGAGTACGCCTCGGATTCTTCTCGCTTGTTTGCCTAGTCAAAATCTCAATTCTTGATTAGCCTCTTGCAGGGAAAGGTTTT
>JAFWNC010000014.1 GCA_017510525.1 Clostridia bacterium | reverse complement strand
GCACCGGGGGTGGAAATGGGGACGGTTCTCTTTTCCAAGTTTTTCTTGGAAAAGAGAACCGTCCCCATTTCCACCCCCGGTGCGCGTCCCCTTTTCGCTTTGCTCCGTCCCCATTGCACACTCTTTTTTTAATTCTTCTTCTTTCTCTGAATCTTATATGCAATATTTCTACTCATAACCCCTGGAGCAATTTTTGATAATAAATGAACAACCTTCATTCTAAAACCAGGAACAATAACAAGTTTCTCATCAAAGAGCTTATTAATACCATACTCAGCAACAAAATCTGCACTATAAGGCTTAACATTAAATCTAACTCCAGCAACATTATTAAAATTAGTATTTGTAGGTCCGGGACATAAAACACTAATATGAACATCAGACTTTTCTTTCTTAAGCTCAGTATGAATAGCTCTTGTGAAAGACAATACGAAATTCTTAGAAGCGTAGTATTCAGCCATCAAAGGTCCATCCATAAATCCAGCTATAGAAGAAACATTTAAAATATAACCAAAATTTCTTTTCTTCATATCAGCTAAAAACAACTTTGTAAGCATGAAAACAGCAGTAATATTTAAATCTATAAGTTCTAAATCCTTTTGTAAATCTGTTGTATCAACATCACCAAAAACACCAAAACCAGCATTGTTAACCAATAATTCAACTCCAGGATCATTTTTATACATCTCATGTAATCTCCAAACATTTTCCCTATCAGTTAAATCCATGCTAACAACTTCACATTTAGTTTTAATTAGTCTTTGTAAATTTCTTAAACTCTTATCACTCCTTGAAACAAGAATCAAATCATATCCTAATTCACTCAAATATAATGCAATCTCCTGTCCTATGCCAGAAGAAGCCCCAGTAATTAATGCCTTCATTTCAACATCCTTCCCTTATAACAATTTTTTTATTTATTTACACCGTAGGGGCACATTGCTAATAGTGTTCTTCTTTTCTGGCGTACCACATACCCCTACAATTTTCTCTTTATTTTTCATTACAGTATCATACCCTATTTTTATTGCCTCGTCAATACTATCTATACTTAAAAGTTTAGCCTGAGCAATATCAATCTCAATAACAACATCAGATTTCTTCTGAGAATCCAAAACATCCCTATAAGAAAAAATATCACAAGCCCTCAAAATAGTATCTAATAAATTACTATCATCCTTATATTCATCAAGTTTAAACGAAATAGCAATTATCTTGTCAGCACCCATCTTTTTCAAAACATCAACAGGAAGATTATCTTTTGTTCCACCATCTATAAAAACGTAATCTCTAAAAACGCAAGGAGTAAAAACAGCAGGAAAAGCCATACTTGACCTAACAGCTTTACCAACAGAAATATCAGAAATATAATCCACATCTCCTCCGTATTTCCTCATCACCTGTCCACAAAACACACTCTTTTGTGGATTTCGCATCAACAGTAACAACAGCCATTTTTTTATTAATATCAGAAAGCTTTTTTACGCCCTTCTTCTCAGCAATTTCATCAACTATATGCTCAACTGTCTTTCCATTAATAAAACCTTTCATCTTAAACTTTCTAGTAAAAACATATTTAGACGCCTCACCAACAAAAGGCATCTTTTTAATTTTAGTAAGCTTCTTAACACACTTAAGGCTCATATCTTTAATCTCATCAAAACTATAACCTAAAGCATACGTCACTGCAAACATGCTTCCTGAACTAGTTCCAGAAATATATTCAATTTCAACGCCAAGGTCTTCTAAAGCCTTAAGAGCACCAATATGAGCAGCACCCTTAAGGCCTCCACCAGCTAATGCAACACCAATTTTCATAAAAACAAATCCCCTATACCTTTTCTCTCGCCTTAACAATAACCCTATTTCTACTATCATTTGTACAAGTAATAAGAGTAACTTCTCTCTTTCCATTTGTTCTCTGAGAAGTACACTCAGTTTCTTCATCAGAAACAACAAATTTATCATAAACCTCATATTTAACTTTTCTACCAGTAGTATCAACAATCTCAATTATAGAACCATTTGATAATTCTGGGACTTTACTGAAAAATTTATTATTTCTATAATTATGAGCAATAACACAAAAATTACCAACCTCATTAGGATCCGGTCCCCAAAACTTACAAGGAGAAATCTTAAGAAGCTCATCTGTACACTCTGATAAAATAGGATAAGATAAATTAATATCAGGAATATTAACAATACCAATTTTATAATACTCTGTTCCATCCTCAGAAACAACAACATTATTCATAATAGCCTCTCTACGCTCTTGAACAGTTGCCTCCTCAAGAACAGAAGTGTTTACACGAGTAGTATTTGAATTACTTCCTTCTTCATTATTATTGTTTTTATCATCATTATCTATAATAATAGTCAAACCTTCATCATCAACCCTAACAGTAGTATCATCATAAATATAAGTTTTACTACTATCAGCAATAACCATACTATCAAGCATTTCCTGAGAAGTCTTTTCGCCCTTATATCTATCATACTCGCCATAAATATAATAAGAAACTAAAAGGCATAACAAAAAAATTGAAATAAAAAAATCAATCTTGTACAATTTCTTTTTTCGTTTCAACTCAGGCGTTATATACAATTTCTCATGAATCATAATCTGGTTCATAAAGGCTTTCCTTTCTTAAAATTCACATAATATACAAAATTATTATACCACATAAAACAAAATTTGTGAATATTTTTTTAATAAATGTCAGTGGGGACGGTTCTCGGTGGAAATAGGGACGGTTCTCTTTTCCAAGAAAAACTTGGAAAAGAGAACCGTCCCCATTTCCACCGAGAACCGTCCCCACTGACATCTTCTAAATATTTAATTAATCCAAAGTAACCAATTTCTTCATTGGATTTACAGGTTCATCACCTAAAGTAGCACCATTACCAAGATTTTGTAAATGAACCTCATATGATTTATCAATCTTACTATCTACCATTTCTTCAATTTCATTTAATTCCATCTTTTCAGCTAAAACCAATTCACTAACTAAAATTTGTCTAGCATTTAAAAGCATTTTCTTTTCACCAGTAGATAATCCTTTTTCCTTTTGTTTAAAACTTAAATTTCTAACAATATCTGCAACCTCATAAATATCACCAGTTTTCATTCTTTCCATATTGTCGCGATATCTCTTATTCCAGTTAACAGACATTTCTGTACTCTCTTGTTCCAATATTCCAATTACTTTATCAGCTGATTCTTTATCTATAATACTACGTACACCTATATCTTCCGCTTTTGTAGTAGGTACCATAACCTTTACCTCACCAGGCATTTTAATAATATAGTACGATTGTTTCTCACCTAAAATTGATTTATCTTCTATAGCCATAATCTTTCCAGCGCCGTGCATTGGATAAACCACTTCATCTCCTACATTAAACATTTAGTACACACTCCTTTCAAGTAACTTTATCTTCCCAAGTTCTCCTCTATTATACAACAAAAATTACCAAAAGTCAAAACTTTTGGTAATAAAAATTACATAAAATTTCCTTAAAATTATTTGCTAGTAGAACCAAATCCGCCTACTCTCTCGCCTTCAGCTGAATCATCATCAGTAATAAAAAATTTATGGAAAATAGCTTGTCCAATTACATCACCTTTTTTTATTGAAACATCTTCATTTTTAAAATTATAAAAAGCATACATAATATGACCATCATTATCAGGATTTCCATAATAATCTTTATCAATAATACCAACACTATTAGCTAGAACCAATCCCTTCTTTCCAGGATTAGAACTACGATTAGCAAGCATCAAATATTCATCATCCATCATATATGCTTTAATTCCCGTTTTAACTAAAGTAGGCTTATCTCCAAAATTAAACTTTGGAATAACACAATCCTCAGCAGCCTCAACATCATAACCAGCTGAATATTTAGTCTTTCTAACAGGTAGATTAATCTCCTTATCTTCAAAACCTTTAGCAACTTCAAAACCTCTTCTTTTCTCCATTATTAAATACATCCTTTCCTTAAAATCTATGGTAAGTATATATTAAAAAAATAAACGTTTCAAGTATTTTTTATGTTTTTTTAAGGTGTACTCTATCAATTGGAATGGACAGATATGAGTGCAATTCTTTATTTTTGTACCGTAAAGCCACATTATTTTGACTTACGACCTCATTATTTGTTATTCTCTTGTATAAAATACTTTCTAAAAATGCTTTTAAAAATTCTACAAGCCTTTTATTTACATGTCAAGAAAAATCGTTCGACATAATTCGACAAATGTATACTGTACCCCATTACACACCACAAAAAATGGGCAACCAAAAATTAGTTGCCCATTTTCTTATCATTGTTAATGCTTTAAACATTATTAATTACCACTTAAACTGAATACTCCATCTCCATCACTATCTTGTAGTTTTACTGATGATTTCAAACATACCACAGGTCTTAAACCACCATTAGCATCTCCATATTGCCATGCACCTATAACTCCACTATATCTTAATACCATTACATAGTCTTCATTTCCATCTTCTTCGGAAGGAGAAGCTAACCACAAAGCTGTTGCGTCTTCTTTTGTTTTAAAAAATAAATCACCAAGCGATCTATTTAAACCACCTAAAGAATATCGCCATGTTCCATTTGAAAGTCTTATATAATAACCATATGTATGTTCAGTATTATATTCTATCACTGAAGAATCAGAATCAATTGATTTTACCATATCATTATATGAACTAGCAATCATTTCAATTGTTGGTGAACCTATTACATAATCAGAATAACTATTCCCATACATATCTGTCCATATTTCTGTATCTAATAAATATGCAATTGCTCTAGTAGATTCATAAGTCGATGTTCTATGTGTATTTATCCATGTATGATATTTTGATAATGATGATGATAAATCAGGATTATTAACAATATCAGATGCACCAGTATAATCATCTATTACATCATAGAATGAAAAATCATTAGATCCTTCAAGTTGCATAATATTGCCATTTGATGTTTCAGGTAAGAATGATTCATCTTCCAAATAATCTGCAGCTATTAGGTAAGCATTATCTCCATCATCAAATAATAATCTCCAATCATTGGTTGTATCTCCATCATTATTTAAGTCAATTCCATAATCAACATATTTTCCATATTTACTTGAAAAATATCCTGGGTTACTTGATCCACCATCTACATGAGCATAATCTACACCAGTATTTGTACTACTATATGTTGTTCCTGCACCTCCTACAATGTTTTTAGCATCATAGAACATATTAAAGCCATTTGTTGAAGATCCAACAACAAATCCACTTTCTACATATATTGTTACAAGTAAATTACATTGAGCAAACATTCCATCCATATTTGTAACACTTGATGTATCAAAATCAGTTAAATCAAGACTGGTTATCTTATTAGAATTGTAAAACATATATGATGAATCCGTTACTGAGCTTGTATCCCATCCACTTAAATTTAAGCTTGTTAATTTTGTACATGCATGGAACATTTCTGACATATCTGTAACATTTGTAGTATTAAATCCAGATAAATCTAATGAATCAACCCTTGTTCCATAGAACATTTTATTCATATTAATTGCATATGTTGTATCTAAATTACTAAAATCATATAATTCATAATCTCTAGATTCAAACATCTCACTACAATCACTATTGGTATATACTCTCTTACCAGTTACTTGTGTAGAAATATATCTTGTATCTCCACTTGTCCAACAAACAATTGAATTATTGTGTAATTCAGAAACGTCTGTTAAAATTGCACCAGAAGGAGCTGTAATATCAGTAAATACTAATTTTTTAACTGTAGTAGTTGCATTTCCAACAGTACTTAAGAAATCAGTACCTTTTAATAATCTATCATCACCAGTGAAATATCCTGGATTTGCTTTTCCGCCATCTACTTTTGCATACGCTTTATCTGTATGTGTACTATCATAAGTAGTTCCAGCTCCACCAACTAATTGAGTACAATTTCCAAACATACCATTACTTGATGTAACTCCACTTACGGAGAATGAATTACTTACATATATTGTTTCAAGATTTGTACATTGTACAAACATGCTTGCCATATTTGTTACAGATGCTGTATTAAACTTCGTTAAATCTAACTCAGTTAAACCACTACATGATCCAAACATTGATCCCATATTAGTTACATTAGCTGTATTAAATCCGCTTAAATCTAGACTAGTTAAACCTGAACATCCTCCAAACATTGAGTTCATAGATGTTGCATTTGAAGTATCTAAATTGCTCAAGTCAATTTCTGTTAAGTTACTCTTACTTGCAAACATAGCATCACTTACTGCATTTGCAATAACTTTTCTTCCAGAAGTTCTAGTTGATATATACATAGTTGTTCCACTTGTCCAAGCCATTACAGAGCCATTTTGGTTTGCTGAAACATCTGTTAAAGTTACTCCGCTAGGTGAACTTTGATCTGTAAATACAACTTTTCTAACACTACTTGAAATATTATTCATAAGAGCAGGTCCTTGTTGCAATATAAAGTCATACCAAACTGCATAAAGTGTTATTGTTGCACCATTTGTTGATGTTAAATTAACAACACTTTGGCCATCAGCAATATCAGCTTTTTTAGCTGCACTATTTGTTGACCATCCCATAAATGTATAACCGCTTCTTGTAAATGTATTTGTTCTTAAAGTAACTCCTGAATCATATTGAACCCCTGTTGTATCAGCCATTGTTCCAGTTCCGCCATTAGCATTATAAGCAATAGTATATGTATAAGGAGTCCAATTTGCTTTATAAGTTCTATTTCCTCCACTTCCTGTAGGAATTGTAACTACATTATTTGGTGTTGCAATGTATGGTTCGAATCCTGTATATTCACTACCTTTATCAAGTTGTACTTTGTAAACACCTTGATAAGCTTTAATCATGATTCCTATATTAGAAGCTTCATCTAGTGTAAATGTATATGTTTCTAAATCTTTATTGTTTAATTCGCCATTAATTCTACTTTTAATAAAGCTTGAATCCTCTTTCAATATTGCATATCCACTTGTACCAGAATTACAATATGTTGAAAATTCCATTGATAAAGTATATGTTCCAGGTTCCAAACTAATTGTCCAGTTATTATTTGAAAATTTATTCCAATCTCTAGAATCAGAAGTTGGTGAAGAATCTGAAATATTTCCATTTGAATCTACAACAATACCATAATTATTTACAGCTCTTTGCCCTAAATTATTATAATCAAGCAAGTTCTTTCCAACTGTCCATCCACTAAATGTATAACCCTCTTTCGTTGGATTATTAAGTGTAATCGCACTTGAAGCTTGAGTATAAGTAGTTGGATTTGCTGAGCTAACTGTTCCACCATCTAAGTCATACTCAATATCATATTCTTTATATAACTTAGCGCTCTCAACGCTATTTGCTGTTGTT
>JAFWNC010000002.1 GCA_017510525.1 Clostridia bacterium | reverse complement strand
GACAGACAGACAGACAGACAGATTGAGTTACTAGATCTAGAAAAGCCAAATAATCCAACAAAAAAGTCGAGAAAAAAGCGACTTCATTTTGCGTGGGATAAAATGAAAATTAAGAAAAAAAGTTCTTTTATAAGTCAAAATACTGAAGAAATTGAAATATTAGACTTCGAAGAAACAACAAAATTTGAAAAGAAAAGAAAAAACACCATCCATATGCCCAAAATTACTATTAAAAATAAATTCAAATTTGCTACGACTTGTGTTGTAGCGTTAGCAGTTTTTATACTGATATTATCTGCTGCAACTGGAACAAATGTGATGAAAGTAAGTGCTAAAAAATTCTTAGAAGGACTAGGAATTTACACGGAAGAAGTAAAAACAGTTGAAATTGAATCAAATGATTATGATAATCAAGGATCATGGCATATAGATAAATCAGCTAAGTGGACAGGAGCTAATACAGCACAGGTTACTTTTGATGTGAATTCTATAATGAAAACAGGTGATCACTATAAAGATGTTGTATTAGTATTAGATATATCTGGTTCAATGTCAGGAGAGAAGATGGACAAAGCAATTAGTGACTCTAAAGAATTGGTAAGTTATTTATTGTCTAACAACCAGAATAGAATTGCTATTGTTACCTTTGATAGTACTTCTACAGTTATATCAGCATTTTCAAATGATAAAAATGATTTATTAACAAAATTAGATGCTATTACAACAACAGGATGTACAAACTATAACGCAGCACTTCAAAATGTAGATATCGTTATGAACGGATATACAAAACAGTCTAATCGAGATGTTGTAACATTATTCTTAACTGATGGATATCCAAATGAAGATACTCCAAATCAAGTTGGAACTTTTGAAGTGTTAAAAGATAAATACCCATATATGACAATTAATGGTGTCCAATATGAAATGGGAACAGAAATTATTGACGAGATAAGACAAATAACAGATTCACAATGGGTTGCAGATCAATCAACATTAAATAATGTATTATTTGAAGCGTCTGTAACACCAATTGTTTATGAAAAATTTATTATTACTGATTATGTACATGATGATTATTTTACAATAAGTTCTGCAAATGATATCAAAGTATCTACCGGAACAGTGACATTGGAAGATGATTCAGGAACTCCAAAAATCACATGGGATTTAGGAGAAAACTCATATATGACTGGTGGAAATGCTAAGATGACAATAAATCTTACATTAAAACCACAATATGTAGGTAGTGAAGGGTTTTATCCAACTAACAAAAGAGAAAATATTAATTATAAATTACCAGAAGATTCAGAAAAGAATGTAAATAGTACGAACACTCCAGTATTAAAAAACAACTATGAAGTTATTTATGATACGAACACACCAACTGGATGCACACTTTCCGATATTGCAAGTGAGAAACATTTTATTTATCAAAATGTTACCAAAAAAACAAATGAACTATCTTGTGAGGGATATTTGTTTAAAGGTTGGGAAATTGATGAAGACGACTCAAAAGATATAACAATAGTAAATGATGATATATTTGTGATGCCTGAACATGATGTTACAATTAGAGCTACTTGGACTAGACAATCCATTGTCAAGTCAATGGACGGAACAGTTCATGAAAAGACAACTTTATACAAAGTGCTACAAAATGAGGCAGCAACTGGAACATACGCCAAAGAGTATACAGGTTCTCATCAAGATTCAATGGATGCTTCAAAATCAACGCAAAAGATTTATTACTATTATGGTTCAAATGCGACGAACGGAACAGCAATATTAGATAAAAATAACGTATTATTTGCTGGACAATGCTGGCAAATGATTCGAACGACCGATACAGGTGGAGTAAAGATGATTTATAATGGTGAAGCTGTAGATAATCAATGTTTATCTACACGTGGAACACATGTAGGATATGCATCTAGGACGAGTCAAAATTTAGCTTCTAACTATTGGTATGGAACAGATTATACTTATGATAGTGCAGCCAAAACATTTAAAGTTAGTGGCACAACCGAACAGACTACATGGAATGCAACAACAGGGTCAGGACTAATTGGAAAATATACTTGTAAATTAACAAGTGAAGATGGAACATGCGCAACCTTATATTTAGTAGAATCCTATTACAATACGTCAAGTGCTTATGTAATACCATTAAACTCCAATTCCAATTATTCACAATTTGGAACTCTACAATTTAATGCAAGCTATAATTCACCAACCTATGTTGGATACATGTATGGAGATGTTTATGCATATAGCACAACAAATGGAACAACAAGTCAAAGTTTTACAACAACACAAACTATGCTATCATCTACTTCTTTAGGAACATCTTATTGGTATGCTGATAGTATTGATTATGGAACTTTAACAGCTAATCGCTATTCGTTAGTTAACCCATATCAAGTAACGGCAACAACAGATTATCCTAATTTAGTAGGGAAATATACATTTAGAAGTTCAAGCCAAACAAATACTGCAACTAGTGTTTACTACATTGCAGCAGTTAATAATACAACAATGTATTATAAACAATTACAGAGTGGTAACTTATTGTCTGCCTATGAACCAATTGCCTTTGGTGATTCTATTACAGATAATGGAGATGGTACATATACAATTAATAATCCAACCAATGTGACATTATCTGATTGGTATACCAATTATGCAACATACGTTAATAAATATACATGTAATGATAGTAGTACAACATGTGCAAATCCAAGGTATACAACAGCCACATCTACAAATAATTATACTTATATTAACGCAGGCGAAAAGATAATGATTGGAAAAACAAGAAGTGGATTAACTCTAACAGATACATTGTTAGTAAGAAAAGATGAACTAGTGATTAATTCAAGTAATTATAGTGATTATAAATATACATGTAATACAGATAGTGCTACATGTACAGAAGCAACACTTCGAATGATATCTGGATATAATACAACAGGATATAACTATGCTCCAAATCATTATTATGGTAGTAGCGTAACATGGGATGGAACCAATTATACATTGGTAGATCCAATCGAAATAGAAAATTATAATAATATGAATAATATATCTACACATCACTATATGTGTGTATCAAACGGATTAAAAACATGTGCAACAGTAGCTTATGTATATTATTATACAGGTTCAGGAACAATGTATTATATAACACTAAGAGATGGTGTTACAACAGTAGGTAAAGCACTTGGAGATATGCTTACAAAGAACACCACAAATTCTACGATGAAAAGTGGAGTAGACGCATGGTATAAACATTATCTGTTAGAAGATTATGATGATTATATAGAAGATACAATATTCTGTAATGATAGAAGTATAAGAGCATTAAATGCATGGAATCCTGATGGTGGTATGACAAATACCTATCTACAATTTAAAGAATATAATGTTACAAGTGATTTAAGTTGTACAAATACAACAGACCAATTTAGTATAAGTAATAATAATGCAAAATTAACTTATAAAGTAGGATTGATGTCAAGTCCGGAGATGAACATTTTAAATAATAGCAACGCTCGAAAAACGGGACAATATTATTGGCTTGCTTCGCCTTACTTTTTCGACTACTCCGTCGCTCGCGGTCGTAGCGTGGGCACGAACGGTAGCATGGACTACAACGGCGTCTACAACACTAACGGCGTGCGCCCGGCAGTTTCACTGACACCAGGCATCGAGTATTCTGATGGAGATGGAAGCATGGCAAATCCATATAAAGTTGAATTGGGAAGCTAAACTATGGATGCCTGACACTGAACACTTGAAAAAGTCTCACGAAAACCCTTTCGTGAGACACTCGTGAATTGCATCTTGCTTTGGAAGAAGTAGAGATATAGAGATAAAGATTGATGTGCACCATAATATCATTCTGATGATATTATGGTGCCAAAATTAATTAAAATTTGGGTTAAACTTTATGTTTGATCTAGGATTGTACCATTTTAGATTTGCGCATTTTTGTTGGCAGCCCGTTGGCTTGCTTCGCCTAACTATTTCAACAACAACAACGCTAACGGTCGTAACGTGAACACGAACGGTAACATGAACAACAACAACGTCAACAACACTAACGGCGTGCGCCCGGCAATTTCCAACTCACACATTTTGTCAGATTTATAATGAATAAAAGTTATGGTGAAATTTGGCACACTCACATATAGTTGTGAAACAGGTACAATTCTATGAACGTAAGTTCTAAATAAATTAATAGTGTAAGCTACGAGAGGTAACTCAGTTGGCTTTCGTAGCAGCTTACTATTACAAATAAAAAAATAAAGAGGTAAAATTTATGCATGAGAACAAAGAGTTTAAGCTATATGTAGAAATTCTAAATTATAGCAGATACATAAGAAAATATGTTCTTTGCAATATACCTAACGTGCACAGAGATTTACGGATTCATTTGATGGATGAGATTAATAGCTTAATTAGGAATTTGGTTTCAGCAGAAAGTACAAAAGGAAATATTAGAATGAAATATATAACAGAGATGATAATTAATATCAAGATGTTAGACATAATTTCATCTGATATAAGAGACTTTTGTCCTGAAAGTAAAAAGCATATTAATAAATCCGTTGCTATTTTGGCAACTTTAAAAAATATGACATACGGATGGCAACAGAATCCAGAACCAAATGAAAGCACCAAATAATGATATATATTATAAAGCAATTACTTATGAAAATGTAATTTCTACGTGGGATATTGTAAGAAGAACATGTAAAAACAAAAGAGCAATATTTAGATACCATGTAAACAAGAATTCCATGAATTACAATGTATATCAAATATTACGAAATGGCTTATATAAACCTTTGCCTTTTCGATTGTTTTTAATATTTGAACCAAAGGCAAGATTAGTAATGAGTCAGACAGTAGGTGACAAAATTGTTAATCATTTTGTTGCTAACTATTATCTTTTACCATATCTAGAAAATAAGCTTATTGATAGTAATGTAGCAACAAGAAAAGGTAAGGGAAGCAAATATGCAGATAAATTAATAAACGACTATATTAATAAAATTAGAATTAATAATCCAGAATCAGAAATATATGTGTTGAAGATAGATATAAGCAAATACTTCTATACCATTCCACATGATATTTTGATGGAAAAGCTTGCAAAGTATATACAAGATATAAATGTATTAAAAATTATTAAAACAATTATAGATGAAACAGATAAACCATATATTAACAATATAATAGATAATTTGAATCGAAAATATGGAACCAATATTCCTCATTATGAAAAAGGTGTTGGATTAAGTATTGGTGCCATGACTTCTCAATTCCTAGCAATATTCTTTTTAAACGATTTAGATCATTACATTAAAGAGGATTTAGGATGTAAGTATTACGTACGATACATGGATGATTTCATTATTATAGATACGGATCGCGATAGATTAAAAATAATATGGAAATTGATTGAAATTGAGCTAACAAAATTAAAGTTGAAAATTAATCCTAAGAGTTCAATTGTAAATTTGAAAACAGGAATTACATTCTTAGGGTATAAGTATAAGATAGATAATGATAAGTATGATGTAACTTATAGAAAAAAGACAATAAAAAAGATTAAGAGAAAATTAGTTACATTAAAGAAGCATGATTTGATGAAATATTACAGGTCTTATGGAAGCTATTATGGTTACTTGAAAAAAATAAAGACCTGGGAAAGGGAGTTTACAATGAAAGCAATAGAAAAGTACGACTACTTTAAAGAGAAAAATCCAAAGAAGATTATTCTTGTAAAAGAAGGTAGTTTCTATAAAACTTATAGAGATGATGCTAAGTTACTATGGAATTTATTTAGTTATAAATGGAATAATTCTTCAATTGCTTTTGGTGTAAGCAATGCAGGAAAAATCTTTGATAAAATAAAAAGCCAAGGATTGGGATACATTACAATTGAAAATGATTCAAGTACTATTGAAATTCAAGGTAATGATATCGTATATGACTCTTATCTAAATATTTCACTAATTAATTATGAAAAATATGAAAAGAAAAACAGATTACATAAAATGCTAGATGAATTAATAGATCAAGATATGAATTTTGCTAATACTCTGGAAGAGTATTTTAATACACTACAGAGAGGAGATGGTAAGAGTGAAGAAAATTAAAATTAAGAAAAAAGCAAAAATAAATTCAACAGCAGCAGAAAAACAGGTAAAAGCAATGTGGGTAGTTTTCGCTCTTGCACTTCTATGTATCTTATTAACTCTATTCATTGGTAAAAGTTTTGCAACACTCCTAGACAATGATGTAGAAGTAAAAGAAAATTCAGATTTAACATATTACTTAAATGTATCCTATGATGGAGTAGATAAAAATGGAACACAGTCTGACACTACTACTGTATCAGAAATAAAAAGTGGAACTTTATTCGTAGAAGATAAAATACCAGATGGACTTGAATTTACTGGCTTTGTGACTACAGCAGATGGTTCTATTGGTGCAGTAAAGAGAAGTGATGCAACAGCATGTACTGGTAAAGTAATAGATGATACCAATGAAGCAAGTGTTACGGAAGGTGTTTGGAATGTTGGTAATACAGAATACACGTATCATGGACTTCATTATAATGCAACAACAAGAACAGTAACATTTCAAGTAAAAAACTTAAAGGCAGGATGTGAATTAACAGTTGGAATTAAAACTAAAACGCCAACAGTAGATGATCCAACAACACCTGAAAGAGAAATAAGAAGAGACTTTTACAACTTTGCAACTGCAAGAGAAAGAGGATTAACCATTAATTCTAATACAGTTCATGCTTTTATGGGTAGTGAGTTTGCAACATTATATAATGTTAATTACGCCTATACTGGAACAGTTCCAGATGGTGCTCCATCAGCACCTAGAACATCTAGTTATGCAGAAGGAACAAAGGTTGGAGTAGCTTCAAACGTAGAAGTAGAAGGTTATACATTTAGTGGATGGACAACAAATGACGCAACAGTATCAAACAATTCATTTGCAATGCCTGGTAATGATGTTACTTTCACGGGTTCATTTACACAAATTCCTACTAAAAAGGTTACTTATACTTTAACTGGTGCAACACCAAACGGTTATGTTTTACCAAGCGAAAAAGAGTATTATCCTGGTTCTATTGTAAACTTAGATTCCTTAAAAGCTGGAGATGTGTTTAATGGATATAGATTCTTAGGATGGACAACAACCGATGTTACAGTTAGTAGTGATAGAGATTTCACGATGCCATCAACTAATGTAACTCTTGTTGGAGAATTTGAAGAAGTTACTTATAAAGTTACATATCAATTTTACGATGGTGTCTTACCACCGAATTCTGAAAATTATTTGCCACAGGAGAGGTCGTATAAGCCTGGGGTTACTGTTACACTTGAAAATGTTGTCAGTGAACCAAGTGGTTATAAATTCTTAGGTTGGTATAAAGAATCAGAATTCGAAATGCCTGAACATGATGTAATAATTTATGGAGAATGGAAAGTTCAAACTGGAACATTTGAACCAACGATTACAAAAACACTAATCAGTAATAAAACTTATTATAGAGTAGGAGATGCAGTAGAATTTAGAATTACTGTTACAAATACAGCATCATTCCCAATCAACAATATAATAGTAAAAGAAAATACTGAACATTCTAGCTTTAAATCGGGGACTGGATATACTGTTCTTTCAGATCATGTTGCAAATGTAGATACACTTGCTGCTAATAGTAGCGTTGATTTATATGCTACATATACTGTTCAAGCAGATGATTCAGGAACAATTACAAATGAAGCTGAAATAAAAGGGGCATTAGCTAGTAATGATTATCAATTGGTAGATAAAGAATATAAAGCAACTGCAACTTTTAAAATTCAATCAAAAATAAAAATATGTAAAGCAATAAATGGTTCATATAATGAAAATCAATTTCAATTCCATATAACAGGAACAACCAATAATTATGAAACATGGGTAATTTTAGAAAAAGATGGATGTGAAACAATATTTGTAGATCCATCTACCTATAAGGTTAAAGAGATTGTTCCTCAAGAATATTCTATTAAGAGTGTTGCAGGAGCAGTTACATCAGATAATACAAATTTAGTAGTTGCAGAAGGTCATGATTATGAAATTACTTATACCAATGAATTTGTGAAAAAAGGATTCTTACATTCGTTTGGAAATGTAAAAAATCAAATTGTACAGGGAGGTAGTTAGGATGAAATTTAAGAAAATCAAGAAAAAACCATTATTCTTCCTCCTACT
>JAFWNC010000013.1 GCA_017510525.1 Clostridia bacterium | reverse complement strand
GGGACGCGCACCGAATGCAACTTGAGCTGACAGCTCAAGTTGCATTCGGTGCGCGTCCCCAAAAGTTTCTAAAAGATTGCTTGACTTTTTATATTGTTTTTAATTATAATATTATCAGAAAATTACAAATGAAGTTTATTATAAATTACGGAGGATAAAAATATGTATGTTTTTAATAGGATTACTGTAATTCCACAATTACCTAAAAGGATTAACAAATTATCTGAAATTGCTAATAACCTTTGGTGGTCTTGGAATACAGAGTTTTTAAGACTATTTAAATTAATAGATTTAGATTTATGGGAAACTGTTGATAAAAATCCATCTAAGTTTTTAAAGCTTGTAAATCAAGAGAAAATTGAAAAAGCTGCTGAGGATGCTGAGTTTTTGAAATTATATGATAAAATTGCATCTGATTTTGAGAATTATATGAATAGCACAGATACTTGGTATAATAAGAAATATCCTAATAATAAGAAAGACTTAATTGCTTATTTTTCAGCAGAATATGGTCTAGATGAGATTTTACCTATTTATTCTGGTGGGCTTGGTATTTTATCAGGAGATCATTTGAAGGCTGCTAGTGATTTAGGTATTCCTTTAGTTGCTTGTGGATTATTATATAAGAATGGTTATTTTAATCAAAAAATAAATGGTTATGGGAATCAAGAGTCTGAATATTATAATATTGATTTATACAATCTTCCTATCAATCCTGTAAAAAATGAGGATGGAGAGGAACTTATTTTACGTGTTCCAATGCTTAAAAATACTTTATATTTAAAGGTTTGGCAGATTAATGTTGGTAGAGTTAAATTATATTTAATGGATTCTGATATTGATTTAAATATTGAAGAATATAAGAATATTACTTTAAGACTTTATGGTGGAGATAAAGAAATGAGAATAAGACAAGAGATTGTCTTAGGTATGGCTGGAGTTGTTTTATTTAAAGCTTTAGGATATGAGCCAACGGTTTATCATATGAATGAAGGTCATTCTGCATTTTTAACATTAGAACTTATAAAAGAGATTATGAAAGAAAAACAAGTTTCTTTTGATATAGCAAAAGAGATTGTTACTTCTAGAACTGTGTTTACAACTCATACTCCTGTTCCAGCTGGAAATGATATTTTTGAGATTCCTTTGATTGATAAATATTTTGATGGTATTTGGGAAGAGTTTGGAATAGACAGAGAGACATTTTTACGCCTTGGAATGAAGGAAAATACAATTTTGGAGCCTGGATTTAATATGGCTATTTTGGCTTTAAAAATAGCAGGAAAGAAAAATGGTGTAAGTAAATTACATGGTGCTGTTTCTAGAGAATTATTTGCTGAAGTTTGGCCAGATATTGCTGCTAATGAATCTCCAATTACTTATGTAACTAATGGTGTTCATACTTGTACATGGCTTGCTCCAAATATTAAAGAATTATATAATGAGTATTTAATGCCTTACTGGCAAGATAATATTCAAGATGATTCGACTTGGGAAAAGATTAATTCTATTCCTGATCAAAAATTATGGAAAGAACATTTAAAGAGAAAAGAGAAGTTAATTAAATTAGTTAAACAAAATATAACTACTAGATATAAAAGAAGTGGTTATTCATATGATCAGATAAATGAATTGATTTCAAAACTAAATCCTGATGCTTTAACTATTGGGTTTGCTAGAAGATTTGCAACATATAAAAGAGCAACTTTGATTTTTAGAGATATTGAGAGATTAACTCAAATCTTAAATGATCCTCAAAGACCAGTTCAACTTATATTTGCTGGAAAGGCTCACCCTGCTGATACTGAAGGTCAAGATTTAATTAGACATATTCATGAGATTTCATTAATGCCTCAATTTAAAGGTAAAATATTTATATTGGAAAACTATAATATTGGAGTTGCAAGATATTTAGTAAGTGGTGTTGATGTTTGGCTTAATAATCCTAGAAGACCAATGGAAGCTTCTGGAACTAGTGGTCAAAAGGCTTCTGTAAATGGTGTTATAAATTGTAGTATTCTTGATGGCTGGTGGGCTGAAGGATATGATGGTAAAAATGGATGGGCTATTGGTACTCATGAAGAATATGATTCTTATGAAGTTCAAGATAATGCTGATAGTAATAGTATTTATAGTCTTTTGGAAAATAGAATTATTCCTGCTTATTATAATAAAGAGGAAAATGGTGTTTCAAAAGATTGGATGAAAATCATGAAAAATTCTATTATAAGTACAGGGGGAAAGTATAGTACTTCTCGTATGTTAGTAGATTATGTTGAAAAACTATATATGCCACTTTGCAATTTATATAATAGGAATTTTCAAGATTTAGATAATGTTATGCAATTTTTTAAATGGAAAAAAGCTGCTAAGGAAAGATGGAATGAAATTGAAATTAGTCAAGATGAGAATGTAAATGATGCTTTACTTACTGCTGGTGATGTTATTGAAGTAAAGTGTAATATTAAGCTTCCAAATTTTGATCCTAAAAATGTTTCTGTTCAGGTTTATTATGGCCAAATTTCTGATAATGGTATTGTAAATAATGTTTATATTACTGAGATGAAATTACAGGAAGATAGTGAAGATGATAAAGTGCTTAAATATTCTGCAAATATTAAATTAATGAATGGTGGTAATTTTGGATATACATTTAGAGTTATGCCAAAACATGAGATGTTGCTTGATTCAGAAAATTTGAATTTAGTTAAATGGATGACGAAATAGGATTATTAAAAGATATTAATATAGGGGCGGGGTTCCATCCCCGCCCCTACAAATGTATTAGATAAGTCGTTGGAGATAGGGCACATCACGATGTGTCCCTATGGTATGGGGCAGGACGATAGAGATTACATAGAATATGAAAGGTGTTATATGGAAAAGATTAAAAAGATATTAAGTAAATATAAATTTCATATTTTAATTTTTGCTGTTTGTTTATTTATTTCTGCAAGATTTATGAAGTCTTCAATAATGTTTACACATGATGGTTATGTGCATTTTTTGCGTGTAATGTGTACTTGTCAGGAGTATGAAGCTGGAAACTATAATCCAATAATACTAAGTAGAATGTGTAGTGGATTTGGATATGCAGCAAATTTATTTTATAATCCTTTATGTACATATATTCCATGTTTGTTTTCTTTTTTTACTAATTCATATGTTGATGGAATCAAAATATTTATGTGTTTAAATATTTTTCTAGCAGCAGAATTTATGTTTATTTTTCTAAAAAATGTTAGTAAAAAGGATAGCTTAGCAACATTAGGGGCAATTATATATGTTTTAAGTCCTTATTATTTAAGTGATTTTTTTATAAGGGGAGCTGTTGGAGAAATAATTGGTCTTACTTTTTTGCCTTTATTATTCCTAGGATTATATAGTTTAATTAATGGAGATGAAAGAAAACATTATTTTATAATTATTGCTACTGTTGGAATTGCATTGTCTCATAATATTACTCTGTTTTATTCTGCTATTTTCTCTATTATATTTATGGTCTTAAATATTAGGAAAATACTTTCTAAACCGAAAATGATTATAAAGTATTGTATTATAGATTTGATTTTTATTTCTTTATTGACTGCATTTTATATGGTTCCTTTAATGATAACAAAACATGATACCGAGTATGTTATTTTTAATAGTCAGCATATGTTTACAAATAATGAGTTCGCTAGTAATAATAGTATAGATTATAATGAATTATTCTTTAATAAAGAAAAAAGAATGGTAATATGCAAAATTGGAGTTCCAACATTAATAGGATTGTGTTTGCTATTAATATTTCATAATAAAATTAATAAAAAGGATAAGTATTTTTTACTGATACTTTTACTTTTTGGTTCGTTTAGTATTTTTATGGCAACAAAGTATTTCCCATGGAAGAGCGTTCCTGAGATATTTTGTATTTTACAATTTCCATGGCGAATGATAGGTTTTGCAACATTTTTCTTAAGTGTGTGTGCTTCATTTGGAATTAATAATCTATTAGATATATTGTTTAAAGATAGAAAACAATTTATGTATATGTATATAATAATTATTGTTGTTTTAATTATTAGTTATACTTTTATATTTACAGGTATAAAAATAAAAGATAAGAGTAATGATAGTATATATGAAAAGACTATGAAATCGTTAGATTATGATATTAATATTAATGATATAAATAAGGATTATTTGCCAGAAAAAGCTTTTAATAATTATTATTATGAATATGTTTATACTAGAGATAAACAATCAGCCAAATTATTACAGGGAAAAGGAACAATACTTAACCAAAGAAAGGGACATTTAAAGTTTGATTTAAATATTAATGTTGAAAGTGATGATGTAGTTATTGAATTTCCTTATTTATATTATTTAGGTTATGAAGCTACAGGAACAAAGAAAAATGGTGATAAAATAAAAATAGATACTGTTGAATCAAAAAATGGATTTGTTGCTGTAAGTGTTAGTAATAGAGATATTGAAGAAATATCATTAGAGTTTAAAACGCCTAATTCATATAAAGTTGCTTATGGAATTTCATTTTTGGGATTGGTTCTTGTAATTGTTATTTTTGTTATAAAAAAATGCAAAAAAATAGATAAAAGTGTTGAAACTAAAAAAAATGAGTGATATAATACTAAGCGTGAATTTTAAAAAAAGAAAAAGGAGTCGAAATATGAAAACATATTTAAGAAAAACAAAAATCGTTGGAACAATTGGGCCTGCTAGTGAAAATAAGCTTGAAGAATTATTTGCTGCAGGATTAAATGTAACAAGAATTAACTATTCTCATGGAAGTTGGGAAGAACAATCTGAAAAAACAGAAGAAATAATTAGATTAAGAAAAGAACTTGATATTCCAGTTGCTTTGCTTTTAGATATGCAAGGACCTGAAATTAGAACAGGAATGTTGGAAACAGGTAAAAATAAGAAAATAATGTTAGAAGATGGTCAAAAGTTTACATTAGTTAATGAAGACATTATAGGTAATAAAGATAGAGTATCAGTTACTTATAAGAATTTATATAAAGATGTAAAAGCCGGAACAAAAATATTAATTGATGATGGTGCAATTGAATTAAGAGTTGACAAAGTTGTTGGTAAAGATATTGAATGTACAGTAATCCATGGAAATGGTTTAGGAAGTAGAAAAACTATGAACTTACCTGGAACTGCAATTAGATTACCAGCATTAAAAGATAAAGATATAGATGATCTTAAAACTGCTTGTGAGCATGATTATGATTTTGTTGCTATTTCTTTCTGTAGAAATGTTGATGATATTGAACAAGTAAGAAAAGTACTAGATGAAAATGGTGGAAAAGATATTCAAATTATAACAAAAGTTGAAAATGTTGAAGGTTTATCAAACATGGAAGCAATTGTTAAAGCTGCAAATGGTCAAATGATAGCTCGTGGTGATATGGCTACAGAAACAGACTTTACAGAACCACCTGTAATGCAAAAGAAATTTATCAAAATGTCAAATAGAGCTGGAAAACCAGCTATAACAGCTACTCAAATGTTAGAGTCAATGACTCATAATCCATTACCTACTAGAGCTGAAGCTAGTGACGTTGCAAATGCTATTTATGATAGAACAAGTGCTATAATGTTATCTGGTGAATGTGCTCAAGGTGATTATCCAGTTGAGTGTGTTCAAACAATGGACAAAATTGCTAGAAGAATTGAACCAGAAATTGATTACTGGAAGAAGTTTAAAGAAAATGATAAAGTTGATTTATCATCATTTGAAAGAAAAATGACTTATTCAGTTATTTCTACAGCTATGCTTGTTGGAGCTGATGCAATTGTATGTTATACACATACAGGAAATTCTGCTAGATATTTATCTGGTCAATGTGCTGGTTGCCCAATTTTAGCTGTTACAGATAACAGAAGAACATTTAATCAATTAGCTTTAGCATGGAATGTTCATCCAGTATTAGTCGATAAGAAAAATAGTATAGATGAAACATTAGAAGCTGGAATTGAGAAATTAAAAGCAAAAGAAGTATTAGAAAAAGGTGACACTATTGTTTTAACAGGTGGAATAGGAGCTTTAGGAAAAGGAGAAACAGTTAGAACAATCGGTGGAGTAATGAAAATATAGTTTCATAATGAACGGGATAAGTTCCGTTTATACAGATTATGTAGGGGCGACCATTGGTCGTCCGTATACAATTTGTTAAAGGATGTTGAATTTTATTTTTTCTAAGGAGGAAAGAGATATGGAAGAATTTGATAATTATTCTAAATCTGCTGTTAGTTTTAACAGTGTTATTATGAAAACATTTTTCTGGATGTTTTTAGGTTTAGCTTCTACTGGTATTGTTGCTTTCGTTACTTTTAATTCTGATGCTTTTACTAGTATTATATCTGCTTGGCCTATTCTTGCTTTAATTGAAGTTGTTGTTGTTATTGCTTTTCATGCAACTTTAAGAAAGGCTTCAGCTTCACTTGTTACTGCATTGTTTTTTATATATTCAATGATTAATGGTTTAACTTTATCAGTAATATTTGCTGCTTATGATTTGGGTTCAATTGCTTTAGCTTTCTTTGGAACTGCTGCTTTATTCGGAGGATTAGCAATAATCGGATATAAAACTGAAAGAGATATTACAAGTTTAGGAACTATATTGTTTGTAGGATTAATCGCTGGTTTAATTATGAGTATTATTAATATATTCATTGGTAGTGAAGCTTTTGCAATTTTAATTGATTGGGTTATAATTGCTGTATTTTGCGGATTTACTGTTTATGATATGAATAAGTTAAAACTTATGGCTGAATCTGGTGATTTTCCAGAAGAGAAAGTTGCAATTTATTGTGCTTTAGAATTATATTTAGATTTTATTAATTTATTTATTAGAATATTAAGTTTAATTGGTGGTAGATCAAGAGATTAATATAGAAAACTAAAACAACCGACTAGAAATCTAGTCGGTTGTTTCTTTATATAATAGGAAAGTGCTCCGCATTTCCTATTATATAAAAGCCTTCGGCCTACATTGTACAGAAAATTTCTTCGAAATTTTCGCACGCGAACAATTACGCGACTTTGCAATAACTTTTATAGGTCTGACGCTAAATAATGTCCGCTATTGTTCTTTAGACAACTTAATATTTGATATTTGATAGTTTAGATGCTTGTAATCCAGGTGCAATAAGAAGCTTTTCATATGAAAAGCCCATAGTTGATTCAAAAGCAGATTCGATATCTAAACGGGTATCTTTTTCCTCATTATAAATATCTTCTTCAGTTTCATCATCACTTTCCGAACGGCAGTCTTCAAAATTATCAACATCATCTGTAGAAATTGACATTATATTATTCCAAGGAATAGTTACTTTGCCGTTTTTCATATGACCCAAATTATCGTAATTTAAAATTACAATTCCAATATTATCCCATGACAGGATAACTGCATCAGTTGTGTAATATGACGATTCCAAAGTTGTCTTAATATGAATATGTGTCTTGTTTTCTGTCCATTCTTTTAATTGTTTTTGCATAGTTAGTCCTCCTTTAAAATGAATAAAAAAACAATAGTTATAAAATTAAGGGTATTACCTTATAGGGATAATTATAGCATGATTAACATAAAAAAGCAACAACTTGTAAATAATAAAATGTGATGATATAATTTACTAAAAAAATTAAAATCGTAGCGGAGAACTAGAGTTCTCCATAAAAAATAAATATAAAGGAGATACAAATATGAAACAAGGAAAAGTAGTTTTAATAGGTACAGGTTTTGTTGGAATGAGCATGGCTTATTCTATGCTTAATAGAGGCGGAGTTTCAGAACTAGTATTAGTTGATATAGATAAGGATAAAACAAAGGGTGAGGAAATGGATTTATCTCATGGACTTCCATTTGCTCCTCAAAAAATGAAGATAAAATCAGGAGATTATGAGGATTGTAAAAATGCTCAGATTGTTGTTATAACTGCTGGTGTTGCTCAGAAGCCAGGACAAACTAGATTAGAGCTTGCTGAGACAAACGCTAAGATTATTAAAGATATTACAAAAAGTATTATGGCTAGTGGGTTTGATGGAATAATTTTAGTTGCTAGTAATCCAGTTGATTTAATGACTTATGTTGTTTCAAAGGTTTCTGGATTAACTAAAAATAGAGTGATTGGTTCTGGAACAGTTTTGGATACTGCTAGGCTTCGTTTCCTTTTAGCTGATGAACTTAAAATAAATAGTAAAAATGTTCATGCATATATTATGGGTGAGCACGGGGATTCATCTTTTGTTCCTTGGAATCATGCTTATGTTGGTTGTAAGAAAATTACTGATGTTGTGAAAGATAGTAAAAAATTAGATGATATTCATAAAAGTGTTGTTAATGCTGCTTATGAGATTATTGAGAAAAAGAAAGCAACTTATTATGGTATTGGTATGGGGTTAAATAGGATTGTTAGAGCTATTTTGGATGATGAGAATTCTATTTTGACTGTTTCAACATTTCTTGAGAATAAATATGGACAAGATGATGTTTTTATTGGCGTTCCTGCGGTTATTAATAGCAAAGGCGTGAGAGAGTTGGTTGAACTTGAGCTAGACGAGAAGGAACAGGAAAAATTAGACAATAGTTGTAATATTATGAGAGATATGATAAAGAAGTTAGACTTTTGATGTTATATAATTTTTGTATTAAAATATTGACTTTTATTTTTGTTATTTGTAAAATTAGTATGTAAAACAAAAGAGGAGAATTATTTGAAGATGAAAAACTGGAATGCCTTGAAACAGTATATATATCGGGATAATTAAAAATGTTTTATTTAACATAGAGGGAGAGTCTATGGTTTTTTATGATGTATACTAAAAAGCCATGGGCTTTTTTGGCGTGATTTTATAAATAAAAATATATTGCAAAAGATGTAGGGGCGGGTTTCCATGCCCGCCCAGGACCCGCGAAGATGTGCACGCGGTGGATTTGGTTATATTATAAAGAATAGTATAAATAAATATAAAAATTAAAAGGAGGTTTAAAAGATGTTGAAAAATCAAAAAGGGATTACTTTAATTGCTCTTGTTATCACAATTATTGTGTTATTGATACTTGCTGGTGTAACTATTGCAATGGTTGTTGGTGATAATGGAATAATAACAAGAAGCAATGAGGCTAAGGACACAACTAATATTAAGAAGATTCAAGAAGAGGTTGATTTAATTGCAGCTGACTTGGTAGCTGAATATCATTCAAAGGATAATGGAGAGGTTCCAAGTACAGCTGGGAAGTATGTTGCAACTAATATTGCGGATTCAGATTATAAGATAGAAGTAACTGGAAGTGCAATAAATGTAATAAAAGATGGCAAAGAGACAAAAGGAGAAATAAAAGATGATGGACATATAGCTTGGGATGATGAAGGAGAGCAACCTGGAGGACAAGGTGGTTCTGGTGGAACTCCAGCAACATCAACAATTAAAGTAGAAGATTATGGAAAATATGTAGATATAGGTGTAGATATAAACGGAGATAATGATACTACAAATGATTTTAGAGTATTTTTAAATGATGGAAGTAATGTATATTTAATAGCGGCAGACTATGCACCATATAGTATGTTACCATATAGTAAAGGAAATGATACAACAAATGGACATGCGTTAAATAAAAATTCAGATTATTCAGCAGATTTTAGTACGATATTAAGTGATTATGATGGATCTGAAAATATAAAGAATAATTTTAATTTACAATTATCAACATATCATAAATGGATAAATAATAATCAAACAAGTACAAATAGTAATATAAAATCAGTAGCATATATGTTAGATAAAACAGCATGGAATAGTATATATAAAACAACAGGAATAAATGGTAATAGTGATTATGTAGATTATGTAGTCGGAGGACCAACTTTAGAGCAGTTTGCAGCATCATTTAAGGTTTTTAATACGAATTCATTAAATCAATTATTTTATAATGAAAGTGGAAATACAGGATACTATGTAAAGAGGGGACAAATACCAACAACAGAAACTTATGCACAGTTTAGTACAGCAGGTAATGATTTATTTTTTATAACATCAACAACAAAAGCTTATTGTGCGTGGCTTGCATCTCCTTCTGCTGATGGAGAAGATCGCGTTAGTGAATCGTACTATAGTGGTAGTGTGGCCAGCTGTATCTATAACGTTTCTGGTCTTGGCTTCCGTCCGTTAGTTTGTCTAAAATCTGGAGTCAGTTTAATAGAACCTGAAACTGAAGGTGGAGCATATACTTTACATTGAGATTATATTAAATATTGAATAATAAGCATAAACCAAATGGTTTGTGCTTTTTTGTGGTAAAAATTGTATAGGGAATGCCGAAGGAGGCGGACGAGCAATGCTCGCCCCTACGGTATATGGTGTGCTGTTGGAGATATGGAGCACAAAGTGCTCCGCTACGAAATTATAGGCAAACCTGTAGGGGATTAGGTTCCATCCCCGCCCATGGCTTGTAAATATTAAAATTTGATGTTATAATTAATATTCAAGAGAGAGTGTGTGTTAATAAGTAAGGAGTTTTTATGGGGGAGAAAATTGGGTTTACGATTGGTAAGTTTGCTCCGCTACATAGGGGTCATCAGTTGGTTCTGGAGACTGGATTAAGGGAGATGGATAGGTTTATTGTTGTTGTTTATGAAACGGATTGTACTGATATTCCTGTTCAGAAGAGGGCTGATTGGATTAAGGAGTTGTATCCTGAAATTGAGATTAGGTTTGCTTATAATCCGCCAAGTAAATATGGTTTGGATGAGGAAAGCGTTAAGGTTCAGATGGAGTATTTATCTAATATTATTAAAGATGTGAAAGTTACTCATTTTTATAGTAGTGAGCCTTATGGAAAGTGTGTTGCTGATTATTTAGGTATTATTGATAGAAGGGTTGATCAGGAGAGAAGGATGTTTCCAATTTCGGCTGGTAAAATTAGAGATAACCTTGAGGAATATTCAGATTTAGTTGAAGATATTGTTTATAAAGATTTAAAAAATGAAAGGCGATAAATTTATGGATTTTTTTGATAGCCTATTAGAAGAACAATATGGTTTTGATTTGGCTTCTAAAGTTAAAGATGGATTAAGCCAAGATAGGGTTCTTAGTTTTAGAGTTAATAGAATAAAATCAAATAGAGATGAAATTGAAAGTGTTTTGAATGATAATCAGATTGAATTTCAAGGCGTTTCATGGTATAAAGATGCTTTTATTGTTGATAATAAGGAAAAAGAAAAGATTCAAGGGTTAGATATTTATAATGAAGGGAAGATTTATTTTCAGAGTCTTTCTTCTATGATTCCTCCTTTGGTTTTAGATCCGAAAGAGGGAGAGAATATTTTAGATATGGCAGCAGCTCCAGGCAGTAAAACTACTCAGATTGCTGCAATTTGTGATAATAAATGTTTTATTACAGCGTGTGAGAAAAATAAGATTAGAGCTGATAGACTTAAATATAATATAGAAAAACAGGGTGTTAAAAATACATATGTAATGAGTGTTGATTCTAGAAATTTAGATGATATGTTCTCTTTTGATAAAATATTATTAGATGCACCATGTAGCGGAAGTGGGACAATTAATATAAATGATGAAAATTTGAATAAAAAGTTTAATCAGGAATTAATTGAGAGATCTTCGAAATTACAAGTAACATTATTAAATAAAGCAATTAATCTTCTAAAACCTGGACATGAAATGATTTATTCAACATGTTCAATATTAAAAAAAGAGAATGAGGAAATTATTGAAAGGGTATTAAAAACAGGAAAAGTTGAATTAGTTCCAATTGAGCTAGGTAAAGAAGTTCCGAGGCTACCTGTTAAGATTGATGGAACAATTTGTGTTATGCCAAATAAGTATTATGAGGGATTTTTTGTAGCAAAATTAAGAAAAATTTAAAAAAGGAAAAGAATATGAAGAAATATATGAAAATAATTGTTAATTCAATAACAACAATAAGATTCTTATGTGCATTAATGACACCAATATTAAAGTTTTTTGTATCTGATAAAGCATTTATAATTAGTATAATAATACTTTTTATGTCTGATTCAATTGATGGTTTTTTAGCAAGAAAATTTAAGGTGCAAAGCTTATATGGAAGTTTTATGGATACAATAGCAGATAAGGCTTTAATAGGAATGTTAACAATAATGCTATTAATTAATCATATTGATATTTTACTTTTTATGCTAATTGGTGAAATAGTAATTTCATTGATTAATATAATTCGGAGTTATAAGAGGAAAGAAGGCAAACTCAAGCCTTTGGGGAAAAATAAAAATGTGGCTTATTTCTATTACTCTTATATTATGTTATATTAATAGACTTGGTATTATTGATTTAAGTTTTGTTCAGGTTAGCGTTGGAATGACTTGTGGTATGCAGATTCTTGTAATTATTGGATATTTTCAAAATATAAAAAAACAAAAGCCAATGAAAATGAGAAAAAAATATGAAGTAAATAACAAACAAGATTTAAAGTATGTTTTATTTGATACAGATTATTATATGAAAAATGTTTATGATAAAATACAGAATTAATATACTATGAGCCAAACATTGTATTAAGTTTAATAAGTAATAGAAAGAGGTTTAATATGGGAAAGACTATATTTATTGATATTAGTAAATATATTGATGATCTAGAAAAAGGACTTATAACACAGAGTACAATTATGGAAATTGAAGGAGTTAGTAAGGGAACTCTTAATAATGCTATTAATAATTATTATCAAGAAAAGGGATTAGAAAAACCTAATTTTAGAAATGTATCCCATATTATACGAATAGACATATCTCCATATATTAGTGATTTGAAAAAAGGAAAAATAACAATAGGGGAAATTGCTAAAATTGAAGATGTTGGCAGATATATTGTTAAAAGATCAATAGAGGAATATTATCAAGAAAAAGGAATAGAAAAAATAGAATATAGACAATTTTCTAGAAAAAAAGAGATTGATATATCTAAGTATATAAAAGATTGGGAAAAAGGTAATTTGACATTTGCTAAAATTGCTGAAATGGAAGATGTAAGCACAACTGTTGTAAATAGATCTATAAATGAATATTATCAAGAAAAGGGATTAGAAAAACCGAACAAAAGCATAATTAAAGTAAAAAATATTGATTTATCATTATATATTAATGATTTAGAAAATGGTGAGATAACACCTAATGAAATAGCTGAGATTGAGAAAATGGCTATAAGTACTGTGAACAAAAGGATAATGGAATACTATTCTCAAAAGAAAATGCCAGTTCCTGATTTTAAAATTAAAAAGAAAAAAATAGTTGAGGAAGAAAAGCCGATTATTGTAGATAAAAGAAAAAAAGAAACAAATATAGAACAATATATTGAAGACTTTGAAAATGGTAATATTACTAGAGAAGAAATTGCAGAGATTGAAAATGTTAAACCGGTTACTATATATAAAAGAGTAGAAAAGTATTATTTAAAACAAGGGAGAAAAGTTCCTAAAATAGGTGCTCAGATAAATGAATTAGCAATATTACTAAGAAGCGGAGTATCTATTGAAGAAATAAGAGAAGGTGCTAAGAAAAGAAATACTTTACTTCCAGACAAATATTTTGAAAAGGCAAAAGAGTTATTAAAAAATGCTGACGAGATAGATTTGGAAGAGGAAAGCTTGGAAAAATAAATTTTAAACATATATAGGGTAAGACATTGGAGAGGCGGACGACCAATGGTCGCTACTACCATTAATACATAAGGAACAAAGAATTGTTATAAATCATATTATATACAAAAACTTTAAGGAGGATATAATGGCAAAAATACTTGTATATAATAATGATGCTAATAGGATGGAAACATATTATAGAGGTGAAAATGAGGCTATGCCTTATAATGCTAATAGAACTTTGTTAGTTAGGGAATTTAGGGGTTCTAGTACTTCTGAAATATTGTGGACTGATAGGAGAACTATGCGTTCTTGGAATAATTTTAGAACGTTTTATGGTGCTCCTATTTTTGTTGGGTTTGCTTTTAAAAGGCCATGGGAAGGTGGCCATGGAGTTTTATCTCAACATTATGCTGGGCTTGCTTTTGATACTGCTCAAAATTTATCAGCTTCGCAAAGAACAGTTTTAAGGAATTTAGCAAATTCATCTGGATATTGGAGTTATGTTGAACCAATTAGTTTAACACCAAGGTGGGTTCATTTTGATGATAGGTGGACGCTTGCTGGTTATCCATTAACAAGACAAGGAAGTAAGGGACCTTATGTATTGGTTGCTCAAGATGGTCTTAATACTTTAGGGTATGATACTGGTGGATTAGATGGTGTTTTTGGTGCAAAAACACGTAATGCAGTTCTTGGTTTTCAAGCTCAAAATGGTCTTGTTACTGATGGAATTATTGGTAATAATACATGGAATTCTTTAATGAATCAGGTTGTTGGAACAGGCTCATCAAATACAACTATATTAAATTAAATTATATTTTGAATAAAAGATATTGAATAAGAGAAATAATATATGTATAATTGAAATATGCAAATAAAACGTTAAAAAAATAATATAGAATATAAATATTTTGTATTATCACAAAGGAGTGATTTTTTGAAAGAATATTTGAGAGATACTGAAGATGTTTTGAGGGAATGTAATTCTAATGAAAATGGAATTTCTTCTAAAGAAGCGGAAATTAGGCTTGAGAAGAATGGAAAAAACAAACTTAAAGAGCCTGAAAGAGATGGTCTAGTTAAGAGGTTTTTTAAGTCCTTAGCTGATCCTATGATAATAATGCTTTTATCAGCAGCTGGAATTTCAGCATTTACATCTATTATTCAAGGTGAGAATCTTACAGATGTTTTTATAATTTTATTTGTTGTTGTTGTTAATACTATTTTGGGAATGGTTCAAGAAAGTAAAGCTGAGCATGCGATTGATTCTTTAATGGAGATGACTAAATCAACTTCTAAAGTTATTAGAGATGGTATCATAAAAACTGTTAAAAGTGAGGATTTGGTTGTTGGTGATGTTATTGTATTAGAAGCGGGGGATTCAATTCCAGCTGATTGTAGAATTTTGGAATCACATAGTTTAAAAGTTGAAGAAGCTGCTATTACAGGTGAATCTGTTCCTGTTAATAAAATGATTGATATTCTTTATTTACAAGATAATACACTTGATATTCCTTTAGGTGATAGGACGAACATGTTATATAGTGGTAGTTCTGTTGTTTATGGTAGAGGTAAAGCGGTTGTTGTTGGAACAGGGATGAATACTGAGATGGGTAAAATTGCTGATGCTCTTCAAAATGTTGAAGAAGAACAAACGCCTCTTCAGAGAAAGATGTCTGAATTATCAAAAACTCTTACAAAACTTGTTGTTGGAATAAGTTTATTTGTTTTTATTTTTGGAGTAATTAAAAGTGGTAATTTATCAGGTGAAAATATATTAAATACATTTTTGATTGCTGTAGCTTTAGCTGTTGCTGCTATTCCAGAAGGTTTGCCAGCAGTTGTAACAATTATTTTGTCTATTGGAGTTACAACAATGTCTAAGAGACAGGCTCTTATTAGAAAGCTTAGTGCTGTTGAAACTCTTGGATGTACACAAGTTATTTGTACAGATAAAACAGGTACTTTAACTCAAAATAAAATGACTGTTGTTAAAAATTATACTTCAGATGAACAATTACTTCGGAAGAGCTATGGCTCTTTGTTCAGATGCTGAATTAGTCGAAGGAGAAACAGAGTCTGTTGGAGAGCCTACTGAATGTGCTTTAGTTAATTTTGCTAATAAAATAGGACTTCCAAAATATAGGTTAGAAGCTGAAGCTCCAAGAATTGGAGAAGCACCTTTTGATTCTAATAGAAAGATGATGTCAACTGTTCATGATTATAATGGAAAATTCGTTCAATATACTAAAGGTGCTTGCGAAATCCTTTTAGATAGATGTTCTGGATATTTAGATGAGGGAAAGATTATTCCTATTACTGATGAGATTAAAACTGAAATAAAAAGAGTTAATAAAGAATTTGCTGATAAAGCTCTTCGTGTTTTAGGTGTTTCTTTTAAGGAGTATTCTAATAAACCAGAGAGTTTTGATGATGATAAAATTGAAAATGATTTGATTTTTATTGGATTTGTTGGAATGATTGATCCTTGTAGACCTGAGGTGTATGAGGCAATAAAAGAGTGTAAAAGTGCTGGAGTTAGACCTGTTATGATTACTGGTGATCATATTGATACAGCTACTGCAATAGGTAAGGATTTACAGATTATTACTGAATCTTCTGAGGCAATAACAGGAAGTCAGTTAGATAAATTAACTGATATTGAGCTAATTGAAGTAGTTAAAACATGTTCTGTATTCGCTAGAGTTCAACCAGAGCATAAAACTAGAATTGTTAGGGCTTTAAAGTCACAAGATTTGGTTGTTGCTATGACTGGTGATGGGGTAAATGATGCTCCTTCTATAAAAGCTGCTGATATTGGTGTTAGTATGGGAATTACTGGAACTGATGTTACAAAGGGTGCATCTGATATGGTTTTAGCTGATGATAACTTTGCTACTATTGTTAATGCTGTTGAAGAGGGAAGAAAGATTTATGACAATATTAGAAAAGTGCTTCAATTTCAGCTTTCAACAAATATGGCAGAGGTTTTATATATATTCACTGCGTCTGTATTAGGAGTTACAATAGTTAGTCCTGCTCAGCTTTTATGGATTAATATGGTTACTGATAGTACACCTGGATTGGCTCTTGGAATGGAAAAGGCGGAGGGGGACTTGATGAAAAGAAAGCCTCGTCAGTCAAATGAAGGTATTTTTTCTAATGGGGCTGGAACTGATATGATTGTTCAAGGACTTATAATGGCTATTATTGTTGTTATGTCTTTCTTTATTGGACAATATATGGAGCTTGGAAAATGGCGGAGTTTTTGAATCAGTTGATGGAATGACAATGGCTTTTTTAACTGCTAATTTTATTGAGATGTTTCATGCGATTTCTATGAGATCTCAAAGAGGTTCTATTTTCAAGATTGGTAATTTTAATTGGTGGTTGTTTGGTGCTTTTATTTTAACTACTGTTCTTACATTAGGAGTTATTTATATTCCGATTTTAGCTAATTTATTTGGTTTTGCTTCAATTAGTTTTAAAGAGCTACTAGTTGCTTTTGGACTTGCTTTTGCTATTGTTCCTATAATTGAAGTTATAAAGGTTTTTCAAAGAAAGAAAAATAATTAGATAATTATAAATTTATTGGAAATTGAAATATAGAATTTCGAAGCGTGGCCAGGTGTTTTTTTACGAAGTAGAAAAATAGCAGGGCGTCCGCAGCCAAAGCTGAGAAATTACTATATTTCAATTTTTACAATATAGAATTAAAAAAAATTAAAATAAGTCATTGACTTTTATGATTTTTTTTGTTATTATTATTCATGTCACATACAGAACACGCGGGAATAGCTCAGTTGATAGAGCGCCGCCTTGCCAAGGCGGAGGTCGCGGGTTTGAGCCCCGTTTCCCGCTCCATTTTATGAATATTTAATGAATATATTTAAGGTTTAATAATATAATTAAATATCATTAATTATTCTTTTTTTTTATATAATAGGAAAGTGCTCCGCATTTCCTATTATATAAAAGCCTTCGGCCAACATTGTACAGAAAATTTCTTCGAAATTTTCGCACACGAACAATTACGCGGACTTTGTAATAGATTTCATTAGTCTGACACTGAAAAAATGTCCGCTATTGTTCTACTCGGCGTTGTAGCCAAGTGGTAAGGCACGAGTCTGCAAAACTCTGATTCGGCGGTTCGAATCCGCCCAACGCCTCCAAAATAATAAAAAAAGACTTTGGATTTTTTCCAAAGTCTTTTTTTATCTATATTTTTATTTTTCTTCTTTTGCATTTAATAAATTATATACTAGTGCGGCAAGTGCTGATCCTACAAATGGTGCTACTATAAATACCCAAACTTGTTCTAATGCTTTTCCTCCTTGAATTACGGCTGGAGCTAAGCTTCTAGCAGGATTTACAGATGTTCCTGTTAAATTAATTCCTAAAATGTGAACAAATGCAAGTGTTAAACCAATTACAATTCCAGCAACTGATGATTTTTTCTCGTCTGATGTTACTCCTAAAATTGTGTATATAAATACAAATGTTAATACAATTTCAACAACGATTGCACTAATCATACTTAAATTAACAGCTGATAATGATTCAAATCCATTTGCTCCTAAAGCATCTGTTCCAATTTCTGAACTGTAAAGTATAGAATATAAAATTCCAATTCCAGCGAAAGCACCAGCTACTTGAGCTATTACATATCCTATAAAATCTTTTAAGCTCATTTTTTTGTTTATAAGCATTGCTAGAGATACTGCTGGATTAATATGACATCCAGATATATTTCCAATAGCATAAGCCATGGCAACTATAGAAAGTCCAAAAGCCATTGCAATTCCGAAAACGCCTAAAGATCCTCCAGCGATTACTGCACTACCACATCCAAATAGAACAAGTACTGCAGTTCCAATGAATTCACATAAATATTTTTTCATTGTTCTTCCTCCTTTTTTTATTATATTTGAATTATATTTTTAATATTAAAAACTGTCAAGAAAAATAATCTGTATTATATATATAATATTGACAAATTCCGACAATTATTATATCATATTTACATAATTTAACTATTGGACAAGGACTTGAGAGGAGTGAATAATATGGTTAAATATTTACGGCAAGTTCAGGAATGTATTCAGTGTATAGAATATGGAATAGCTGAAGATAAGCTTTTTGTTAGAGATAATTGCAATGAATATATATCTATTGTTGAGGAATTGATTTCGATAATTGATATATTTATAAACGTTAGAATTGAAAACTTGGAATTTTGGTATTCAGAAAACATTTCTGTAGTTTTTGGAGAAAATAGTAATTCTATCTTTGATAGGATAAAAAAATTTTTTAAAAAACAGATTTGTAATTATAAAATGAACAAGCTTTCAGACGAGATGCATTATCTTAAAGTTTATCGGAAAAGACTACAAAATATTGTTACTAGACTGAATCAAATAAGATATCTGTTATAAGCCGGCATCTGCCGGCTTTTTACAGATATATAATTTATGATAAAGGATAAGAAATATGGAAAATAAAATTTTAGCAATTGTTAATCCTCGTTCTGGTATGGCAGATATTGGTAGATATATTGATAGAATTGAGGATAATTTGAAATTAAATGGCTATGAGGTTGATATTAAGTATACTACAAGGGAATATAATGCTACAAAGATTTTAGAGGATTATGATAAGGAGTTTAATATTATTTTAGCTTGTGGTGGCGATGGTACTTTGAATGAAACTATTGAAGGCCTTTATGAGAGAAATAAGGATGTTAAGGTTTGCTTTATTCCTTCTGGCACTACTAATGATTTTGCTAAAAGTTTAAATATTTCTTTTAATAGATTACATATTTCAAAATATATAAAAGATTATGAGGAAAAGGTTATTGACACGGGGATTCTTAATGGTAGAGTTTTTAATTATGTTGTTTCTTTTGGAGTTTTTTCTAAGACTTCTTATGATACTAGTGTTGATTTAAAAAATAAGATTGGTAGACTAGCTTATATTTTAAATGGGCTTAAGGAAGTTTTTAATATTAAGAAATATAAGTTGAAATTTAAAATTGGTGATGTTGAGCTTGAGGATGAATTTGTTTTTGGTAGTATAAGTAATTCTCATTATATTGGTGGTTTTAAGTTGTTTAGAAAAAATGATGTTGCGATGGATGATGGAAAACTTGAAGTTGTTTTGGTTAAGCCTCCTAAAAACTTTTTACAAGTTATGAAAATTATTTTTAAGATGATTACTGGAAATTTAAAAGATGAGAATATTTTGTTTTTTCAATCTCCAACGGTTGAAATTAAATCTGAGGATGAGATTTTTTGGTCTGTTGATGGTGAATGTGGTGGAGATATTCGTGAATTAAAAATTTTTAATAAAGAGAAAAATGTCAGGTTTATTACGCCAAAAAAGTATTGATTTTTTAATTGATTATTGTTATATTAATTTTAAGATTGTATAAGGAGATTCAAAAGATGAAGTTTTTTAAGAGAGAAAGTGATATAGGTATTACTTTAATTGCACTTATTATAACTGTTATTGTTTTACTTATTTTAGCTGGTATAACTCTTTCTATGACTGTTGGTGAAAATGGTATTATTACTAGAACTAAAGAATCTAAAGAGGCTCATGAAGAGTCTGAGGAAAGAGAGAGAATTGAGTCTGCTGTTTTTGAGGCAACTGGTATTAGAAAAGATTATGGTGAAGATGATTATGTGTCTGAAGCTGCTAGTAGTCATAATGAGATTGATTATATTAAATTAAATAATTCGCTTGGATTAACAGGAGTTAATACTATTAATTCTCTTCCTGCTATTATTACTGGAAAAGATGGGAAGAAGTATACAATTGCTGAGAATGGTAAAGTATGGAGTGAGGATGATGTAATAACTCAGATTGAAGTTGGGGATGAAGTAAGTTATAGCCCAAGCGGAACTTATGTTTGGGACAAAGAATTGGCAACTTCTAATGAGAGTGGAACTGAGAATTTAAGTAGTGGTGAAGGTGGAAGTTTTAGGGTAACTGAATGGAGAGTTTTAGATATTGATTTAACTAGTGGTAAAATTGAAATGGTACCAAAAAATTATGCTAGTGGAACTGTTAAATTCCGAGGAGCACAAGGATATAATAATGCTGTTAAATTATTAAATGATGCTTGTAGCAGCCTATATAGTAATTCAAGTAAAGGAATAGAAGCAAGAAGTATATCGGAGGAGGATTTTGTTAAAGCTGGAGGTAGTGATTGGGTAGATTATAAGAACTCTTATGAAGACTATGGTACTCAACCATACGAGTATACGGATAATAAACAAAAATTTCCAGTAATGTACAGTATGGAAATAAAATCTGTAATAGATGATATAGAAAATAAATCTGGATTAAAAAATAATGAACAATCTTCATTTATATTAAAATCAGAAGATACTGTAATAACAACTGCAACAAAGATAAAACCATATAAAACATATTATAATACAGATAAATATAATACAACATCACAATTGTTAGGTATAATATATAAAGAAATATTATTACCTAATGCTAGTAGTACAAATTATTGGATTGCTTCGAGGTGTGTAGGACATTATACTGCGGATAGTAAGAATAATTGTGGATTTTATATTTGTATATTATATAAACGGTTATTTCGAATCAAGAAGTATGTATCGTTCAAATGGTGATGTATATTATGATTCAAAAAGCATTTTTCCTGTTGTTACTTTAAATTCAGATGTTTTATCTACAAATAGTTCTGGAACAGGATATGTTGTAAAATAGATAGAATAATAAATGCAAATGAGGTAAAGAGGCCGCTCCTTTGCCTCTTTTTTTGGTAAAACTTGCAAATGTTTACATAAAGTGGTATAATAGAGGTGGCGCATTATGAGATTTTTGTGGAATAATGTATAGAGTTGGGCGTTGGAGAACGGACGAGCGATGCTCACCCTTGCGATGTATAGGGGTGCCTTGTGGAGGTGATTTTATGGATAGTAGTAATATTATTGATAAAATAAAAAATGAATTTTTAAATAATAAAGATAAAATACTTGAAATCATTGACTTAGAGAAAAAGAATTGGGATTATGATATTGATTTTGATAAATTACTTGGTATTTTTGATAAATATGAAAATAAAGAGAGTGTTATTAATAATGACTTCAAAAATACGAAGGAATTTGTTAGCGGTATAGGTAGAGTTGCTTTTATTAATCAAACTAATCCTTATTCAATTTTGTCTATGATTCTTATTTCTATTAGAACTGATAATGATGTTGTGTTTTTCTTAAAAGATAAGCTTTTGGCTATTAATACTATTTTAGTTGAAATTGCCAGAAAAGTTTCTGATAGAATAAGTCACATAAATTCTAATACATACGAAGATTTTTATAGTACTCAAGAGAAATATGATTGTGTTGTTTATTTCGGTAATAAGTTTGAATATTTAGATTTCTCTAGAAGAGTTACTATTAAATCTATTTTTGAGAATTCTAATGAGATTTATGTTTTTATAGATGATAGAAGTTTTAAAGATGAGTTTATGGCTATGGATAAGTTTGCTTATTATAATGATATTAATATTAGATATTATTCAGAAGATTTTGAAAATTCTATTAAGAAAATTAATGATTTTGGAGTTTTAAAAAATGCTGCTATCTATACAAAAGATAGACAAAAAGCTTTTGAATTTCTTCAAAAGGTTAAGGCTGAAAATGTTTATGTTAATACTAATCCATGTAAAAACTATGAATTTGATTTTGATGAGAGTAAGCTAGTTTTTATGAAGAAAATGTGTTAGGAAGGATGTTTAAAGAAGGATGGATGATTTTAGAAAAGCAGGAGAACTTAGAAAAGATTCTTTTGTTGATGCTATAAAGAATAAAACTGTTTTTAGAAAAGGAAATAAATTTTGCTATAAAAGCATTTATGATAAAGATACTGACTATGATATTGGGAATTATGAAATTGGTATTACACGTAGAACTGTAGCAAAGGTTATTATTAATATGCGTGAGTGTTCGAAGAATGACAGGGAATTAACATATAATGATGTATACAATATTTCTCAAGCATATTATGAGGCAAAATATGATCCTAGATCTTTGGATTATATAGCTAAAGAACTTGAAGATTTTTATGAATTAATCAATGATGATAATAGAATAAGATTATGTTTATTTTTAATGCAACATTTTAAATATGAAGTCGACTCAGGTGTTGAAACTAGAATTGCTGATATGCTAGATTTTATGGTTTATAACTTATATAGAGGCGGGATAACTGTTAAAGCTTTAGATGAAATAGGTTTTTTTGATAAGATAACAATTTTAGATGCTATGAATTTAGTGAAAGATGGCTTAGTTTCTAAAGGTGAAATGAGAGATATTATTGTTAAAGATTTAGATGATTTTGATGAAGTTGAAAATGATTATGAGAAAATGGCTTTACTTTATAATAAATTTGTTGATGATCCTAAAAAAGAAAAAGTTGGATTTAGACTTTTGAAATTGCTTGAAGGCGATGAAATTTGTAAATTATATTTAAAAGGTTTATTAACAGATAAGGAGATGAAGGTTTTAAAGCCTTCAAAAGAGAGTGTTCTTAAATTAGATGTTGATGAGATTATTAAAACTCATAATAATAAATATGTTTATTCTTTAACATCTGATGATATTTTTAGAGGTTATGGAGATAAGTTTTTAGTTAAGGATTTAATCAAGTTTTCTGATAATAATATGATGAAATCGGAGAAAATTCTTAATGTTCTTTCCTTTAAGTCTTTAGATAAAATAGATATTGATACAGAGAGAAAAGATCTTTTAGATTTTTATAATGCTGAGACTTTATCTAATTTATTAGATAAAGGTAAAATCAATAATAGATTTGTTGAAATGTTTAATAATGAATTGATTGGAAAAGTTTCTGAGGAAGATAAATCAAAATATTTTGAAAATATGAGAAATGAATTAATTGAGTCTTCATTAGATAAGGCAGATTTTGTTAAGAAATCTATTGTTTTATATGATAATGAGTTTATAAATAAAGACTTTTATAATTTATATGATTTTGATTCAGATACTGTTTTACAGGCTTATTCAAATGGTGATTTATCTGAGAAAAGTATGTTTAGTTTATATAATGAAGGTCTTGTTTCATTAGATTGTATTTCAAATTTATATACTACTGAAGAACTTTTAGAATTTTATATTGATGGAAAATTGAATTCTGATGTTTTGAAGTCTTTACCTAAAGATGATGTTTATGTGTTTTTATCAATGTCTATGGAGAATGGAAAATTAAATTCTAAAGATATTTATGATTGCTATGTTAGGGAGAATATTGATTTTGAACAGTTTGGTGCAATCTTAAGCGATAATAGTTCTGTTGATAGTATTGCTGATTTTATTGATGAAAGAATTAGTAAGGATAGAATAAAGGAATTGTATACAAGTTTTATTATTTCTGATGATGAGCTTGAAAGAATTAATAAAAATGGTTTTATTTCTGATGAAGATTGTGAAAAGATTCGTGGACTTCTTAAGAAAGACGAGTTTTTTGATGATTTGAAAAAAACAAAGTCTATTTATATAGGTGGAGAGGAAAATGTTGTTCCTGAAAAGAGAAAAGAGGATGATATTAAAACTACTATTTTTTCTCGTGGTAATAAAAAGCCTAGTAAGGTTAAGATTTCATCTAAGACTATTAAAGATTTCTATGATGAGCTAGGTGGAATGAGTGAATATCCTGTAATTCTTGGTAATACTTCTTTAGCTGGATATAGTATTGTCGGTTTCCCTGATTATGAATTAGTTGTTTTAGAGAATTTTGATAAGGTTCAGAATGCTACTTATATTATGTCTTTTCAACAGTTGTTATTTTATAAGAATAATGAGCATAAGGCTAACATGGATTTTGAGATCGGTAGTAAATCTGTTCTTAGAGGTTCTGATAAGGTTAAGGTTCATAATCATACTTCTGGTTTTGGTAAGAATATTGTTTCTTCTATGAAGGACATGAGTAGGGTTGCTTCAGAAAAATTTAAGAGTGATAGGGAGTATAAGGAGATTATTGGGGAATATATTAATGATATTAGAGATGAATATGAGAAAAATAGATAATAAGATTTCAAAAAAATAATGATAACATTTGGTTATCATTATTTTTTTGAAATTGTTTTATGGTTGAGGTATTCTATTTTTTCTGATGGGGTAGTGAAGGTAAAAGTTAGTTTGTTGGAGTCGAGTTTTTGGTGCTTGGCTCCTAATTTTTTGTTTATTTGGTTGTTTCCGTATTTTCCGTCTCCTATGATTGGGTGGCCTATGTATGCTAGGTGTGCTCTTATTTGGTGTGTTCTTCCAGTTATTAGCTCTATTTGTAGTTTTGATGTGTTGGTTTTTTTGTCTTCTGATATTACTTTATATTTTGTTATTATTTTTTGATATCCTTTTTTGGGTGTTGATGATATGTATACTGTTGATTTTTTGCTGTCTTTAAATAGATAGTCTTCAAGTGTTGCTTCTTTTTGTTTTAATATTCCATGTACTGTACATATATATTCTTTTTGTATTTCTTTGTTTTTGAATTTTTGTAGGAGTATTGATAGTGTTTCTGGGTCTTTTGCGTAGATTATTAGTCCGGCTTGTGTTTCTGTCTAGTCTGTGGCATGGTTCAATATAGGTATATTCTTTTTGTAGTATTTGGGTTAGTGTTTGTTGATTGTTTTTTGAGTTTGTTATTTCTATTTCATAGGGTTTGTCTATTATTAGTATGTTTTGGTCTTCATAGATTTTTTTTATTTCTATTTTTTGGGAGAATAGGATGTCATCGCTTATATAGATTGTTATTTCGTCATTTTCGTGAATTGTTTGGTTTTCTGATATTTTGATGTTGTTTATTCTGATGTCTTTTTTTCGTAGGGTTTTGTAGATTGTGTTTTGTGTTAGGTTTGGGTATGCGTCTAATAGGTATGTGATTAGGGTTTTATTGTTGTATTTTGATGGTACGCGTATTTTTTGCATTTGTTTTTTTCCTTTCTTAAAAAATAGTATTAATTGAAATTATATATTATTTTTTTTAACCCCTTGCTGTCACAGCCCTTATCCTACAAATTTTCAATAAATTGAAAATTTGAGAATTTTATCTGATAGGGCTGTTTCAATCGCACTCGATTCTTGCGAATCTCGTTTGATCGCTGCGCGGGGTTTTCAAAAATTAATATATAATTTCAAAAGTTATAATTTACAACAAAACCTAAAGTTTTGTTGTGTAGTCTTGGTTTGATTGGTAGTTTGTTTTTCTTTTTAGGGTGTAGATGTTGGTTGAGTTTTTGTCTATTTCTAGTAGTCGTAATAAGTTTTTATTATTGCAGTTTTTTTCAAAAGTTGTTATTGATGTTATTAGGTTTATTTCTGGATTTTGTTTTTTTATTTTTGAGATTAGTTCTTGTCCGTTTTTATTAAAGGCTAATACTCGTGCGTATGGTGTTAGTGTTTTTGATATTTCCATATCTTGTTTTGTTATTTTTAAAAGAATATATAGTAATATTCTTTGTATTCTGGCTTGGGTGTAGGTTTTTGTTTTGATGTTTTTAACTAGTTCATCTAATGTTTTTGATTTATTTGATGCTTGTTTTATTCTTTGAACTAATTCTTCTGTAACATCTGGAAGATTGTTTAAGTCTTGTTCGGTCATCATTCTAAGGTTATATAGTATTTCATTTTCGAATGATGATAGTGAGGGTACTATATTGTTTTCTTGTAGTTTTTTGAATGTGTTTTCTGGAACGGCCTTTTTAATAGCTGAAAGATTGTTTATTTGTTTTCTTATTGCTGTTGCACTTGAAATTTCAGTTATTTTTGTATCGTTATAGTTATTTTCTATTCTTGCGATAGCGATAGGGGAAATGTTACTATTTAATCTTTTAAGTGATTTTATATATTCAATTCCTAGTGTGTTATTTGGTGTTAATATGTTTTGGTAATCATTTCCTAGTTCTTCTATTATTGCATTTTCTAATGCTTTAGGATAGCTTATGTGTTTTGAAAGTTCTGATTTTAGTGTGTTTTTAAATTCAGGTGTTTCGTTTAATAAACAGTTTGTTATATTTTCTAGTTTTTCTAAGTTATTAGTTTCTACCCCGAATGATAGGTAATCAACAGTCTTTAGAGAATCTAAGATTTTTATAGCTCCATATGAAAAGTTTTCAGAACTTGATATTGAATATATTGTTGGTAGTTCTAAAACTAAGTCAATTCCGTTTTCTATAGCTAGATTGGCTTTTTCCCATTTGTTTAATAGTGATGTTTCACCTCTTTGAGTAAAGTTACCAGACATTATGGCAATTGTGTATTTTGTGTTTGTTATTTTTTTTGATTGTTCAAGATGATATTTGTGTCCGGTTATGGAATGGGTTGTATTCTGATATAATTCCTAGAATTTTGTCCAAAATTTATTTCTCCTTTATATTGTATATTTTTAATTTTATTGATATAATATCATAGATATGTTGAAAATTCAAGGTATGATTGTATAGGGTAGGGCGTTGAAGATAAATGGAGAACTTTAGTTCTCCGCTACGAATTTGTATTTTTTATAGAGGTGTTTTATGGATGTTGTTGATATTTATACTGATGGTGCTTGTTCTGGAAATCCTGGGCCTCGGTGGTTATGGTGCGATTTTAATGTATAAGGATAAGAAAAAGGAAATCAGTCGGTGGTTGTAAGGATACTACAAACAATATAATGGAGATGACTGCTGTAATTGAAGCTTTGAAGCTATTGAAATTTGAGTGCTATGTTAGGCTTTATAGTGATAGTGCTTATGTTGTAAATGCTTTTAATAATGGGTGGATTTATAACTGGAGAAAAAATGGTTGGAAGACTGCTGGTAAAGAGCCTGTTAAGAATAAGGAGTTATGGGAAGAATTATATTTGTTATCACAAAAACATAAGATTGATTTTATTAAGGTTAAGGGGCATAGTGATAACGAGTTTAATAATAGGTGTGATGAATTGGCAAGAGGTGCAATTATGGAATTGTAGGGATTTTTGTATAGAGTAGGACTTTGGAGATGGGCGGGTCACCGAGGTTGTCTACCCCTACGGTGTAAAATTTTTAATTTGTACATAAGAGAGGTTTTTATGAGAGATAAAGTTAAATTTGTTTCTAATTTTGCTATTTTAGGAATTATTTTTATAGTTGGATTTATAATTTATTGCTTTTATGCAAAATATTATTTTAATGATTTTATAAAAGCTCAGGTTAACCCAAAAGGTACTTCTTTTTATAGAGATAATAAGGTTAAAGCTACTAGAGAGAGAAGTTATTGTATAGAAAATAGTGATTATAATGATGCTATCTTTTATAAAACTGTTAATGTCGAGCCTAATACATTATATAAAGTAACTTGTTTAGTTAAAACTGAAAATGTTAGTGGAAAAGATAACGATAATTCTGGGGCTTGTATTAATATTATTGGTACAGGTGAACAGAGTAGAGTTATAAATGGAAGTACTGATTGGCAAGAGATATCTTTAAAATTTGATTCTAAAAACAGTAATAGCCTTGATATTGGTTTTAGACTTGGAGGAGTTGGTGGAGAATGTATTGGAAAAGCATGGTTTGCTGATATGAAGATAGAAAAGGGTGAAAAAGATGAAGATAACGATTGGGATATTGCTTGTTTTATTATAGATAATATTAATGTTACTTTAAATGGAAAAGCCTATAATGTATCAATGACTCAAGAAGATAAAACCTTAATAAAAGATAATTTAGATAGATTTGAGAAAACTTGTGAGAGTTTTTCTAATGATCAAATGAAGATTACTACTCATTTATTTGATTTGAACTCAACAATAACAAATCTTTCATATGATGAAACAAATGGATATTATGTTGCACCTGAGAATGTAAAAGATATTTTAGATCCTTATTTAGAGGAAGAAGAATATGACCATATTTTTGTTGCTATTAGAATGGGTGATAAGAATAAAAATATTGAAATACCAATAAATGATTGGATAGGACTTCGGAGGAATGGATTTTGATGGTATTGGTTTTTCTGATATACGTATGCCTAATGATTTGAAAAATAGCTATATGTATAAATATGATTCTAGATATGATACTTTTCCTGAGGAGGTATTTGTTCATGAGTTTTTACATTCTTTAGAGAGAAACTTAAAGGAAAGGGATTATGATATACCTGCTTTACATGATAGTTCAAAGTATGGATATGTTTCTGAAGGCTCTGATAGTTTAAAGAGATGGTATCATGATTATATGGCTAAAGAAATACCAGATGGTAATGGTGAATTAATAGGTTTAGATTCATCTGTTTATTCGACAAAACCTGTGCAAGAAAGTAATTTTTATGGTGCAGAACAAGAGAAATTTGTTAAAGAACCAAATAATTTCTTCGTTGGAATGTATGAATTAATCAATGGAATTATTAAAGAAAAAAATAATAGTATTAATTTAAATAGTGACGAAGTAACTGTTATAACACATACTGAATAAATGTAGAAAGGGATGTAATAAATTTGAAAGTATCTGATTATGATTACGATTTACCAGAAGAATTAATTGCTCAAGTTCCTATTAAAAAAAGGGATGAGTCTAGACTTATGGTTTTAAATCGTAATGACAAAACAATTGAACATAAGATATTTAAAGATATTATCGATTATATTAATGAGGGGGATTGTTTAGTTATAAATAATACTAAAGTTATTCCTGCTCGTTTATATGGGAAAAAAGAAACTGGTGCTAATGTTGAGTTTTTGCTTATTAAACGAATTGAAGGTGATGTTTGGGAGTCTATTGTTAGACCTGGAAACAAACTTCATATTGGCACTAAGGTTATTTTTGGTGATGGATTATTAGAAGCTGAAATTCTTGATTTATTGCCAGGTGGAACTAGAAAAGTTAAGTTTAAGTATGAGGGGATATTTAATGAAATATTAGATAAGATTGGTCTAATGCCATTACCTCCTTATATTCATGAAAAGTTGAAAGAGAAGGATAGATATCAAACTGTTTATGCGAAATATGAAGGGTCTGCTGCTGCTCCTACTGCTGGTTTGCACTTTACACCTGAGTTATTAGAGAAACTTAAAGAGAAAGGTGTTAAAATAGCCAGAGTTACTCTTCATGTTGGTATAGGAACATTTAGACCTGTAAAGGTTGAAAATATTGAAGATCATGAGATGCATTCAGAACATTATTATATTAAACAAGAAGATGTTGACATTATTAATGAGGCTAAAAGAAATGGAAAAAGAGTTATTTCTGTTGGGACTACTTCATGTAGGGTTTTAGAAACTGTTGCTGATGAAAATGGATTTTTAAAAGCTACAGAAGGGGATACTCAGATTTTTATATATCCTGGATATAGGTTTAAGTGTATAGATGCTTTAATAACTAATTTCCATTTGCCTGAGTCTACTCTTCTTATGTTGGTTTCGGCTTTGGCAGAAAGAGATTTTGTTTTAGAGGCATATAAAGAGGCTGTTGAGCAAAGGTATAGATTTTTTAGTTTTGGTGATGCAATGTTTATTATGTAGGGGTGAACAACAGTTTACAGGGTAGGGCAATGTAGAGCGGACGAGCAATGCTCACCCCTACAGATTTTTATGATTTTTTGATGAATGGGAGGAAAAATGGGAAAAGAGGCAATTACATATGAATTGTTACATGTTTGTAAGCAAACTGGTGCTAGAAGAGGCGTAATTCATACTCCTCATGGAGATATTCAAACTCCAGTTTTTATGCCAGTTGGTACACAAGCAACTGTAAAATCAATGACTCCAGAAGAATTGAAAGAAATAAATGCAGAAATTATTTTAGCTAATACTTATCATTTATTTTTAAGACCTGGTCATAAACTTGTTGAAGAGGCAGGTGGTCTTCATGAATTTATGAGATGGGATAGGCCAATTTTAACTGATAGTGGTGGATTTCAAGTTTTTAGCTTGGGTGCACTTAGAACTATTTCAGAAGAGGGTGTGGAATTTCAATCACATTTAGATGGTAGTAAAAAGTTTTTATCTCCTGAAAGTGTAATGGAAATTGAAAACTCGCTTGGTGCTGATATTATTATGGCTTTTGATGAATGTTGTCCATATCCTTCAACTTATGAATATACAAAGCAATCAATGGAGAGAACAACAAGATGGGCTAAAAGATGTAAAGATTCTCATAAGAATTCTGATAAACAAGGTTTATTTGGTATTGTACAAGGTGGTTTTTATAAGGATTTAAGAGAAAAAAGTGTAAATGATTTAGTTGAAATGGATTTTCCAGGATATGCTATTGGTGGAATTAGTGTTGGTGAACCTAAAGAAGAGTTTTTAGATATTTTAAATTATACTGCTCCTTTATTACCAGAGGACAAGCCAAGATACTTAATGGGAGTTGGTAGCCCTGATTATTTAATTGAAGCTGCTATGGCTGGAATTGATATGTGTGATTGCGTTTTGCCTACTAGAATTGCAAGACACGGTACAGCAATGACTTCAAAAGGAAGACTTGTTGTTAGAAATGCAACTTATGAGAGAGATTTTAGTCCGCTTGATGATGAGTGCGACTGTTATACTTGTAAAAATTATACAAGAGCATATATTAGACATTTAATCAAGACTAACGAAATTCTTGGTTTTAGACTTTTATCAATTCATAATTTATATTTCTTGACTAACTTAATGAATAGGGTTAGAATAGAAATAGAAAATGATAGATTAGGTGATTTTAGAAAGGAATTTTACCATAAATATGGTTATAAAATTTAGTGTTTAGGAGGTTCCTATGGGGGAAGAAATTGATGCAGGATTTCAAAAAAAGAAAAAAATAATAATGACAGCGATTATTGTTAGCGTCGCATTACTTGTTTTAATTATTTTTTTATTAATCTTTTTTATGATTAAAGATGCTAATGGAGTAAAATTTGCAATAAATGAGAATAATTATAAAGTAACAGTTTCTACAGTTGATGGTACAGATATTCAAAAGGGCAGTATAAGTTATGAAAATAGTAATTATGATATTTTTTGTGTTAAAGATGGTGATTATTATTTTAATATTAATTCATTGGCTGATCTTTTGGATTATCAATATAAGAAGGGTGAATATGATCCTGTAAGTGAAGATAGTGATAAATGTTATATTATTAATGAAGGGGAATATTCTAGTTTTGCTTATAATTCAAATATAGTAAAAAAACAATTTTATGATTCTAAGACTAGTAATAGTTCTTCAAATTCTAACGAATTAGTAAGTGAGAATATAGAAATATTTACTACAGATAGAGAAGTTATAAAGGTTGATGATAGTTTATATGCTTCTGCTGAAGCAATAAAAATTGGTTTTAATGTTCAAATTAATACTGATGGAAAACAAATAACTTTATACAGCTTACCTTATTTATCACAGCAATTTGAAACATATGCTACAAATAAGGGATATGATAGTATTTCTTCTGATTTTAAAAATAAAAGGGCTTTAGTTAATGATTTAGTTGTTGTTGAAGAAAAAGGAAAATATGGTATTTATTCTTCTGAGAAAGAAAAAGAGATTATAAGTACAAAATATGATTCTTTAGAATATGTTGAAAATATTAATCAATTTATATGTTGCTATTCTGGAAAATACGGCATGATTGCTATTGATTCAGAAACACCTACAATAGAAATTAAATATGATTCTATTGAATTATTGGATTCTGAAGATATGTTATATATGGTTTCGAAAAATTCAAAATATGGTGTGATTTCTGTTGAAGGAAAAGTTATTGTTCCAATAGAATATGATGGTATTGGATTACAGAAATTAGATGATTTTTCTAATCAAAATATAGAGAGTAAATACTTTATTGGTAATGATTTGATTATTGTTTCAAATAATAGTAGATATGGTTTTTATAAGAAAAATGGAACTGTTGCAAAAGAGTGTGTTTATGATAAATTAGGTTGTTCAACTGCCAGTAAAGTAATGACTCCAAATAATGATTATGAGTATTTGGATGTTTTATTTGTTGAAATTCCTGATGGGGATGATGTTTCAAAAGGTATTGTTTGTGGAATAAATGATAAATATGGCGTTTTAGATGAGAATGGAGAAATTATTATTCCTTTGGAATGGGACACAGTTTTCTTGGCTAAGTCAAGTAAAGAGACTGATTATTATGTTGCTAATTTAGATGCTAATGTTGTTAAGACTGTTAAACAGTGTTTAGGAATTGAATAAAAAAGTGGAAATGGGGACGGTTCTGTTTTCCACGAAAAAGATTTTTCGTGGAAAACAGAACCGTCCCCATTTCCACTTTTTTATCATATTTTAAGCTTTTGAAAATATATTGGGGTATGGAGGTGGAGCTATGGAGAAAGTGATGAATGAAAATAGTTTTAAAAGCAGCTTGATTTTTTCTATTTTAAAAGGTGTTTGTTTTTCTATTTGTTTGACTTTATTTTTATTTATGATTTTAGGTGTTTGTTTAGCAAATTCAAATTTGTCTGAGGGGATTATTAAGCCTGCTATTATTGTTATTTCTGGAGTTAGTATTTTATCTGGTACATCAATTGGAATAAGAAAACAGGAAAATAAAGGTATTTTTAAGGGTGCTATGATTGGGTTTTTATATGTTTTTTCATTATATATGATTTCTAGTGTTTTACTTGGTGATTTTGGATTAAATATTTATTCTGTGATTATGTTTATTGTTTCTTGTGCTTGTGGGGGTGTTGGTGGAATTATTGGAGTTAATCTTAAATGAATAAACTTTCGGTGCGCGTCCCCAAAAGTTTAAAAATATTTTTATAAAAAATAGTTGATATTTTTGTATTTTTAATATAAAATCTAGAAGTGAATTTACATTGTTTATAGGGGGTAAAAGAAATTGAAATCAAACAAAGCAATTAAAAATTTAACTATTTTGGCGGTAATTATTCTAATACTTATATTGGCATTTATTTCTTTTATAGGTATACCAAAGAATAAGCTTAAAGACTGGGAAAAACCAGATTATTCTTTCTCAAAAGAGATTGAGGGGAAAGGTGTAAGTAGTATTACATTTTATGTTGATGATTCAACAAAAGAAATTGAAGAAGTTGTTAAATCTGAAGATAAAGAAGAAACAGAAGAAAACAAGTCAGATGAAAGTGTTGAAGATACTGTTAGTGTTAATGAGACAGTTTCAACTGATGAAAATTCTACTGAAGTTGCTGATACAACTAATGAAGAAAAAAGTAGTGAAGACGAAGAGCCAGAAACTACTACTGTTAAAAAGACAGTTCCTGTTAATGGTGATGGAGTTTTAAATAAAGATAATTATAAAAAAACAAAGAGTATTATTCAAGAAAGATTAAAAGAATATGGAATTACTGATTATAGTATTCGTTTAAATGAGGATAATGGAAATTTAAATCTTGAAATTCCTTATGATCATGATGATATAGATAATGTTGTAAAATTAGTTACAAGTTATGGTAGTGTTGAGATAATTGATACTGATACTAATGAAGTATTGCTAGATAATTCCGATATTAAAAATGCAAAAGCATATTATCAACCTTCACAGTCAGTTGATGATGGATTTGATTTTTATTTGCAATTTGAGTTTAATAATGATGGATTAAAGAAATATAGAGATATTACAAAACAATATGTTGAAACAATTGATTCAGAAGGTGAGTCTAAAATAAAATCTATTACTATAAAAATTGATGATGAAGATAAGTATGTAACATATTTTGCAGCAGATGGAAACTATACTTATTTAGGTTTTCCTTTATATCAAGGAGTTACTGATGAGGAAACTTTAACTAAAAATAACGAAGATACTGTTATGACTCAATATATTATAAATTCTGGAAAGTTACCTATTGTTTATACTATTAATTCTGATTCAGTTTACTACATGGAAACAAGCAATGTATTTAATATTGTTAAGGTGTCTGTAATAATTTTAATAGTTGCTGTTGCTATTGTTGCAATTTTTATGATATTAAAAAATAAGAAGTTAGGAATCTTTTCTTTATTACTTGAGATAGGATATATTGCTATTTTATTAATTATTATTAGAAATTCAAATGATATTATTTTAACTATAACAGGATTAATATCAATTTTAGGAGCTACTCTAATAAATTATTATTTCTTAGCTTGTATGATGAAACATACTGAAAATAGATTTTTAGTGACTTTAAAAGATATGGTTTTAAGAATTATTCCACTTTTATTATTTACAATTGTATTTATTTATTCAAATGTTTTATACTTAGAATCAATTGGAAAAGTATTAGTTTGGGGTATGTTAATATCTTTGGTTTATAACGCAACTTTATCAAATTTATTATTTTATTTATGTGATAAAGAAACTATAGAAGGAGCTGAGAAATAAATGAAAAACAAGTTATTATATATTATAATGTTAATTGCAATTGTTTTAGGTGTTATTGTAATCTGTATTAAAGGATTTAATTTAAGTGTTGATTTTTCAAAACATCAAAGAATATTAGTTAATATTGATACTGAATTTGATATAAAAGATATGAAGAAAATTGCTAAAGAAAGTTTTAAATCTGATTATAAAGTTAGAAAATCAAATTTATTTGGAACTGCTGTTATTTTTGATGTTAAAGATGTTAGTGATGAAGAGATTAGAAATTTACTTGATAAGATTAATGAAAAGTATGGGACTGAATATAATATTAAACAAGTGAAATTACCTCAAATTATTGAAGAAATGAATCTTTCAGATATTTCTTCAATGACTGATGATGAGATAAATGAAAAAATAACAACAATTATAGAGGAGTATGATTTAGAATATACTGCTGATGAACTTAAAGAAACATCATCTAAAGTTAGGTTGATAAATGTTGAAAAAATAAAACTATATGATTACTTAAAACCTTATATACTTCCTAGTATAATTTCATTTGTTTTAGTTTTAGTATATTTTGGAATTAGATATTGTAAGTTAGAGAAAAATGCTTGGTTTAAAGAACCATTTAAGCTTTTAATTAAAACCGTTTTAATACAACTTTTCTTGATTAGTGCTATTGCAATTACGAGAATACCTGTAAATGAATACTTAGCAGTTGCTTTGATTTCTATATTGATGTTACAAATAATAGTTGAAACAGTAAAAAATGAAAATAGAGCTATTGCTAAAAAAGGTAAAAAAGATTAATTATTAAGAGGTGGCTATGAGAAAATATTTTGGAACTGATGGTATAAGAAGAATTGCTAATACAGAATTAACACCTGAATTGGTTTTTAGGGTTGCTAAAGCTGGTGCATGTGTTTTATCTAAACATTCTAGTTCAACACCTACAATTTTAATTGGTAGAGATACTAGAATATCTGGTACTTTAATTGAGAGTTCTATGACAGCTGGTTTCTTAAGCTATGGTGCCAATGTTAAGAGCCTTGGTGTTGTTCCAACACCTGCTGTTGCTTATTTAACAAAGAAACTTAATGCAGACTCTAGTGTTGTTATCTCAGCATCTCATAATACTTTCGAATTTAATGGCGTGAAATACTTTAGTAACAAAGGTATGAAAATTCCTGATGAATTAGAACTTGAAATAGAAGATTTAATGGATTCAGATAAATTATCTTCATTAACTTCTGTTGGTGAAAAAATAGGTATTGCAGAAAATTGTGAGAATTTGGTAGACAGTTATGTTGATTTTATTGTTGGAATTTTCCATGATAAAATTACTAAAAACATTTATGATGATTTTAGAGTTTTAGTAGATGTTGCTAATGGAGCTACTTATAAAGTAGCAGAAAAAATCTTCTCAAGATTGGGAATACAAGTTGACATTATAAACAATAATCCAAATGGAATTAATATAAATAATAATTGCGGATCTACTCATTTAGAAGGATTAATTGAAGGTGTTAAAAATGGAAATTATTCTTTAGGAATTGCTTATGATGGTGATGGTGATAGATGTTTAGCAGTTGATGAAAAAGGAAAAATTATAGATGGAGATGTAATGCTTGCAATTATGTCTAACTATTTAAAAGAACAAGGAAGATTAAATAATGATACATTAGTTGCCACAGTAATGAGTAATTTAGGACTTAATATATTTGCTGATGAATATGGAATTAACTTTAAACAAACTAAAGTCGGAGATAGATATGTTCTTGAAGAAATGCTTAAAAATGGTTATTCATTAGGAGGAGAACAATCAGGACATATTATATTCTTAGATTATAATCCTACTGGTGATGGAATTATGACTTCTTTGATGCTTATACAAGTTATTTTGGAAAAAAGCAAAGATGCTTCAGAATTATCTGAAATTATATCTATTTATCCTCAAGTTCTTGTTAATGCTAAAGTTGATTCAAATAAAAAAATGGATTATATTAATGATGAAGAGATTCAAAGTGAAATAAAAAAATTAGAAGAAGAATTTTCAGGTTGTGGTAGAGTTTTAATAAGACCTTCAGGTACAGAACCTCTTGTTAGAGTTATGATTGAGGGAAAAAATAAAAAAGATATTACTATGAAAGCAGAAGAACTTGCAAGATTAATTGAAAAAAAATTGGGATAATTTAAAAAAATAATTGATTATATTTTTTTAAAATGATAAAATAATTATATAATTTTTAACAAAGGAGAAAATAAAAATGATTGATTTAACAAACCCTGTATTATTATTACCATTATTGGTTATAGTTCTTGGTGTAATTGCTGTAGGAAAAAAAATAAAAAATCCTTATATTGTTCTAGTTTTAGTAGGATTAAACATTGGATTGTTATTATATCACTTTTTAAAAATGGGATCAGATGTTGATGAACAAAAAGTATTTTTCTCAATGGCTCTAGATTTCGGATTATTATTAATTACTTTTATATCTTATTTATGGGTTGATAATATTAAAGCGAAAGAGAGTGGAGCAAAGGTTATTAATGACGGAATTTCATGGTTTTGGGATAAAATTTAACATTTAAATTGGGCGGGGATGGAACCCCGCCCCTACGGTTTTTTAGGGGACGTTGTTGGTAACGACTGAAAGACGTTCAAACATACATGTAGCATGGTTGTGCTCTAATATTAAAGAAAATAAAGGTTATAGAAATGAAAGATTTTATTATTAAAATAATAAAGGGAATAATTGTTGGAATTGCTGCAATGACCGCTGGCGCTGGTACATTTGCTATTATTTTAGGAATATATGATAGATGTATGGAGATTATTTCTAATCCTTTCAAAGGATTTAAGGATAATTTGAAATATATAACGCCTATATTAATTGGTATTGGATTAAGTGCACTTGTTTTTGGTAATGTAGTTATTTATTGCTTAAATGAATATAATGCTCTTACTAGATGTGTTTTTTTAGGAATTATTATACGGCGGTATACCTACATTATTTAAAGTTGCAAACAAAAAAGGGTTCAAAAGAGTATATATTGTAAGTATGATTATTGCTCTTTTAATAACAGTATTATTAACTCAAATTGCAAATAATACTAAAGCTGGAGAAACGGTTACTGATTTGTCAAATATTGAATTAATTGTTTATGGAGCAATTTATTCTTTTGGAGCTGTAATGCCTGGTATGACAACTATTCATGTTCTAATTTATATGGGAGTTTTGCCTACAATTATTGCTGGATTTTTTGCAGTTGATATGGGAATAATACTTCCTTTTGGTATTGGATATATACTATTGGCACTTTCAACAGCAAATTTAATTACATTTTTATTTAAGAAATTTTATGGAATGACATATTATGCAATTATAGGTTTTTCGATTACTTCGCTTGTTATGTTTATTCCTGAATTTAGTTCTTTGTTAGAAGGAATTATTGGAAGTATAATAGTTGGTATTTTTGCTATTCTTGTTTTTTTAATGACAAAGTTAGAGAATAAATATCCTAAAGAAAAGGTGGATGAACGAGTATATGAGAAGTAGATTAGTTAATGCCGTTTCACGGATTGATGAATATTTTATTTGGATTATTAGTGATTTTTTATTCATATTATATTCCAGATATGGGGAGAGCTACAGAAAATCAAAAATCTGTAGCTACAACTTTATATGGTTATATTTTTATTTTGATGATAGTAATTTTGATTTTTAATTTAGTTACTCTATTTTTTAATAGAAAAGATAAAATACTAGTATTAGCTTATTTTGTTGCAATTATTTCTTCAAGCTTCTATTTTTTTGATATGAAATTAATTGCTGTTTTATATATTCTTGCTGCTTTTTTAATTCTTATTCAAGTTTTAAGAGAGAATGTTATAGTTCAATCAAATACTATTTATTTAATTCTTTTGTCAATTGTTATTGCTGCAATTGGAATAGTTGGAATAAATATTTTTACATATAATGATAAGGTTTCTAATTTAGATAAGATTGATAACAAAGAGAATATTGAATATGATGAAGACTTTTTTAAATATGTTAGCGTATTAGAGGATAATGATTTATATTTAAATGTTCAAAAAGATGGAAAATGGGGATATATTAATTTAAAAGGAGATACTAAGATTGATTTTAAATATGATTATGCTTCTCCTTTTATTGAGATTGAAAAATATGATAAAAAGTTTGAGGTTGCTTTAGTATGTGAAGGAAATACTGCTAGTTTGATTTTAAAGAACGAGAGGGTTGTGTTTTCTTATAAAAACTCAATTAATGTAAATGATTTGCAAGCTCAGCTTGATAGGCTTAACGAGATTTATAGTAATGTATTAAAACAAGATGGTAAATTTGAGGATTGTTTTTATAAACCTGTAACTAAAAACATTTCATCTATTAAAAGATATGAAAATCAACCTTATAGGTATCCTTTTAATACTGATTATGATATAAGTATTACTGTTTCTCAAACTGGTGGAAAAAATAGATATGAGTTTGTTAAAAAAGGTAGTGATACTATAAGAGTTAGTATTGACTGCGATAATTTAGATTTTGATGAACAAAACTTATATGTTTTTTCAAATGGATATTTACCATTTTATAGTACAGATAATAGACTTCAAGGGTGGTATACTAAAGCTACTAGAAGAGTTGAAATTGAAGGGAATATTCAGATTTTAGAGTTCTTTGATAATAAGATTTTAGTTAAGGACTATGATGAAAATAAGTATTATTTTATAAATGAAAATAAAGATATAATATCTGAGAAATATCTTGATATTTATGTTGCTGAAGGACGGATTTATTGTAAAGAATGAAAACCATTTGTATGAGATAATTGGTAATGATTTAAATACAATTTTAGAGCTTAATTGTGATGTTGTTTTTACTGATTTATTACAGTTTGGCGTTTTGATTTGTTCAAATACTACTAATGATGTTGTGTTTAATGAGTTTGATATAGCTACTAATTTAAGTTTTAGTTTGATAAATGTTAATGATCGTGTTATAATAGGAGAAGGCTTCTCAAATTTGTATGATATAATTAATACTAATAATGGATCTATAGATGATTTTTTAAATAGGATTAAGGATATAGATTATAGCTTTATTGGAGAGAAGTTTTATAAATAATTAGGGAAGGATAATTACTATGAAAAGGACGATAGCTGCACTATTTATTTTGATTACTATTACTATCACTGTTGTTATTGCTTTTGGATTTACAGATAAATATAAGAAAAAAGAGTCTAATGGAAAGATACAGATTGTTACTACTGTTTTTCCTTTATATGATTTTATAAAAAATGTAGGTGGAGATAGGGTTGATGTTAGTATGATAATCCCTTCTGGTGTTGATGTACATGACTATGAGCCTACTCCTCAAGATATTATCAAAATTAATGATGCTGATTTATTTATTTATATGGGAGATGATTTAGAATTTTGGGCTAAATCTATTAGTGATGGTGTTGATGATAAAGATAAAATAATTGATATTTCTAAGCGGAATTGATTTGATTGAAACTGAGGATTTTGAACATGAACATGGTATTGAAGATGATGAAGAAGATGAACATCATCATTCTGAAAAATATGATACTCATATTTGGCTAGATCTTTCTATTGCTGCAAAATTAGTTAGAAATATTGAAAATGCTATTTCTGAATATGATTCAAATAATTCTTTTCAATATAGATCAAATGCAGAAAAATATGTTAGCGAATTAAATCTTTTAGATTATGAGATTTCTGATGTTGTTAAAAATGGAAGAACTAAAATGATTGCTTTTGGTGGACCTTTTGCATATGCATATTTTATTGAGAGATATGGATTAGATTTTATAAGTGCTTATGATTCTTGTGGTGAGAATGGAGAACCTAGTGTTTTTAAGGTAAAAGAAGTTATTGATTATATCAAGAAAAATAATTTAAATGTTATATTTTATAAGGAATTATCTTCTGGAAGTATTGCTAAGACTATTTCTGAAGAGACTGGTGCTGAGATGTTAGAATTCAATAGTCTACATACTGTTACTGATAAAGAACTTGAAAACGATGTTTCTTATATTAGTATTATGAGAAAGAACTTAGATAATTTGAAAAAGGCTTTAAATTAGAGTGGAGGAAAAATGATATTAGAAGTTAAAGATTTGAATGTTACATATAATGGACATAATGCTCTTAAAAACATAAATATTTGTATAAACGAAAAAGAATATGTTTGTTTAGTGGGAAAGAATGGTTCTGGTAAGAGTACTTTTCTTAGAAGTATTACTGGTTTAATTAAAGCTGATAGTGGAGAGGTTATTTATGGTATTGATAGATCTGAGGTTGGGTATTTAGCTCAGGTTAGTGGTGTTGATCCTAGATTTCCGGCTACAGCTAAAGAAGTTATTATGACTGGTTGTCAGAAACATGGTATTAAGCCTTTTTATTCTAAAGAGGATCATATTGAATTTGAGAAAATATGTGAATTGTTAAAGATTGGCCCATTTGTTAATAAAAAAATGGGTGAATTATCTGGAGGACAGAGGCAAAGGGTTTTATTGGCTAGAACTCTTATTGGAAAGCCGAAGTTATTATTATTGGATGAACCTTGTAATGGACTTGATAGTGGTTCTATAGATCTATTTTATAAGATTTTAGATGATTTAAATCAGTCTTTAGGTATTACAATTATAATGGCTACTCATGATTTAGATGAAATAAAAAATGATAATGTTCGTGTTGTTGGATTGGAACAAGAAGTTATTTTTGATGGCAATATAAAACAATATTTTTCATAATTTTTGGTAAAAAGTATTGACTTTTTTGCTATTTTAAAATATAGTATAAATATCAAGTTGCTAAATATAATTTAGTATATTTTATTTTATTTATAGGAGGAGAAAAAAATGGATAAAGTAAAAGAAATATGCGACAAAGTTGTTGCTTTTTGCAAAGGAAATGTAAAAGTTGTAGGTGCAATTGCTGCTGTTGTTGTTGTTGCAATTGTTGCATTACTAGTTTTTGGTGGAGGACCAAAGAAAGCTGTTAAAGGTTTTGTTGCTGGAATGAACAAAGCTGATTCTAAAAAAATATTAAAATATTATGATGCTAAAGGTGCTATTGCTTGGGAAAAATGTGACGGAGATGCAGAGAAATTTAAAGATGAATATAAAGATGTAGATGATGATGATGCTGAAAGAGCTGAAGAATATATTGAAAAAATGGCTGATAGTTTAGGAGACTATGATAAATATTCAGCTAAAGTTGAAAAAATTAAAGAAGTTAAAAAACAAAAAGGATGCAGCGGATTATATAAAGTTAAAGCTAAAGTTAAAACAAAATATGAATATGATGGAGACGAAAAAGAAAGTTCTGATACAGTTACTTTCGTAGTATATAAAGGAAAAGTTATTTCTTTTGATGACTAATAATAATGAAAGAGGTTCGTAAGAACCTCTTTTTTATTGAATAGGAAAGTGCTCTGCTACGAATGTATTGTGTAGGGCGAGGAGAAGGGGCGGGGGTGGAACCCCGCCCCTACGGATGTATTGGGTAGGGGCAAGGAGAACGGACGATCAATGGTCGCCCCTACAAAAATTATTAGGGCGTATCGGTTAAGATATGTTTTTTTTCTTGACATTATGTAAATATATGATAAAATTTTTATATTAAATAATAGTAAAGTTGGTGTGTTATGAACGAAATTATATCTATTTTAAACTATACATTTATTCAAAGAGCTCTAATTTGTGGAATTTTAATTTCACTTTGTGCAGCTCTTGTTGGTGTTGTTTTAGTTTTGAAGAATTATTCTATGATTGGTCATGGACTTGGTGAGGTTGGATTTGCAGCTTTAGCTTTAGCTGTTGCTTTAAATTTACCACCTATTTATGTTTCTGTTCCTTTGGTTGTTGTTGCATCATTTATTATAATGTTTATTAGCCAAAGAAAAGGAGAGTCAGGTGATATTACAATTGCTCTTGTTTCTACTGGCGCTTTGGCTATTGGTATTATTATTACTTCTATTTCTACTGGTTTTAATGTTGATGTTGCAAATTATATGTTTGGTAGTATTTTGTCTATGACTAAAACGGATGTTATTATAAGTGTAATTGTTTCAATTGTTTTAATTTTGTGTTATGTATTTTTCTATAATAGATTATTTTTAGTTACTTATGATGAATCTTATGCTAAAACTAAGGGAATTAGTGTTACAACATATCAATTTTTGATTTCTTTCTTGACTGCTATTATTGTTGTTCTTGGTATGAGAATGATGGGAACTTTGCTTATTTCGAGTTTAATTGTTTTTCCTGCTTTTATTGCAAAGGGCTTGACTAGTAGTTTTAAAGAGTTGGTTGTTTCTTCTGCTATTATTTCTATTGTTTGTTTTATTTTGGGTATTATTTTATCGTTTTTTGTTAATTTACCTACTGGTGCAAGTATTGCAATCATTTATATTGGTTTGGCTATTATTAGTAAGGTTATGGTTAGGTTTGCAAATGGAGCACTTTGAGTAGCTCCGCTACGAATATATTGGCTAGAGGCAAGGAGAACGGGCGACTGCTAGTTGTCACTACAAAAAAATTTAAAAAAATTATTATATTTAAGGTTATTTTAAGTTTGGGATAGTAAAATAGATTTACAAAAGGTTAAAGTAATACCTTTTATAATTTTTTTCTTCCCCAACACCACTTTTAAAAAGAAGTGGTGTATTTTTTTGTGTAAAAGTGTAGGGCTTCGAAGAAGTGTCACCTTAAAGTCGCCGACACCTACGATTAATAAAAACATTTTATTTTTGTTCTTGCATATTTTTGTATGAGGTGATAAAATCGTTTTGTAATTATTAATAAAGAGAGGTATTTTTTATGAGTTTTGTTAATGAAAATTTTTTAAAGCTTCAGGATAGTTATTTGTTTTCTACTATTGGAAAAAAAGTTGCTAAATTTTCTGAGGAAAATCCTGATAAAAAAATTATTAAGTTAGGTATTGGAGATGTAACTAGACCTATTATTCCTGCTTGTAAGGATGCAATGATCAAGGCTGTTAATGAAGTTTCTACTGAGGCTGGCTTTAGAGGTTATGGCCCTGAGCAAGGTTATGATTTTTTAAGAGATGCTATTGCAAAAAATGATTATAAAGATAGAGGAATTGATATTGATGTTTCAGAAATATTTGTTTCTGATGGTGCTAAATGTGATTGCGGAAATATTGTTGATATTTTTTCTGTTGATAATAAAGTTGCTATTACTGATCCGGTTTATCCTGTTTATTTAGATACTAATGTTATGGCTGGAAGAACAGGAGATTTTGATGAAAATAGTGGTACATTTAAAAATATTGTTTATTTACCTGTTACTGCTGAAAATGATTTTAAACCTGAACTTCCTAAAGAAAAGGTTGATATGATTTATTTGTGTTTCCCTAATAATCCAACTGGAACTGTTTTAGGAAAAGAAGATTTAAAGAAATGGGTGGAATATGCTAAAGAGAATGATTCTATTATTCTTTATGATGCTGCTTATGAAGCTTATATAACTGAAAAGAATATTCCTCATAGTATTTATGAAATTGAGGGTGCAAAGGATGTTGCTATTGAGTTTAAGAGCTTTTCTAAAAATGCTGGTTTTACAGGTATTAGATGTGCTTATGTTGTTATTCCAAATGGAGTTAAGGGTAATACTAAATCTGGTGAGAAGGTAGCTTTAAATAAATTGTGGAATAGAAGACAATGTACTAAATTTAATGGGGTTTCTTATATTACTCAAAGAGCTGCTGAGGCTATTTATACTGAAGAAGGAAAGAAACAAGTTAGAGATAATATTGGTTATTATATGGTTAATGCTAAGATTATAAAAGAGGGCCTTGAAAAAGCTGGTTTTGTTACTTATGGAGGTGTTAATTCTCCTTATGTTTGGCTTAAAGTTCCAGAGGGAATGACTTCTTGGGAGTTTTTTGATGTTCTTTTAGAGAAGGTTAATGTTGTTGGTACTCCTGGTAGCGGATTTGGTCCTCATGGTGAGGGATATTTTAGATTAACTGCTTTTGGTAATGTTGAGAATACACGTGAGGCTGTTAAGAGAATTGTTGATTATTTTAAGAAATAATGTTGTGCCGTTGAGAAGGGCGGGGATGGAACCTAAGCCCCTACAGATGTATTGTTTGTTATTAATGAATTTTTGAGAGGTGTATGGAGTGAGGAAGGAAATTATTATAACTTTAATTGTTTTATTAGTTCCTATTATTATTGTTTTTACGGTTATTTATTTTGAGATTGGAAAATATTTTTACGGTATTGCTTTAGATCCAAATGTTACAAAACCTTTTAAGGGAATAAATGATTCTGAAGAAAAAACACTACAGAAGGAGAAAAACAAGGTTTGGATTAGTGAGAAGTCAAAGAATTGTTATATAAATTCAACTGAAAATGGTGAATTAAAGTTACATGGATATAAGATCAAAAACGAAAAAGAATCTAAAGTTTGGGTTATAGCTATTCATGGATATATGGGTGAGGGATTAAATATGACTCCTTTTGCTCAAAAGTTTTATGAGAGAGGTTATAATGTTTTATTGCCTGACTTACGTGGACATGGAGAATCTGAGGGCGATTATATTGGAATGGGTTGGCATGATAGATTAGATATAATTGATTGGATTGATTATTTAATTAAAGAAGATCCTGAGTGTGAAATAATTTTATTTGGTGTTTCTATGGGGGCTTCTACAGTTATGATGACTACTGGAGAGGATTTGCCTACTAATGTTGTTGCTGCAGTTTCTGATTGTGGTTATACTTCAGCTTGGGATGAGTTTAAATATAAGTTAAAACAGTTATATCATCTACCAGCTTTTCCTGTTTTGTATGCTGCTAATAGAAGTTGCAAAGCTAATGCGGGTTATAGTCTTAAAGATGCTTCAGCTGTTAAACAGTTGAAAAATTCTGTTACACCGACTCTATTTATTCATGGAGATGAAGATGATTTCGTTCCTGCTGAAATGCTTGATAAAGTTTATGATGCTGCTAGTTGTGAAAAGGAAAAACTTGTAATTGAGGGAGCAGGTCATACTGAGTCATCAACTAAAAATCCTGAGTTATATTGGAAGACGGTTGACGATTTTATTGCAAAATATTTGTAAAAATTTTGTAATTGGTATTGATTTAATTTTTTATATTTGTTATTATGTTTTAAGAATATTTTTTAGGAGGATTAAAAATGAAAAACAAAAAAGGTTTGATAATAGGAATTATCGTATTAATAGTTGTTGCTGCAGCTGGTGTTGGAGGTTATTTTGCTTATAATCATTTTAAGGATGATAACGGAAGTTCATCAAAGAAAGATAAAAAGTCTTCAAGTGATATTTCTGAGATGGCTGGAGATTATGATCTTGTTGAAATGTCAGAAGATGATGAGACTTATACTAAGGAAGATTTAGCAACTTTAAAGGCTATGGGACTTGAAATTACAATGAAATTAAAAGATGATGGTACTGGTTCTTTAAATATGTACGGTGAAGAAGAAGAATTAGAATTTGATGAAGATAATATTATTGTAAATGGTAGTAAAACATCTTATACATATAAGAATGGAAAAATCACTTTAGAGGAAGATGGTACAAAGATGGTTTTTGAAAAGAAATAATCTTATGTTTTTTACACGAGCCTTTCGGCTCGTTTTTTTACGTAAAATGCTATACAAATTATTTTTTTTATGGTAAAATGTTTTAAGATTTTTAAAGTTGTATTTTTAAAGGAGGAATTTAAAATGTCTGGACATAGTAAATGGCATAATATTGCTGCAAAAAAGGGTAAGGCTGATGCTGCTAGGGGAAAGGTTTTTACTAAATTAGGAAGAGAGTTATTAATTGCTGTTAAGCAAGGTGGACCTGATCCTGCTGGTAATTCAAAATTAAAGGATGTTATTGCTAAGTGTAAGGCTGCTAATATGCCTAATGATACTATTAATAATGCTATTAAGAAGGCTTCTGGTGCTGGAAATGAGGCTAACTATGAAGAGATAACTTATGAAGGTTATGGACCAAGCGGTGTTGCTGTTATTGTTAATGCTTCTACTGATAATAAAAATAGAACTGCTGCTGATGTTAGACATGTTTTTGATAAAGCAGGAGGAAATTTAGGTACTACTGGTTGTGTTTCTTATATGTTTGAGAAAAAGGGTGTTATTGTAATTGAAAAATCTTCTACTGAGCTTGGTGAAGATGATTTAATGCTTTTAGCTATAGAGGCCGGTGCTGAAGATTTTTCAGCTGAGGATGAGGTTTATGAAATTACTACTTTACCTGAAACTTTTTCAGATGTTAGAGAAGAATTAGAAAAAAATGGTTTAACTTTCTTGGAAGCTGAGGTTCAAATGGTTCCTAATACTTATGTTAAACTTGACGAGAAGGATTCAGAGAGAATGGAAAAATTCTTGGAGAAATTAGATGATTTGGATGATGTTTCTGATGTATATCATAATTGGGAAGAATAGTTGTAATGAAGAAATTTGTTTTGGGTATACTTATTATAATATGGATGATTACTGTTTTTCATTTTTCGAATGAGGATGGTGTAGAGTCAAAGGGTACTAGTGATAAAATTACGGTTTGGATTGTAGATAATGTTGTCTACAGGTTTAAGGATGATGACGAGGAGAATGCCGTTGGAGACGGGCGACTACTAGTCGCCCCTACGGAAAATGAAAATGTTAATACAAATGGGTCGTCGGGGACGCCGACCCCTACGGGTAATGTGAGTGTTAATACAGACGGGTCGTCGGGGACGCCGACCTCTACGGATGTTGTTAAAAGAGAAAATACAAAGGAATACAAAGATATAAAAAATAAAGTAAGTTATAATGTTCGTAAAGGGGCACATTTTAGTTTATATTTCGTTGGTGGAATTTTGTTTTTTAATTTGATTAGTATTTTTTCAACTAACAAGAAAAAATGTATTGCAATATCAATTGTTTGTGTTTGTTTATATGCTATTAGTGATGAAATTCATCAGTATTTTGTTTCAGCAAGAAGCGCTGAAATTAGGGATATTGCAATAGATATGTTCCGGCGCAACGGTTCGGAATAATTGTAAACATTTTCTTGAAAAAATTATTGAAAAAGTATTGATTTTGATTTTTGTTAATGTTACAATATGTTTTGTAAATATTTAACGGTACGAAGGGAGATATTTGAATATGAAAAAAATATTAGTAAGTGCATTATTTGTTGTAGTTATTTTAGCTATGTCTACAATGGTCAAAGCTGCAAGTGCTGAAGATGCTATTAATTATGTAAAAACACAAGGTGGTTCATATATAACAGAATCTGATCTAGTTAGAATTGAAAGACATTTTAAACAATATCCTATTACAGAAGAGCAAGGAGATCAATTAAAAGCTAAAGTTGATGCTGCAAAAGCTGTAATAGATAATTCTGGTAAAACAGTAATTAAAGATTTATCTAAAGAAGATAAAGATAAATTAAGAAGTATAGCTAATGAAGCTGCTGCTATTTTAGATTTGAATCTTGTATTTAAAGGTGATACATGTGAAATCTATAAAGATGGAAAATTAATTGAAACAGCATTTTTAAAGAATAATCAAATATTAGTTTATACTGGTAATGATGAAGAAACTACTAATAAAAATGTATTAGCTATTTCTTTAGTAGCAATTGTTGCCCTTGCTACAGGTGCTTTATATGTAGGAAAAAGAGCAAGAAGTGCAAAATAGAATAAGTAAAACATTAAAAGCAACTATAATTAATCTTATAGTTGCTTTTTTAGTTATATTAATAATAATTGGTGGAGTTAGATTAGCCTTTGGGCAAAAGATTGATGAGGCTGTAACTTTGCTTAATTATTTTACTTTGGATTTAAGTGATAAAAAGATGACTGAGATTGTTTATGATCAGCAATATGGACTTAAGAGTTATCCGGAGTATGGAGCTAAATATGCAGATATTGAGATAGAGAAAATTGATGCCAATCTTCCTGTTTACTTTGGTAGTACTTTGGAGATTTTAAAAGATGGTGTTGGTCATGATAGTGGTAGTTATTTTCCTGGTGAAGGTGGTTCTATAATTTATATGGGCCATAATTCTAAAAATGTTTTTAGACGTTTTTCTGAATTGCAAGTTGGCGATATGATCAAGGTTACGACTACATATGGCGAATTTAATTATGAGATTTATGATTTGAAGTTGATTGATGAGGATCAAGCAGATATGTTGCCAATTCAAAGAGATGAAGAGATTTTGATGGTTTATACCTGTTATCCTTTTAATAATATTGGTTATACAACTCAGAGATATGTTGTTTATTCAAAGTTGGTTAAATAGGTGGATAGTTTAATGAGTGTTTTTAAGTTTGTTTTGAAATTAATATTAGGTATTTTGATGACGGTTTCTTTATTAGGTTTTATTGCTATTAGTCAGATTCAGAATACTGTTTTAAATAAAGATTATGTTATTAATATGATGGAAGAAGATAATTATTATAATAATTTGTATTCTAATATTATTAATGATTTGAAGGGTTATATTGGGCCTTCAGGATTAGATGAAAAAGTTTTTAATGATATATTGACTTCGGAAAAAGTTAAAGATGATACTATAAAAGTTATTGAGAATGTTTATAGTGGCGAAGAGAAGGAAGTAGAGATTGAAACAGAGAGTATTAAGAGTAAATTAAATAGTAATATTGAATCTTTTTTAGCTGAAGAAAATCTGGTTTCTGAAAACAAAGATGCTCTTGATGAATTTGAAAATAAAATTGTTGAAGAATATGAGAATAGTATTATATATTCAAAGTATTATAGGTATGCAAAGAAGGTTACATCTAAAATTGATTTGATTAATTTTGTAAAGATTGGATGTATAATTGGCTTTGCTGTAGGTGTAATAGGAATTGCTTTTATTAATATTAAAAATTTCAAAAAAAATTTGTCAGAAGTGATGACATTTGTTTTTGCAAATGGTATAATTATAAAAGTTGTTACTCTATATATAACAACTAAAATCAAAATTGGTTATATTACAATTCTAAATACTTCATTTTCAATAGTTTTGAGAGATGTTTTACAAGATTTAATAAATAGTATTTCAAAAATTGGAACAATATTAATTACTGTTAGCTTAATAACTATTGTTTTGAGTAATTTAGTTTTTATAACAAAAGATGAAGATGAGAAGAAATAAGGGAGGAAAAAAATGGAAGAACTTGATTTAAAAGAAGTTTTAAAAATGTTTTTTGAAAAGAGAGTGATGATTATTATAATAGTTTTATTATTTGCTATTATTGGTGCTGCCTTTTCTTTATATATTATGACTCCAAAGTATAAGGCTTCTACTACTTTGGTTTTAACTAAAACACAGGAAACTTCAGTTGAGGCAGGTGGTATTGTTACTGATTCAATAACTCAAACAGATGTAACTTTAAACCAGAAATTAGTTACTACATATAGCGAAATTATTAAGAGTAGTAATATCCTTCGTCAAGTTATAAAGAATTTACCTACACTTGATATTACTGAAGGAGAATTAAGAAAAAATATTGTTGTTACTTCTAAAGAAGAAACAGAGGTAATTGAAATTAGTGTTACAAATGAGAATCCAGAATATGCGGCTAAAATAGCAAATGAGATTGCTAATGTATTTTCTGAAAAAATCACAGAAATGTATAAAATTAACAATGTTTATATATTAGATGTTGCTGAGATTCCAGATAAACCAGCTAATATTAAACCGGTTAAATATACTGCTATTTTTGGTGCTGTTGGATTTATCTTAGCTTGTGGATATATTTTAATTAGAAATATGTTTGATAATACTACTAAGAATAAAGATGATATTGAGAAACTTACAGGTATTCCTGTTTTGGTTTCTCTTGCAAAGTATGATTCGAATAAAAAAGGAGGTTCTAAAAAATAATGAAAAACATTGTTACAAACGTGGATTCGAAATCACCTTTATCTGAATCGATAAAAACGTTGAGAACAAATTTACAGTTTATGAGACCTAGTAAAGGTTTACAGTCTGTTTTGGTTACTAGTACTCTTCCAACTGAAGGAAAGAGCTGGGTTTCCTCAAATTTGGCTGTTGCGTTTGCTCAAACTGGTAAAAAAACTGTTTTGATAGATGGAGATATGAGAAAAGGAACTCTTCATTTATTGTTTGATTTGCCTATGACTCCTGGATTGTCTAATTTTTTATCTGGAGTTAATTTAGATAGTAATAATGATAATGATGGATATAGAAATGTTGAAGATATAAATGAGATTAATGAAAATGATTTAAAGGCTGTTGTTCAACCTACCGAGGTCGACAACTTATTTGTTATTACAACTGGCGAAATTCCTCCTAATCCTTCAGAACTTATTATGTCTGACAGAATGGAGTTGTTGTTAAATCAATTAGAAGAATTTGCTGATGTTGTTATTTTTGATGGAACGCCTTCAGTTTTGGTTACTGATGCTATTATTCTATCTAGAATAGTGAATTCTACTGTTATTGTTGCTGAATATAACAGAACAAAGATGAATAATCTTAAACAGGTTAAAGAAGACATTGAAAAAGTTGGAGGAAAAATTGCTGGGGTTGTTTTAAATAAAATTCCAGAGAAGGAAAGTGTTTATGGTTATGGTTATGGGTATGGTTACGGGTATGGATATAATGCTTTAGAAAAAGTAAAGTCAAAAAAGGAAAAATTCGATTTTTTTAATGATTCTACAAATGATAATAAAAGTTCTTTGAGAAATGTACCTCGTAGTTATAAAAGGGATAAGAAAAGAAGGAGAAAATAATGATTGATATTCATTCACATATCTTACCAGATACTGACGATGGACCTAGAGCTTTAGAAGAATCACTTGAAATTTTAAAAGAAGCTGAAGAGGTTCGGTTTTAGAACTATTATTTCAACCTCCCATTATTATGAAACAATTTTTGAGGCAAGCGAAGAAGAGAGGACTGAAAAAATTAATGAACTAAACAAGGTATTTGAGAACATTGATATAAAGGTCGGAAGTGAAGTTTTTTGTAGTCTTGATATTGTTAAATTACTTAATGAGAAAAAAGCTTCTACTTTGGCTGGGTCAAGATATGTTCTTTTTGAAATTCCTTTTGCTAATAATATTTCTTTTTTTGATAGGATGATAGATAATTTAAGACGAAATGGATTTTATCCTATTATTGCTCATCCTGAGAGATATGATATTGTTAGGGAAAATCCTAAGATTGTTGAAGAATGGCATCGTAGGGGGATTTATATTCAATGTAATTACGAAAGTATTAGTGGTAAATATGGAAAAGAGTCTGAAGAAATATTGAAATTATTATTGAATCATAGATTAGTAGATTTTCTAGGGTCTGATGTTCATAGACCTGGAGGATATATTAGAATAAGATATTCAATTGAGAAAATTAAAAGGATAATTGATGATAATTATTTTGAGGTTTTGTCAAATGGAAATCAAGAAAAAGTACTAAAGAATGAAAAAATAGAAATTGAAGATTGTGAAGAAATTAGAAAAATGATATTTGGAAAATATAAATAATTAGCACATCTTCTTTTGAAAATGTGGTATTTTTTGCTGTAATGATGATACAAACTATATTGAGTTAGTTTCGTAGCGGAGAACTAAAGTTCTCCATAGACTGCGAATGATTATTTTACCATAAAATACCAGCGAAAAAACGCGAAAAATGTCAGTTTTTGACTTGCAATGAAAATACTAATATGATATACTGAATTGACTGTGTGAGGGAATAAGTTTCATAAAAAATAGTTGTTTTTTGGGGGAATTTAAATGAAATCTAGTGAAATGGTTATGGATGATGTTCAGGTTTTGGATAATATTGTAGATTTCAACGAAGCAAAGGCTTTAAGAGAAAAGCCTGTTGTTCCTGTTAAAGAAGAAGTTTATGCTCTTTCATGTGAGAAGGAGGAAAAAGGCTTTGTATTTTACATATCTAAAACTGCAAAAAGAATATTAGACATTATTGCTGGAATAGTTGGAATTATCATATTAATTCCTTTAACTATTATAATATATATTGCTAACAAGATTTGCAAAGAAGATGGCCCTATATTTTTTGTTCAAGAAAGAATTGGAAAAGACGGAAAGATTTTTAAAATGATTAAATATAGGAGTATGGTTGTTGGTGCAGAAGAAAGACTTAGGAGTTATTTAAAGGAAAATCCTGAAGCTAGAGCTGAATATAAGAAGTATAAGAAATTGAAAGATGATCCTAGAATAACAAAGATAGGAAGTTTTTTAAGAAAGACGTCACTTGATGAGATGCCACAACTCATTCATTTATTAACAGGTGAGATGACATTGGTTGGACCTAGACCATATTTACCTCATGAGAAGGAAGATATGGGCGTTTATTATGGAGTTATTACTAAGTACAAGCCAGGTATAACAGGACTTTGGCAAGTAAGTGGTAGGTCAAATACAACTTTTGATAGTAGACTTGATATTGATACTACTTATCATAAGTTTCATTCGTTTAGGTTTGATATAAAGATTTTGTATAGGACGTTTGTACATGTTGTAAAAAAAGAAGGGGCTATGTAAGATAAAGTGTCATTATTTGTAATGGCACTTTATAATTAGGTAATATAAAGGAAAGTGTAATGAAAAATATATTTATAATACGGTAGTAAGGGAATCCCTTCAAATTATGGAGGGTATGAAACTTTTGTCGAAAATTTAACTTACTATAAAAAAAGTGAAAATATTAAATATCATATTGCTTGTATAGGAAGTGAAGAAAAAGAATATGAATATAATAATGCTAGGTGCTTTAGTATTAAGATTCCTAACATTGGACCAGCTAAGGCGATTATTTATGATCTAAAGGCTATAAAAAAATCAATTAATTATATAAAAGAGAATAAAATAGAGAATGCAATAATTTATATTCTTGCTTGTAGGGTAGGACCATTTTTACATCACTACAAAAAAATAATGATTAAATATGGAATAAAGCTATATATTAATCCAGATGGACATGAATGGTTAAGAGCTAAGTGGAGCAAACCTGTTAAGAAATATTGGAAGATTTCTGAAAAACTAATGGTTAAAGAGGCTGATTTAGTTATATGTGATTCAAGAAATATTGAGAAATATATTAAAGAATCATATAATAAGTATAATCCAAAAACATTATTTATTGCATATGGAGCTGATTTGGAAAAAAGCAAATTATCGGATGAGGATGAAACTTTAAAAAAATGGTATAAAGAAAAAGAGGTTAAGCCTCATGAGTATTATCTAGTTGTTGGTAGATTTGTTCCAGAGAACAATTATAAGACCATGATACAAGAATTTATGAAATCTGATACAAAAAAAGATTTTGTTATAATTACCAATGTTGAGAAAAACAAATTTTATGAGAAATTAAAATCAGATACTAATTTTGAAAAGGATAGTAGAATTAAATTTGTTGGAACAGTTTATGAAAAAGAATTATTAAAGAAAATTAGAGAGAATGCTTATGGATATTTGCATGGACATTCTGTTGGTGGAACAAATCCATCATTAATAGAGGCTTTAGCAACAACAGAATTGAATTTGCTTTATGATGTTGGATTTAACAGAGAAGTTGCTGAAGATGGAGCTTTTTATTGGAGTCTTAAAGAAGATGATTTGGCTGATTTAATTGATAAGTGTGATGATTTGGAAGAGAGTATTGTTAAGAATCTAAGTGATTTAGCTAAAAAACGTGTTCAACAGGAATATACGTGGAGAAAGATTGTTGATGATTATGAGGAAATATGGGGAGAAGATTAATGAAGATATTAGCAATTCATAATTTTCATAGAAGTGGTTCGGCTAGTGGTGATGATCAGGTTTTTAAATCTGAAACTAAACTTCTAGAAGAAAATGGAATTGAAGTTATAAGATATAGTGTTTCAAATGATGACTTTGACAATGCAAATGTTATAAAAAAGGTATTAATGACCTTGGGAATGATATGGTCATTTAAGAATTATAATAATATTAAAAATATCATAAAGAAAGAGAGACCAGATATTGTTCATGTTCATACTTTTTTTCCTTTACTATCACCTTCTATTTTATATGCTGCAAAGCATAAAAATTGTAAGGTAGTCGCTACATTGCATGATACAAGATTTATTTGCCCTTGTGCAACTTCATTGTGCAATAATGAAATATGTAATAAATGTGGCGATTCAAAATACTTTAGAATGTGCAAATATAAGTGTTTTAAGAATTCTTTTTTTCAAAGCTTTTTTACTGCTATTGTTTTTAAATTTCATCATTTTAGAAAATCATTTTATAAACAAATAGATAAATATATTTGTTTAAATGATAATCAAATTTCATTATTGAAAAAGATAGGGTATGAGGAGAACAAAATTGTTAAAAAATACAATTTTGTTAATGAAGCTAATATAGATTCAAATAATATAAAAATAGACTATGAATTACCAAGCAAATTTGTTGTTTTTTATGGAAGAATAGGTGAAGAAAAAGGGATTAGAGTATTGCAAAAGATATGGGATAAATTAGATAATATTCCATTAGTAGTAATGGGTAGTGGACCATTAGAAAAAGAGTTTTCAGAATGGGCTAATGGAAAAGAGCAAGTTTATTATTTAGGATATGTAAACCATAGTGTTTGTTTAAAGATTGTTGAAAAATCTAAGTTTGTTGTTTTTCCATCTATTTGGTATGAAGGATGTTCAATGGTAGAAATTGAGACTCAAAGTGTTGGAAAAGGTTTGATTGCAACGGATTTAGGCTTTTCTCAAGAAGCAATTGAAAATCGGATATAATGGTTATAAAGTTAAACTAAATGATATTGATGGTTTTGTAGAAAAAATCCTTTTCTTATGGAATAATGATGAAATTGCCAAAGAAATTGGAAAAAATGCAAAAGTTGATTATGAAAAAAAATATATGCCAGATGATAATTATAATCAATTGATAAGAATTTATAATGAATGTTTAGGAAAAGAATAATATGAATAAAAGAGAAATTGATTTTGATAGGTATAGAAGAGGAAATAAAAGAGTTTTTTATTTACCTCAATATAAATTTATATATTGGAAAAGAAAATGTGAAAAATGGTATAATAACAAAATTATATATTTGTTTTTTAGACTAATATATGAACACTATAGAGTTAAATATGGGATTGATATTGCTGCTCAGACCAAAATAGGAAGAGGATTAAGAATTGAACATATTGGTGGGATAGTGATAAATCCTAAAGCTGTATTAGGATGTAATATTACATTATTAAATGGTGTTCTTATTGGTGCGGAAAATAGAGGAGAAAGAAAAGGAGTGCCTACTATAGGTAATAATGTTTGGATTGGAACAAATGCAGTAATTGTTGGTAATATAAAAATAGGAAATAATGTTCTAATTGCTCCAAATTCATATGTTAATTTTTCAGTTCCAGACAATAGTATTGTTTTAGGAAATCCTGGTGTTATAAAACATTCAGATAATGCGACAAAAGATTATATAATGAATCCAATAGATGTTAATGATTATAATATGTAATGAGAGGAAAGAAATGTTGTTATTAGAGAAGATTTTTAATATTATAAATAAAAGTGGATTGAAGTATTGTATTCAAAATAAATATGAAATGATGCCTGAAGAGATTCCTTCTGATATTGATATGATGTATATGGATGCAGATGAAGAATTTCTTGATAAGCTTGTAGATGAAATTGCTTCTAAGACAGGACTAATTGTAACTCAAAAAATATGTCAAGGTTATTATGAATTTACATATATTATATCTTATCCGTGTCCAAAGGAAAGATTTCAACTTCAATTAGATTTTTACAGAGCGATTTCTCGTAGAGGTTATTTAAATATAATGCCTGCTGAAGAGATGATTGAAACAAGAAGATTTTATAAATGTTTTTATGTTCCTGATTATTATATAGAATTAAAGTATATGTGGATTAGAAGAACTATAAAAAAGGACTTGAATGAAGAACATATTCAAATAGCTAAAGGATTATATGAGCGTTCTCCAGAAGAATATCGAAAAAAACTAATAATTGATTTTGGAGAAGAATTGACAGATGTAATTTGTTTAATCATGGAAAAAGAAGATATAAACATATTTTATGATAATTTTCAGATGTTTAATAAATGTGCTAAGAATATTTCTAGAAAGAATTCTCCTTTAATTATTAGATTGAAATATTTGTATTTTTTAATTTTCTGTGTTATTCCTAAAAGAGTATTTCATAAATGTGGAATTTCTATTGCATTTTTAGCTCCTGACGGTGCTGGAAAAAGTACAATAATAGAAAAAATACAAAATCCTGTATCAGGTAGTTTTTATGGTATAAAAAATTATTATTTCAGACCTCATATTTTTAAAAATTTAGGAGCTTACAAACCTATAAACCCTACAATTGAAGAAAAAACTAATCCTGATCCACATGGAAAAAAAGCAAATGGTTTTATTAAGTCTTTTGTTAGATTTATGTTTTATAATATCGATTTCTTCTTTGGAAATCTAATTAAGATTATTCCAGAAAAGATTTCTAAAAATTTGATTATTTTTGATAGATATTATTATGATTATTACGTTGATATGAAAAGATTTCAATATAATATGCCTTCTCGTATACCACATTTTTTTTCATGGCTTATTTCAAAGCCTAACATTGTTTTTGTGTTAGATGCTCCAGCTGAAGTGATTTATAATAGAAAAAAAGAGTTGGATATTAGTGAAATTGAAAGAGCTAGAGAAGAATATAGAAAGATTGCAATAAAAAATAATTTTAGAATTATTGATGTTAACAGAGATATTCAAACTATTACTGATGATGTTACTATGCAAATATTAGGATATATGGATGAATATACTCATAAAATTATGAAATAAAGAGAAGAGAATTAGAATGAAAACAATATTAATATCATCTTATGCTTGTGAACCCAATAGTGGTTCTGAACCTGGTATTGGTTGGAATTGGGCAAATGAGTTATCAAAGTATTACAAAGTTATTGTAATAACAAGAGAAAATAATAAAGAGAAGATTGAGAATAATTATAAAGATAATAAAAATTTAAAGTTTTTTTATTGTGAAGTTCCTAAAATATTAAGATTTTGGAAAAAAGGACAAAGGGGTATACATTTATATTATTGGTTATGGCAAAAAAAATGTTATAGTATTGCTAAAAAAATATGTAAAGAATATAGTCCTGATTATTCAATGACTCTTACTTTTGGAAATATGTGGTTACCAACCTATATGGATAAGTTGCCATGCAAGTTCATTTGGGGACCATTAGGTGGTGGTGAGGGAGTACCAAAAGAGTTATTAAAAGCGGTTGGATTTAAGCAAAAAATTCTTGAAATTATTAGGAATATAAATAAAATAATTCCTATTACAAATTTAAGGTTCAAGTCAATATGTAAAAACTCTCATATTATTATTGTTAGAACAAAAGATTCTTTAAACTGTATACCTAAAAAGTATAAAGATAAATGTATTACGATCTTAGAAACGGGTATTTCAACAGACGATATAGAGAAGTTTAAAGTAATATTGGAGAATAATTTAGATAATGAAAAAAAAGATATTAATTTAGTTATCAGTGGTCGAATGGTTCAATTTAAGTTGTTTGGGTTAGCTGTTGATAGTTTTTCAAAATTATGTGATTATTATCCTAATATAAAACTTAATGTTATAGGTGATGGACCAGAAAGATCAAAATTACTGAAAAAAGTTGATGATTTGCACATTAATAATAATGTTGTATTCCATGGAAAGCTATCTAGAGATGAAGCATTAAAAATAATGTCTAATTGTAATGCGGTTATTATAAGTAGTGCTAGAGAAGGTGGTTCATGGATATTATTTGAATCTATGCTACTTAAAAAGCCAATTGTTTGTTTTGATACATCTGGTATGTCTATGACTGTAGATAATACTACAGGTAGAATAATACCTGTTATGAAATATGAAAAAGCAATTGATGTATTTGCTGAAAAATGTAAAGAGTTATTAAATAATCCTGAATTAACATTAGAATTAGGAAATAATGCTTATAAAAAAGTTATTAATGAATTTACATGGGAAAACAGAGTGAAATTATTAATTAATAAAATGGAAGAAGAAAAGTGATAATGCTTTTGAGAAAAGGAAAGGATAATAAAATCATGAATATTAAGAGAAAGTTTTATACTATATTATATTATTCTATTGCAAGACATTTTCCATATCAACCACTTCCTGGTTATAAATTTGGTAATGCTTTCAGATCTTTTTGTTGTAAAAGAATATTTAAAAAATGTGGAAAAAATGTAACAATAAAAAGCAAAGCATATTTTGGTGATGGAATAAATATTGAAATAGATGACTATTCTCAACTAGGTATTAATTGTAAGGTTGACAATGATTTGATTATGGGAAAATATGTTTTAATGGGACCAGATGTGGTAATTTTTTCAACTAGTCATGAATATAAAGATATCAATATTCCTATGATGAATCAGGGTGGAAAAGAAAGAAAAAAAGTTATTGTTGGTGATGATGTTTGGATTGGAACAAGGGTAATAATATTACCAGGAGTAAAAATAGGAAATCATGTAATTATCGGTGCAGGAAGTATAGTCACTCATGATATTCCTGATTATAGTGTAGCTGTTGGAAGTCCAGCAAGAGTTGTGAGAGATAGAAGAAAATAAAGTGCTAGAGTGTTTTTTTATTTAAAGGAGATATTTTATATAAAATGAAGTTTTCTATTTTAATTCCAGTTTATAATACAGAAAAATATTTGGATTCTTGTATAAAATCGGTTAAAAAACAAACTTATAGTGATTTTGAAGCTATAATAGTTGATGATGGTTCTGAGGCAACTTGTGCAAATTTATGTGATGAGTTAGTTAAAAATGATAATAGATTTACAGTTATACATCAAAAAAATAAAGGTTTATATATGGCACGATGTGCTGGGGCAAAAGAGGCGAAAGGCGATTATATTATTTTCTTAGATTCTGATGATTATATAGAGCCTAATATGTTAAATGAATTATATAATACTATTAATAATAATGAATTTCCTGATATAGTATTATTTGATTCTAATGTTGTAGACGAAAATAATAATATTATATCTCAAAGAAACTGTAATATTTCGGATCAAAAGGAAATTACTGTTAGAGAAATTTTGAAAGATATGATAGTTAGTGATAGATTTAATCCTATATGGATGAAATGTGTTAAAAGAATTAACTATAAACCATCTGATAAATACATTGGGATTAATATGGCTGAGGATGTTATTAATACTGTTCAAATATTAAAAGAATCAAAAAAAATAATATATAGAAGTTTGAATCTATATAATTATAGAAAGAATTCAGTAAGTATAACTCATAATATAAATATAAAACATTTATACCAATCTTGTGTTGCAAATGATTTACTATATAGTTCTTTATTAGATACTTTTGGGAAAGATTCTAAAGAAATAGTATTGTTTAGAAAAAAATTTATTAAAGGTTTAATTTGGTATGTTACGCAAATTGATAATAAATGTTTTGTAGATAATAAAGATATAGTTAATAATGTTAAAAAAACTGTATTATTTGAAAGTTGCTTAAATAATAAATCAAATATTTTTTACTATATTATAATTACTATGTTTAATAAAAATCATTTCAGATTAATTAAAACAATTGGAAAAATCTATAATGCACTATTGAAAAAAAATTAAAGAGGTACAATATGAAAATAAAATTAATAAATTTAACAAAGATATCTTGGATTTTACTATTTATAAGTTCAATTACTTTTCCAAGTGAGAAAATTAATTATTTCATAAGAATTATTGCTTTAGGTATGAGTATATTTACGTGGCTTTATTTAGGAAAAAAGAATAATTTTAAGATAATGAAAAATTCTTTTTCAATTTTTATGCTGTTGTATCTTGTGTTTGCAGTATTTAGTACTATAATTTCTGTAAATAAGTTTATGTCATTTTTTAAAGCAATTGAGCTGTTTATGGATTTTATTATTGCTAGTATAATATTGCAAATGGATATTAAGCATAAAGAAGATAATTTTTCAGTTGATAATTTTGTTAAGATGATTGTACGATGCAGTTTAATTGTTATTTCAATTATTTGGATTGGATACTTTATAAAGCCAGAATTATTTTCAACACAATCAAAAGGATTACTTAGTAAGCAGTTAGGGGCTAATTGCTTGTTGAGCTCAAATGCTTGCGGATGTACAGCTACATTAGTTATGATATGGTATTTAGTTTATGGAAGTAAAAAAGAAAAGATTATTGTTATTCCATATATGTTGATTACGGTTATTTTTTCTATGTCTAGGACGGCAATTCTTATTTCTGTAATTGCTTTTTTATTAGATTGGTTACTATTAAATCTAAAAATAAAGAATGTATGTATATTTGCAATTGCATTAAGTGTTTTTTATAAGTATCAAGATTATTTTACAAAATTTTTCATTAGAGGGCAAAGTGATAGCGATTTTTCAACATTATCAGGAAGAACATTAATGTGGCAAGAAGTTATCAGATTAGCTAAATCATCATTTATATATGGGTATGGATTTGGTGCCGGTTCAAATCTTATTAAACTAAATGGAATTGAAATGGAATCTGTACATAATGGCTTTTTTGAGGTTTTACTAGATTTAGGTATAGTTGGAACAGTATTATTGTTTTTTGTATTTATATTTAGTTTGAAATTTATGATTCAAAGAATTAGATTAAATGGTATTAAAGAATCTAGATATTCAGTTTTAATACATGTTTATTTATTAGTTAGAACTTTTTTTAGTTTAGGTATTGGTGGATGGCATACAATAGATACTATGTTATTTATTATTATAACAATGAATGATATAGCTATTGTAATAAAAAATAGTAAATAATTTGGGGGAAAAAGTGGAAAGAAAAATACTAAAAAATATTGCTTTTAATTCAATTAAAACTTTATCTACATTAATTTTTCCTGTATTGTCTTTTGCTTATGCTTCTAGGATATTGCTGGCAGATGGTATGGGAAAAATCGAATATTCGAAATCATGGATTGCCTACTTTACAATATTGACAATGTTAGGGATTGTAAATTATGGTACAAGAGAATGTGCAAAAGTTAGAGATGATAGAAAAAAATTAAGTAAATTAGCAAGCGAACTATTAGTTTTAAATATTTGTGCAATGTTTTTATCTTATATTCTATTAAATATTATTATATTGTTTACTGAGCAATTGAGTTCATATAAAACCTTATTATATATAAATAGTATATCTATTTTTTTGACTGTAATAGGTATGGAATGGTTATATAATGCTGTTGAAGATTTTAAATATATAACTATTAGAACATGTTTAATACAGGTGGTTTCTTTTATATTATTGCTAGTATTTGTTAGAAATGCTAATGATTTGTGGAAGTATGCATCAATTCAGGTGTTGTCAACAACAGGGGGATTTTTATTTAATTTCTTTTATTCTAAAAAGTATATAGATATACGTATTAATAGGAAATTAAAACCTTTTAAACATCTTAAACAGGTTTTGATTTTATTTATAATGATTATTGCAGTTCAAGTTTTTACACATATGGATTCAACAATGTTAGGTTGGATTAAAGGTAGCGAATCAGTAGGTTATTATACTGCTGCTACCAAATTAACATCGATGTTGTGTTCGATTTTAGTATCTTGTACAATTGTTCTTATGCCCAGAATTGCCTATTGCGATGAGAATTCTGAGAGTAATAGTATATCAAAAATATCAACTAATACACTTGATTTAATAATGTTGTTTTCTATTCCAATGGCAATTGGTGTTATAATGTTGAGTAAAAATTGTATTCTTATTTTGAGTGGACAAGAGTACTTGCCGTCTGTGCTAGCTACAAGAATTTTAGCAATTCGAGTTATATTATCACCACTAAATACATTTATAATAACGCATTTGTTTGTTGCTATTAGAAAAGAAAATAAAATGCTAATTCCTACTATATTTGCTGCATTAACTAATGTTGTATTAAATTTAGTTTTAATACCTCAATTTGCCCAAAATGGAGCTGCAGTTGCTACTGTAATTGCTGAACTTATAGAATTTATTATTACATTATTTTTCTTGAAAAAGATTGTGAAAATCAAGAGTATTTTTAAGAATATTTGGCAATATGGTTTAGCTTCTATGGCTATAGTTATCATTAAAATGATATTTGATTATTTAAATATAAATAATATTTATTTAAATAGTATAGTAGTAACACTATTAAGTATATTGTCTTATTTTATTATTCTTTATATTCTTAAAAATGAGTATGTTAAAAGTTTTGCAGTAAAAATAAGGAATACTATTAAAAATAAATGTTTTAACATACAATAATAGGAGAGATTATATAGATGAAGTTCTTGAAAATTACAAATAATGAAAAAAAAGAATGGTTGATACCTTTAGAAAAAATGAAAATGGCATTATGTTTATATCAACCATCATCTTGTAAAGGTAAAACATTAAAAGCGTTTTTACCTTTTGTATTAAAGATTCCTGTGTTGCGTAATATAATATTAAAAATTTTTGATTTTCAAATTGTAGATTATCAACTAGATAATAATCTGCTTGAATGTATTTCTAAAAATTTGAAGATACAAAGTTTTAAGTATTCTATTTTTAAAGGAACACCAGGGAAACATCAGAAAACAACAATTCAGATTTATGACAATAATAATATATTAGCTTATTGCAAAATAAGTGAGGATATTAATGTTTTTGAATTATTTAGGCATGAAGAAAAAGTGTTAAAGTATTTAGAAAAATGTAAGATTTATAATGTACCTAGATGTTTATATTGTGGAATTGTAGGTAATTATTATGTTTTTATACAAAGTACAGAGAAAACTTTAAAGTCTTTTTCAAGTAATAAATTAGATAGTAATAAAATTCAATTTATTAGAAATATGTGTAATAAAACATCAAAAGAGATGTGTGGAGATAAATCTGAATATTATTATATGCTTCAAAGCTTTCAAAATGATATTGAGGTTTTAAAAAATTATGATATTTTAAAAGAGTATGTGAGTTTTTTAAAAGATTTAATATTAAGAATAGAAGAAAGAGTTGAAAATATAAATATTTTTTGCGTTTATCATGGCGATTTTACACCATGGAATATTTTTGAGGAAAATGGAAAAATTTTTCTATTTGATTTTGAGTATGCAAGCTTTGAATATCCTGCTTATTTAGATATATTTCATTTTTTTACTCAGGATTGTATCTATTCAAAAAGATATGAATATGATGAGATATATACTAGATATTTATCATTTCTAAAACCAATACTAATGAGTGAAAAATTGTTTTCTAATATTGATGAAGCTTATATAATGTATCTTTTATCAGTTTGTCAATTATATATAAATAGAGAAAAAAATAATATGGATGATGAGATACAAAGGCATATTAAAATAAGATTAGATTTAATGAAAGAGATAGATAAAAACTATAAAATTTAAAGTAATGATTAATATAAATTGTATATATTTAAGCGTATAAAAATAAGTAGAACAAAGTAGAAAAATATTTTTTAAAAGTTAAGAGTGGTGTTGGTTGGTATATATAGACTTGGGGATGACCATTAAAAGTCTAATGTAGTAAAACAATTAGACTAAAGTGGAAAATTTTTTAAAAGAAATTCAAGTGTGGTTTTATTTGAAATCATAGGCGTTCATAATTATTTTACTTTTTATTAATATAAAAAATGTGATATTTTGTCAAATTATCACATTTTTTTTCATTTTTAATGATAATATTTAATTATTAAATGAAGGGAGGAAAATGTTATGGATGAAAAAAGAAAGAGTGGTTTTGGAACGGCATCATTAGTTCTTGGAATAATAGGTATAGTTTTTTCTTTTATACCTATAGTTAATTTTTTATCATATATATTAGCAACATTAGGATTCATTTTTGCTGTTATTTGTTTGTTTAAAAAAGCTAGTAAGGGTATTGCAATTGCTGGATTAATATTAGCAATTCTTAGTTTTATAATTGCAAATAATATTAATACAAAAACTTCAGAAGTATTAAAGGATACATTTGAAAATGGTTCAATTGTCGAATTAAATATTGGAGAAAATACAACTGTTGACGATTTGAAAATTACTTATGTTTCTTTAGATGATAATTATACAGATTATAGTAAATATATACATCCCACAGCAGGAAATAAAGTAATTAGAATTGAAATGAAGTTCGAAAATAATTCGTCAAAAGATATTATTTTAAATAGTGTTTCATGTTATGCGGATAATCAAAAGTGTGAAACTACTTATTTTGTAAATGATTTTAATTTACCTACGTTAGAGAAGATTTCTTCAGGTAATTCATTTACAGGAATAATATATTATGAAGTTCCAGAAAATTCGGAAAAAATTAAAGTTGAATATGATACTGATACATTAAATGATAGCAAGGTTATATTTAATGTTAAATAAAGGTGATAAAATGGATAAGTTAAAATGTAAAGTATGTGGAACAACTAAAGGTGTTGATTTTGAAGGAATGTGTAAAAATTGCTATTTGTTATCGATAGGTTGCAAGTTAGATGATGATTTTCCACAAGAAGAAAAGAATAGTAAAAAAAGAATAATAAATAAGATAGCTGATATATATAATACTTTAGCAATGTTAAGTATTGTATTTGGAATAATTATTGCTGTTATTGTATCTATTAGTATTTCAAGTATTTTAGTAGGTTTTTATATATTTATTTCATTTTTTGCAAGTTGGCTTTTTTTAAGGACTTTTTCCGAAATAATACAATTATTAGAAGATATTAAAAACAAATAGACAGATGGGCGGGGATGAAACCCCGCCCCTACGGGTGTATAGAGTAGGGCAAGGAGAATATGGAGAACTTTAGTTCTCCGCTACGAATATGATGTGGATAAAAGCATTTTGGGTTTTGGGTTTTAAATTTGAAATGTTTTTATTTTTTTGTATTGACTTATACGAACAAATATTCTATAATGGTTTTATAAATTTATAAAAGGATGTAGAATATGGATAATGAATTGGTTGTTTCAAATGAGGAGATTAAAAATCTTATATATACAATTAGAGGAAAGCAGGTTATGCTAGATAGCGATGTGGCTATGTTGTATCATTATGAGACAAAGAAAATAAATCAGACTGTTAAAAGGAATATCGAAAGGTTTCCTGAGAAGTTTTGTTTTCAATTAACAGAAGAAGAATTCAAAAGTATGTGGTCACAAATTGTGACCGCCTCAGAAAGTATTAAAAAATTTAGAAATAAAAAGTTTTTACCATATGCATTTACTGAACAGGGGATAGCTATGCTTTCGGGATTATTAAAAAATGAAATTGCTGTGAGAGTTAGTATTAGTATCATGGATGCTTTTATAGAGATGAGGATATTTATTAATAATAATGGGCAGATTTTTGATAGGTTGACAAAACTTGAATAAAAGCATTCTAGATTTTGGTTTTGAAATCTGGATTTTTTTTTGTAAAAAGGTATTGCAAATTTTGGTAAAAGGTGTTATTTTATTATTGTTTATTTCAAATTATCTTTGAGCGTGTCGCTCGAATATTCCATTTATTAAAAAAAAGTTTATAAAGAAAGAGGGAGTTGATTTGTTGGTTTAATATTATTTTGTCAATTGACAATACGTAACGTATATATTATAATAAAGGAGGTATAATAGTTATATGAATATGACATCTAAAGAGTTGGTGCGATTATTGAAAAGAAACGGATGGTATGAAGTGAAACAAGAGGGTTCTCATTTACGACTTAGAAAAGAGCGGTTACAATGATATTATTGTGCCAATACATAATAGAGATTTAGCTAAAGGTCTGCTTGTAAAATTATTGAAGAAAGCAGGAATTAAATTGTTTTAAGGAGGAGATTATGAAAAGAAAAAATTTATATACGTATCCAGCAATTTTTACTTTTGAAGATAGTCAGTATTGGGTTGAATTTATTGATTTAGAAGGTTGTTTTAGTGATGGTGTTACTTTATCTGATGCTATGGAAAATGCCAAGGAGGCTATGGGACTATATTTAGAAGATTTAGAGATTTTTCCTGAACCTACTATTGATATTAAAAATGTTAAGTTGAACGATAATCAGGTCATTTCTTTTGTAACTGTGAATTTAGATGAACACAGAAAAAAGTATGAAACTAGGTCTGTAAAAAAGACTTTGTCTATTCCGGCTTGGTTGAATACTGAGGCAGAGAAGGCAAATGTAAATTTTTCACAGTTGTTGCAGAAAGCCTTAATTGAGAGTTTAAAGATTGATGTTAGTAATAAAAAATAGATATCTAGTGCGCTATACCTTTTAAAAATATAGATATAGTGATGGTAATTTTGTCTATAAATTAATAATATTATTAAAGTGATTAAGGGATTTGTTTTTATGATTAAAAAGATATTTGTTATGGTCTTAATATTAAGTGGTTTGTTTATTATTTTTTTGTTTCAAAATAATAGTGTAAATGATATTGAAATTGAGTCTGAAAATGAGATAGTTAATAATGAAATTTCTAATAAAGAAGAGGAGTTAGTTGAATCTCAAATTATAATTGAATTGAAGAGAATAAAGAATAGTAATAATTATTCATTTATATATGATGGTGAAGAGTTTATTGCTTCTTATTCAAATGATAATTGGCATATTACAGACTCGTATAAGATAAAAGATAATAGTGATATTATTGTTATTTGTCAGGCTTTAATAGATTGTCACCCTATTCATGGAAGTGATATGGTGTCTTATAGAACGGCTGAAGATATGGCGTATGAATGGATACAACATAATATTGCTTATGAATTTCTTCCTGAGAATAGTTCTTGGAAGAATAATACTAAAGATGTTGATCTTAATCCGGAAGATCAGGGTAAGAGTTTTTTAGATATGTATAGAGATAGAATTAAATAGAGAAAAATATTTGACAGGATTATTTTTAAAATATAAAATACAATTAATAATTAATTTAAAAGGAAATGTTTTAAATGAAAATTGCGGTAGCTGGAACTGGATATGTTGGTTTATCAATTGCTTCATTATTAAGTCAGAATAATGAGGTAGTTGCTTTTGATATTGTGCCTGAAAAGGTTGAGATGATTAATAAGAGAGTGTCTCCTATAAGGGATAGGGAGATTGAAGATTTTTTTGCTAATAAGAATTTAAATCTAAAGGCAACTTTAGATTATAAAGAGGCTTTTGAGGGTGCTAAGTTTATTGTAATTAGTACTCCTACTAATTATGATGATGAGAGAAATTATTTTGATACTTCTAGTGTTGAAGATATTATCAAGAAAGTAAAATCTATGGGAATTGATACTACCATGGTTGTTGAGTCTACAATTCCTGTTGGTTTTACTGAAAGTGTTAAGAAGAAATATGAAATTGATAATATAATGTTTTCTCCGGAGTTTTTGAGAGAGGGGAAGGCTTTATATGATAATTTATATCCTTCAAGAATTATTGTTGGTGAAAAATCTAAAAGGGCTGAAGCGTTTGCTAATCTTTTAAAAGAAGGTGCTATAAAAAAAGATGTTGAAGTTAAGTTTATGAATAGTACTGAAGCGGAAGCGGTTAAACTATTTGCTAATACTTATTTAGCTCTAAGGGTTTCATTTTTTAATGAATTAGATACATATGCAGAGATTAAAGGATTAAATACCCAGGATATTATTGATGGTGTAGGTCTTGATCCTAGAATTGGTTCTCATTATAATAATCCTTCTTTTGGATATGGTGGTTATTGTTTGCCTAAAGATACAAAACAACTTTTGGCTAATTTTGAGAATGTTCCTCAAAATCTTATTAGGGCGATAGTTCGTTCGAATAGAACAAGAAAAAAACATATTACTGAAATGATTATGAGAAGAGATCCGGATGTTGTTGGGGTTTATAGATTAACTATGAAAAAGGATTCTGATAATTTTAGAGCTAGCGCAATACAGGGAATTATTGAGCGATTAAAACTAGAGGGAGTTGAGGTTATTATTTATGAGCCTACTCTAAAAGATAGTAGTTTTAATGGTTGTAAGGTTATTAATGATTTTAAAAAGTTTTCAGATATGTCTGATGTTATTTTGGCTAATAGAATGGAAGATATGTTAAATAGCGTAGAGGATAAGGTTTATACAAGGGATTTGTATAGGAAGGATAGTTAAATAATAGAGAACAAAGGAAGTAAAGAAATGGAGAATTATTTTATTACAGGTGTTGCAGGTTTTATTGGTTCTAATCTTGTAAAGAGAATTTTAAAAGATAATAAAGATGTCAATGTAATTGGATTAGATAATCTTAATGATTATTATGATATAAGAATAAAGGAGTCTAGATTAAATGATTTGAAGAAATATGATAAATTTAAATTTATCAATGGAGATTTATCCAACAAAAAGTGTTTAGAAAATATTTTTAAAGAGTACAATCCTTCGATTGTTGTTAATTTAGCTGCACAAACTGGAGTTCGTTATAGTATTGAAAATCCTGATATTTATATAATTTCAAATATAGTTGGTTTCTATAATGTTTTAGAGTGTTGTAGAAATTATCCTGTTAAGCATTTAGTGTATGCTTCTAGTTCATCAGTATATGGTGAAAATACTAAAATACCATTTTCAACTGATGATAAAGTTGATAATCCGGTTTCATTGTATGCGGCTACTAAAAGGTCAAATGAATTATTAGCTCATAGTTATTCAAACCTATATAATATACCTTCAACTGGTCTAAGGTTTTTTACTGTTTATGGCCCAGCTGGAAGACCTGACATGGCATATTTTGATTTTACAAATAAATTAATAAAAGGTGAAAAAATAAAAATATTTAATTATGGAAATTGTAAAAGGGATTTTACTTATATAGATGATATTGTTGAAGGTATTGTTAGAGTATTGAAAAGAGCTCCTGAAAAAGAAAATGGAGAAGATGGTTTATCAATTCCTCCATATAAGATTTATAATATAGGTAAAGGTCATCCAGAAAATCTATTGGATTTTGTAAATATTCTACAAGAAGAATTAATAAGAGCAGGTGTTTTACCTAAGGATTATGATTTTGAATCACATAAAGAATTAATACCAATGCAACCAGGAGATGTTTCTGTTACTTATGCTGATACAAGTGAGTTTGAAAGAGATTTTGGTTATAAACCAACAACATCTTTAAGAGATGGTTTGAGGGAATTTGCTGAGTGGTATAAAGATTTTTTAGAACATAGTATAAATAGGCGGTAAAGTTTGATTTTTTTAAAATTTGTGCTATAATTGTTCTAGTATTTTTTAATAATCCATGCCAGCTTTGGTGAAGGGGGAAGATACTATGATAGTTCAGGCTTTTTTATTAATATATTTATTGCTATCATTTGTAGTTGCAATTAGTGATATTTTGCAAATACGGAGACAAGAGAAATATTTAAATGAAATCGATCTTAATGATTTAGAATTTCATGAATTATATCGTATTTTTGGTGTCCATAATGTTATTTTTTTTCCTGGGTGCTTTTTAATATTGATTTACTTGTTGATAGTAGTTATTGTTAATAGGTTTAAAAGTCGAATGTGAGTGAGTTTAAGGTTTTTCTTAGGCTCACTTTTTATTTATATAGGGTAGGGCGAGGAGATGCGGACGAGCAATGCTCGCCCCTACGGGTGTATTGGGTAGGGCAAGGAAAGTAGAAAAATTATTTTTTTCTACTTGAGAATTTTGTCTAAATGTGGTATATAGATATTAGATATTATTTGAAAAGAGGTTGTTGAATATGGGTGATAACGAATTTAGAACAATTAAGGATATTAAAAAAGAGGAAAAGGTTAGGGCTTATCAAGAGAAGGTTGATGCTAAGAGACGTAAAGAGGAAGCTAAGGCTGAGAGAAAGGCAGAAAAAGAGAGGGTTAAATATTCTTTTGGTCGTAAGGTTAGAAATTTTTTCTTGATTATTATTTTTGTTATTGCTTTAGTTATTGGGGCTTTTTTTGGTGCTAGATATTATTTAAACAAAAAAGTTGATGAGATTAATTCAGAAAAATCTGATGATTATTTTGATAATGCTTCTGCTTATATGAAGGAAAAGGAATATGACAAGGCTTTAGATGAATTAAATAAAATAGATAGTGATTTTGAGAAGTATACAGAAGTTAAAGATATGATAAAAGAGGCTAAGCTTGGTTTGATTGATGAGAAGGTTGATAAGCTTGCTGATAAAAAAGATTATTTAGGTATTTTAGAATTTTTAAATGAGAGTTTAGATGATAATAAAGATTTGAAGAAGACTATTAATAAGTATCAAGATGAGTATTTAGATTTGTTTATTGATCAGGTTCGTGAGTTAATGAAGGATGATTTAGAGTCTGCTAGAGATAAGGTTAAGAGTGCTTTAAATATTATGGATTCTAATAAGGAATTAAAGAATTTATTAGAAGAGATTGATAAGGCTGAATCTAAGATTGTTGAGGAGACTAAAAAGATAGTTGAAGATGAAACAAAAGCAGCTGTTGATGAAGCTAAGAAGAAGATTGAGGATGAGACTAAGGTTATAGATGATGCTAAGAAAAAAGCTGAGACTGAATATAATAAAGCTACTGATGAAATTAAGAAAAGTATTGATTCTGAGATGAATTTTGATGATTTTTTAAATAGTTTATAAAACTTGTTATGAGGTGAGTTTTGTGAAGGTTTTGATTATTGAGGATGATAAAATTTTGTCTGATACTATTAAACAGTGTATTGAAGACAAATATAGTGTTACTCAAGCTATTGATGGTTATGAAGGGTATATTTTTGCTAAAGAGGACATTTTTGATATTATTGTTCTTGATTTGATGATGCCTGAAATGAATGGTTTTGATGTTTTGAGTAAGCTTCGTAATGAGGGGGTTTTGACCCCTGTTTTAATTTTGACTGCGAAGGATTCTTTAAATGATAAGGTAAAGGGACTAAATCTTGGGGCTGATGATTATTTAGTTAAGCCGTTTGAGAGGGCTGAGCTTATTGCTAGGTTGGATGCTATTGTTAGAAGAAATAATGGTTTTTTTGTTAATGATGTTTTAACTTTTAAAGATTTGAAGTTAAATTTGAAGAATAGAAAGGTTTTTGTTAAAGATAAAGAGGTTGTTCTTCAAGGAAAACAGTTTGATTTATTGGAGTATTTGATTAATTCTAAAGATACTATTATTACAAAAGAGCAGATTTTTGATAAGATCTGGGGTTTTGATTCTGATACTTCTACTAATGTTGTTGAGGTTTATGCGAGTGGGCTTAGGAAGGTCTTGAAGAAGTGTGGTTATGATAAATATATTAAGACTCTTAGGGGTGTTGGATATATTTTTAGTTCAGAGGAGTAGATTGTATAGGGTAGGACAAGGAGGGTGGACAACTTTAGTTGTCCGCTACGGGTGTATATAGATTTTTTCGAAGGAGATTTTATGAAGGAGCAGAAAATTATTCATAAGCAATTAATTAAAAATATGTTTTTTAATATGGTACTTTTTACTATTATTTTTAGTGCCTTTAGTTTGCTTATTTTTGCTCAGCTTAATAGATATTTATATGTTCCTGTTGATCAAGAGATTAAAAAGAGTAAGAGCGATTATTTAAAATATGTTGAAGTTGATAGTAAAGATGATGAGGTTATTTTAAATTTTGATAAAGTTAATAATCCTAGAATTACTTGTATTATCAGGGATGAAGACGGTAATGTTGTAAATGCTACTTCTTTTGGTAAGAATCTTCAGGCATATATTAAAGAGATTAATTTTAGTAAAAAGAATTTAGATCAGATTTATGAGGTTTCTGTTAATTCTAATTATTTTTATAGGGGAACTTGTTTTGAAGTTGAGCTTCCTGATGATGAAAAGGTTTATGTAGAATTATTGGTAAATATTAATTCTGAGAAAGAGATGATCGATAATTTTGCTAAAACTCTTTCTGTTGGTACTGGAATTGTTATTCTTCTTTCTATTTTTGTTAGTTATGGTTTAGCTGTTAAGGCTATGAGACCTATTGTTAGAAATTATAAGAAACAGTCTGAGTTTATTCAAAATGTTTCTCATGAACTTAGAACTCCGCTTACTATTATTCATGCTAAACAGGAGATGCTTTTACAGTCGCCAAATAGTAAGATTATTGATAAGTCTGAGGATATCGCGCTTACTTTGAATGAAACTAGAAGACTTTCAAAAATGATTAAAGAACTTATGGAGCTTGCTAGAAATGATCAAGAAAAAATTAAGCTTAATAAGGAAAAAACTGATATTAATAGTTTAATTGAAGAGACTGTTTTGCCTTATTGTGACATGGCTAAGCTTCAAAAGAAGGAAATTAAGTTAAAACTTGAGTGTAAAAAAGAAATTAAGGTTGATAGAAATAGATTGAAACAGTTGATTATTATTCTGCTTGATAATGCTTTGAAATATACTGAGGAGAATGATAGTATTGAAGTTGAGTCATATAATAAAGATGACAAGTGCTTTATAAATGTTAGAGATACTGGCATTGGTATCAGTGATGAGGGATTAAAACGTGTTTTTGAGAGGTTTTATAGAGAAGATAAAGCTCGTTCTAGAGAAACTGGTGGTACTGGACTTGGACTTCCTATTGCTTATACTATTGTGAGTCTTCATGGCGGCAGTATTAAGATGGGACATAATAAGCCTAAGGGAACTGTTGTTGCGGTTAGAATTTAAGATTTATAATAAATAGTGTATTTCGTTGGAGATAAAATGAGAAGTAAGAGAGTTTTTTTAAATATTATATCATCATTAGCAGTTCAAGTTTGTACTGTTGTTTGTGGATTTATAATTCCAAAATTAATAATTAAGACTTATGGTTCTGAAGTTAATGGTTTGGTTGTATCAATTACTCAATTTTTAGCTTTTATAACATTGTTAGAAGCTGGGTTTGGTCCTGTTATTAAATCAATATTATATAAACCTATTGCTAATAATGATAAAATTACTATTGAAAAAATATTAAGAGCATCGGAGAAAATATTTAGAGTTATTTCTTTTGCTTTTATTGGCTATATTATAGTTTTATCAATAGTTTTACCTATAGGTCTAAGTAATGAATTTGATATATTATTTACTGTTTCATTGATAGTTATTATTTCAATTAGTACATTTGCTGAGTATTATTTTGGAATGACATATAAATTATATTTACAAGCTGAACAAAAAAGATATATTACATCTATTATTCAAATCGGCACATTGATTTTGAACGTTTTAGCTGTTTTTGTTTTAATTAAGTTAAATGCTAGTGTTCAAATTGTAAAACTATTTAGTAGTTTTATTTTTGTATTGAGACCAATTCTACAAAATATTTATGTTAAAAGAAAATATAAAATCAATCTTAATGAAGTGAAATCAGAAGACTATAAAATAAAGCAAAAGTGGGATGGACTTGTTCAACATATTGCTTATGTAATACATAATAATACTGATGTTGCTATATTAACAGTTTGTACTAGTGTTATTGAAGTTTCTGTTTATTCAGTTTATTTATTAATTGTTAGGGGTGTTAAAAATTTTGTTGAATCGATTACAGGTGGAATTGATGCTACTTTTGGTGATATGTATGCTAAAGGAGAGAAGGACAATCTTAATAAGAGTTTTAAAACTTATGAGGGTTTTTATTTAACTATTGCTACAATTGTATTTTGTTCAACGTTGTTTTTGATAATTCCGTTTATTAGTGTTTATACTAAAGGAATTACTGATGCTGACTATATTAGACCAACTTTTGCCTATTTAATTGTTTTAGCAGAGTTTGTTTGTATTATTCGCTTACCTTATAACGATTTAGTAAAGGTTTCGGGGCATTTTAAGGAGACTAGAAAAGGTGCAATTGCTGAGGCGGTTTCAAATATTGTTATTTCTCTTGCTTTAGTATGGAAATTTGGAATAGTTGGTGTTGCTATTGGTACTTTGGTTGCAATGTGTATTAGAACAATTGATTTTATATATCATTCTTCAAAGTATATACTAGACAGGAGTATTTGGTATTCTTTTAAAAGAATGATTGTTATTTCATTTGAGATTTTAGTTGTTGTTTTGATTATTCATTTTATTCCTAAATTTGTTATTGTTGGATATTTTGAGTGGTGTATTTATGGAGCTATTGTTTTAGCAATATCTTCTGTAGTTATAATTATAGTAAATATACTTATTTATAAAGAAAACTTTAATAGTATATGTAAAAGAATAAAAAATGTTTTAGTAAATAAAAGGAGAAGTTTTATATGAGTAAAAAAGTTAGTGTTTTAGTTCCAGTTTATAATGTTGAAAAATATCTTAGAAGGTGCATTGATTCAATTTTAAAGCAAACTTACGAGAATTTTGAATTGGTTTTGGTTGATGATTGTTCTACTGATAATTCTTTAGAGATTTGCAAGGAATATGAAGAAAAAGATAATAGAATAAAAGTTGTAAAAAAGCCTACTCATACTGTTTTATCTGATGTTAGAAATGTTGGAATTGAAAATTCTGATGGCGATTATCTAATGTTTGTTGATAGTGATGATTATGTTTGTGATAATTTTGTTGAAGAGATGGTGAAGGCTATTGAGGATAATAGTGTTGATGTTGCTAGGTGCAAGGCAATTAAGTATAAAAAGAATGGCACTACTGAAATAGAATCTTTTTACGGATTAGAGGGTAAGGTAATATCTGGTGATGAGATTAAAAATATTATTCCTAATTTTACAACTTATAATAATAATATTTGCTGTTTTACTTGGTCTTTAATTATTAGAAGGGATAAATTAAGAGTTAAATTTAATCCAGATGTTTATTGTAGACAGGATGCTGTATTTTTGATTGAGCTTTTACTTAAATCAGTGAATTCAATATATTTCTTAGATATGCCTTTATATCATTATTGTTTTAATGGTAGTAGTATTACCAATGATAGTAGTAGTTATTATAGATATATTGATGGATTATTGGCTTCTGATAAAGCAATTAGAAAAACTTTAAAAGATTGTGAATACTTAGATAGTGAACTTGAAAAAGAGATGAATAATTCAGTTTTTATTGTTATAACATATAAATTAGCTACTTTATCAGGAACTCCTATAAAAAATATTAGAAATACTATAAAATCAACTTTTAATAGGGAAGAAATTGTAAATATTTTTAATAATATGAATCCTAAATCTTTAAGAAAAAATAATAAGATAAAGTATTATCTTGTTAAGTTCCATTTATACTTTTTATTTAGTATTATTATAAAGAATTCGTAGGAGATAGGCGGGGTGGAACCTAAGCCCATATGATTATATAGGTAATGATGATGTTACCTATATTTTTTTTATTTTTTTTATTAATTGTTTGACTTTGGGGTTTGTTATGAATATAATATTTATTAGATGTTTATTATGATAGAGAGGTTTGGAGTATGTCTGATAAAAAGAGTTCTAATGAAAATAATTCTAAAGATAAGATTAAGTCTACAAATGAGAATCTTTCTAATAATGAAAATATAAAAAATAATAAGCCTGAAAATATTGAAAAACCAATAAAAAATCAAAATGATAATAATAAAGAATTTGATGAAAATGCTGTTTTAACTGATAGTGTAATGAAAAAGGAAAAAGAAAAGGATACTGAAATTTTAGAGGTTAATTATGGTGAGATGGATAATTTCCTTGGAAAAATTCGTGAGAAAGTAGGAGTTTTTCGTACTTTTATTATTCTTGCTGTTGTTTTTCTTGTATTAGTGTTTGGAATAGGAGTTTTCTTTTCTGTAGGTCAGATGTTAGATAAAAAAGTAAAAAAAGGTATTTCTATTAATGGAGTAGATGTTTCTAAATTATCTAAATCTGAGGCCAAAGATAAAATTGAAGAAAAAATTATTAGCAATTTAGGTCATGATATTACTTTTAAATATGATAATTATACTTATGTTGTTACTTTAGATCAGATTCAAGCCAGTTTAGATGTTGATTCTGCAGTTGATATGGCATATTCAATTGGTAGAAATGGAAACGTTTTTTCTAATAGCTTTGATGTTGCATCATTATGGTTTAATAAGACTAATTTTAACATGGGAGTTGTTTATAATGATAATCTTTTAAATAGTTGTTTTGAAGATATTTCTACTAAGCTTCCAGATCAAGTTGTTCAGCCTAGTTATTATATTGAAGGAGATACTTTAATTATAACTTCAGGCAAATCAGGGCCTACTGTAGATATTGATAAAGCTAAAGAAATAATTATTAAGGCTATTGAGTCTACGAATTATGATAATAGTGAATATGAACTTCCTATTAAAACAAAAGAGCCTGATAGAATTGATATTGAAAAGATTGTTTCTGAGGTAGAAAGAGATCCTAAAGATGCTTATTATACAGTTGAGCCTAGAATGGTATATCCTCATGAAAATGGAATTAAAGTTTCTCAATCTATTGATGAGATTAAAGAAATTTTAAAAGAACCTAAGGAAGAGTATGAAATAGCGTTAAATATAATTAGACCTACTGTTACGGTTAATGATTTGGGGCAAGAGGCTTTTCCAGATTTGATTTCAACTTTTTCAACGAATTATGCTGCTAGTAATTATAATAGAACAACAAATTTAGTTTTAGCTTCTAATAAAATTGATGGTGTTGTTGTAATGCCTGGTGAAACTTTTTCTTATAATAAAACTGTTGGTGAAAGGTCTATTGAAGCTGGTTACAAGAATGCTGCTGTTTTTGAAAATGGTCAGGTTGTAGATGGACTTGGTGGTGGTATATGCCAGATTTCTTCTACTTTATATAATACAGTTTTATACGCTAATTTAGAGGTTGTTGAGAGGTCTAATCATACGTTTTTGACTTCATATTTACCTGGCGGTAGAGATGCAACAGTTGTTTATGGTGTTTTAGATTTTAAGTTTAAAAATAATAGAAGTTATCCTATTAAGATTTCTTCAACTGTTTCTGGTGGTGTTGCTACAATTTCATTTTATGGACTTAGTACACCTGATGATTATGAGGTTGAGATTACTCAAAATAGGATTAGAACATTACCATATTCTACAGAATATGTTTCTAAAGCTGGTTATTCTTCTGGTAGCGTTATACAAAAAGGTTCTAATGGGTCTGTTTATGAGGCTTATAAGAATTTGTACAAAAACGGGGTTTTAGTTTCTAGTTCATTAATTTCAACTGATACTTATAGTCCTATGTCTACGATGATTGCGAGGTGATTGTATGAGGATTAGGAGAAGACCTTGGGCTAAAAAGGAGCTTGAGGAGTGTAGTTTTTATATTGATGATCCTTCTGTTAATAAAGGTAAGTGGCATGAATATTTTTCTAACAATAATCCAATCCATCTAGAAATTGGATGTGGAAAAGGAAGTTTTATTTCTGAACTTGCTTCAAAAAATCAGGAGATTAATTATATTGCTGCTGATATGATTGAGGCTATGCTTGGACTTTCTAAGAGAAATATTGAAGAGAAGTATAGTGAAAAAGGTATTGATACAAATAATATTGTTCTTATCAGAATGAATGCTGAAAGAATTTTAGATACTTTTGATAAGAATGATATTGTTGATAGAATTTATATTAATTTTTGTAATCCTTGGCCACGTGGAAAACACAAAAAAAGAAGACTTACTCATTCTAGACAGCTTGAGAACTATAAAGTTTTTTTAAAAGATAAAGGAGAAATATTTTTTAAAACTGATGATGATGAGCTTTTTATTGAGAGTATTGAATACTTTGAGAATTCTGGTTTTAAGATTATTTCTAAGACTTTGGATTTGGACAAGGACTTGATTTTTGAGGATATTCCTACTGAACACGAGATTATGTTTAAAGAGCAAGGAATAAAAATAAAGGCTTTAATTGCGGAAAAGGTTTAAGGTATATTTAAGGTTGTTTGGTTAGAATTTTTTTATGAATGATTGGCGAGGACAAGCCTGCCATTATGAATGGAGCACAAAGTGCTCCGCTACGAAATATAAAAAAATTATAAATTTTATATAAATAAAGGAGGAAAGAATTTTGATTGAGGTAAAGAATGTTTCTAAAAAGTATGGTAATTTTGAGGCTGTTAAGAATATTAGCTTTGAAGTTGGAGAGGGTGAAATTGTTGGCTTTTTAGGGCCTAATGGTGCTGGTAAATCTACTACTATGAATATGATTACTGGTTTTATTGAGCCTTCTGGTGGACAAATTATTGTAGATGGGTTTGATATTGATAAAAAACCTAAAAAGGCAAAAAAACAAATAGGATATATGCCAGAGAATGTACCTTTATATAATGATTTAACAGTTAAGGAATTTATTGCTTATATGGCTGATTTAAAACTTGTTAAAAGAGCAGATAAAAAAGCAGAAATTGAGAGAGTTTTAAATGCTGCGAATATTAAAGATGTTGAAAATAAATTGATTAAAAACATTTCTAGAGGTTATAAACAAAGAGTTAGTTTAGCTGGAGCTCTTGTTGGTAATCCAAAAATACTAATTTTGGATGAACCTACTGTTGGTTTAGATCCTAAACAAGTTACTGAAATTAGAGATCTTATTCGTTCTTTAAAGGAAAATCATACTGTTATTTTAAGTTCTCATATTCTTTCTGAGGTTAGCCAGATGTGTAATAAAATAATTATTATTAATGAGGGTGAGATCGTTAAAATTGGAACTCCTGAAGAAATTGAAAATCAAACAAGTGAAGGTAATCATGTTTCAGTTGTTATTGAAGACGAAAATGACAAATTTGAAAGTGTTGTTTCAAGAATTTCTAGTATTAAAGAATGTAAGCTTGATAAGAAAGTTAATAATTCTAAGTACTATGAATTAGAGTGTGATTCTAATAGTGATATTAGAAAAGATTTATTTAAGGAATGCGCTAATGAGGATATTATAATTATAGAGATGAAGAAAAAGGAAAATTCTTTAGAAGATGCTTTCTTGAAACTTACTAAAAAAGAAGGAGGAGAAAATTAAGATGTTTGCTATTTTAAAAAAGGAATTTAAGAATTATTTTTTAACACCTATTGGTTATGTTTTTATAGGTTTATTTTTAGTTGTTGTTAGTTTAATCTTTTATAATTATACTTTTTCTCAACACTATATTAATTTCGAATATATCTTATGGGATAGTATTATTGTTTTAACTTTTATTACTCCAGTTTTAACAATGAGAATGTTTGCTGAAGAGAAAAAGAGTGGTACTGATATTCTTATTATGACTTCTCCTAGAAGTATTTTTAGTATTGTTATGGGCAAGTTTTTAGCTGCTTGTAGTGTTATTTTAATTACTATTGCTTTATTTTTTATATATTTTATAATATTATGTTTTTTTGGTAAACCATCTATTGTTGTTGCATTAGTTACTAGTTTAGGATTTTTCCTTTTAGCTATGTCATATATATCTTTTGGTATGTTTGCTTCTTGTCTTACAGAGAGTCAGATTATTGCTGCAATTATTACTATTGCATTTTTCTTAGTTATTAGTTTCTTACAATCAAGTGTTGGAATACTTTCTATGTTTTCTTTAGTTAGTATGTTTCAAAAATTTCCGCTTGGTGTTATTTCTTTGAAAGAGGTAGTTGGTTATTTATCTTTCTCTATTTTATTTATACTTTTAACTATCATTATTTTACAAAGAAGAAAAAGTGTTAAATAGGGAGGGAGTGTAGATATGTTTTCAAAAAAAGATAAAAAAGAAATTTCTGATGATAATAAAAAGAAGAAATCTTTTAAAGAGAAATTTCGCGTAATTAGAGATTATTGTTTAAAAGATACATCTAAAACAATCATGTTAATAATTATAATTGTTGCTTTATATTTATTATTAAATTTATGTATTAAAAATATTAATTTAGCTCAAATAGATTTTACTGAGGATAAGTTATATACACTTTCTGATACTTCAAAAAATGCTGTTAAAGATTTAGAACGTGATACTACTGTTTATGTATGGGGATATGCAGAGGACTCTGCTTTAGTTGATTTATTAAAACAATATAACCATGAAAATAAAAAAATTGAATATAAGGTTGTTACTAAAGATGAAGACCCTAACTTAGTTGAAGAATATTATTTAGAAGATAATTATTCTGAGATTATTGTTAAGTCTGATTTAAAAACTAAATATATTTATAACGAAGAAATGTACACATATGATGAAAATTATAATAGTGTTGATATTACTGAACAAAAGTTAACTAATGCTATTTTAGATGTTAATATGGAAGAAAAACCTGTTGTATATTTCTTAGAAGGAAAATCTAATTATTCTGCTTCTTCAGGAGTTTACTATTTGAATGATGCTTTGAATAATGAACTATATGATGTTAAGTCTTTAAATTTAGTTTCAACTGGAAGTGTTCCAGAGGATTGTGATATTTTATCTATAATTTCTCTTACTACTGATTTAACTGAAACAGAGGCTAATGCTATTATTGAATACATTAATAAAGGTGGAAATATATTTATAGCTAAAGATATTCGTATTTCAGATTTTAAGGAATTTCCTAATTTCCAAAAAGTTTTAGATTTGTATGGTATTAGCATGCCAAATAAATATGTTATTGAAACGGAATCTTATACTGTTGCTGGTGCTTATGGTTATATTCAAGGAAATGTAGCTAGAGATAATGAGATTACTAGACTTATTTATAATGCTAATATTGCTCCTTTATTATACTATCCTGGAATTATTGAAACTGCTGAATCTGATAAGCTTTCTGAACTTAAAGTTACTATTAAAAATTTGGTTTATTCTTCATCTAAAGCTGTTGCTGTTGATGTTGAAACTGAAGAAGAGAAAGAGGGCGAATTTACTATGGGATTATCAGCTGAGAAGATTGTTTCTGATGGCGTTACTTCAAAGTTAGTTGTTTTATCTTCTGCTGTTTCAATTTCTGATGCTATTGATAATTCTATAGGACTTAATGCACCTATGTTTGCTCTAGATTCAAACTATAACTTAGCTATGAATTCATTTGCATATTTAAGTTCAAGAGGAGAAATGTATTCTATTAGAAAATCTACTTCTTTAACAAAATATATGCCTACAGAGGCTCAAGATAGATATGTTAGAATCGTAATTGTTGCTATTCCTATTATAATTATGGGTATTGGTTTTATTGTATGGTTTAATAGAAGAAAGAGAGTATAATGATATATGGCGGGTAAGTAAACCCGCCATTATTCTAATGGATAAGAATGATTTTGGAGAACTCTAGTTCTCTGCTACGATTTGGGGGATGAAATGAAGAAAAGTGCTATTGTTTTAGTTTTAATAATTTTGGTATATTCTATTGTATCTTTTTATAATTTAGGAAGTGGTAAGAGTCCTAAGTCATTTAAAACTTTTGATAGAAAAGAAATTTCTGTTTTACGTTTGGATAATATGACAAATATTAAAAAAATTAGATTTTATATCGGATATAATATAAATCATTATAAAGTTTATCTGATGGAAGAGGAAAACTCGAAACAGGCTTTTTATTTGAATTGTGAATTTGATTATAGTTGCGTTTTCACTTGGAAGGATATAGAAGTAAATTCAGATTCTAAATATCAATATATTGGAATCTATTCTGAATATGAAAATAATAGTATTGGTGAAGTTGTTGCTTATGATGATAATGACAATGTTATTGGAATAGATGTTGTAGATGATAAAGATGAGGCATTAGTAGATGAGCAAGATACTGTTCCTGATGAAATATCTTTTATGAATAGTGTTTATTTTGATGAGGTTTATCATGCTAGAACAGCGTATGAACATCTTAACGATATTGAGCCTTTTGAGTGTGTTCATCCACCTTTAGGTAAAATTATAATCTCTATTCCTGTTGCTATTTTTGGTTCTTCACCTTTAGCATTTAGATTTATGGGAAATATTGCTGGAATTTTAATGATTATCGTTGCTTATTTTATTGGTAAGGAATTATTTAAAAAAGAGTGGTATGGTGTTATTTCCGCTTCTATTATGGCTTTAGATGGTATGCATTTTGTTCAGACAAGAATTGCTACTGTTGATAGTTTTTTAGTTTTGTTTTGCATGACTTCTTTCTTATTTATGATTAAATATATTGGAATAGAGAAAAAAGGTAGTCTAAAAAAGAAATTGATTTATTTATTATTTTCTGGGTTATTTATTGGAATGGGTATTGCGACAAAATGGACAGCTCTTTTTGTTGGTCTAGGCTTAGCAATTATTTTCTTTGTACATTTTATTTATAATATTGTTAAGAATAAATCTTTTAATAAAGATGATTGGAAAGTTATAGGTGCTTGTGTTATTTTCTTTATAGTGATTCCTATTTGTATTTATTTAGCTTCTTATATTCCTTTATTTAATAATAAAGGTTGTAGAGTAAAAGATTTAAATTCATTGGTTAAATATACTAAGGATATGTATGAATATCATTCTAAACTTGAAGCTGAACATCCTTTTACTTCTAGTTGGTATACGTGGCCAGTTCTATATAAGCCTATGTGGTATTATGTTAATTATCCGGCTACTGATATGGTGTCTGATATTGTATGTTTAGGTAATCCATTTATTTGGTGGTTTGGAGCTATTGCTACAGTTATTTCTTTATTATATACGATTGTAAAACGAAATAAGGCAACTGCTTTACTACTTGTAATGATAGCATCTACATGGCTTCCTTATGTTTTTATTGGCAGAATAATGTTTATTTACCACTATTTTATAACCCTTCCTTTTGTAATGCTCTCAATTGTTTGGGCTTTAAAATGGATAGAGAAGAAGCTTGGTAGTAAGATCGTTAGTATTGCTGTTTTAATATTGTTTTTAGTTGGTTTTATTTATTATTATCCAATTTATTCTGGTAAGACAGTTAGCAAGGTGTATATAGAAGATAGTAAGATAATGAATAGTTGGGTTTATTAAAAAAATAAAAAAAGACATTTATGCAAAAAGGGGACGTGGAAATGGGGACGGTTCTCTGGAAATGGGGACGTGGAAATGGGGACGGTTCTCTTTTCCAAGTTTTCCTTGGAAAAGAGAACCGTCCCCATTTCCACGTCCCCATTTCCAGAGAACCGTCCCCATTTCCACGTCCCCTTTTTGCATAAATGTCTTTTTTTATTTTTTTAATAAACCCAACTATTCATTATCTTACTATCTTCT
>JAFWNC010000012.1 GCA_017510525.1 Clostridia bacterium | reverse complement strand
TGTTATATATAAGTCCACATCTTTATTGATAAATAAACTATCTACTGTTTTTTCGAATTCTTTAACTTTTTGTATTTCATCTAAAAATATATATGTTTTTTTGCCTTTTATTAACTTTGATTTTAAATATTCATGTAATTTAGTTCTATCTTGCAATTCTTCATAATCAGCATCCTCAAAATTAATTGATATAATCTGTTTTTCTTCTACTCCATTTTCCTTTAAATAGTCTTGGAATATTTCAAGTAAAGTTGATTTACCACATCTTCTAATTCCTGTTATAACCTTTATTATTTGTTGATCTTTGAAATTTTTTAATATTGATAAATAATCTTCTCTATTTATTCTTTCCATATAATTTCCTCCAACTATAATAATTATACTACCTTTTATTATTATAGTCAAGTTTTTTCAAAAATATGAAAAAACTTTTTAATTTTTATAAGTTTTTTCGCAAAAATAAAAAGCAGGTATTTAAACCTGCTTTGGGTGTAGTTGGGAATCGAACCCAATGCTCTTAATCTATATTTATTTTAGTATAATCTATTTTATTATCACATTTGTTTCTACACATATACAAGAGCAAACACCATGTGAATTTTTTTTCATTGACATCATCTCCTTATAAATTAATGTAAATAGTGCTGAAAGCATAACTTCAAAAACATTTATCCATAATGTAGAATCAATCTTTACAATAAAAATAGATATTATAAATACTAAAATTATATATAGCAACCTAATACTTTTCTTCCCATTCCTCATATTTCTTTTTAAATTTTTCTTCATCACTTGCTAATATTTCTGTGCCATCATCAAAAATGATTAAAATTTTACTATAATCATTACCTCCGAAGTGTAGATAATCTTTTCCTCCATCCACATAACAGTTTTCACATATACAGCTTACTAGATTATGTCTATACTTTGATTCTATAGTTTCATTACAATTCAAACATTTTATTTTCATAATAATACCTCTATCTATTATAGATTTTATTAAACTCTTTCTTCATAATCAAAGCGTTCTCACAAAACCATTTAAATGCTTCTTCCCATTCTTCTTGATTTGTTACATCGCATTTCTTAGTTGATTTTATTCTAGAAGCTTTTTTGTTATCTAATCTTTCCCATTTAAATTTTAAATTTACCTTTGTATCAATAATACTTTTATTTTCATAAAACAAGTCATATATTGATTTATTATTTTCAATATAAACTGCTATTCCTATTTCTTTTCTCTGTGTATCACAAGTTAGTGAAAGATGATATTCTGAACTTCCCATAGGTAAATCATACCAATGTTGTGGTAATGCCTTCCTTTTATTAAATTCTTTAGAAAATTGTTCATTACTCGCTCCATATTCTCCGAAGGCTTGCCAAAATTCTCCTTGTAATTTTTGAGCTTTTCCTAATCCATTACTTGCTTTTTGTGTTTTTCCCCAATCATTTGGTTTAGAAACTATATTGAACTTTGGAGCAGGCACAGAATCTCCTATTTTCCACAATTCGATTTCTAATAAAAAGAATCCGACTTCTTCATCGGTATGAGCATTTAACCATTCAATAGCTTGTCTGTGTTCATCTCTAGCTCTCTTCACTATCCATATAACTGTTTTAGCATCTTTTCCTGAAGCATATGTAATTATTTTTCCCAGATGGTCATGATTAGAATCTTCAAGCTGATTTTCTATAACAACTTTTCTATCTGTTCCCTCTTCTTTTCCATAAATATCCACGCTATATTTTCCAACAGCAGATTCTCTCTCTTCTAAAACTATATCAATTCCTACTGTATTACTTAGTTCTTTTAAGTTTTCTTCTTTGCTTAACCATACTGAAAAGTCATATTCTTCATTAGCCCAAATATCTCTCAAATTTACTTTTTCAAGTTTTCCTAATTTGTTCATTCTTTCCTCCTCTAATTTATCATCTCTTTACATTTTAACTCTGCTTGTCTTATAACAGTTTGAACTGCTTTTTCACTTTTGTTAGGTGGATAATTATATTTAATTAAAAGTTTCTTAATTTCAATTCTCATTTTAGCTCTTGCATCTTTTCTAATATCCCAATCTATCGTCATATTACTATTAACAGTTTCTACAAGTTCTTTTGCTATTTGAACTAAGATTTCATCTTTCATTAGTTCTTTAACTTCTGGATCATCTCCTAATGCATCAAAGAATGCTTTTTCTTCCAATGATAAATTAAATTCATTTCCTGCTTTTAACTCTTCTTCAATTTCATTTTTTAAGTTTATTAATTCTTCAATTATTTTTTGTATATCTTCTACGCTTGTCCTCTCATTATATGTTGCTGCAATTTTCTGAAACTTTGTTGAGAATTTTTCCATCATAACAACATTTTGTCTTCCTATTTGATTAACATATTCTTTTAAAGCTCTATTTAATACCTCAACTGCTATATTTTTCTTCTTCATTTTTGCTAATTTATTTAATATCTCATTACTTAATAATGCTAATTGATTACTGTTATGTACTTCACCTATTTGTAGCATTTCATCATCTTGTATTGCTCTTTCTAACATTTTTGCTACATTATCATTTATCTCTTTGACGTCTATTTTATCTCCACTTAATTTTGATATAAATGATCTTACAGCTATGAAAAATAATATTTCATCTTTTAGTTCTTGTGATAAAGCTCCTGTACATAGAGCATACAAACTTTTAACATCATAACTATATTTCATAAATGCTTTTTTCTTTTCTTCTGTTTCTAACATCCAGTTTGCACCTGCCATTATTATTTCGTATTTATCACTATCTGTTGTTGTAGCAAAGTGTCCATAATAGAATCCTTTAAACAAATCTCTTATTAGTTCTACTTTATCATTTAAAACTTTTACTAATTCACTATTATCTACAATCTTGCCTTGGTCTCTCTTTGTATATGTTTTTAATGCATCTAGCAACCATCTTTTTAATCCTATATAATCAACAATTAATCCACCAGTTTTATCTTTATAAACTCTGTTTACCCTTGCGATTGCTTGCATTAAATTATGAGCTTTCATAGGTTTGTCCACATACATTGTTCCAAGTCCAGGCACATCAAATCCCGTTAGCCACATATCTACAACTATTGCAATTTTGAAGCTAGACTCCATATCTTTAAAATCTACTTCTAATTGCTTTTTATCTTTCTTAGAACCTATTGCTTTTTGCATTTCTTCATCATCTTTATTATTAGATGTTATTATCATATTAACCTTGTTTTTCCATTCTGGTCTAAGTTCTAAGAATTTGTTATACATCGTAAATGCAGATTGTCTTGAATATGCTACAACCATTACCTTATTAGCCACACTCGTTTCTATTTCTTCATAATGTTTTATAATATCTTTTACTATCATTTCTAATCTATCTGGATCTTCTATAATTTGTTTCATTGTAGCCATTGCTTTTTTAGATTCTGCTATTTTATAATCATCAATGCCTTCTTCTGTTTCAAGCATATTATAATAATCATCTATCTCATCTAATATCTTTTGATTTAGCCCAACTCTTGCCATCCTTGATTCATACATAATCGGTACTGTTGCACCATCCATAATAGCTTGTGTCATGTCATAAGTATCTATTATATTTCCAAATACATTTGTTGTTGATCTGTCCTTTGTTTCAACAGGCGTTCCTGTAAATCCAATATATGTTGCATTAGGGAAAGCATCATGTAAATATTTTGCAGTTCCATATTTTTTATATGCTTCCATTTTAGCTTTATCGAATTTTATTGTTGCATCTAACCCATAATGGCTTCTATGTGCTTCATCTACTAAAACTAAAATATCATCTCTTTTGCTAAATACTCCTGTTTCTTCTTCAAATTTCTGTAATGTGGTAAAGAATATTCCACCAGATTTTCTTCCTTCTAATTTTTCGTTTAAATCTTGTCTGTTTTCGATTTGTACTGGTTCTTGTTTTAAATATTCAGAGCATTTTGCGAATGTAGTAAATAACTGATTGTCTAAGTCATTTCTATCTGTTACAACTACTATACTTGGATTATTTAATACTTTTATCATATTACCAGCATAAAATACCATTGAAAAGCTCTTTCCACTTCCTTGTGTATGCCAAAGTAATCCAGCTTTTCCTGTTTTGTTTTCTATTGCATTTTCTGTACTTGTTATAGCTTTCTTAACTCCAAAATATTGATGATATGCTGATAAGATTTTACTATCTTCACTCCATAATATGAAATTACTTATAATATCTAATAATCTATCTTTTCTAAGCATTCCATTAAATAGAGTTTTATGAGTAGGCATATTCTCTAATACTTCATCTGTATCTTCTACTTTTTTCCATTCTGAAAATCTACTCCATGGACTAGTAATAGTTCCTGCTCTTGCTTGTACTCCATCACTTACAATCATAAATTGGTTATAATAGAATAGTGATGGTATGTGCACTTCTTGATAACCTTTTAATTGATTATATCCATCAATTAACTTAACATCTTCTCTTACTGTTGATTTTAATTCAACAACAACTAGAGGCATACCATTTATAAATATAATTATGTCTGGTCTTTTTTCACTATGTTCAATGATTGTATACTGGTTAATTGCTTTGAATGTATTATTTTTGATATTTTCAAAATCTATTATTTTAATAGTTTCATGTTTTGTTTCTCCGTCTTGTTGAATTGGTACAGGAATTCCTTCTAGTAAATATTTAGTAAATTGTTTATTATTTAATATAGTGTTGTTATTATCTAAATTTCTAATTGTTCTTATAACTTCTTGTATCTGTTCATATTCAATTTCTTTGTTCATTCTTTCAATTGCATTAAAAAGATCTTCTTCTAACAATACTTTAGAAAAATCTGTACGTTCCATTTCGTACCCATTTATACATTCATATTCTAATTCTTTTAATATTTCCATTGTTACATTTTCTAGTGTTTCTTCATCAAACATAATTTGCCCCCTAATTAAATATTATATTTACAAATTTTTCTGATATTTCTGTCTTAGCAATTGTAAAATCATCTAATATTTCTTCTCCAAAACTAAATTTTGATTTAGAATATAAATTAATTAATCCTAAAGATGCTACTCTATCTAACCTATATTTATTATCAAATTCATCTATTATAATAATATTGTCTATATAAATTTTTTTCAGTGTCTCAATATCCTGTATAAAAAATCTACTTATTATTTCTGAATATTCGCAAAATTCATTCCACTTTATCTCTTGTCTTATATATGCCTTAAATATTTTTGCCAACATAATACTTTTTTCTTTATCCATAAAACTATTAAGATATAATAAAACTCTCCCTAATTCATCTTCACATTTTTGGGGATTATTTTCTATTGTAGTTTTATAAGCAATTAATCTATCCTTACTAATAGTTCCATTATTTAATTCATTTAAGAATGTTATAGTTTGTTTTAATAAGTTTCTATCATAGATATTTTTTGCTATTCTTAAACCACTAACAATTGATTTAACAATTGGAATTTCTCTTAAAACACCATCTTCTATAAAATTATCAATTCCTACTTCTAAATAATCAGTTAATGTATCTCCAGCATTATAAATTAGCGAATTCTTAAATTCGTTTGTTAACTTGTCCATTACTCAAATCTCCATATCTAATGTTAATTTACATTTCTACTAGGGTCAATATCAATTATTTTATCGTCAAACACATAACTTACTAATCCATCTCTTGCATCGCATTCAATAATTGAAACATCTTTATTTATTGTTAACCCAAGTACTTTACTAATCTGATTACCTAACTGTATAATATGCTCCATAATCTTGTCCATATTTGATTTTATAAAAAACTCTTTTACAGATATACCCGCAATATTAAAATCTTGAATAGCAGTACAATCACATATAAAACTTTTTTTATAATGTATCAATTCATTTCTTACCTTATTTATTGTTCTAAATGTTCCCCAATAATGAATACTTTTGATTTGAGATGATTTTACTTTATAATATAAACAAATTATTTCTAATTTTTCATCTATACTCATCTTAAGTAATAATTCATTATTTTCTTGCATACAAGTATTTATTATTGTATTCAAAAAACTTTCAACAAATGTTATTAACTGAGTTATTACGACAAACCCATTTTTTATATTACTTATCAATTTACTAATATCTAAAAATTCACAAATCTGAATATCTTGAATATTTTCTTCCATAAGCTCTATGTGTTCACCAGCTATTTCCAATGACATTTTTTCCATATTCATATAGTAACCAAAAGCCATCTTTTATCTCCTAAATTTCAATTTTATCTAAATCTATTTCTCCATTCATAAGTTTTGGTAATACTGTATCTCTAAGTTGTTCTAAATTCAAATTTTCCTCACAATTGGATATTATTCTATAATAAACAGAATTTAATCTTTCATATATATCTTTCAGATTATTATCCGTAATATCATTTATTAAAACCCTTTCTATATCATTTGTGCTTATATTAGGTTGTGCACTTCCATATCCTTTAGAATTTAACACTGTTTGAAATTCATCTGATAGAGCTAATATCTTTAAATACAATTCTTTTTCCTTACTTCTTCCTCTAATAACACCAACACGTTGGTTTAGATAGTATTTATCAAACCCATATACAAAACCAGTTTTTCCTAATTCAGCTCCAGTCATAGCAATTGCAACATCGCCTTTGTTTAATTGAAATTTATTATCAATTTTATTTGCAATTTCATCTTCTACAAACTGAGAGTTAAGAACATCTGCATTTATTTCATTTCTTAAATTTTTAATTTTAATAATTCTATTATTAGTTTTATTTTCTAATAAATCTTTACTTTTAAATGCATATCCTCCTTGGATTTTAGCAAAATTGCTTATTGGTACTTCTGCATCTTCTTTTTTATTATTTATATAGTTGATAGCAAATTCAAACAAATTATCATTTATCTGATTATTCAGCTCTATTCTTTTATCTATACTAGACAAAACTTTACCAATTTTAATCTGCTCTTCATAGCTTGGTATTAACATTTCAGTATTTTTTACAACATCTAATTGTACTCTCTGTCTTCCTGATGTTCCAGTCATAGATTTAATTGCAATTTCTCTAAATTTTGGACTTATTGCAAGATAAAAAATAAAATCTTCATCTGAAATATTCTTTTTACTTCTCATAACAATATATTCTGTAGAACCAAAACCAACTTCTTCTTCATCTAAAATTGTAACTTTTGATGTTTTTCCATTTTCCAAGCATGGTGTTATTCTTGCCAATAAGGTATCTCCATTTCTAAATTTCATACCTCCATTGTATTTTTCTATATCAAAAGAATTTATATATTTTGAAAACACGCCCAATTTGTCCATTGGAATTTTTTTAGATACAGTTCCTTTTTTTAATGTTTCAGTTGGATTAAATTCTATTATATCCTCTAATTTTTTATATTCCATACCCTATAGCCTCCAAGTTCTTTTTAATTTCTTCTTCCAACTTATGAGACTCTTTAAATTGTACTTTTAATTCAGTTGTTATTGTTTTCATTTTTTCTTCAAAAGGTATTCCATCATCTTCTTGCTCTTTTGTTCCAACATATCTTCCTGGTGTAAGGACATAATTGTTTTCTTCTATTTCTTTTATTGTAGATTCTTTGCAGTATCCTGCTACATCTTCATAATTTACATTGTTTTGGAAATTATGATATGTATCTGCAATTTTAGATATATCGTCTTCATTAAGTTCTCTTAATTTTCTTGTTACCATTGTTCCAAAATTTCTTGCATCTATAAACAATGTTTTCCCTTTTTGTTTCTTGTTTCTATTTAAAATCCATATGCTACAAGGTATTGTAACTGTGTAAAATAAATTAGATGGCATTGATAATATACAATCTACTAAATCTGCCTCTATTAAATTTTTTCTGATTACCTCTTCTTGTCCCCCTGCTGATAAAGAACCATTTGCAAGTATTATAGCTGCTTTACCATTCATAGATAATTTTGATACCATATGTTCAACCCAAGCAAAGTTAGCATTTCCTTTTGGTGGTATTCCATATTTCCATCTAGGATCATCTAATAATTTTTCTTGTCCCCAGTCACTAATATTAAATGGTGGATTTGCTAATACAAAATCTGCTTTTAAGTCTTTGTGTAAATCGTTATGAAATGTATCATCTGCAAACTTTCCTAAACCTTCATTATTTATTCCTCTAATAGCTAGATTCATCTTTGCCAATTTCCATGTTGTTGGATTTTTTTCTTGTCCATATATAGTTAAATTTCTAGCATTTCCATTATGTCTTTGGATAAATTTTATACTTTGTACAAACATTCCTCCAGAACCACATGCAGGGTCGTAAATTCTACCTTGATATGGTTCAAGAATCTCAACCATTGTTCTAACCAAGCAAGCTGGTGTATAAAATTCTCCACCTTTTTGCAATTCGTTAGATGCAAATTGTCCTAAGAAATATTCATATATTCTTCCCAAGATATCTTTATCTTGTGCTTCTATACTTCCAATTTTTATATTAGTAAATAAATCAATCAATTCTCCTAAATTTACATTTCTGTAATTTGGACTATTAAATTCTTTAACTAAAACACCTTTTAAAGAAGGATTTTCTCTTTCTATTTCTTCTAATGCATCATCAATTATTTGTCCAATATGCGGATTCTTTGAATGTGCATTTAAATATTCCCATCTGGCTCTAGCTGGAACATAAAATACATTATCTGCCTCATAACTATCTCTATCCTCTTCTAATCCATAACCATCTTCCACTAAAGTTTGATATTTTTCTTCAAACGCATCTGAAATATATTTTAAAAATATTAATCCCAATATTATAAATTTATAATCTGAAACAGGAACAGCACCTCTCATTTTATCTGCTGACTCCCATAATTTTTTTTCTAAATCTATTAAAGCTTCTTCCTTCATTTTTCACCTCAATTAAATCCAATAATACTTGTATATTTTATATCATAAAAAATATTATTTAACAACATATCTTACAATGTTTTTAAGGACACCTTTCATAAGTATACTTAATTTTTTAAATCTCAGTATACCTTTGGAAGGTGTCCCCTTGGGTAGAGTTTACTCTCATTTCTTTGAGGATGAATTTAAAAATGTTCCTAATGTTATGGAAGAATTTCTTACTGTAAAAGCAAATTAAAATAGACGAGATTTTATATATGATCCCGCCTATTTTTTATTAATACTACTCATAGTTTAAAAATATATTTTTTTATATCAAGTTATTCTATCTAATTAACTTTTTTATTTCATTTACTAACTGCTCATCTAAACTAGCAATATCTATTTTATTAGAATTAATAGCATCATTAATATAGATAGCCAAATTTTTTTTTGAAATTGTTTTTACATTTTCTTCATTTTCTAGGGATTTAATAATAACTTTTGCAAAATCTCCTAAATTCTTATAATTCATATTTATTATATCGTAATGGCAAGTATTAAGTTCTTCAACAACAGAACAACCATTTTCTTGACTAATGTTTAAACCATTTTCAGTCAATAAATTTTCTTCAATTTTTAATATAGTAATTTTTTCAAGATTTCGTTTGTTTGTGCTTACTAATGCAAGTGCAATGTCTTTTTCATTGTTTAATTTCCATATTGATAAACTGCTTTCTTCTCCCTTCATTGACATCTCTTGTACAATCGTTCTTGCTTGAAGATTATTTATATCTATTCCTGCTTTTATTTTTTCTTCATCAGGCCACTTGCTCCTTTTAATGACTCTCACATAACTACACATTTCCTAATTCCTCTTTTATTTCGTTGATTATTTCTTCACAATATTTTTTTAACCATATTTCTTTTATATCAATTATTTGTAATAACTTTAGTGCCTCACTATTCCTCCATGATTCAAACACTTCAATTGCAGCTTCTTTAATCTCAGTATTATTTATTGATATTGCAGCTAAACACATTGTCTGTGCATTTGGATAAGTATCTTTATAATTTAGCTTTGAAAAAGCATGTAAAATTTTCACGATAACATCCTCATCGTGTATATTATCAATAAAAATTTCATTTATCATATTAATTAAAAATTTATCACTTTTATTATTTATTAAAAATTCTTCAAATTCAGAAATACAGCCCCATTCATTTTCAGATTCTTTTATTAAATTTAAAATTCTGTTTTTTTGAATAGCCTGTTTCTTTATTAAATCATTATTATAAAATATATCTTGATTTATTTTTAACTCTTTAATAAAATTTTCATCAAATATAATTGTTTCAATTTTATTATCAATTTTCTCAGTTTCAATATCACTTGTGATATTAATACTATTAAATACTTTCATATTTATAGTATATTCTTTTTCTTTTAACATAATACTAATTCCTTTTATCAATTTCTTTTTCTATTTTTTCTTCTTCCTTAATTGCATCTTCAAAAAAGTCACCTATTATATCCTTAGAAAATCTATAATTAACATTTGTTGGTAGTGTATTAATATCAAATTGTAACATTATCCCATCAATTTGTATCGTGTTTTTTGGTGTAGTTAATATTCCATTTGACTTTGAAACACTTGTAATAACATTAATTGGTTCTCCAATTTTCTCTGAGTCTATTTTTGATACGAACCTTTCGTTCCACTCAAATGGTTCATTTGACTCGTAGTAGTCAAATATGTTTTTAGTATCTTTAAATTTATCTATTATTATATTGCTTTTTTCTTCGTTCATTAATTTAATTATATTTACAGCAAGCCTATTACAAGTCTTTCCAAATTCGCCCATTAATTCACTAATCAATTTTTGGGCTTTTTTAGTAATTTCATTTATATCCATAGCACAATATTTACCATCTTCTAGGTAGTTTATTTCAACATCCACTCTATTTTTCCCAATATTTATGCATAGTCCATCAGAATTAGTTAATGATATTCTATTATCGATTCTTGGTGGTATTTGATCCATAGATAACTCTTGAAAACTTGCTGGAATAAAATTTTCATTTGGAAATAATTTCATTAATCTAATTATTATTTCTGATTTTTCTGGAGCAATATCAGAAAAATCTCCAAATATTGTATATTGATACTTTAAACATATATTATCCTTCATTTTATTTTCCTCCCTAATAATATGGTATAGTATATCATATTATAAAAAATTTATCAATCTCAAAAACTTTCGCCACTTTTTCGCCACTTTTTAGGCAAATAAAAAAATCAAGGAACTTTGAATCCCTTGATAAATCTGGTTGCGGGGGTAAGACTCGAACTTACGACCTTCGGGTTATGAGAAAAATCCGTTTTTAATGACACCCTACCCCTTACTAATCACTTTTCTCTGCCAACTTCTTTGATTACATTTAGGACATTTCATATATCTCGTTCTATTTATGTGCATAGCCCATAATACACTTGAATATGTTGGAATATATTTATGATGACATTTTTGACATTCATAATATCCTGCTATTTGCTCAATTCTTATACAATTATACATCCCAACAGCAAATGTCATTAGTCCAAAAGCAATTAATAAAATTCTAATCCAATTTTGCATTTCAACAAACGAAGCTACAAAAATCAAAACTAAAAATGTGATTGATGAAATATATCCTACTACTATTTCTAATCTTAACATCTTTCTATCTGATTCTTCTTTTTGTTTTACCATATCAATTAAATTTTGTTCTAATTTCTCATTATAAACATCCATCTTAATTACCTCCCCACTTAGTAATTCATTTACACTTATTTTAAGTTCATTACATAAATCTAACATAATTCCTGAATCAGGCATTCCTTTTCCGTTTTCCCATTTAGATATAGCTCTATCCGTAATATTTAACTTCTCGGCAAGTTGCATTTGTGTTAAGTTATTTTTCTTTCTACATTCAGCTATAAATTTTCCAATCTTAATCTGATCCATATCTTTTACCTCCTTTGATTTCAGTGTAAATCATTATCTAAAAAAAATACACATACTATTCGTTGAGTGGGGTATTTTTCATATCAACGAATAGTTGAATGTGCCCTATAACTTACATTTCTACATACTTAACATCATTTGATATATCTCAGGACTTATCGATGTAACTAATATCATCACAACACTTGCAACTTCAATTAAAGCATGTCCTATCATAATTGGTAATGGATTTTTATTTTTATGATAGTGCCAACATAAAATTATTGTCAATGGTAAAAAAGATAAAAATCTATAAATTATAAACTTACCGTCTAATAATAATGGAATAAAACTATGTTGAATTGCGTAGAAAAACGCAGGTACAAATATTGCTAAATACTTGTTTTTTATTTGATTAACACCACACCCTAAATACAATCCATCTTCTGCAAATGGCACTGTTAAAGGTAAAATAATAGTATTGATAATTGCCAAAATCATCGGTATAGGCGCAATCATCATTGGAGGTGAATATGGAATAACTCCATAACATATAAATCCTGCTAAATACATTCCTGAGGTTCCGACTAATAAAACAATAATAGACATTGCAACAGCTTGCTTAATCTTTGTTTTACCCTTTTCGTAATTAATAAGTTTCCAATAACTACTTTTCATTTTCCTAGTTATTATTACTAAAATCACTATTGTTACTATATTTATAACTGTAGCAACAATGCTCCACCAATTACTAATATCACTTATTTTTTGATTTGTAATAATTGAACCTATCACAAATATAAGAATAAACAAAATTGAACGAATTGGTAATAAATATTTTAACTTATCGCTTTTCTCCATTTACAAATCTCCTACTATGTATGATATATTTATTGGATTATAAAATAAATGTTTTTCTATAACTTTATCAAAAAACTCTTTTCCTCTATTTTCAACATCAGCTTGACTCTCTCCTCTGTTGAAAAATTTTTATCTTTTTATTTTTCTTCAGCTTCTGCCTCTTTAGAATTTCTATCTTTTGTAAACAATTCATATCCAGTAAGAAATGCTTGTGAAACCTCTCCTGTTATAAAAGGAAGTTTATCTTTAGGAACAAGATCCGAAAATGTCACTCCTGGAAGAGATCTAATTAATGAATAAAATTTCAATTTTCTCTCAAATCCTATCATTTGATCTTTATCAGTAATCCCTGTATATTCACCAATAAATTTATCCCATAAAAGATTAAGATTCTCATTCGACATTCCTGTATAACGCTTTCCTCCTCCTTCTCTTTGAGAAACTAATTTCATTATTTGATAAGCCCCCATAAGATCAACAATTGGATCCCCAACTGATGAATCAGTCATATCAATCAATAGCATTTCTCCGTTCGTTACCATTATATTTCCTGGATGAAAATCTCCATGAATAAATGTATTACGAGGATGGATACTATAAATTAAATCTCTCATCTTTGAAATTACTTCATCAGAATAATATCCACTTTTTTCAGCAATATCAGCCCATACATTTAAATTATCTCTTGCATCTGGTAAAACTCCTGGCTCAAATTCTGTACTGTGTAATTTTTTTAGAAGATTAGCCATTTGCTTAGCAGCATCATCAATCTTATCTGGATTTTTATCGAGATATTGACCTAATGTTTGCGAATTAACGCATTCATAAATAATTCCATATTTATCACCAATTTTAGCTATATTGTAAGAAATAGCAGTAGGAATACCATGAATTAGAGCTTTTCTAGCAGCATCTTTTTCCCTTTTTATTCTCTCTAAAGAACTATCATTATATACTTTTATAATTTTATCTTCATCTAGCTGATAAACAGATCCATTCGCCCCTCTTCCAATTAAAGAAAGATCATCAATTTTAATATTATCAACTATTTTATCATATTTACTCATAGTTTTTTCCTCCATAATCAATATGTTTTAGGGATGTTTTTCACTCTCCAAAAACAGGTCTTCTTTTAAAACTATTTCATAAGCAGTGAATGCTCAAGCTCTACGCACAATAGGGTTAAAGATAATTTAATGAACTTCCATAATACAAATTTCTTTTTTCTTTACCCATAAATACATTCCTGTTATTTTTAATTTATTGTTAATCTAATTAACCAAATTATATCACGTTTATTATTATAATACTAGTAAAACAAAATAAATATTCTATGTGCAATGGAGACGGAGAAAATTGCACACACTAAAAAGGAGCACTCAAAAATTTAAGTACCCCTTTTTAATTACATATTCGATATAATCATAAGAGAACTGGAATACAACCTGCTGACTTGGTTTCAGTCCGTAATAATGTGGAACTGCTGTTGCAAATCCTTCGTATTTTTAGGAACACCTTCAAAAAAGGTTGAATTTTTTTCTTTTATATAAAAATTCAAAAGCACCCTAAGATTACTATAGGGTGCTTTTGTTTAAAAATCTAACTTATTCATTTTCACTTTTTACTTCACTATTATTTTTTCTAACTTTTTGACCTGATTTTTTAGCTTTTCTTTCTGATTTTAAAGCTTCTTTTTCTTCGTCTGTTAAATTCTCAAACTCAGCTTTTTTCTTTGCTTTTTTTGCTTCTCTTTTTTCTTTTAATGCTTCTTTTTCCTCATCTGTCATATTTTCATATTTTGCTCTTCTTTCGGCTTTTAAAGCCTCCTTCTCATCATCAGTCAAATTTTCAGATTTTGATTTCTTTACTTTTTTTGAAGAGCTATCATTTTTCTCTACAACCTCCGTTCCATCATTTTCAGATGTTTGAGCAGCATTAACCTTGTTAGGAATAAAACTAACTAAAACAGCTAAAGCTATAATTACAAAGATTCCCACCTTTGTAATTATTTTAGATTTCATAAAAATCACCTCTCCTTTATAAAATTTAACCTTCCTTCAGGTTATGAAGTGATTTTAATTTAACAATGTTAAATGAATATTAAATAATAATTATTTCATATATAAAAAAAGAGATGAATTAAATCATCTCTCTACCAGCCTTTTTATTTAACTTAAATCATCATTGGGAAGATAGAAAACTGTTTTGGTTTGTTTAATTCCTCCAAATGTCCATATTGAAAACTTTCCATTTCGTACATATGTACATTTCATTGGATGAATATATTCGTTACTTATCTCAACAGCAACATTTCCCTTTACAGTTTTTACTTCAGATTCTTTGCCACTTGTTTTGTACTTATACTCCTTGTCATCAAGGCTAATTACATATACTTTCTTTTCCGCTTCATCCTGATGATTATCCTCAGTAAAAGATTTTAAATACTCTTTATCTACTAATTTATAATCTTCATATCCGCTTAAAGGGCAAAAACAGCCAATTAATACATCTAGTATTAATAATGAAGTAACAATAAAAAATTCCCGACCTGACTTTTTTCTTAAATACAAAATAACAACAAAATAATAAAGAATAACCCCTATAGTTATAAGTACCATTTGCGTCACCCCCTAGTAGTTATAAATATTTAAGGCTGGATTTTATATTCTTTTAAAAATATTATATCATGATTTGTCAATAGCATGAATTTTTGTCTTAGACTTTTCATGGTCGTCCATTAATCTATGGTCGTCCATTAATCTATGGTCGTCCCTTAGTCTACTCAAATATATCACCTACTTGACTTATTCCCATGTCAGTGGGTGTCAGTGGGGACGGGGAAGTTTGACATTGACATAATTCTTAATAAAAACACCCTACTAAAAAATAAGTAGGGTGTAAAATTGTATTAAACTGTAAAATCGGTAAATCCGAGATTGGCCATTCTTTCTGCAATCTCTTTAGCTCCTGTTGAGCCAATATTGCGGATTTTATAAATCTTTCCGCTTCTCTTAAGAATGTCTCCTACAGTTTTGATTCTAGCTGCTACGAGGCTATTTCCTGTTTTTTGAGTAAAATCCAACTCTATAATAGGAATGAATTTTTTAAGAGCTTGATTCTCTTCTTTTAATGCAGAGTTTTCTGCAATAAGCTCTTTTACCTGCTGTTCCAGCTTTTCCAATTTTTCAATAACTTCTTTGTTGTCATTCATCTTTTGCCTCCTGCCATTTACTGGCGTCCTTGAACCACATTGGGTTCTATTTAAAAGTTACCGTAATATTATAACACCATTTTCCAAGTAAAACAATAGGTAAATAGAAAATTTTGACACGCCTCATTCCTACTTCACCCAATCTCTATACTCATCTTCAGATTCATTTCCTTTAAATCTCTTACTACTAACAAAATTAATTTCAGAATAAGTATTTTTTAAATCTCTAAAACTACCTTCTGAGCCTGAACTACCGCTAGTTACAAAAACATAAACCTTCTTTCCTGAAAGGTTATTCTCTTCTATGAAAGTATTAATAATCGTAGGTGCTGTATACCACCAAACTGGAAATCCAATTACAACTGTATCATATTCACCAATGTTCGTGGCTTTGCTTTTTACAGGTGGTCTAAAAGACTTATCATTCATTTCAATTGAGCTTCTGCTTTGTTTATTAGTCCAGTCTAGATCCTCAGCTGTATATTTTTCAACTGGCTCAATCTCAAACAAATCTCCATATACAGCGTTTGCAATTTTCTCTGCAACTCTTTTAGTTACTCCACTTGCTGAAAAATAACTAACTAAAACTTTACTCATATTTACTACCTCCACACTTTCTTTTATTTTTTTTTAACAATTTTCTTAATCCTTATTTTCCGACAAAATTCCTACACTTCTCGAAAAACTCAACTTGATCCTTATTCAAAATTTCATTATCAGCCATCTCCTGTAGTTCTTCAATACTAAACCACCTAACCTCAGATAACTCTTCTAATTGAATCTTAAGCTTAGAAATATCGATATCCATTCTCACATAATACAATTTATAACAATCTTTCCCATCACACCCAGAACCAAACTCAATAATATTTCTATCGCTTATATCAAGACCAAGCTCTTCCTTAACCTCTGTAATTATTCCCTGATAAGGACTTTCTCCACTCTTAGGATGTCCACCAGTAACACCATAATCTCCACCCTTTGATTCAACTCTTTTTTGCATCAAAAACTTTCCATCACTATTTTCAATAGCAATAATAACAACCATAGGATAATATCCTTTTGGAATCTTATCGCCCTTATAATAAGTCAATCCAGTAATATTCCCATCTTTATCATACAAATCTCTTTTTTCTCTATCCATAAAATCACCATTTCTACTTCTTTATCCATAAATACATACCTGTAATCTTATCAGGATTATATTTATATCCTGCTTTTGCATAAAAACCTTCTTTACCTGCAGTAGGTGTTAACTCAACTTGCATTTTTTCTCCTTCTTTTACTCCATTTTCTATTAATTTTTTTAGTTCTTTAATTATTTCAAGTCCAATACCTTTGCCTTGAAATTCTGGTTTTACACAAACATCACTAAGCATACAAACAATACTATAGTCTCCAACTACTCTTCCCATTCCTGCTAATTTTCCATCAGCAGTTGCTTTAACAAGATACATTGAATTATCTAGAGCTTTTTGAACTTGTTCTTTTGTATACTCTTTCCATTCTACAGCAGCCACCAATTCTGAAAACTCTTCGCTTGTTAGTGAATAATCTAATTTTATATCCATACTACACCTCTTTCTATAAAAAAACTATATCCTTATGTCCAAATTCTTCTTTTACCCGTATTTTAACATTATAATCTTTTTATTGCAATATATAAAACATTTGGAGAACTCTAGTTCTCCTCTACAAAACTTACGCCGTATAATTTGTAGCGGAGCACTTAAGTGCTCCATAAACATGACCTTGCCTACTATATAGAAAAGCCAGCAGTATACTGCTGGCTTTATGTGGCTTAATTTTGCTTGTTTTATTTTAGATTAACGTTTCCTTATGCAATAAATGATTCACTTTCGCGTATCAGCTGCGGATCGAATGCGTCCTCGTCATCAACATAAATCTTCTGCTGTGTATCGTCTTTCTTATGCACACGGCAGAAATATGCTATTTTCTCATGGATGTTTCCGCCTTTGACATCAAACTCATTAACAAGCGAGTTTCTGTTAAATTCAAAAACAGTGTCTCCCATAAGAACTAAACCGTTTCCTGTAAATGATTCAATAGATAAAAATATTTTTTCCAATGAAATTCCTCCTCATGTAAAAGCAAATAAGCCAAATGATAATAAATATCATAGATTATTATAACATATTTACATAAAATTGTAAATACAGGCGGTGACAAGTCCCTCTTCTTTGGCGGGCATGGAAACTAAGCCCCTACACTTTTACACTCCCTCATTAAAAGGCAAGTCCTCAAAAACAATATTCTCAATTGAAATAGGCTTATTCTCCTCATCAAAAACAATTTTAAAAACCTCAGGTGCATTAACAACACTATCAAATATAACCTTATCATTAAAAGAAAGAGTTATCTTGTGTTCATCATTAACATCTATCAATTTACACCAATTCAAAAGGAAAAACGTCATTGCTAATCCATGAGTAAAAATAGCTATTCTTTTGCCTTTATATTTCTCTAACGCTTCATTAAAAGCTTCATTAAATCTTTCTCTAACTTGAAGCTGACTCTCTCCACCAAATGTTGTGTAATTCTCATCTTTATATTGGCGAGAAAACCAGTCAGGATATACATCTGAGTTACGATATCCTATTCTTCTTTCATCAAACCTCTCATCAATATTAACCTTTAAGCCCTGCTTCTCTAGAAAATATTTCGCCGTTTGCAAAGTTCTAACACAATTACTCGCATAAACAACATCAAAATTTTGAAGTTCTTCTTTATTACTCAAAATTTCAGCTCTTCTTTCTCCCTCAACATTTAAAATAATCTTCTCATTTCTTTGTAATTCACTCTGACTAGTGTTATATTCTTCTATCATATCCCTTTTCATTCTAACAGAATGTCTTATTAAATAAACTACTGTATTCATCTTTAACTCTCCTTTTTACTCTCTTTTACATTACCCTTCAAATTTTTCACAAAAGCAATACAAACCCCAATAAGTGTAGCCACTTCAAAAATAATAGAAACATAAGATTTATACGCAATAGAATAAACCAACCAACAAGAAGTAGCAATAATTCCTATTCCTCTAATATAATTCTCATTATTCATTAAAAATGAAACTATAGCAATAACAGACGCAATCATTGGGAAAATTGAAAAAATATTTTGATAAGTCATAATATTAATAACTACTAATGCTACAATTAAAAGAATTGCAACAAGATTTTTGTTTTTCCATTTATACTTTTCAAACAAATAAATTGTAAGAAGCGTCACCAATCCAAGCAAATTACATATAGTCCCAGAAATTCCACTTAATAAATAAAAGTGAATACTAAACATCAAATATGAAAATATCTGTAAAAATAAAATCTTAGTTTTTTCCTTTTTAAAATAGCTAAATACTAAAAGAATATACCCTATAGCACCTATGAATTGTATTAATAAAAAACTCATTTGTTTACCTCTTTCTTTTTATCTTCTTTTGAAAATAACAATCTCTGAATCAGCTCCATTAGCCCCATATTCACTAACAAGAATGAAATTCATATTAGCAACTATTCCAAAACACCTAATAATCTCGCCATCATTAAACTCACATTCAACTTGATTCCCCAAATATATCTCATTATTATCTAAGAATTCCACATTTTTTCCATTAGGTAGTGGATAACTTAAATTTACAAAAGTTCCATTAAGCGGATTTAAGTCAGTAATTTTAGGCATACCTGGGATTTTCAAATCATTAATCTCATCAACCAATTGCTTTTTAAACACCTCATAATTCTCTTTTCCACCAGTTAAGATATATTTAGCAATAAAACACTGCTTGCCAAATGGACAACCATTTGTCTCCTTGCACCCCTTACAACCACAGTTTTTTCCATATCCGCAATTGCTACAATCTGCTCCACAAATAGACTCCATAAACTCTCACTCCTTAATAAAATCCATTATTTATATTATATCATTCTTTTCCTAAACATTTCAATTATTCAAATATCTCATCCAACACCTTATTAACCTTACCCGGATTAATATAATTATAAGAATTACCTGGCATATTAATATCAAAATTACAAATTGACTTATATTCGCAATAGTCACAAGGTTTTTTCTTATTTAAATAATAAGGCTTAATATCAATTTTTCCCTTCAAAATTTCATTAGAAATATCCTTAATCAGCCTCTTAATATACTTCTGAAGTTTCTCAAATTTCTCCTTCTTCAAAACACTAGACCTAGACTCACTAATATTTCCTTCTTTATCAAGATAAACCGGCAAATACTCAGAAAAGCTACCGTTCTTAATATTTTGATCCATCATCTTAACAATATCAATATCAGCAACAATCAAGCCCTTCATTTTAAACATCTTCTTAATCTCAGCCTTAATCTCATCATCAGTTAAATTCTTATCTGATTTTACAACACTATTAATCAAATTAAAATACAAAACACCCGCTGGGTCAGCAATATCATTATCTGTAAGAGCATCCATATAAGTTAAAAGCTGAATCTGAATACCAGAAACAACCTGGTTTAAATCAATATCTTTAACAGAAGATTTATAATCAATAATCCTAATAAGCTTTCCATCCTCACCTTCAGCAATATCAACCCTATCAATTTTTCCTATAATTTCAACACTTTTTCCATCATCTAAATCCATATAAATAGGCTTAAAATCAGAACCCTCTTTAAATTCAAGTTCATGTCCTAAAACCTTGAATTTACTAAACTTAAGCTGTTCAACAATATAATAAATTGACTCCAAAACAACTTCTTTAAGCTGTTTTGTCATAAGATTAAACTTCTGAGAACTTGTAAAAATATAGTTTTTACCCATATTCAATTTCTCTTCAATAATCTCATAAACAATCTCTTTAATATCGTCAAAAGAAATAGTCTTAATATCTAAACAATCATCATCAATCCTCTTAAAAAATGAATCAATAACATCATGCATGAAATTTCCAGTATCAATAGAACGAATCTTAAACTCCTCTTTTTCTTTCAACTTCAAGCCATATTTCAAATGGAAAGAAAAGGGACACTTTTGATATTGTTCAAGTCTAGAAACACTAGTTTTTAGCTTTTTCCCATATAACCTTATAATGTTTTTCTCATCAATATTTTTAGCCTTATTGCTATAATTTAAAGCTGCTAAAATACGCTCTAACCTAGAATTATCATTAAAATAATACCAAGATAAAATATCCTCAATCTCACTATTACTCTCATTTTTCTCTAAACTCTTTTTATATTCAATAATAGCCTCGTCAAGAGTTGCTTTCTTATTTGTAATTTCAAAATCAGACTCGATAACATCACTCTCTTCAATAACTTTAGGAAAAATCTTTTTTAACCTTGTAATCAAAATCGACTTTCTAACAGCCTTTCCTTCTTTATCAGAAACAGGATAAGAAAAATAAATTTTATTCTCAGGCATTGAAAAAGTCTTATAAATCAAAAACTGATTTTCATAAAGCTGTTCAATAGTTGTTTTAGCAACCTCAACATCAGCCTGTTTTAAAATCTCTCTATCACTATCATTCAAAAAGCCTTCATCTAAAGCCTTAGAAGGAATAACACCATCATTCATTCCTAAAACAAATAAAGCCTTAATATTATGAGTTTTTGACCTATCTAAATTTCCAAACAAAACCTGGTCAACAGTAGACGGAATCTTACCAAACTCAGACTCAGAAAGTCCAACCTGCATAATTTTCATATATTTTTCAAAAGACATTTTATCATTTTCAAAAGCCTTAACAATCTCATCTAAAACATTCCAAAACAAAGTTATACTTGCCTTATACTCTTTTGAAAGCTCAATTTTACCTTCTTTTTCAAGTCTTTCCGCCTTTTCAATAATCTTCTCCTGAATTCTATTTTCCTCTAAAAAACTATACAAGCAATATGTAATCTCTTTTCCAGTCTTCTCCTTAGAAAGCTCAGACTTAAACTTCAAAATTGGCTCAATAACCTTTTTCCTAATCTCGTTTAACTTCTCCTGTTTATCATTAATAGGCTCATAAGAAAAGTCACTTTTATACCATTTTGAGTAACGAATTCCCCACTTTCCACAGTAATTCTCAAGCTCATAAATATCATCTTCAGGAATATCTAATAACCCAAGCTTTAAATATGAGAAAACCGCATCATTTGAGAAATTAGTGGACAAAATATTCATAAGCCCAACAACAAATTTCATAAAAATATTTTGATTAATATCTTTTTTCTCATCAATAAAAACAGGAATACCATATTTTCCAAAAATAACGTTAACATCTTGATTATAGTTTTCCATGTTATTTACAACAACTGCAATATCTCTGAACCTATATCCACCATCTTTAACAAGTTTTAAAATCTCTTTAGCAACATGCTGAGTCTCAGAATAAGGCGACTTTGCTAAAAAAATCTTTATATCATTAACATCATCTTTATAAACATTATTACCATATAAGTTTTCTTCTAAAAACCTTAACTCCTTTGAAGAATTTCTCTTATTATCCATGCAAAAAACAGGCTTTTCAATCTTACAATTAGCATTTTTAGCCCTTTTAATTAGCTTAGAAGCAGTTATCTTATTAAAATAAAATAGCTCTCCCTCCTCGCAATTTTCCAAATCATCAGAACAAATATTAACAGTAACCTGTTTAGCCTTTTTTAACAATTCCTCGATAATATCATATTCCTGAGTTGTAAACCCTGAAAACTCATCAATATAAATAATAGAATTATCAAACATATCAGTTTTACTTAGGTTTTGAGCCAAAAGTGTTAAAGAATCAGATTCATCTAAATAATCTCTATTAATTTTATCCCTATATAACTCTAAAATATTTTTGATCTCATCTAACTTTAACTTCAAATACTCATTATTATCAATTTTAGTCTCAATTGAATCTATAACCTCAGGAGTAATACTATGTTTTTTAAACTCAGTAATAGTCCTACTTACAACATCTAAATTCTTATCTGGATTACCTAAAAATTTTAGATTATTTTTGTTATTATCTAAAATATTATAAATAATCATATTCCTACCAATCTTAGATAAATTACTCTTTTGACCACCAACAGTTTCAAAAATAACTCTTTCAGCCATCCTACTAAGAGTCAAAACCTCAGCTTTAATAACACTACCAGTTCCAACACTATTAATCAAACTCGTCTCAGCAGAAAACGAAAACTGCTCAGGAACAATAATAAAAATCTTATCAAAATCCGAATCTCTTATTTCATTAAAAATAAACTCACTCTTACCAGTCCCACTCCTACCAAAAACAAACCTAAGACTCATAAACAAACTCCATTTCTCTAAAATTTGAAAATTTTAGACTTTGGGGACGACCATCAAAAGTCTAAAATCTCCCCCTATTGCTCTCTCCTCCAATAAAACAAATACTGTTGTGCAAGCCCGGCCTTATCACCAAATAACTCATGCGCAACCTGTCTTATTTCCTTTTTATTAACCTTAGTCTCATCCTGATTTTTAATATACAAATCATTCATAACACGCCTAACCCAAACATCTACAGGAAAAACATCATACCTCTTAAGAGAAAATAAGCTAATACAATCAGCAACCTTTTCTCCAACCCCATCAAGTTTTAATAACTCTTCCCTTATCAAATCAGAATCATCTAAAGTTTCTAACTTCTCTAAACTAACCTCTCCGCTTCTGATAATCTCACAAGTTTTATGTACTCTCTTATCTCTAAATCCAAGGCCCAAATCTCTCAAATCCTTAACAGTCAAGCTACTCAACTCATCAACACTAGGGAACAAATAATAATCCTTTCCATTAAACTCAACCCTTTTGCCACACTGTTTTGAGATTCTCTCAATAATTCCCTTAATCCTTGGAATATTATTATTAGCTGAAATAATAAATGAAATAATACACTCCCACAAGTCCTGATTTAAAATACGAATACCACTACCATATTCAATACTCATCTTCATATTATCATCAACCCTAGAAAGCACACTCTTTATCTCACCATAATCAGTATTCAAATCAAAATAATCAGCAACTATCTCCTTCAAATCACCATCACAAACACCTTTAACATAAACATCATCACCAACTCTTTTAACATTCAAAACACCCTGCTTAATAACACCAGTATAACTACCATCATCCAGAGCATTCCACCTAAAACACTGACCACACTCAAAAATATCCCTAAGCCCAAAATCTTTTACATCACTCAACACAATCTCTTGTTCTCTCATATCAAAATACCCCAAACCTAATCCGTTTTTGATATTTTATTATATTTTATTATTTTTTTCAATAGACTTTTAAGGTATCTGAAATCACTGAAAAAGTCTATTCCTCCTTAAACCCTAATCCGTAAACCTCCCTCGCATCACTAATAATCAAAAACGCATTAGGATCAACCAAATTCACAATCTCCTTAACCTTCACAATCTCACGCCTCTTAACAACACAAATCAAAATCAACTTATCCCTATTAAAATACATTCCCCTTCCATATAAACCAGTACTACCCTTCCTAACAACACTACCAATTCTACTTGCAATATCCTCAGAATTATTAGAAATAATATAAACCATTTTACTAAAATTAATACCCTCAAAAACAATATCAATAACCTTACCAACAATATAAATTGTAATAGCCGAATACAAGCCAATTTCAATCTCTCCAAAAACAACCATATTAAGAAAAACAATAGCTCCATCAATTCCAACAAGCAAATTACTCTTACTAATTTTCTTACTATATTTTTGAACAATCTGAACAATCAAATCAGAACCACCAGTCGCATTTTTAACCTTAAAAATCAAAGACTCACCAATCCCATTTAAAACACCACCATAAATAGCAGCCAAAAATCTATCATTTGTAAAAGGCTTTATCCCTTCCATCAAATCAATAAAAACAGACAAACTAACAGTTCCAAGAATTGTTTTTAAAAAGAACTTTTTTCCGCTTTTAATATAAGCAAAAATAAATAACGGAATATTCATAATAATAACTGTAGTCCCAACAGGAAACCTAAAAAAATAATATAAAATAGTTGCAATACCCGTAAACCCTCCAGATGACAGCTTATTAGGAAGCAAAAAACCAACAATAGCAAAAGCAGAAATAAAAGTTCCTAAAAGAGTATATATAATTTCCTTAAAAATAACCTTTTTATCCATAAAAAAACACCTATACTATATAGTATAGGTGTTTAAAATAATTTTATACGTCTTCCTCGTCATCTAAAAAATCTGTATAAACTTTTAAAACTTTTATCTTGATATCCTCATTCTTAACATTAAAATCCTGTTTAACCTTAACATCAACATTATAAAATTCTTTCAATTTCTCAATGTTTTCCCTCTTATAGCCCACAACATTATTAACATTTTGTGGATTAGTTCTAATCTCAACCTCTTTAACCTTAACATCATAAGTCTTAATCTTATTAACAATCATATCGTAAAACATAGCAGACTCAACTAATTGCCTAAAAGTTTCATGATAAGGTCCAGCAACAACCTCACTTGACAAATTCTTATTAGGATCTGAAATAGTATCAGTATTTTGAAGTCCAACTCTAATTACTCTTATACGCTTCTTTTCAAAGAAATAACAAAGCTCCTTGCACCTCTCAACAGCCTGCTGAACAGACAAAGGCTCATATATCCCCTCATTATACTCTTTCTCAAGCTCCGTATTTTTAATTACAAGAACAGGATAAATTCTCATAATTTTAGGTTTTAACTTTGCCAAATCCTTAGCAGTATTTAGTTCATCAAGCTTTGTACTCTCAGGAAGTCCAACCATCATCTGGTGACCAAGAGTGAACCCCTTCCACCTAATTAACCTTGAAGCCTTTTTAACATCTTTAAAAGTATGGCCTCTTTTACATCTATTCAAAATATAATCATTTGCAGATTGAACGCCAAGCTCAATAGTCTTAACCTTATACTTTTTAAGAAGCTTTAATTTTTCTCTATCAATATAATCAGGTCTTGTAGAAACCCTTATACTCTTAACTTTTTTATCTTTAATGTATTTATTTGCAGCCTTTAAAAGCTCTTCTTGTTTCTCTTTTGGAATACCTGTAAAGCTACCACCAAAAAAAGCAACCTCAACATCTTTATCCTTCTCTTTAAAATTCTCCAAATAAAAATCAATTGTCTTTTCAACATCCTCAGGAGTAACTTCACTTTGACTACCACTTATAGTACGCTGATTACAAAACGTACATAAATGATCACAGCCTAAGTGTGGAACAAATATTGGTATTATATACTTTTGTTTCATCTAGACCTCCTTATAAAATTAATCAAACATTCAACGCATTCTTTGCAGCCTGCATCTCTGCTTCTTTCTTACTTTTGCCGATTCCTTCTGCTAACTTCTTATTATTACAACTAACCTCAACCATAAAATTCTTATCATGATCAGGGCCGATCTCTTTAATAACTCTATATTGAATCTTAACATCACCATGTCTTTGCAATTTTTCCTGAAGAACAGTCTTATAATCCTTCATTCCAACATTTTTACTAGCAATCTCAATAGCCTCAGCCAAATTAGCAATAATAAATTTCTCAGCTTCTTCAATACCACTATCTAAATAAATAGCAGCAATCACAGCCTCAACACTATCAGCCAAAATAGCCTTTTTAGAATTATTAGAAGCAATCTCACTTCTACCTAAGAATAAGAAATCACTAAAATTATGTCTATTTGCCACTTCAAACAAACTATTCTCACAAACAACATTAGCCCTAACTTTAGTCATTTCTCCCTCTGTTAAATTATGATAATTGTTAAACAAAAACTTACTCGACAAAAACTCTAAAATACTATCACCAAGGTATTCAAGTCTTTCATTGCTCTCAATATGATTCTCATTTGCATACGAAGTATGAGTAAGCGCTTTTTTCAATAATTCTTTATTTGAAAAAGAATAACCAATCTCTTTTTCTAAAACTTCTAATCCCACTATTTCACCCCCTTTTACTACGTTTATATTTTATTCCTTTTTTCTCCATTTTTCAAGTATTTTAACGAATTTTGTTAATAATACAAAAGGAGAACCGTAGGGGCGAACATTGCTCGTCCGTTTCTTCTTGCCATGCAAAATTCCAAAAACATAAAAAAGAAGGTCTAACTTTTTAAACCTTCTTTTTCAATAATCCTATACATCCTATCAACAATGGTCTTTCTCTTATTTTCAACAAAAACCAAATACCACAAATAGAAAATAAAAATAACAATAGAAATATTTCTATAATACAAAATTCCAATACTAGAAATAAAAGTAATCATAATCAAACTAAAATTAGAAATGCAATTTACAACATCCATAGCTTTTTTATAGTCAAAAGAAAATAAGAATAACCCCTTAAGAATTCTTCCGCCATCTAAAGGATAAATCAAAAGCAGATTAATTATCAAAAGCAACAAATTTGAATATGCGATTACTTCAGAATCAATAGCTATTCCGAATTAATACAAGAATAAAATTTACAAACGGTCCAGAAGCATCAACAACAAGATTCTTCCAAACGCTATTTTTTTTATATGTATCTAACTCCGCTTTAAAACCCGCTATGCTAGGTTCAAAGCCTAATGGCCTAATTCCTAATAATACACCAGCAAATAAATGACCCATCTCATGAAGAAAAATAAAAAATAACATATAAAAAAATTCATCAATCTGATTAGTAAAAGTATATGCGATTATTAACAAAAATAAAATTGGACACTTCTTAAAAACAATCTCAAAACACGCTCTCAATTTATTCTCCTACACTCAAATCTATAAACTCAAAAGGATCCTCAGGCTCATCATTTTTTCGAATCTCAAAATGAAGATGTGGTCCAGTAGTGTTCCCTGTAAGCCCAACCTCAGCAATTTTCTGTCCTTGAGTTACAACATCACCCTCAGAAACAAAAATCTGATTACAATGAGCATATAACATAACAATATCCCCATTTTGTATCTTCAAATGATTTCCATATCCTCCCTGATTAGAAACCTCAATTACCTTTCCATAAGAAGAAGCAACAATCTCTTCACCAATATCTCCAGCTATATCTATTCCCGTATGAAACCCTGTAACTCCAGGACTTTCTGACTCTCTATATCCAAATCCAGAAGTTAAAATACCCTCTAATGGCATAATATATGTATAATCTCCAACAATCTCCATTGCCTCTGGAACAGTATTTTTCTCCTCCTCTTTCTTCTCTTCAAATTTATCATCAACCTGAACATTCATAATTCTATTTAAGATTTCTTGGAAATCAACCTGAGTATTAAGAACATTTTTCAAATCAGAATTAAAATTATCAGACATCAAATACTCTCTATTCTGGTACCCATAAACACAAGCCACAATTACAATAACAAAAAAAATTTTTCTTAAAAAACCAACAAAAAGATTACCTCTTTTTTTCTCCTCTTTTTCCTCTAACTTAATTCCATTTCGTCTATAATAAATTTCCTCAGCTTTTCGGATTTTATCTGCTTCTGTCAATGCCATAACTACTCCTCCTTTAAGTTAAATATATTCAGAAGCTTAATAAATTAGAACAAAGAAATTAGACAAACAAATAACCCCACAATCAGAAATAAATTAATTAACTTCATCCTTTTATATTTGCTCGCTAATCCCTTATTATCAACCTTAACATTATTCATATTATTAATATATTCAGAAACAATAAAATTTGCCTCATCAATTATATGTTCTTTTCTCATTTGATTCTCCTTATCACCAAAATCATAATCCTTCAAAATAATAATAGCCTCATCAATAACATTAGACGGAAAATTTCTCAAAACAACAATATTCTTCAACTTCTCATCATTTTTCATTATCATTTCTCCTTCTTGCTGGTGTTATAATTATTCTAATATCACCACTCTTACAATACCTCTTCATAATATCTTCCGAAAACCCAGCAACCTCATTCGTAACAAAAAAAGTATTATAATTCTCACCAATCAAACCCTTAATCTTATCATCAACCTCATCCAAATCATCCAACTCAACAACCCTAAACCCCATATTCTTCATCAAATTAAAACTATCACTATCCTTAGACGACTTAATCCAAGAAACTTTCATAAAACAAGTAACCTTTCAAAATCAAACTTCATAAAATAAAACAAATAATCCTCATACCGTAGGGGCTTAGGTTCCACCCCCGCCCTTTTACAAAGAAAGGAGATACCATGAACTCAAAAGGCCTAGACTTCAAACATAAAGAAGTCATAAATATAACAAACGCCCAAAGACTAGGTTACGTAATGGACGTAAACGCCGAACTAGGAACAGGAGTAATAACCTCAATTGTAGTTCCAGGAAACACAAGATTCTTAAATCTCTTCTCAGGAGACACCTCAATAGTCATCCCCTGGGACAAAATCAAAGCAATCGGAGACGACCTAATCCTCGTTGAAATTTAATATACTCCCACAGTTCGATTGGGTATAATTAGGATTAATAAAAAAGTCCCTCAAAACTAAAAGCCCGTGCGGGTAGTTCTATTATTTTTCTAGCGAGGCGTTGTGGGGACCGCTGAGGGCTGTTCGAGCAGAAGCGAGTTACAGCCTCCAGTGGGGAAGCCGAAGTGAAAAATAATAGAAGCTACCCAGTCGAGGGCAAACGAAACTCAACTGACTTTTTTATTAATCCTAGCCTATTTCCACAACCTCCTCAAATGCCCAATCGCACTCTTCTCCAACCTAGACACCTGAGCCTGCGAAATCCCAATCTCCTCAGCCACCTCCATCTGCGTTCTACCATCAAAAAACCTTTTCGCAACAATCATCTTCTCCTTATCATTTAGCTTCTTCATAGCCTCCATCATAGTAATATTTTCTGCCCACAATTCATCTGAATTTTTAACATCTTTAACCTGATCCATAATAAAAACACTGTCGCTACCATCATTATAAACAGGCTCTTGAAGAGAAACAGGATCTTGAATTGCATCTAAACTATACGAAATCTCCTCTTTAGAAACATCCAACTCTTTAGCAATCTGATCAATCGTAGGCTCCTTGCCATTTTCCTTCAACATCTTCTCCTTAATTTGAATAGTCTTATAAGCCAAATCCCTTACAGACCTACTCACCCTAACCATATTATTATCTCTTAAATATCTTCTAATCTCTCCAATAATCATAGGAACAGCATAAGTTGAAAACTGAACATTTAAAGAAATATCAAAATTATCAATAGCCTTAATTAGCCCAACACAACCAATTTGAAATAAATCATCAGCATTTTCACCTCTACCGCCAAACCTCTGAACAACGCTCAAAACAAGCCTTAGATTCCCATTAATAAACCTCTCTCTCGCCTCCATATCACCATCTTTAATCTTTAACAGTAACTCCTTTTTCTCATCACTACTCAAAACCGGTAACTTTGACGTATTAACAGACGCAATCTCAACCTTATTAGACATGAAATTCAAACCTCCTAAAAAAATATGTACAAATTCAATTTCATATCTAAAAAAAAACCTTCTTTGAAAACTATTAATATAATTGTTTCCAAAAAAGGTTTTTTTATTCAAAAATCACAAATCAATTTTTCCTTCATAAACATTCACTGCAGGCCCAATCATATAAACCTCGCGCGAATTTCTATCAATCTCAAAATCTAAAACTCCTCCTCTTAGCTCAGCTTTAACCTTATTATCAACTTCACCCTCACTAAAGCAAGAATAAACTGCAGCTGAAGCACCACTTCCACAAGCTAAAGTTTCACCAACCCCACGCTCCCAAACACGCAATTTTATGTTGTTTTTATCTACAATTTCCACAAATTCCACATTAGTCTTGTTAGGAAAAAACTTATAATTCTCAATAATACATCCATATTTTTCAACATTAAAATCCTTTAAATTGCTTACTATAACTACAGCATGAGGATTTCCCATTGACAAACAATTTGCAATAAACTCCTTCTCGCCAACGCGAATTTGAACCTTGCACTTATCAGAATTAATCCTATAATTTCTTGGAAGATAAACTGGAATTCTTGAAGGAATTGTAATAGGTTTTCCCATGTTAACCTTAATAGCCATGATAATATTATTCTCAATTATGTATTCAACCTGTTTAATTCCAGCTAAAGTTTCAATTCTAATCTTATTCTTTTTAACAAGCCCTTTCTCATATGCAAACTTTGCCAAACACCTTATCCCATTACCGCACATCTCGGCCTCAGTTCCATCACTATTAAATATCCTCATACTCAAATCAGCATATTTACTCTTACCAACAATTAATAAACCATCTCCACCAATTCCATAATGTCTATCACATATAAATTTAGAAAAGATTTTCCAGTTATATTTTAATGACTCATTATATTTAATACAAATAAAATCATTTCCTAAACCTTGCATTTTACAAAAATCAAGCATTGCAAAAATCACCTCTTCTAGAGTATATGATTTTGCAATGCTAAATTTGCATGTCTTATGAAAAAAGTGGCTTCGCCACACCATTCGTAGCGGAGAACTAGAGTTCTCCATAAAACCATAACTTTCCTAATCTGCTTTTCATGGCACTAAATCAAATTTTGGGTGGGCATGGAAAACCGCCCCTACAATATATCAGCAATTTTTCCGAAATCCTCTAAACTTAGTTTTTCTCCTCTAATTTTCGTATCAATTCCTAATTCATTCAAAGCCATCTCAGCCGCTTCTTTATTAGCAAAAATCCCCCCATTAACTAACCCATTAACCAACGTTTTTCTCTTTTGCATAAAAGCAACTTTGATTACTTTAAAAAACATCTTCTCATCTTTAACATTAATTCTAGGATTATCTAATACATTCAATCTTATTACAGCTGAAGTAACTTCAGGCTCTGGAATAAAAGAATTATTAGGAACAGTCATTACAATCTCGGGTTCAGTATAATAATTAATAGAATAGGTAATACTTCCTGTTTCTTTTTCACCTGGAACAGCGGCCAATCTCTCAGCAACTTCTTTTTGGATCATAACTGTTATACTCTCAATATCTAGCCTATCTTCCAAAAGCTTCATAATAATTGGAGTTGTAATATAATAAGGAAGATTTGCAACAACCTTAACCTTAACATCTTCAGAAGTTTTGTTTTCTTTAATTATTTCTTTTAAATCAACCTTTAAAACATCATCATTTATAAGCTGAAAATTCTTATACAAGCTAAATCTATCTTCTAAAATTGACACCATTCTCTTATCAAGCTCAATACAGATAACCTTTTTAGCTCTATCTAATAAATATTTTGTTAGAGTTCCAAGACCAGGACCAATCTCAATAATAATATCATTTTTAGAAACCCCAGCACTTTCAACAATATTGTTTACAACATCTTCATCAATCAAAAAATTCTGTCCCAAGCTCTTATTAGCAACAATATTGTTTTTCTTCATTATAAATTTAGTCTCATCAAATAAATTCATATCAATCTCTCCTTTTACAAAAAGGTGGGGACAAGCCCCACCCCTACATCTTTTGCAATTAATATATTTGTAGGGGCAGGTTTCCATGCCCGCCCGTTAAAACAAAGGGACGGTTATCTTTTGTTTCAAACCGTCCCTTTGTTTTATCTTCTTTGGTGGGCAATCGGGGGGTCGAACCCCGGACCTTCTGATTAAGAGTCAGCTGCTCTACCAACTGAGCTAATCACCCATGACAAGAGATATTATAATACTTTTACCACATATTTGTCAATACTTTTTAATTAAAAGGTGGAAATGGGGACGGTTCTCTTTTCCAAGTTTTCCTTGGAAAAGAGAACCGTCCCCATTTCCACCTATTCTCCTATCAATTTTCTTATTGTATCATATAAATAAGGCTTAAACTCTTCTATTGGTAATGGTTCCTTATATAAAATTGAATTAAAACATGTTGAACTAACTAGCTCAATAATCATATATAAAGTAACCTCTGGATTATCGATTTTAACATTGCTTTCCTCAATTCCCTTTAAAAACAATAAATAAATATTGTCCTCCTCATTTTCATTTTCTTCGTATATTTTTCTAATATTTGAATTATATATACCTAGGGATAAGTTTTTCGAAATAAATTTTAATAGGGTAGGTCTTTTAGCTAATTCATTAATAACATAATTAATAACAAAAATAATCTGATCAGACAAATTTGAAATATAGTTTTTTCTTAATTCTTTTAAAGCATCTTTAAATAATTTGTGTGATTTTTTCGCAATTAAAATATCTCTAATTTCATATTTATCCTTAAAATATAAATAAAATGTACCTTTAGCAACATTAGCATTATCAACTATTTCCTGAATTGAGGTATCTTTTATTCCTTTTTCAGTAAAAAGCTCATAAGCTGTGTCTAATAGTCTAGCTTCTTTATCTTTTTCTTTAATATCTTTTTTCATTTGAATCTAACCTCCCTACATATTATTCATAATTATTATTACATATTTTTGACGATTGGTCAATATTTTGTTTTTATTTTTTAAAAATTGTCATAAAAAAACAATTTAATTACATCTGGTACATTGCAATGTGCCCCATATGTTTTGTATATTTTTATTGATTGTACTTTTTTAACATTTTATATTGACTGTTGGTCATTTTCGTAGTATAATACTGTTTAGTAAAAACGGATATTAAAGGAAAGGAGTGTTAATATGCATAAATTCGGGCAATTTGTTTGCAAACACAGAAGATTAATTTTAATAATTGCTCTTTTATTAATTATACCTTCAATCATTGGAATGTTAGCTACTCGTATTAATTACGACATTTTAGTATACCTTCCTGAAGACATTGAAACTGTTCAAGGTGAAGATATCCTATCAGAAGACTTTAATATGGGTGGATACTCAATGGTTCTGGTAGAAAACATGTCTACAAAAGACATATTAAAACTTGAAGAAAAGTTCAAAGAACTTGACAATGTGGAAAAAGTAATAAGTGTTGCTGATGTTGTTGGAACCAACATCCCAGTAGAAATGATTCCAGATGAATTAAAAGAAAAAATCTATAAAGATGATGAAACAATTATATTCGTAACTTTCAAAGACAAAATTTCATCAGACGCTACAATGGAAACAGTTCAAACAATGAGAGACATTACTGATAAACACTGTAAAATTAGCGGAATGACTTCAGTTGTTCTTGATACAAAATATCTAGTTGAATCAGAAATGTTAATATATGTTGTAATCGCTGTTATTCTATGTTTTATAATTCTACAACTTGCTTTAGACTCATTTGTAGCTCCAGTATTTCTTCTATTAAATATTGGTTTTGCAATTCTTTATAACATGGGTTCAAACATTTTCTTAGGAGAAATTTCATATATAACTGAAGCAATTAGCGCAGTTCTTCAACTTGGAGTAACAATGGACTTTGCTATTTTCTTATATCATAGCTATGGTCATGAGAAGAAAAATACTGATAATAAAGAAGAAGCTATGGCAACAGCTATTGGAAAAACATTAATGTCAGTTGTAGGAAGCTCACTTACAACTTTTGCCGGATTCTTAGCTTTATGTAGTATGAACCTAACTCTTGGAAAAGATATAGGAATTGTAATGGCAAAAGGAATTGTTTTTGGAGTTATCTGTGTTGTAACAATTCTTCCAGCTTTGATTTTACAATTTGATGGTTTGATTACAAAATTTAGTCATAGAGAATTTATACCTAAATTTAGACACTTAAAGAATTTTATTATGAAACATTATGTTTTAATAATTTTAGCTTTTATAATTATCTTACCTATTGCATATTTCGGATATAAGAAAACTGAAGTTTATTATAATATAACAAGTTCACTTCCATCGTCTTTAGATGGAATAAGCGCAAATAACGAGCTTGAAGAAAAGTTTGATATTGTATCTGTTTCTTTAGCTTTAGTTGATAAAGATATGCCTGATTATAAGGTAAATGAGATGTTAGCTGAAATTGATAAATTAGATGGAATTGATTGGACAGTTAGCTACTCAAAAATAGCTAGTTCAAAAGAAATACCTAAAGAAATGATTCCAAAACAAGCTTTAAATATATTCCAAAGCGATAAATATCAGATGATTTTAATTAGTTCTAGTTATAATAAAGCTACTACTGAATTAAATGATCAATTAAATGAGATAAACAAAATAATTAAAAAATATGATGATGAGGCAATCTTAGCTGGTGAAGGACCTTTGATGAAAGACTTAGTTGAAATTAGTGATCATGATTTTAATAGTGTTAACACTGTTTCAATCGCTGTAATTTTCATAATTATGATTATTGTTCTTAAATCAATTTCACTGCCAATTATTTTGATTTCTACAATAGAATTTGCAATCTTTATAAATATGGGAATTCCTTATTATACAGGAAACGTAATTCCATTTATTGCTTCTATTGTTATTGGAACAATTCAGCTTGGTGCAACAATTGATTACGCAATTTTGATTACTAATAAATATATTTCTGTTAGAAAAGAAGGTAAATCTAAGAAAGACGCTATCGATGAATCTTTAGGAACTTCAATAAGTTCAATCTTTGTTAGTGGACTTTGCTTCTTTGGTGCAACTTTTGGAGTTGGATTATATTCTAAAGTTGAGCTAATTAGTTCTTTATGTAGCTTAATGTCAAGAGGAGCTATTATAAGTATGATTTGCGTTGTGTTTGTTCTTCCTTCTCTTCTTATGATCTTTGATAAGATCGTATGTAAAACCACAATCGGAATGAGGAAAATAAATAATTAAATGAAAGGATGTTGTTTTATGAATCAAAAAATAATTAAAAAATTAACTTCAGGAGTCCTACTTGTAAGCATGGCAGCCTACACTGCCCCAGTTCTCGCCTTCACAAAAGACGAAACAGTATATTCAAAATTTGATAGTAACGGAAATCTAAAACAAACAATTGTAAACAATCATATTAAAAACACTAATGGTGACAAAACAATTGAAGATCTATCAGACTTAATGGATATAGTAAATATCGGTGGAGACGAAAACTTCACTCAAAATGGTAATAACTTAGTTTGGGAAGCTAATGGATCAGATATCTATTATCAAGGAAAATCAAAAAAAGAATTACCAATTGAAATCAAAATAAAATATGAATTAGACGGAAAAGAAGTTTCTAAAAACGATATAATCGGTAAAACTGGTAAAGTTAAAGTTACTCTTGAATATATAAATAAAGATAGTCATGAAGTTTATATAAACAATGGATATGTAACTTTATACACACCTTTTGTAGTAATGTGTGGAACAATTATAGATAATACTACAAATAAAAACATAGAAGTTTCAACTGGTAAAGTAATAGATAACGGAAATCAATCTTATGTTTTAGGAGTTGCCCTTCCAGGAATGCAAGAAAGCCTTGGAATTTCTAAAAACAAATTCGAAATTCCAAACAAAGTTGAAATAACAATGGATGCAAAAGATTTTGATATGGGAAGTATTTTAGTTTATGCCACTCCTAGAATAATAGAAAATAAAGACTTACACTTAGTTGATAATCTAGATGAAATATTCACAAAACTAGACACTTTACAAAGTTCTAGTACAAAAATAAAAGATGGTGCAACTGAACTATCAAATGGAGCTGAAGAATTAGCAACAGGAGCTATTGTTTTTAGTAGTAAATCTCATGAATTCAATTCAGCTATGAATCAAATATCAAGTGGAACTTCATTAGTTAATTCTAGTTATTCAGCTTTAGATAGTGGAATAAACACTGTAAACTCTGGTGCTTCTAGTCTTCAAGCTGGTGCATCAAGTTTAAATGAAGGAATAAATACTCTAACAACATCACTTTCATCATTACCAGAAAGTGTATCTAGTATATATCAAGGAACTTCAGGAGTTGTAAGCGGATTAGACACTCTATCTACAGGAGTTGATTCATTAATTGCATCTGCAAGTTCAACTTCAAATAGCTTAGTAGAAACGCTTACTAAAATTGTAAACTCAGCAAATAGCTCAATAACGTTACTTAATGCAAATAATCAATCTTTACAAGCAGTAATTAATACATTAGATTCAACTACTCAAGCAGATTTGATTACAAGCTTACAAAATCAAATTACTGCAAATAATACAGCAATTAGTAGTTATCAGTCTTCTAAATCAGAAGCATCTACTGCTCTTGCAAATCTTCAAGCAGCAGCAACTTCAAGTCAAACATCTATTAATAATTTAAAAAATGGATTTACTCAAATAAAAAATGTTATGACTCAAGTAAATAATGGTGTAGCATCACTAAATACAGCTGCAAGCAGCCTACCTGATAACTTAACAAAACTATCAGCTGGTTCTAACGCAATAGCTGAAGGATCTAGCAAACTAGCTTCAGGAACTTCAGAATTAAGCAGTGGATCAAGTAAATTAAAATCAGGAATTAATTCATTAGATACAAATACACAAAAATTAGCTCAAGCAAATAATCAATTAACAGACGGAGCTGACACATTATCAAATGGAGCTACTAAATTATCTGACGGAGCAAAAACACTAGCTGATGGAATTACAAAATTCGATAGTGAAGGAATTCAAGCAATATGTAATTTTATAAACGGGGATATAAAAGACCTTTCATTAAGAATTAAAAAGCTAAAAGAATTATCACAAAAATATCAAAGCTTCACAATGTCAGAAAGTAATAACGAAGGAAATGTTAAATTTATATATGTAATTGATAAATTAAAAAAAGACAACAATGAGAATACTAAAGCAGTAGAACCAGATAAAAAAGAAGATTAAAAAATGGAAATGGGGACGGTTCTCTTTTCCAAGGAAAACTTGGAAAAGAGAACCGTCCCCATTTCCATTTTTATGGATTCTTCTGAACCGCATGAATATTAAACTTAATATTACTTGTAACCTGAGTCTCCCCAGCATTCACAAAACAAATCTTATGAGTATTCGTCTGTTTAGTTCCAAATCCTAAAGTAGAAGACAACGATGTTCCAAGATTTGTTCCACTTCCATCAGTCCAATAATAAGTTGGAGGAGCTGAACCATCATTAAGTGTAACGGTTATAGCGTAATCCATTCCAACCTCAGATATCTCATTATCGGAATTAAAATTTTTAACAGTAACATCACAATAAGTATTCAATTCATCATCTGTTCCAGTATCAACAACTTCTAATATACATATTGGCTTTGCAACTTCTGCACTAGCAGATCCAGAAAACGAACCAGTATACCTTGCAAATCCTCCTCTTAATAACAGTAGTATTAGAATTGCTATTAAGAATATTATTATCAAAATCATTATAAGATAAATTTCATACTTATTAGTTTTCTTTTTCTCTTTCTTTTCTTTTTCAACCTTGTTTCCCATAATCTCCACCTATTCTTGAATTGCGTTTACTTGTATTATTAGTTTATATATAACCTTATCTGCGTTTTCTCCAATATAAGTATCATTCTGATGATCAACCCATTTCCATTCAATCTCATATTCGTCAGTTTTTTCAGGACTAATCTCAATATTATTTACCCCCTCAATATCTCTATAATCATCATATACATATTCGCCATTTCTTTTTAGTTTATATTTTAAATTAACCTCATACTCATTTTCTTCTTTAAAAACTAAATCATATTTAACTAGCTTATTAGTATAATTTTCAACCTTAAATTTATAATTTGAATAAACACCTGGTGCAATCATATTTGAAGAATAATATTTATTATTAAAAAAACTTATCTCATCTTCTTGTTTCCATGTTTTAACATCATCAGTTACAACGAACTTACTCCACTCTATTTCTCTGCCTTTATCTAAGTTTTCTTCTCTATATGAATACTCATCTATATAACCAATATCATTAATTAAAACACCTGTAGTTATAATAACTCCTAGAATTGTCGCAGATATTAAAATAGTAGTTACATTTTTAATTTCATCTCTTAATACAGCAAAATAAATAATATTAAACAAAGCAAAAGCAACATAAGTAATCCAAAAATAATCCTTCAAAAGCTTTACTTGTTCTCCTAAAAATTTAGTTACCTTTGTAATATCTACTTCATATTTATCAGAATCTCTATAATCATCAACACTATCAACCAATACAACACTTTTCTTACTTTTTCTTAAAACTTGCAAACTGCTCTTATCTTTTTTATTTCCAGTTAAAATAGTATCATTTTTTAAATTTAACTCATCCAAATCATTTTCTAATAAATAAATTTTATTTCCAAATATCTCTATAGTAGAATCGCCAGTTGAATAATACCTATATAGCAACTTAAATTCAAATAGTAATACTATCAATAATAAAACTATAATTATTATTTCAATAATACTTATTCTCCTTTTTTCCTTATTTGTCATCTGTATTCTCCTTATTATTATTTTTATTAGAAACAATGATTTTTGCCAATTGTCTTAAAAGAATTAATATAAATACTAACGCTAAAAGATAGAAAATAAATGCTAAGAAATACTCAGAAATCATTATAATCGCCCAACCAATCAAAGGAATTTTTCCAACATATTTACCTTCTACTATACTTTCTGTAACAGGAGCTTCATCCCTTGTATTATTATTATCTCCTTTGGTTATGTAAACCTTTTTATTATTATCAAGATCTTTTTTTTCTTCTATTACCCTATGAACTGTTATATGTCCATTATCCTGAAAAGCAATTATATCATCTTCCTTAATATCTTTAGTATTTTTTATAATAACAATATCATTAATATTTATCTTAGGCTCCATACTTCCAGACAAGATAACGTAAAAATTATATCCTAAAACACTTACCTTATCTTTTTTTAGAATAATCTTAGAAAACATTATGTAACAAATAGTAAAAAGTAAAATAAAAACAATTAAATCAGTAATTATATTAAAAAACTTTTTCATATTTCCTCCAATAAAGTGAATTCTCACTCATGGAGAACTCTAGTTCTCCTCTACAAAACAATAATAATCGTAGCGGAGAACTACAGTTCTCCATAAAACTTTAATATTTTCATTATAAATTAAGGACGAACTTCTTAACCAAAGTTCGTCCCACATAGAATATTCAATTTAACTATACACCAGATGTTAATTGGATTGTTGGAGTTGTTTGTAATGTTCCACTGTTTGAAGCACCTGTAGTTACTTGTGAATCAGTTTGGTTAACTTGAGTACCAGTAATTGTTAAATCAAATGTTACATTTTGAGCATTTTGACCATCTGTAGTGTCGGCAACATCAGCACCTTCACCTGCTGTTTGATATGGCCATTGCCAGTAAACTACAACATAGTGATTTGTAGCAGTATCAGCTTGGCTAATAAATCCTGTGTATGAAGCAGTATATTTTCCAGAACCAGTACTTGTTTCTGTTTCAATAGCTGAAGTATAGCTATTGTTTGAATAGAAATGTAAGTTAGTAGGCTTATTTGTAATATTAGATAATGTTACATCATAAGTTAAACCAACTTGTGTACTCTTGCTGTCTGTTTCATCTTTAGTATCAATTTCAATAGCAAACGCACCTTTTGTTCCAGGAGCTATTAAATTAGCACCTGTTGTTAGGTTGTTTCCTCCTGAAAATGCTACCATGTTTTCTGCTGATGCAGTAGCTAAGTTAATTCCTGAAATTTTAGTTGTTTGTGTTCCAAAATGCCATTTAGCAACTGTAGCTGTTGCATTTCCACTGTAGCTTGTAGTGTATCTTGAATAAGCAAAATAGCAAGCGCCTACCAAGACAAGGATTATAACAAGTAATAATGCTATAATTAAATTACTTCTGTTGATGTCTTTCTTTTGTTCCATATTTTTTTCCTTCCTTTCTCATATGTTTTTTACACTATAAGCTTAACAAATGAATATATAAAAGTCAATAGAAAAAAATAGAAATAGTATTTCATTTTTGTTACAAAATTTAATCAAAATGTAACATTTGTTAGTGTGCAGTGGGGACGGAGAAAAGCAAAAGGGGACGCGCACCAAAATTTTCATTGACAAATCTTAAAATACATGATTAAATAATCCTCAGAAATTTGATTTTATATTTTTTATTTCAAAAAATCTCGTGCAAATTCTTGCACAAATAAATCCAAAAAAATTGAAAACAAATTAATAATATGTTAGAATAGAGGTGATAAATGAAGAATGTTAAAACCTACTAATGATTTTGTCTTTAAAAGGATTTTCGGTGTTCAAAAAAATTCTGATTTATTAAAAGACTTACTTGAAGGAATTCTGCCTGATATTAAGATTAAAAAAGTTAAAGTTAATAAGGATGTTTCTTTGGAAAGAAAACAAATTGCTGAAAAGCTTGGAATTCTTGATGTTATTGCAACATTAAACGATAACACTATTGTAAATATTGAAATGCAAGTTAAAGATCCTTATAACACGATTGAAAGATCTCTTTTTTATGGAACAGGTATTTACCACGAAAACTTATTTAGTGGCCAGGATTATGCCGAAGTTCCTCGTTCTATTTCAATTTGGATAACTGATTACAATGTATTTGATGAAGGTCCATTTCATGAAAAGGCTAGAATAAAAAGAGATTATGAAAATATTGTTTTAACTGATAAATTGGAATTACACTATATTCAGCTACCAAAATTCAGAAAAAAGTGTAAAAGAATTTCAAGTAAGCTAGAAGAATGGCTTTCATTTATCAAATATGATAATATGGAGGAACTTCATATGATTAAAAATGAGAAAATAAAAAAGGCTGAAGAAGAACTTGAATATTTGACAGGTGATGAAGAAGCTAAAAGGTTAGCTTATCTTCGTGAAAAAGCAATAAGAGATGAATATAATTCTAATTCTATGGCTAGAAAAATAGGTATAGAAGAAGGCATCAAAAAAGGTGAACAGGAAAGTCGTATAAAAATAGCCAAAAAAATGCTAGCTGAAAAAGTTGATATCGAATTGATATGTAAAATAACTGAATTAACAAAAGAAGAAATAGAAAAATTATAATTAGTAAAATATAAAATCAAATTTTAAACACCTCTAATATAGAGGTGTTATTTTTTATGTGTGGTTTCGCGGGGCTTATGTTTGTAATTAAAAAAGTTATTTATCATTATCCTCTAATAATCTAATACTATCAGCATTATTAAGTATATTTAATTGATATTTCGCAATTTCATTTAAAATCTCGAATCTTTCTTCTTTGCTTTTATTTTCTTTTATTAATTCAGCATTATGTGATTCTAAATTTGATAATACAGTTAATTCATTTATTGAAGCATAATCTCTTACATTTGAGTTTTTAGCTAATTTAGGATTTAGTTCTCTCCATTTTTTTGCAGTTGTATGAAAAATGATCACATTTAAGATATCTGCTTCTTCAGCATATTTTAGCCATTCTTTGTTTTTATAAAAATCATTATCTGGTAATATATAGTTTTTAATTGCATCTGTATGTATTAAATAATTGTTTTTGGTTAATATTCTTTTTACATCCCATTCTCTATTTTGATTCTCTATTTCTTTTAATCTTTCAAATTCTTTTATAAGATATAATTTAAAAACTGGACTTATTGCTGAAGCGAATTCAAAAGCAATATCTTTATGTGCATATGTTCCACCATATTTCCCCATTTTAGAATACATACCAATAGCATTTGTTTTTTCGCACCATTCAGTTACACTTGGTGTAAAAGTTAATAATCCAACTTGCTTTCTAAAGTGTTCAGATTCGAACACTTTAAAATTAGGATTATATATCTGTTCCCATGCTGTTAAAAAGTCTAATGTACTTCTATTACGTAACCAGTTTCTTATAACATCAGCTGCTCGTGATTTATCACTTTTAGCTTTAGCTAAATCTGATATACAAATATAATCCTTCTCTTTTAAATTTGTCACATTTACTTTAATGTTTTGAACTTCTATTATTTTGTTTGACATAAACTCACCTCTTTCTTTCAGATTGCATATATTATAAAACGTTTGTTTGTTATTGTCAAGAAAATATTTATATTTATAAATATTTTCCGTAGGGGCGGTGTTCCACCACCGCCCAATGGAGCACTGTAGTGCTCCGCTACAGTTTGTAATCAATAAATTATTCTTTTATTAGTTTATCTATAATTCCTATATCCTCTATCTTATTAATTGCAAAACACTTTTTACCTAAATCTTTTATTGATGCCCCACAATGATATAACTCCTTATTATCAATAATTATAAATCTATCATGGAACTTATTAGTTTTCGCAACTTTCAAAGCTGGATATTCCTTATTAAATTTATTTATATCCAATTTATCTATATTACTTTTATCTGATGTCAATATAACGACTTCAACATTCTTATTCTTTTTAGCCAGCATCTTTAGAATACTGTCATCTACATAATTATCTATAATTGTTATCTTTTTATTTGCCCTTCTGATAATATCGATTATTAAGCTATAACTATCCCATATTTGTCCCTGGAAAAATATTTTTTGTTTTATATCATTTTCATGTTGTAATTGATTAAAGACTTTATCAAATTTTTTATCATGCTCTAATAATTTACATTCTACATTTGTGAGTCTTTCAAATACTTGTCCATTTATTAATAAAAACTTTCTCATTTCAACAAAAGCATTCATAATATTTATACTTACCTGTACTGCAATTTCATTTTTTAACAATCCCGAAAGCATCGCTATTCCTTGTTCAGTAAATACATACGGTATGTATTTTTTATTTCTAAATTTATTATTTTCTAAGGCGGTCGCAATTTGCGACCTCATACTAATAAGAGATTCTACCTCTTTTTCCGTTAATTGAAAACAGAAAGTTTCTGGGAATCTTTCTATATTTCTTCTTACAGTTTCATTAATTCTTTTAGTTTCATAATGATATAACATTGCAACATCACTATCTATCATTACTTGCTTTCCGCGAATTGTATAAATAAGATTTTTTATTTCATCATTTGAAATTACATCTTTAATTTCTAAATCACTTCCCATAGCCTCACATCCTTTTTCTGTATTTTTTATTTATTGTAAAACGTTTGTTTGTTGTTGTCAAGGAAATATTTATATTTATAAATATTTCCGTAGGGGCGGTGTTCCACCACCGCCCAATGGAGCACTGTAGTGCTCCGCTACGAAAAAAAAATACCAAGAAATTTTAAAATTTCTTGGTATTTTTTTATTTCTCTGTTTCGTCTTCATCTTGTTCTGTTTCTTCTGGTATTACCATTTCTTCTTGTTTTATTATAATCTCTTGGTTATTTAAATCTTCTAGGATTTCTTCGTCATCTTCGTTTTTCGTTTCTTCTTTTGGTTTTTCTGTTACTTTTGTTAATACCCAACCTGCGTATAATGTTTTGTTTTCTGTAAAGCTGTATTCTTTTTCTGGCTCGTATTGTGCTATAATTATTTCTTTTCTTTCCTCTTCAGGTTTCTTAGATTCTTCTTCTATACGCTCATTATAGTATTCCCAAATCTTTTCTTCGTCATATTCGAAGTTTTTATTGTATTCTTCTTCTGTTTCATATCCTAGGTATTTCTGTAATTCTTCGTCTGAATCTACATAGAATTTCAAAGGCATGTCTTTATATTCTTCGTCGAACCATCCAATGAAGGTGTATTCTTTAATGTATTTTTCATCCTCATCTATTCTTGTTTCTTCATTCTTTGGCATTTTTACAGTAATTCCAGATTTTTCGTTTCCGTTTTGTTTTACCGGTTTGATTTCTTTATCATCAATTTTTGTTTCTGTTCCATCGTCATCAACCAGTTTTGTTTCAACGTTTTCAACATTTTCCACATTCTCGTCGAATTTTACTTCGATTGGATATGTTGGTAATGTATCTTCCGTTCCCTCGGCTTCTGTTGATTCGTTTATTTCTGTGTTTTGTTCTATTTCTGATTCAACAACATTTTCTGCGGGCACATTGCTAATAGTGTCCACTACAGGGCTTTCGTTTGACAACAAGCTTGCTGTTGTTAATCCTCTATCCATTGCTCCTAGGTTAACACTTCTTGATAATGACATACTCATCATCAATGGTGATGCTTGAACTTCAAATCCAGCTCCACCTGTTGATACTATGTTTGATGAGTTGATTGTTACTATTGGGAATAGATTCAATTGTCTTGGAGTTGTACTTGAATTTGATTTATATAAGAATAAACCATCCATTCGTCCATTATTTATAACATGTATACCAAAACTTGAATGATCCGTATATAAATAAGTATAACGTGAAGCAACTAAATAGTTAGTAGTATCTCCATCAGGTAACAAAATATCCGAATATGTTGTTCCAAGTATTTCAGATGTTTTAGCATAACTAACTGTATTATAATCCGTTTGATATGGCTGAATTGATATAGCTGTTGTTATTGCACCTATATTTGAGCTTGTAGATGTACCTTCTGCTCTATTAATAAACGCTGTTTGTTGACTCTTACTTAAACCAGTAGAGCTTTCTACTCCATCTATTACAGCTTTTTCTTCTTGAGCATAGATTACTGGATAATTTTTATTTGTAGTATATTCATAAGGTTGTTCACCATAATTTGTAAAATTATTTCTTATAGTCGTCCAGCTTGATCCTCCGATTCCTATAAAATCTTCCTCATTAATACTTCTAGCTACAGCCCCAACACTCGAATCACTATATAAACTATAACAAGCATCATTAAGCATCTTAACAGCATTATTATATCCCATAGCTCCTTGTAGTCTTACAGTTCCGCTTGCATAGTTTTCAGGAACTAATTGAACTTCTCCAGTATTTTCATCAATACTTAATACTCTCCAAGAAGTTACTCTAAAACTTCCACCTTCAGCGCTACTTAGAGTTACTGTTCCTGTTGTATCTGAAGTTGCATATTCTGTGTCCCAAGTATAAGTTCCGCTTGGGCTGTAAGATACAACATCTCCAACCTCAAGTTCTTTCTCTATACTTGCAACATTATTACTAATGCTATCAATATCAACACCAGACTTCAAACAAACTACTGGGCGGAAGCCCATAGAAATGCTCCAATAAGTATCATTGTAAATACCCCCACCGCCAGATGCATTCATCAAGCAGTACTCGCCGCCATTAGAAGGAGATGCAAGCCATATATGATTAGCTGGTTTACTAGACTTATTATAGAAATATAAATTGTCATCTGCTGTACTAAATCCTGTATTATATGTATCTAACGTATTCGAACCTCTTGATACCATATATCCTGTATTATTGCTTTCATCATAATTCATTTTTACTGCTGTTTCAAAATCTGTATCATTTGCATGTTTTGCATTATATGAATCAGCAAACATCTCTAAAGTTGGTCCACCGATTACATAATCAATGTAATTACTATTACTATTATTTATGAACTTGGCTCCCCAAGCGTCTGTATCTAATAAGTACGCAACTGCTTTAATATTATTATTTGTAGAGCTTTGGTTAGCGTTTACCCATTTATGATACTTAGATAATGTTCCACTCAATTTAGAGTTATTAACAATATCACCTGAACCAGTATAATCTCCTATTACATTTGTAAAGCATGCCTTATAATCTCCATCAGTATTAACCGAATTTCCACCTTTACTCTCAGGTGTCATGCTATTTGGAATATAGTCAGCTGCAATCAAGTACATGTTGTCCCCATCATCTAAGAATAATCTAAAGTCGTTTGTTGTGTCTCCATCATTATTAATATCAACACCTATATCAACATATTTTCCATATAAGCTTACGTCTCTTGTCCACTTAGCATATAAAGTCATGTCATAAGTTTTTACTGAATATAAATTATTTATAATATCTCCATCATCTTCAACATACTGAGTTCCTTGGCCATTTGGCTCTGAATAGTATCCTCCAAATACATATCCTGTTTTTGTTGGAACTGTTATATCAGTAATCTCAGTTGTTGTATTTGAATCTGAATAATATTTAGCTACATTATATTTCAAGTAAATTGCCTCTGTTCCTGCTGTTGTAGCTCCTTGGTTATCAAGAGTAACTGTATATTTATCTTGATTTGCAGTATACCCTACTCCTGAATTATTAGCAACAATGTAAGATGAATTTAGAGTTACTACTGGGAATAAACTACGAACACTATTACTAACATCATTACTTGAACTATATAAACTGTAACCTTTCCAGCAACCACTATTTATATAAAACATTCTAAAACTACATAACAATGAAGCATTATTGATACATCTCGAAGCAACCCAATATGATGTATTACCTCCACTTGGTAATAAAATACTTGAATACATTGTTCCTAGATATCCTGCTGTAGTCTCATAATCACTTGCTTCATAAACCGTTTGGTATGGTTGAATACTTGTTGTAGCTTGTTTAAATCCTGTCGTCATTCCATTCTCTGTCTTCTCTATAATATCTGTTTGTTGACTTTGAGTATATCCTGTTTTTTCATCTCCATCTATAACTGCATCCTGTTCTAAAGCATAGATTGCAGGATAATATCTGCTGTTAGAATATGCTGAACTTTTCTGTTCTCCATATGAAACATAACCACTAGAATAATTATCTCTTGCAGTTGTCCATTCATTTCCACCAGCTTCAACAAAATCCTCTTCATTAATACTTCTAGCTGTCGCCCCAACACTTGAATCACTATATAATGCGCTACAAGCATCATTTAACAACTTAACGCCATTGTTATATCCCATAGCTCCTTGTAGCTCTACAGTTCCACTTGCCACGTTTTCAGGAACTAATTCAACTTCTCCAGTATTTTCATCAATACTTAATACTTTCCATGATGTTACTCTAAAATTGCTGCCACTTGCACTACTTAAAGTTTCTGTTCCTGTTCGATTACCTGTTGCATATTCTTTATTCCAGTTATAACTTCCAGTTGGACTATAAGAAACCGTATCACCAACAGCTAAGTTTTTATACCAATGTGCATAATATGTCGCTCCATTTAATGGAACTGTTGTTGAGCTTGTAACCTCAGTTCCACCAGTTGGTTCAGTGTACCAACCAACTAAAGTATATCCAGGCTCAACAGGACTAGGTAAAGTACCTAATGTGTTGCCATATGTAACTGTTGATTTTGCTCTAGTTACTCTTGTAATTACAACATCACTAATTTTTATTGTTCCACCTGTATAATAATCTGCTCTTAGATTCCAAGTAAACGAATTATTAGTTAGATTGTTACTACTTAAATTCCAATCAAATGTATAATCTTGTTCACCTGTTCCCTTTATACCAGTAATGTTCTCAACATAAATTGCACCAGTATTCCATCCAGAAACATCTCCTCTACCTTGGAATTTTAAGAAATAATTCTTTGATTCGTCACAAGTTAAATCCTCGTATTCTATTTTGCATGAAAATCTAATTCTATCACCATCTGTCATATTATACTTATATGATGTTCCTAAATATATACACTCATTCGTAGCACCAGTAAATCCACTATATGTAATTTCTGAACTATTTGGAACAAAATAATTCTTAACCCCATTATAATCATATGTAATTGTATATTCATTAGCCGTCCAGTTTGCAACGTAAGTTCTGTTTCCTGTGCTTCCTGCTTGGATTGTTGTTGTTGTGCTTGGTGTTGCAATATATGGCTCAAAGCCAGTATATTCACTACCTTTTTCTAGTTGAACTTTACATACACCATTGTATAATTTAGCTTCTATTCCTATATTAGTTGCTTCATTTAGAGTAAATGTATAACTAACTTCATCTTTATTTTGTATATCAATATAATCAGAAATCCAGCTTCCATCATCTTTAGTGATTACAACTTTATTATGTCCTTGAGTACATTGCTGAGAAAAATCAAATGTTAAGGTATATGTTCCTGCTTCAAGAGATACTCCCCAGTTTCTAGCCGCATATGACCATCCTCTATCATCAACTCCTGGTGTACTATCAGAAACATTATCATTCTGATCAACTGTTATTCCATGAGTTAAAGCATATTCCGTTACATCGTTATAATCCAACAAGTTCTTTCCAACTGTCCATCCACTAAATGTATAGCCTGTCTTAGTTGGATTATTAAGTGTAATCGCACTTGAAGCTTGAGTATAAGTAGTTGGATTTGCTGAGCTAACTGTTCCACCATCTAAGTCATACTCAATATCATATTCTTTATATAACTTAGCGCTCTCAACGCTATTTGCTGTTGTTTTAACAACAACATAATCATCTGGAGTATCAGCAACATCTCCGCTTATTGAACCATCAACAGGTCCATTAATAACACCATCATAGAAGTTAAACTCAGCTCCATCAACAATTTCAACACCATGAGTTGTACCAGTAATACTTGGAGATACAGTACTTACACTCGAATCATCACTACCAATAGTAACAGAACCCTCTGAATCATCAACTTTTATACCATTACCATTAGAAGCACTTATTGTACCACCTGTAACTTCTAAACTACCAGTTGTAACATAAACACCAGCAGTAGTTCCTGATATACTAGTTGTACTACCAGAAACAGTAGTTGTTCCTGTACGACTTGAAATTCCAGAACCCGTTGTTCCAGTAATGCTACCTCCAGTAACATTTACAGTATTGGTAGAACCATTATTGTAAATACCATTTGCTCCAATTATTGTACCACCACTTACATTAAGCTTACATGTATTGCCTCTATCATAAATAGCTGTTTTATTAGACGAATAAATATATCCACCACTTATATTAACAGTTCCTGTACTATAATTTTCTATAGCATATGCACTATTACCAGATATAATTCTACCACCAGTAATATCTGTTGTTCCTAATCCATTATAAACAGCAGCCATACCAGTACCTGTAGACATTGTTCCACCACTTATAAGAACATTTTGAGCTCTATTTCCACTATTAGCATTATAAACAGCATAACCACCTCTTGAATGAATAACTGTACCCTCATCAGTACCTGAAATTGTTACTGCATATGTGTTTTCGCTACCTTTTCCTCTAAAATTGAAAATATTCCAACTAATTGTCTCAATATGTCCTGAATTTACAATAAGTTTGCTATTAACATTATTTAAATGTATTCCTCTACAACCACCAACACCATTAGTTATAGTATTAGTTAAATTTGCTCCATTTATCGTTGTTGTACCATTTGTATTAATTAAATATCTATCTACACTCTCTTCTAAAGCAGTGTTAAATGTAACATTAGTATTTGTATTTAAAACAGTATCAGCTCCCAATGAAGTTAATATTACATAAGAGTTTAACGAAGAAGTACCAATTAATGAAACCTCATTTACATTATTTAAGCCATCATTCGTTTTAAGAGTTCCATTATTAACTATTACTCTTGTTCCATCTCCTTGTAAAACACCATTGCCATCAGAACTATAAATACTTAAAGTTCCATTATTAGTTAAATAAACATCATCTAAAGTAGTTGTCTTACCATTTAAATCTAACTCAGCTGATATATCCTGGGCTAACTCAGGAGCCTCAGTTTCTGTTACACTATCTAATACTTTTATTGTTTCGCCATCTTCAACTTCATCAAACGCATCAGCTAAAGTCTCATAATATTCTAAAGAAGTTGTATTTTGGTAATTATTTTTAATCCAATGAGCATAATAAGTTGTATTTCCAGCAGGAACAGGAGTTGAGCTTGTAACCTCAGTTCCATCAGTTTTTTCTGTGTACCAACCATCTAATGTATATCCAGTTCTTGAAACAGATGGCAATGTTCCAAGAGTAGTTCCATACTCTTTTGTATCTGTTCTAGCTTTCTCATACACGCTTATATTTGAGAATGTATAAGTTTTTTCATTTTCATTTACATCAAGTCTTAGCCAATATGTTCCAGAAGTTGATGGAGTGAATTCATATACTCTTGTATTCATTCCATAGAAATTACCTGTAGTAGATAAACCATCTTTACATAAATATGCCTCGACTGTATCAGTTCCACTTGTATGTCCCCATGTTCCAGTTGTATCACAACTAAATACGTAAGTTTTATTAGCTTCCAAATACACTCTTCCAGATGTAGTTCCATTACCATCATCACCTAATGAAGTTACCGAAACAGTTTTATTCTCTATACTATATTTAATTCTCCATGATGTTGTATCTGAACAATCTTCTAATCCATACAATAAGTTTCCTGACATGTAAGTTAGATCATATTGATTTGCCGTCCAATGTGCATAAATTGTTGTATCTTGAGCTGGCATAACCTCATTAGCACCAAGCTTAGTTCCATCTATTGCAGCTGTATACCATCCATCAAGAGTATATCCAATTCTTTCTGAATTCAACAAACTTATACTATCATTATAAAGAACTGTCTTTGTCATCCTAATGTTCTTTGCTGTAATTGGGTTAAATACAACTGAACCTCTATGATCTTCAGTACCTATTTTCAAAATACCCGTTGTCGAACCAGACATTGAAGCAGAACCTGAAACAGAAATATCGGTTTGTGTTCCTATAGCCGTGCAAGATATTTGTTTTGTACTTGCATTCCATGTTAACACAACATTTATATCTTCATTTTCAGTTATAGAATTAGTAGATATATATTCAACATGTCCAGCTGCACCTGAACTAGCAGTCCAAACTCTTATTTTATTAGAAGTATTTATCTCTAGATTTAAAGATTTATTACTATCACTTCCATAGCTTCCTATCAATAAATAACGTTTTCCTAAACTTGGAATATTAAATGTTCCTGATAGTGTAAAATCATGTTCCCAATCAATTGTATATCCTGTTAAAGATGATTCACCATCTTTAAATGTTGTTTCTCCATTATAATCATAAGTTAAAGTATATGAATTTCTTGTCCAATGTGCATAATATGTTGTATTTGCTGCTGGAACAGGAGTTGAGCTTGTAACCTCAGTTCCACCAGTCGGATCTGTGTACCAACCAACTAAAGAATATCCAACTTCACTAGGATCTGGTAATGTTCCTAAAGTATTGCCATAAGTCAATGTTGCTGTTTGAGTTGTAATTCTTTCAACTTTTACATTAGTTATAATAATAGAACCAGATTGACAATTATCTGTACGTATTTGCATTGTAAAATAATCATTTGTAAGTTTATTAGCAGTCATAGTCGTTGTTATCGAACATGTTTCTGTACCAGTTCCAGTCCACTCTCTAACAATCCTTTTAGATAATTCTGTAGAATAAGAAGTTACATTACCACTACATTGAAGCTGGAATTTGGCCGTCTCACCTTCAACACTTGTAATATCTGTATATGCAGCATCAAAAGATATTCTGATTTCGTCTCCTAATTCTAAATCATCTACATACATTTTTCCAAGTTTCATTAATACATTAGTTCCACCATTATAACTTCTTGAAAAACTACCTGGACAATGAGCATAATTCTTTAGTCCATTATAATCATAAGTAATTGTATATTCATTAGCTGTCCAATTAGCAGTATATGTTCTATCTCCTACGCTTCCTGTAGGAATTGTAACTGTATTTTCATTAGGAGTAACATTAATTACAGTATTCTCCCTTGCTGATTGAGAAGAACTATTATGATACATCAGTATAGCATAACAATCCTGAGAAGGAGTATATGAATTATAATTTGACTTACTTCCTAAATATGAACCATCTAATCCAAAAACTCTCCATCTTACATAATTACCTGAATTTTGAGAATTATATCCTGTTATAGTATATGTCTTTCCTGCACTCAATTTAATAGGATCAGTAAAATATGAATTTGGATATGTAGAATTGTATAAAATCTTTCCAGTATCATATGAAATATGTCCATAATACCAGGCTAGATTAGAAATTTTCTCTGTCCAATCACTAAATGTATACCCCTCTTTAGTAGGATTATTTAATGTAATTACACTCGAATCAACACTATAACTTGAAGGATTTGAAGAAGCTACACTGCCTCCATCCAAATCATAAGAAATAGTATAATTATCTTTAGTCCAGTTAGCAGTATAAGACTTATTACCCGTACTACCAGTTGAAATAGTTACTTCTGTTTGAGCAGTATCACCATTAGAACCTGTCCAACCAGTAAACGAATAACCAGGTTTAACCGGATTTAATAAAGTAATCTCATCAGATTCAACATTATAAGTTGTAGGATTAACAACATTATAACCTCCATCTAAATTATATGAAATTGTATAGTCATCCCTCGTCCAGTGTGCATATAAAGTATGTGTATCTGTCTGATTCATAACAGTACTTGAAGATACTAAATCTCCACCAGTTTCAGCTGTATACCAACCAAGGAATGTATATCCTTCTCTTGTTGGGGTAGGCATTTGTCCATAAGCTGTATTATAAGTAACAGTTTGAGGAAGTCTTCTCGTAACAGTAACCTTCATTTGGTAATTATCAAATAAAACCGTATTATCAGCCGCTCTCCATAATATAAATCTTAATCCATTACCTGCAGCAGCAGTTTCTGTAATACTTAAATCTTCTGATTTTGTACCTACGGTCGCTAAGTTATTTATTGTATAATCATCTTTAATTCTTGGTGACAAAACACTACCATTATTAGCAATATCAAGAGCAATATAAATCTGATAATTTGTTGTTGATAAAGTTCCAGAAACATATTCAGCTTTTAATGTATATATTTCTCCAACATTAAATGTTTTATTAGCTATCCATTTTAATGTATGTGTCTGACCAGAATTATAATCACCATTTAAAGTTATAATATTTGTTGAAGGATCATACGTTCTTGCAACTCCTACCGAAGTTCCATCTGTAGTCGTAAACTCATTATAATTATAGTTATAATTTACAGTGTAATCATTAGCAGTCCAATTTGCAGTATAGCTTCTATTACCCGTGCTACCAGTTGGAATAGTAACAGAATTATTATTAGGAGTAACAGAAATATACGATCCATTTCTCTCTTCTTCAGTAGATTCTCTATAAAATACTACTCTAATATAATAATCTCCACCTGCATTCAAAGACATTACATGATTTCCACTATAGAATTCGCCATTTAATTTATACACTCTTATTCTAATTCCGCTTGTTCTAGTATAATAATCCCCAAATCCTCCGACAGTGATTTTTTCACCAGAACGTACTCTGATTAAATCAGTATAATATGAATATGGATATGTCGAAGAATCTACAATTTCTCCGGTTTCTTGAGTTACAAAACCTTTATGCCAACTTAAATTAGTAATTTTTTCCGTCCAACCAGCAAATGTATATCCAGTTCTAGTTGGATTATTTAGAGTTATATCACTTGACTCAATTGTATAAGTCGTTGGATTAGCTGTTGCTACAGCCCCCCCATCTAAATCATATGTAATATCATAATTATTTGCTGTCCATTGTCCTTGTAATATTGTTGTAGCTGTTGGTGTGTAGCTTGCTCCTGCATCTCCAACTTTTGTTCCTTCAGTTGCTGTTGTATACCAACCACTAAATGTATAACCTGCTACAGTTGTAGGTGTTGGAAGAGTAAATGAATTTCCTTCCATTGTTACAACATAAGCAGGACTAACGCTACTTCCATTGTTAACTGTTAATGTAGTTTTATAAAAATCTTTACTTACAACTGTCATATTTCCAAGTGTATCTTTTATACCAAAGTAATAAGTTCCACCATCACTAACAGTTTGAGTAACATTATTTTCAGTATAATCAACCCATGTAACTGTCTCATTCTCTGGGTTAGAAGTTCCCCAATAATACTGTGAAACTCCAGCTGGACTGTCGCTCATTGATAATGTTACTGTTTGACTAGTAGCAAGATTATTAGTTGAACTAATTGATGCAACCGGTCCATCTCTATCTATTGTAATAGTTTTACTAGCAGCTTCATTTCCATTTCCAGCTCTATCATAAAATACATTTTCATTAAAAGAAATAGTTTGTTCACAAGTACCACTATTGGAAACAACCAATTCATACTCTTTTTCACTTGTTCTTGTTAATGATACTATAGTTCCATTTGTAACAGATATATCATCAGTATTAAATCCATAAACCCATTTATCTTGAGTTTTAATTCTGTATGTAACTGTATCTAACTTAGTTATATCTCCAGCTAGAGATGTTATTGTACTATTTGGTCCGCTTCTATCTCTATATCTTAAAATGCTCTTAGCTGGTCCATTATTACCAGCAACATCAGTATAACTATTTTCTGCTAAAGCAACTGTCATAGTTTTTGATACAAGTATACCTGTTACGCTTAAAGTATATCTACTTCCACTACCAGTTAATGTTCCGATTGTACAGTTTGTTCCTGTAAAATCATCAGCTGTTAAACCAGTTACATCTTCATTAAATACAATTGATAAGTTTACACTACCATGATTTGTAGTACTGTCAATTGAAGGTTTAATTCTATCAGCATTCATGTTTTGCTTAATCTCAGCTTGAGATAATGCTCTGTTGTAAATTCTAGCTGCATATAAATTCATGCTAGAATAATAACCTTGAGTTCTATTAGTTCCTACAGGATTAGCGCCTAAAGCTGCAACTGTATTCTCAGCTGGGTTTGAAATTGTTCCAGAATATGCAGTTTCAGCATATAAAATTCCATCAACATATAATCTAACTGTATTTCCATCATAAGTTCCAGTTAAAGTATAGCATCTATTTGCGACTACCGGCTCATTATACGTTGCCCTTCTATAATCACCATTAACATAAACTGCAAACAAAGGAGCTCCATTCTTTAATTCAATTATATATCCTCCGCCTTCACAGTTTGCAATTATACATTTTTCTCCACTTTGTATAGAATTAAAATTAACCTCAGCTTGAACAGTTACCTGACTTAAATCATTTGTCTGTCCGAGATTTACCCAATCATTAACTCCATCAAAAGTAGCATATCCATCAGAACTAAACTTTGCTCCATTAACAGTTCCATCATTATTTCCTGATAAATCTTTCCAAGTAGTTGTTGTATCTGAATGTCCATTTCCTAAATTATTATTTCCATCAAAATATCTAATAAGTCCATCAGTTATACCGGTAGCCTCACCAGTAATAATTACTTCAGGAGGAATATTATCAAATACATATGGCCCAAAAACATGATAATCTCCTACTTTAGTTCCACCAGTAGTAGAAATATTAGTAGCATTATCAGCAACTTGTTTAACCCACAAATAATAAGTTCCATTCAAATCTGTTCCAATAGTATTAGCAGTACCATTAGTATAATTAGTCCATCCAGAACTTGGGGCCGTTTCATTGCTTGTACTTAATGCATATTGATAACTATTATCAGAAGCAAGTCCTGATGATACATATACATCACCAATTGTAATAGTAACATTTTTATTCTTAACTAATTCCGAATTTTCTGGGTCAACTGAAATTGTCGGATTTTTATAATCAGTTTTTATCACTTGTGTGATTTCTTCAGAAATATTTCCAGCTGGATCTATGGCTCTAAATCTTAATGTTGTATTTCTATTATAATTTAATGTAATTGTTCCAACACTATTTGTTGTAGTAAGCGCTCTAGTTGACCAAGCTCCCTGCTCATACCATTGCCATGTTTGAATTCCATTTGGATCCTCACCAGTAAGTTTTACATATATATTATGATTTGTCCAACTACCATCATATATTTCACCATTTTCATCATCTAAATGAGCTTCTACAGCCAAATTTCTAGGAGCAACCTTATCAATTGAAGTTTCTGTAACTTGTATTGAATTGTTAGAAGCCTCACTTATATTTCCAGCAGCATCCTTTAAGAATAAATACCAAGCTCCTGTCTCTGTAATACCAGTACTTTCAATATTTATCTGTTTTGTGCCTTCTGAATTATTTGCATCTACCCAATCATTTGAATCGCTTGCTGGAACAGCTGGATTTTGAGTAAACATATAAGATCTTACACCACTACATCCGCTTGCTATAGTTTGATCTTGATCTTTTACAGTAGCTTTAATTGTTACTCTTTTCCAGCTTTCAACATTATTAATAGACATAGATACAACCTGTGGTTTTAAATTATCAACATTAGTAATTTGATAATTTGTTAATTCTGCTGTATTTCCAGCGGCATCACCAACTTTTATGAAAACCCATCCATTTGTAGTTTCTTGTCTTGAGAAACTATAAGCATTATTAGGAATACTTACTTTATTATTATCTGCTCTATCTCTTTCAGTAGCATATCCATATTTTTTATTTTTTGTTACATAATTTTCGAATTGAACATTAACAGTAGCAGTTTGTGTCCAATCTGTTGCTGGAGTATGAGAAACTGTGAATGACTCTTCTGGATTTACAACATAATAAGGTCCAAAAGTTTGATATTTCTCGTTTCCTGCATAATCCATAAATCTAATATGGAAATAATATGTTCCTTTTGTTTTTATAGCATTTTTAACACTACTATCTAAATCATTACCACTTGTAAAATGGAACCATGTTCCATCATTAGAATATGTAACATCACTATCATTATTTGTAACTTTAACATAAGCAGTACCATAATTTACTAAACTTCCTGTACCCTTTTCATTATTACTTTCTTTGATAATTACAGATTTAGGATCATTTGGTTTTCCTTCTTTGAACTTAATATTAACAGCCATATCTTTACCTGTATTAGGAATAATATAAGTTGCACCAGCAGAAGGAGAAACGCTCATATTATTAGGAACTGTTTTATCAATTTTGATATTGTAATTACCAGTATTATTTGAAATATTACCAGCATTGTCAGTAACATCAAAAATGTAAGTTAAATTTACCTCTTTTGTAATTTCTAATGTTCCAACTCCATTACTTGTAGGAACATCTCTCCAAGTTGCACCATTATCAGTTGAATATCTATATTGTTTAATTCCTGAAGGATTGTTACCAGTATCATTTGAAGTTAAAGTAGCAACAACAGTTTTGTTAGTCCAGTTTCCAGCTGTATAAGCTGTTCCGTTTGCATTTTCTAAGTTTAATCTTACTGTTGGAACATCTGGTTTAATTTTATCAATCTTTAAATCTCTATTTATTTCAGCTGAGTTTCCAGCATTATCAATTGATTTTATATAAACCTTTCCACTATAATCCGTATTTTTGAATATAAATGTTCCAATTAGATTTCCATCTTCATCATTAGAATAATTCATATCTGTCCATGTTGCTTTATTGTCAATACTAACCATGTATTGTTTTTCTTTAGAAGGATAACTTCCATTATTGTCTGTAAATCTTACAACAGCAGTAACAGATTGATTTGTCCAAGAACCATTGTAAGCTTGGTTATCCTCAGTTGTCATTCTTACATAATCGCCTCTTGATTCGCTGTATTCCGGATTAATTTTATCCATTTTAATTTCATATCCTGCTGAAGAATTTGATTCATTTCCAGCATTATCAATAGTTCTAAAAGAAATTGTTTCAACTTTATCATTATAAGCAATTGTGAAAGAACCAACACCTTTTTCAACTTTACCGTTCTTTATATAAGAAGTTTCTTCAGTAATATTTTTCCAAGTAGAGCCCCCATCTTCAGAATACTCATACCCTTCAACTCCTGAATGTTCATCATTACCTGTAATAGTTACATTAATGTTTTGGTTTGTCCATGTTCCAACATCATATTTACTTCCATCCTCTAAAGTAAATAAGATATTTGGTGTAATTGGAGCCGTTTTATCAATTCTTATTGTTTTAATCTTTGTAACTGTTTCATTTCCAATTTCATCAATTATTTTTATATATAAATCAAAAACTCCAGTTCCAGTTGGATTTTGAACGCTATTTGTATATTCAATCCAAAGATTATTACTTGGCTTATCTCCAGAAGTTACCCATTGATAGAAAGTTGTAGTAGTGCTAATTTCAACTCCTGCCTCTTCATCAGTAACTATAACTTTAATATCATGTTCTGAATTATCATCATCTTTTTCGATAACAATATCATAATTATTTTTCCATGTTTCACCATTACCATTAACCTCTGTTTCTGGTCCTCTTGTATCAACTTTTCCATCTTCTCCGCTATTATCAGCGATTTCAATATCATCACCATAATCACTATTATCATGGCCATTATATTCATATTTTGCTTGATATACTGATATTTTGCTACTAATCGTATTATCATCTTTATCAACAACTTTGGTATAGATATATGATGCATAATCAACTGTAATTGGGTTTTCATAATTCAACCATTCGTTAGGTAAAATGGTTGTAGGATCTATTTTATCACTGAAAAGGAAATATTTAATTTTGTTTTCACCTAAAGGAATATCAGAAGTAATTGTAACAGTTGCCTTAGTAACATAAGGATAACCATTACTATCAAGACTATAAGACAAATTATATTCATCACCATAAACCTTTGCCCTAATTCCAACTTCTTCAATCCAATCTTTCTCATAAGATTTAAAGCCTTGATTATCCGCTACATCTTCGTCATAAACAAGCTCTTCATCTTGAATATCAAGAATCTTCTCTAATTTCTCCTCAATTTTTTCACTTAAATCAATCTCACCAAGAGCCTCTTTAATTATCTCTTTTGTTCCAACAGAATGAAGGCCTGTAGACTCTCTAGAGATTATTTTTTCATCAACAGATTTTTTAAGTTCAGAAAGTTCTGACTTAAATTTCATCTCATTAGCACGACCAACAATACCGCTATTGTTATTTAGCCCAATACCAATAGCAACACCAGCTAAAATAAGCATAACGATAATAGTAATAACTAAAGCAACTATTGAGACACCGTTTTTACTTTTTAACCTTTCCTTAAAATTTCCTAACTTCATTTCCTTCTCCTTTGAATTTAAAATTAATATAAACTTATATTAAAGCAATTAATAAATCCGTCAAGAAACAGTTTTTAAAATTAAAAGGCAAAAAATAAACCATGAACCTACGGCAAATGGCGAATAAACATATTTTTAACATTATTATTAATCTTGTATTATAATTATTTTTCAAAAACCGACAAAATATAAACTTTTCCTACGGAAAACAACATTTTCAAACGTAACAATTAAATTACAATCCACAGTTAATCCACACCCCCATCAAACAATCCACAACAAAACAAAAACATTGACAAATCTTAAAATACATGATTAAATAATCCACAGAAATTTGATTTTATATTTTTTTATTTCAAAAAATCTCGTGCAAATTCTTGCACAAATAAATCCAAAAAAATTGAAAACAAATTAATAATATGTTAGAATAGAGGTGATAAATGAAGAATGTTAAAACCTACTAATGATTTTGTCTTTAAAAGAATTTTCGGTGTTCAAAAAAATTCTGATTTATTAAAAGACTTACTTGAAGCAATCTTGCCAGATATTCAGATTAAAAAAGTAAAAGTTAATAAGGATGTTTCTCTAGAAAGAAAACAAATTGCTGAAAAGCTTGGAATTCTTGATGTTATTGCAACATTAAACGATAACACTATTGTAAATATTGAAATGCAAGTTAAAGATCCTTATAACACAATTGAAAGATCTCTTTTTTATGGAACAGGTATTTACCACGAAAACCTATATTCACGGCCAAAATTATACTGAAGTTCCTCGTTCTATTTCAATTTGGATAACTGATTACAATGTATTTGATGAAGGTCCATTTCATGAGATAGCTAAAATAAAAAGAGATTATGAAAATATTGTTTTAACTGATAAATTGGAATTACACTATATTCAGCTACCAAAATTCAGAAAAAAGTGTAAAAGGATTTCAAGTAAGCTAGAAGAATGGCTTTCATTTATCAAATATGATAATATGGAGGAACTTCATATGATTAAGAATGAAAAAATAAAAAAAGCTGAAGAAGAACTTGAATATTTGACAGGAGACGAAGAAGCTAAAAGATTAGCTTATCTTCGTGAAAAAGCAATAAGAGATGAATATAATTCTAATTCTATGGCTAGGAAAAAAGGCATAGAAGAAGGTGAACAAAAAAGTCGTAAGAAAATAGCAAAAAAAATGTTAGAAAAAGGCAATACAATTGATGAAATAATAGAATTAACAGAACTAAAAAAAGAAGAAATAGAAAAATTATAATCGGTAAAATAGAATATAAAATCAAATTTTAAACACCTCTAAATATAGAGGTGTTATTTTTATATTCGTAGCGGAGCACTAAAGTGCTCCATAAAGCATATACTAATAACAGGTGATTATCATGGAAATATTAAAACTCGGTTCAAGCCGGAACAATCGTACAATATCTACAATCAACATTAAAAACACTAGGCTATTATTTTGGAAAAATTGACGGAATATTTGGGACACAAACACAAAAATCAGTTAAAAAATTTCAAAAAGATTTTGGACTAACCCCAGACGGAATCGTTGGACAACAAACATGGAATAAAATATTGATATATGGCTATATTGTTCCAACAGACATAAGCTACGGATACAATGTTTTGTCTATAAATATACGCAACCTAAAAGACAAATATCCCTTTTTAGAGGTCGGAAATATTGGTTATACATCTCTTCGGAAATCCAATACCATATATAAGATTTGGTCGAGGTCAAAAACAAATTCTTTACTGTGCCTCAACACACGCAAATGAGTGGATTACAACGCCATTACTAATGAAATTCATACAAAACATATCAGAAAACTACAGAACAGGCCTAAATACTAATGGATATTCTACAACACAACTATTTAATAACACATCCCTCTATATAGTTCCAATGGTAAACCCAGATGGAGTTGACTTAGTAGTAGGAAACACAGCAAAATATAGACCAGATATCTATGGATATGCATATAATTTATCAAGAAACTACCCTCAAATCCCCTTTCCATCAGGTTGGAAAGCAAATATAAATCGGTATTGATCTTAACCTACAATTCCCTGCGCGGTTGGGAAAATGCAAGAAGAATAAAATTTTCTCAAGGATTTACAGTACCCGGGCCAAGAGACTACGTAGGCCAGCGGTCCACTAGTAGCACCAGAATCACTAGCACTATATAACTTCACTCTAGCCCACAACTTCAGACTAATAATAACATACCACACCCAAGGAGAAGTAATCTACTGGAAATACCTAAACTACAACCCACCAGGTGCTCTATATATTGGCCAACAATTTGCTAATACAAGTGGATATTCCCTTGAAACAACACCATCAGAATCAGGCTATGCAGGCTACAAAGATTGGTTTATACAAAACTACAATCGACCACGGCTACACAATAGAAGTGGGACTAGGTCAAAACCCAATCCCACCAACACAATTCCAGAGAATATACGACCAAAACATAGGAATCCTAATCCTCGGAATGATATTATAACTTTTGGGGACGCGCACCAAAAGTTATTTTTTATAAATTTTTTGCAATAAGGCTTCTTCTAATGTTTTTGAAAAATTAATTTTTAAACTTTCAGCCTTAGTATTAATCCATTTAGGAATATTTACTGTTTTCTTTACAAGTTCTTTTCCCCATTTTTCAGCATATACACCAATATCTACAATTATATATGTCTTAAATTTTGACTTGTAATCCCATCCTTCTATATCTACAATACTCTCTAATTTTTTAAACGAGACTTTTTCAATTCTAGTAGCTGATGGTATTTTATTTCCTTCTTCCATTTCGTCTAATACAAGTCCAGCAATTAAATCTTCAGCCATTTCCATTGCTTCTTCCAATGTATCTCCACAGGTAGAAGCATTATTTAGATCAGGAACAAAAACTGAGTATTCTCCTTCCTTTTCTTCATAAAATAATACAGGATACATAACCTTCATAAATAACCTCTCCTTACATATTATGTGCAATTTAGTCTTATTTTAGACCCGCTTGCTTTAAAATATTGTTAAGTGTTCCTTTCGGAATATCTCCCTTATGATTTGGCACCGGTATACTTCCGTCTTAATCTACTATGTTTATATATGTAATGTGAACCATTAGTGTGATGATGATACCAGCCGTTAGAAACTAATAACTTTTCTAACTCTCTAAAAGTCATTACATTTTCCTCCTAACATCTTAATTTTAACACGTATTCTACGTATTGTCAATTCATTTTACAGGTCGTTTTCCGACCAGCAAAATAATATGGAGAACTCTAGTTCCTCTACGATTTCAGCAAAAAAAAGAGAAATGGTAATTGTTTTTTACCATTTCTCCTACAACTATGCATATTATAACATGTTTTATATTAAAAAGCAAGCTGTTTTTTAGAAGTGTTCTGAAAAGACATGGGCGGGGCTTGTCCCCTCCTGAATGTTGCTTTTGGTGCGCGTCCCCAAAAGTTGAATCTAATTTTCATTTGCTCTTTCGATAACTTCTGTATTCCATAGAACTAAACGTACAGCAGCTTGATCTTCACCTGGATCATCTGTCACCTGTCTAACATATCCTTTTATTCTTTTATATTTATCCCTAATCCATACAGAATATCCGATATTATCATACTCACTCGTCCATTCATTTCTTTCACAAAAATCTTTTAGGTTTCTTAGATATCCATTGCTATATAATACATATGTTGAATCATATTCGGCACCATTTATAATATCATAATCTCTTTTATTTCCTTTTATTGCGACGCTTACATTTTCTGCCTTGTCCAATGCATCATATTTTGCAATTTTTTGACTAGTTGGTGTATCTTCACCATTATATCTAACGATATATCCCTCTGATCCTCCTAATCTAACATCATATCTTGCAATAAAGAATCCATCATAACAATATAATGCTTTTGCTCTACTTTTCTCTATTCCATTTACAAAAATTGCATTAGTATTACTATGCACATCATCAATATAGTATTTATATCTTAAATCACCACTTGAATTATTTTCTTCAGTTAATTTTCTCCTACTTGTTCTTAATTCACTCGTTAAACCTAAACCTTCAGTATACACATTTGCATTAAATCTGTTACACATTCTTAATAAATTATTGTAAGGTGTAACTTTATTGCTATCTATTACATTATTATATCTATAAGAATCAATGTCAGAACCATCATCATAAATTATATAATCATTTAATATTTTAACATAGTATTCACTAGATAATGCCCTTTTCCAAATTTTTGCGCTTTTTATAATTTGTGCATTTCTTCCAGAATAACTATAATTTTTAATTGTAGTTACTATATTATCTGGCAATTTTGCTGGTACCCATATAAATTGATTTCCTACTAATGTATCTGATGTTGTTTTTCCATTGTAATTATCTCTAAAATTGTCTCCAACATTTACATAACTTACTAAATATTGGGTTTGATTATTAACAGTTCTTGTTCCAATTTTCTTTTTCTTATCATTAGAAATGCCTGTGTTTCCATCAATTGCAGTTTTTATTTGAGTAGAATTAATATTTGATGTATCACTTGTTTTCCATCCATGTCCATCTACATAAGCAAACTGATCTAATTTATTATCACTTATTACATATCCGGATTCTAAAGTTCCACCAACTAAGTAGAATCCTTTTGGAATTGTAAGTCCATCAATTGTATAATCTGAACCAACAATTGTTGTTAAATTACCTTTTGTTTTTATATTAGACTTTGTATTATCATAATTGTTTTTTACGACTCCAGCCGCTAATACTGGATATAATTCTCCCGGATCTGCTGATTTAATTCTAATTTTTAAAACATATTCTTCTTTATTGTTTATAGTTTCTTTTGTTACAATTGTTTGGCTTACAGCAGTCGAAGCACTTCCCTGTATTGAAATATTGCTTTGAAGAACTGTAGCAGTATCGCCACTAATAGTTCCATCCTTTGGAAGATTAATTATATATTCTACTTGATAATATCCATCTGATGAATCTATTGCATCTTGAACATCGTCAGCTTCAACTATTCCTCCACCTGAAAATGTTACTACTGGTGCTGGATAATTTGCTTGAAGTATTTCTATTCTTTCACTAGTAACTTCTGGAGTATATCTAGTATCATCAGTCATGAATTTTTCATTAACTTTTATATAAATATCAGATGTTTGAGCAGCAGTTGGAGTAACTTCAACAAAAATCTTATATCTGTTACACCAAATATCATTTATATAATAATCATAGTAATCACTACCATCATAATAACCATTATTATTTAAGTCTACAACTTTTTCACCTACCGACTCAGGTGCATATGCTATATAAATATTACTACTATTTGTTATATCGTCACTTCCTTTATAAACATGTATAAAATCTTTTCTATAAATGTCGGAATAATTTCCTGTATAGAAATAATCATTTGAAATACTTGGTCTATTATTTGATAAACTTGATATATCCTTGTATTCAATTTCTTCATTACCTCTATCATTTGGAAGTCCTGTTTCTGTATAGGTATCAATATGTGGATATTTTTCTACTGATAAACGTGTAGCATTGTTATCATTTGGATCACCAGAATATAAGTATATTCCATCATCATTATAATCATAATTATACTGACTATGTTTTGCCTTAAAATCAAATTCTAGCGTAACTTTTGTATTTTCAACTACCATATTAGAATAATCGATTTCAGCATCTAAATATCTTTCAACTTTATATTTTTCACTTAATATTACCGTTTCGTTTCCAGCTAAATCTCTGATTCCGCCTTTTACCCATAAAACAATATATTCGTCATCACCAACTACAGAAAAATTTTGGTCATCCAATGCAACTGAAGATGTAAATGTTTTCGTAAAATCACTATTGGTTATATTTTCAGATATACTCTTTATTGCATATTTATATTCATTTCCTGAAGCTAATCCTGATCCTTCATCAGAAACATTTATTTTAGTTGTAAGAATATCAGTAATATACTCATCATCACTATTGGTAAAAGTAACACTTGGCGCTGTTTTATCAATTCTAACATGTTCTTCGTTATATGTTGTTGACGAATATTCGTCATTTGAACCAAAATAAGATTTTACATAAACATAACATTTCTCATCTTCCTCATATGTATCAATATCATAGTCAGCTAATACATAGTTAGTATTGGCTGAGTTAGCTGGTACCCAAGCTGTATAGTATTCTCCCATTTCGTCTTGGTAATCATACTCTTCTGGTGGACCTTCCTCATCACTATAATCAATAACTGTTCCTGATAAATAAGAACCATTATAATATATTTTATATTCATATTTTGTAGCACCACTTACTCCAGAAAATTTGAAATATACATTTTGATTTGTCCATTCTTCATCATAAGGAGTTGTTGTAGTATTATCACTACCTTTAAAGAATGAGATTGTTGGTGTTGGTAAAGTACTATCAATTCTTTCGTCATTAACTAATTTAACATTTCCAACTTGGTCTACTATATAAAATGTATAATATGAAACAGTCTCAACTACAAATTTTGCAGTAATAGTATTATTAACTACTGTATCTAAATGAACACTTCCTGTTGCATTTTGTATTTGTTGTAAGCTTGTATATCTTCCTGGTGCATAATACACTTCTTTTATTCCTGATTCTGAATCTTGGAATCTATATTGTTTATAATAATTATCAACAATACCATCATCTATTTTAGTTGGTGATGTATTATCAACTCCCCATGTATTTGAACTTATTGCATCACTGGTATTACCAGCTGAATCAGTTATAGCTCCACTTGCTACATATAAATAACAATTTCTTCGAGTTGCAGTTGGCATTACAGCATTTACTGTAAATTCTGTACCACTTCCTGTTACTGCTATTGAAGCTCCTGGCAAAGAACTTCCAGATCCAAATTTTAAACTTAAGGAATTTTTAAGTACTGCAGCAGTTGTAGATTCACTAGTTTTTAATGATAATGAAACTGTTGCGCCACCTTTATACCATGTTGATGGAGAACCTAAAGTTATTGTTGGTTTTGTATTTTTAATTGTAAAAGGTTTACTTGTAGCACTAGCATCCCTACCAGTAATACTAACACTAAATTTAGCTGTACCATTTCCAGAACCAGCTGTCATAGTATATCTAAATTTCTTTCCTTCAGTATCAATCTGAGTTTTTGAAGTTGCTGTAACATTAGTACCATTTGAAACTATTGGAGTACAAACTAATTTATCAATATTAGCAACCGATTCAGAAATTGTTATTGTATATGAAATTACATCTCCCTGTTTTGCAACTGAACTACTTGGATTACTAATTGTAATACTTATACCATTGTCTTTTAATTTTACTTCTTCTTCGTTGAATTTCAAGTATGGTAGATATCCATATCCACCATCTAATCTAATATAACTCTTTTCCCAAATATTAGAGCCGAAACTTGAATATGTAGATGCAGTTGCCATATCATTAACTGATGCTAATCTTGTTGCATTATTGACCGAATATGGATTTCCACTATACACAATAGCATTTGAAACTGAAACAGTAAAAGAATATTTATTACCATATACTGTACCAACATTAAAGCCTCCGGCTGCATCAGAAATCTTACCAATACTATAAACAGTATTAATACTACTATTACCAGAAAATGATCCAACTATTCCACCAGCATTTCCTTCATCAATACTATAACCAGCTGTATTATCACTCCAAGTAAAATTCATATTACCTGTATTAAAACAATTATTTATTTCTCCATTAAATAATCCAACAATTCCTCCAATATTATATAAACATCCATCTGAACATTCAAAATTTATATTTCCCATATTATAAGATTCATCAATTTGGCCGCCTTCCATATCTCCTACTATACCGCCAACATATGTTGCACCACTACCACTTGGATTAATATATCCTTTGAAATAAGATTTTAGTATTGTATTTCTATTTAAACCAACTACTCCTCCTAGGCAATTGTCTGATGAATCATCAATTCCAGTTGTTTTAAGTTGAACATCAGAATATGTTTTTTCTATATTACCATGATTTTTATTTGTTCCAGCAACACCACCTATATAAATATCTGTATTATTTGTAGCTATATTTCCACTAACAGAACAATTTAATATGTTTCCATCATTTTCACCAACTAGTCCACCTATGGTAATACCAGATCCACTTATATCACAGTTAACATTAACATTGTCAATAATACCATTTTGTTTTAATTCAGAAGCAATAAGTCCTGCTGTTCCTGTTGCGTTCAACTTACCATTTATTTTTAGATTTTCAACTTTTCCCGATATTATATTAAACAATAAAAAGTTTTTATTAATAGTATTATTTGAAGATATTTCATAATTATATCCATTAAAATTAGCTTTTAAATCAAAGGCTTTTGTATTATCAAGTGGATCTTTCTCTAGCGGAGTCCAATTATTATCTAAAGCAATATCATTTGTCAAATAATAAGTATATTGATTTGAGTTTCCAAAATTATATCTATTATTACCAATTAGTCTTAATTGTCCATCACCAATCTGAGATAATGTGGTTTGATCTGGAACTGGAATCTCTTTTAAACTTGACAAAGTAAATTCAGTTGTTGTTTCATTCCCAACTTTATCTGTTGCAGATACACTATAAGAACCATCTACATATGAAGCTCCAAGGTCAATACTGAATACATCTGAATTATTTGTCCAGCTAGTTCCTCTATTTTTCTCGGAATTATTTAAATATAGAATTATACTTGATGCGTATACACCTGTTTCTTCATCATAAACCTCTAAAGAAACCAATTCTGAATAATTTCCCATTTCACTTCCGGCAACAACGCTATTTACTTTAATTATAGGTCCCTTATCATCAACATAATAATCTTCCTTATCATAACTAATATTACCCGCATTATCACTAGCATAAATATATACATATCTATGACCACTTGTTTGATTTGAAACATGTATTGTACCATTATTAGCTAAGGTTGTTCCATTTCCATTTGCAAAAACATCAGCTGATTGTAAATCTTGGTCAGATACATAATATTGTATTTCATTAACACCGCTTCCATCTTGATTATCTGTTACTTCTACAGTAATTGTAAAATTACTACGATATAGTTTTCCATCAATCGTATCCGAATTGTCATCCTCTTCTTCCTTTGATATCGTAGGCGCAATTTTATCAATATTATTAACAGTAACACTCTTAGTAACCAAATTTCCATTCGAATCTTTTGCTGAAGCTGTAACAGTTTTACCATTTGTATAAACCTCAACTTTATAAGCACTTACAACCTTATAATCAGTATTAACTGTTCCATTAGCTGTCGCTGTTCTTTCATTCAACAAAACACTATTATAAGAAATATTTGCATTAACCTGAGTATTTGTCCAAGTTGGTGGAGCAGGATTTAATGTAATAGTAATTAAACCATCATTAGGTAAAATTTTGAACATTTCACTTCTTGCCTGTCCAACATTTCCTGCACTATCTGTAGCCTTAGCCCATAAGTAATATTCACCTATATTTTGGTCAGTATTATTTATAGTACAATCAGTTTTTTCGGTTTCAACTGAATTTCCACTTGTGTAAGTTGTCCAGTTAGTTGGAGCTATTGTTCCGCTTGAGCTCCAAGCATATTCAATTTTTGAAATTCGGCTACCATCTGAAGCTGTAATTGTACTCTTTATCTTAGCATTTCCAGTTGTAGGCATAGCATAAATTCCGCCATCTGGGTCAAACGTAATCTGTGGTAAAGTTCTGTCACGTGTAAATTTATTATTATCTGTAGAATCACTTATATTTCCAGCTTTATCCATTACAAGGAAATAATATGTTCCATCAGAATTAATATCTTCACTTGCATTTATAGTTATCTCATTTGCATTTTCAGCTGAGTTAACAGATTTCCATGTTCCATTTGGACTAATTCTATAATACTGAATACCACTTGAAATTCCATTATTAGCCGGGTCATTAGCTCTAACAGTGAAATTCATTGTGTTTCCGTTTCCATATGTATAAGATAAATTATTTACTACCGGTTTTCCCTTATCAACCTTAATATTAAATCCATTAGAAACACTTGTTATAGGGTGATTAGATGAATCAACCCCTCTAAAATAATAAGTAGAATTTGTTGACCATGAAATATCGAAAGTAGCATTATTATCAGTTTTTTCATAATTATATGTATTATTCAAATCTGTCCATGTTCCATCTGAACCAATTCTAAATTGATATTTTGCTATTGTTCTCTCTCCCGTTGATGTAATACTTCCATAAACATTTGAATTCGTCCAATTTTGATTATAAGCTTGTGACCTATTACTGTTTGTATATAATGAAACAGTTATAGAATTTATATTTTCTTCCCACTGAGCATATAATTTTATAAAATTATTATTTGAACTTGCAATATTATCAAAAGCTGAATTTGTTGTATATTCATTAGAATAAGAATTATTTCCCGATTCATCCTTCCATTCAACAAATCCATAATTTTGGATTACATATTTATTTGCTATTAAATTCGAACCAGAACCATATCTAATTTCTTGTGTATATGGCGAAGTTGAGCCTGTTACTGTTGTTCCAGAAGGATTATTAGCATAATATTCAACTATATATTTAAAGTTAATAGTAATTGAACCTCCAACATCATCATGAGGATTATAAATATTGCCAGCATGGTCTTTTGCCCAAACATAATATGTTCCATTTTCTTGAGCTGTATAATCAATATCAACTGATGTTGAATCACCCTCATTGCAATCTTCCCATTCCTGAGAATCAACAGTTGGTACAAAAGAACTATTATTAGTAACTATATAATCATCTGGTCTACTTAATTCATCAACAATATGGATCTTAATAACATTTCCGTTTTGAACACTTAAAGTTACAGTAGGAGCAGTATTATCTATTTTATATTGCTCACTATGAGTAGGTGATAATTCATTTCCAACCGTATCATTAACACCTTTTACCCAAATATAATTTGCTCCCTCTCTCCAAGGAACATCTATTGTATTATCATTTTTAACTTGAATATTTGTCCATGTTGCTGAAGCAATACTAGCAACTGAATTTGAAGCTGACCATAAATACTTAGCAGTCTGGTTAGAAGCAATTCCACTATCATCACTAAAAGTTACTTTAATAGTATTACGATATTGTTGATATTCACTAAATCCATTAGGAGTAAATGTTACAGTTGGAGCTTTTGTATCAGTTCTATATGGACCAGCTATCTTATTAATAAGAAGATTATTAACACTTTCTGACTCATCTGTTACAATATTAATTCTATTTTTTCCACTTAATCCAGCAGTTTCGTTTCCAGGAGTATCTTTTAAACCAACAACCCATAAATAATAATTACCATCAAAACCAGCTGTATCTGGAGATGTTAAATCATTATTTTTCTCATTAACAGACTTTTTCCAAACAGTTGGTGCAATAGTATTGCTTGAACTCCATCCATAATAATAAACAACTTGAGATAAATCTTCTATAGTAATATTAACACTATGTGATTTTGCAACTGTTGTAACCGTTTCAGGAGAAACAGTTAAAGTTGGAGCAGTATTATCAAAATAATATTGTCCTTCTCCACCAGTAGTTATAGTTAAGCCTGAATTTGTTTTTATAACATTTCCAGCATTATCTTGAACATCTTTAACCCATAAATAATATTTACCTGTTAAATTATTAGCCTCAGTAACTTCAATACTTGCAGCTGCTGGAACCTGAGTCCATGAAGTAGGTTCAGTTTCTTTACTTAAACTCCATCCATAAGAAATATTAACTCCGGTTTTTAATCCGCTTGTTCCTTGATTTCCAGAGCTACTATCTTGAAGAAGAATAGTAACAGTTTGGCTCTTAGAATATGTTGTATTTTCAGGAGGAACAAAACTTACAGTAATTGGAGTTGTGTCTATAATATCAACAACAATTGTACTATTACTATTTTTAGTATTAATATTTCCAGCCTGATCCTTTACCCAAACATAATAAGTTCCATTATCATTAATCCAATAACCTGCACCAGTCTTCTTATTATTAATTGTAAATTCTTTTTCACCAGTTCCTTCTGTTGTATCTGACGTATCATACCAATCAATTGAACTAAAATCAGGTGAATCACTACTTGTAATAGATATATATCTGAAACCACTGGCCATTGCACTATCACCAGTATCTTTTGCTTTAACATAAATACGCAAATCATCTAAAGTACCAGTTCCAGAATTATTAGATGCTGAAGCTGTTACAACTTCAGGTCTTTGTTTATCAATTTTTAGAGCAATTCCCTTTTTATCTGATTCATTTCCAGAATTATCAACAGCAATATAATCAACAGTTGTATTCATATCTGAATCAAAAGTATTTATTCCATAACCAATTCTAGAATCATTAGTGTCATGTGTAGCAACAATCTCTTTTAAAAATACATTATTTATACTTAAAACAAATTTCTCAACTAAAGCATTATCAATAGCAGTAGCCTTAACCCAAATATTATCATTTGTCCAAGTACCATCATATAAAATACCATCTTCATTATTATGTCTAGCAATAAAGTTAGTTAAACTAGAACTTGGATCATCCTCTGGCCAGATTGGTTTAATCTTATCAGTAAAAACAGAATACAAATCATAATTTTGATTCATAACAACACTTTTTTCAATATCACCAGAACCATCTTGATTTTTATACCAACCAATATTATAAGAAGAATCAATACCAAGATTAGAAACATTAGTACTATCAATACTATAATCAACACTGCCTGTTGCACCACTAGCCAACTTAACAACAGTATCAGCATTAAATAATACTTTTGCAGTTCCACTAGAATTATCACCCTTTTTGTAATGGAAAGTAATTGTAAAAGCATTTACACCATCATCTGAAGTATCAACTCTTGAATATGTATCTTTTAGTCTATGATAAGAATGTCCATCAATATTAACACCATCAGCACTATAAACAATATGGCTTTCATCATTAACGTAATAGTCAGTACTATAATTAAGTTTTAAATCATCACTAATTAAACTCAAATTAATCTTTGAGTAAATATCACCATCACTCTCAGCCTGATCTATTCCAAAGATTTTACCATCTTCAGACTGTATTTTATCACTAGGATTAGAAGAAATAGGAAGTTCGCCAGTTTTAGCGTAATATAAATCAACTTTATCCTGCAGTGTTTGTAAATCAGCATACATCTTATCAAGTTTCTCAACATTAATGTTGGTTCTGCTATTATAAATAATTATACTTGCAAGAATAATTATCAAAACAATAGTGATAACCAACGTAACCATTGAAATACCTTTTTCACTTCTTACCTTCTCAAAAAATCTCTTCATTTCTTCTCTCCTAAAATTTCTTTAATATATATATAATTTAAGCTTTTTTATAAATTAGTCAAGAAACAAAAAAACAAAAAGAGACAAAAAAAGACATCTGTAACCTACGGAAACAAATATCTTTCCACATTATATTAAATTTTGATTAATTTTTATCCCCAAAATCCACACTTTTCCTAGGGAAATCTCATGTGCAAAGGGGACGCGAGCAAAAAAGGGGACGCGCACCGGGGGTGGAAATGGGGACGGTTCTCTTTTCCAAGTCTTCCTTGGAAAAGAGAACCGTCCCCATTTCCACCCCC
>JAFWNC010000011.1 GCA_017510525.1 Clostridia bacterium | reverse complement strand
CTCTACCAACTGAGCTATCGAGCCAAAATAAAAACTATCTAGGTTAAGCTCTAGATAGTTTCTGGCGACCCGGAACGGGCTCGAACCGTCGACCTCTAGCGTGACAGGCTAGCGTTCTAACCAACTGAACTACCGGGCCATAAATGGTGGTCGCTATAGGGCTCGAACCTATGACCTCCTGCTTGTAAGGCAGATGCTCTCCCAGCTGAGCTAAGCGACCATTAATCAGTTTCCGTTGCACTGACAAGACATAGTATACTAAACTTTCCCATTTTTGTCAATATTTTTTCTTCATTTTTTTTATTTTTTTATTAAATTGTAGTTTATAATTTAAATATATGCAGAATTAAATATTTATTTCTGAAATCCCCCGCGCAGCGACCAAACGAGGCTTTGCCGAGTGCGATTGAAACAGCTCTTATTTTCTCTTTTTTATTCTAACTACAATTTTCCCGCTTCCCAGTCTCTCTTTCAATAGAATCAATAATAAACTTTCCCTTGCCCCTAATTGTAAGGATATCGCCTATACCAACACTCCTAGACTCCTTAAAAACAAGTTCTTGATTAATAAAAACCCTATTTTCCTTAATAAACTCACTAGCCCTACTTCTAGAAACCCTACCAATCTCAGAAACAAAACAATCAATCCTCATTGAAGGAACAATAATAGAAAAAGACTCATATTCATCAACCCTATTTGAAATTTCACTTAAATCAATAATCTCAATTTCACTCTTGCTAAATCTTTTAAGCCCACCCAAAGAATCCTTTATAAATCTTGCCAAATCCTCAAAAACAACAATATCAGCTCCATTGGGTGAAACAATAATATCTCCAAACTTTTCTCTCTCGATTCCAAGCTTCATCATTCCACTTAAATAAATCCTATGCTCATATTCTCCTTTTAAATCATTAGGCAAACTTATTCTTACAACTTTTAACAAACTACCAAAATAATTCTTAGCAACAGTTTTATCAATCTTATCAGGATAAAACAATATTAATTCCCTTTCAGCACCATCATATCCACCAAAAACAATATAATTATCTTCTTTAAGTTCTTTTTTCAAAACACTCTTCTGATACATATCTAAAAATCCAGTATAAGTAATTTTGTTTTTAACTCTACAAATCTTCTCCTTATCTCTCATCTTAGCAACTAATATTCTATTATCATCAATTAAACTTTTTTCACCTTTAACCACTTATTCTATTCACCTTCAATATTATTTTTAATCTTTAAAACAATACTATCAACATCAATTCCATATTCTTTCTCAATCTCAGGAACAGATCCATGTTTAACAAAACAATCAGGATAACCAATATTATAAACCTTAACACTCTCATTTTCTAACAAATCATTAACTGAACTACCTAGTCCACCACAAATTGAATTATCCTCAATAGTATAAACAACACCTGTCTTCAAAGCAGAATTTCTTATCAAATCTTTGTCTAAAGGTTTTAAAAATCTAACATTTATTACTTCACAAGAAATATTTTCTTTTTCCAAAATATCAGCAGCTTTTTTAGCATAAGAAACCATTTTACCAATTGCACAAATAGTAACATCTTTCCCTTGTTTAATTAATTCGCCATTTCCAAATTCAATATCCAAGCAAGATTCAAATTCATAGTCATCCTCTTTACCTCTAGGATATCTAATAGCAACAGGAGAATCAAAATTAACCGCAAACTCTAACATTTTTTCCAACTCTTCATAATTCTTTGGTGCCATTATATTCATATTAGGAATAGTGTTTAAATAAGACAAATCAAAAACACCTTGATGAGTTTCGCCATCATTACCAACAATTCCAGCCCTATCAATACAAATTGTAACAGGTAAATTTTGAAGACAAACATCATGAATTAATTGATCATATCCTCTTTGTAAAAACGAAGAATAAACCGGAAATACAGGTTTCAAGCCTTCTTTTGCCATTCCAGCAACCATTGCAACTGCATGTTGTTCAGCAATTCCAATATCGAAAAATCTATCAGGAAATTCTTTTGCAAATTTAGCAAGTCCAGTACCATCTTTCATAGACGCTGTAATTGCAACAATTTTTCCATCTTTATAACCTAAATCAACTAATTTGTCACCAAAAACAGAAGAATAATCTCTTCCTCCTTTAGATAATTTTTCACCAGTTTCAATATCAAACTTTGAAGTTGAATGAAATTTATCAGGAAACTCCTCAGCAAACTTATATCCTTTACCCTTTTTAGTAATAACATGAATTAAAACAGGTCCATCTAAAGTTTTAGATATATTTAAAATAGATTCAAGCTTTTCAATATCATGACCATCAACAGGTCCAAGATAACGAAAACCAATGTCTTCAAAAAACATCTTAGGAATAATTAACTGTTTTATACCCCTCTTAATTTTAACAACAATTGAAACAATTTTATCTCCAACAAAAGGAATTTTTCTAACTAAATTCTTACCAGAAATATTAGATTTTGTATAAAATTTCTTGGTTCTAAGTTTAGTTAAAAATGATGAAAGGCCACCAATATTTTTTGAAATACTCATTTCATTATCATTTAAAATAACAATCAAATCAGACTTAGAATAACCAGCATCATTCAAAGCCTCAAGAGCCATACCACCAGTAAGAGCTCCATCACCAATAACAGCAATAACTTTATGTTTTTCATTTAAAATATCTCTAGCTCTAGCCATTCCAAGTGCAACAGAAATAGAAGTACTACTATGTCCAGCATCAAAACAATCATATTCAGATTCACTACTTCTTGGGAAACCAGCAACACCGCCAAACTGTCTTAAATTCTTCATTTGCTCTTTTCTACCAGTTAAAATCTTATGAGCATAAGTCTGATGACCAACATCCCAAACAATCTTATCTTTAGGGCAATCAAAACAAGAATGAAGTGCAATTGTAAGTTCTACAACACCTAAACTTGAAGCTAAATGACCACCATTTTTAGAAACAACATCCAAAATATATTCTCTTATCTCATCTGCTAAGATCTTTTTATCCCAAATACTTAACTCCTTAACATCTTCAGGAAAATTAACATCCTCTAAAACCATATATTACTCCAATCAAAATAAAAACTACATCTATTACTAAAGTGATATCATTATATCAAAAAAAAAGCCTAAAATAAACCCCTTTTAAACATATTTTATTATACATCTGTAGGGGCCTAGGTTCCACCCCCGCCCTTTACCTGAAAAAAGCTGTTAGTGAGCTAATCGGCGTTAAAAGTCCGCGTTTACAAGGACTTAGCCGACATGAGCGATACTTTCTTCGGAATAATGAGGAGCAACAAGTAAGCGTTACCCGAAAAAAGTTGTTAGTGAGCTAATCGACGTTAAAAGTCCGCGTTTACAAGGACTTAGTCGATGCGAACGATACTTTTTTCGGAATACGGAGCAACAGTCTTTTGGCTTTACGTTGTTTTGTAAAACAAAACAACTAGCCAAAATGACTAGTTGCTCCGTGGCTGGGGTGGTAAGATTCGAACTTACGCATGTCGGAGTCAGAGTCCGATGCCTTACCGCTTGGCGACACCCCAATATTAAAACCATAAACATTATACACTCAAATTACAAATTTGACAAGCATACTATCAATTATTTTTTTCTAGAAAACCTTCTAAAACTATAATCTTTATTCAAAACAATATTACGCAAAGAAAAAATCTTCCTTAAAATCTTGTCACAATTATAAAGTAAAATCTCATTCTCCTCTCTTATCTTCTCGTTTTCCTCCCATTTTTTTAATATATCCCTAAAAGAATTACCCATAAATAATCAACTCATTTCTTTTTTTAATACATAAAATGTAAATATAACATCATAATAAATTATAAGGTGATATTACTTTTCAGTTATATATTATATACCACATTTTCGATATTATTTCTATATATTTTATAAAGAAAGAGGAATAAGATGGGAAAATTTATAATAAAAAAATCATACAAAGCAAATATCTATAAAAGCATAAGATTTCCAGTGGAAATCAATGACAAAATAAACGAAATAATAAATGAAGCCAATAAAGACCTAAATAAAAAAGAATACTCATTCAACGGATTTGTAATATCTGCATGCGAATTCGCACTAGAAAATATGAAAGATGAAAAAAAGAACTAACTATTAAGTTAGTCCTTTTTTATTTTTTTATTAACTCTCTTACTCATTACTTCCGAAGTAAGCAATTCATCACCTAAATCATCAATCTCATCATCTTTTTCTTCTATATATATTTCTCTATTTTCTCTACCAGACATCACCTCAGATGTCAAAAGTTCATCAGAATAATCAAATTCATCATCATCTATCTTTTTCTTAATTCCAGATAAAATCTGATTATTAGAAATACTATTTTCCTCACTATCAACATCAGAATCTTTTACTTTCTTCTTTCTTCCCTTCAAAAAATCCAATTTCTCACGATGAGAAGATTTCTTTTTCTCATCATCTTTTTGAAGAGCAATAGCAGTCTCAATACTAATCGTTTTCGCATAATCAATAATATTATGAGTAATCTGTTTATACATTCCTTCAGAATACACTTCTTTAGGCTTTCTCGACAACATAATACTATTATTATATCTATTGATAATATCTTTCTCTTTTTTGGTTAAACTATCAAAATCCAAATTTAAATACTCATATCTCCAAATAACATGTCTTTCATAATGATCAAAATACTTCTCTTTTTCTAAATCATCATAATTATACTCTATCTTAAATTGTGCACCCTCTATAATAATAGTAATACTCGTCCAAACTGCCGGATGCTTAATACGAGAAATTCCATACAATCTTTTTATATCTGAAAATAACATATTAACAAGTTCATTATAAGTTTCATCATCAATATTAAAAAGAGAAGGAATTTCATACACATTAATTGGATTTTTTTTAAGTATACCTTTTGGATAGTAATAAAAAAACATTTCACCATTAGAATTCTTAAATGACTCCTGACTAATAGAAGCAAATAAATAAATCGCATCCCACTTCTGAGGAATCATATAAAAAAGTTTCTTTTGAATCTCAGAAAATACATTTCTTTCCTCATTTGAAATATCCATATAGGACTCCCCCAGTTATTTTTCTATTAAACTTTCACCTGTCATCTCATCTGGTTTATCTAATCCCATTAAATCAAGCATTGTAGGAGCTAAATCTGCAAGTCTACCCTCTTTTAATTTAGCATCTTTTCCAATCAATACAAGAGGAACAGGATTTGTTGTGTGAGCTGTATGAGGCTCACCAGTTTTATAATCAATCATCTGCTCACAATTACCATGATCAGCTGTAATTAAAAGTGTTCCAGATACTTCATTAATAGAATCAACAACTCTTTTAACACAACCATCTAAAGTTTCTAAAGCCTTAACACAAGCCTCTATACTTCCAGTATGGCCAACCATATCTGGATTAGCATAATTTAAAATAATAGCATCATACTTTTTAGATAAAATTGCATCTACAACCTTATCAGTAACCTCAAGAGCACTCATTTCAGGTTGCAAATCATAAGTTTCAACTTTAGGAGAAGGAACTAAAATCCTATCCTCTCCTGGATATTGTTTTTCCTCTCCACCATTAAAGAAGAATGTAACATGAGCATATTTTTCAGTTTCAGCAATTCTTAGCTGAGTCATTCCTTTGTTACTAATATACTCTCCAAAAGTATTTTTTATTTCAGCCTTTTTAAAAGCAATGTGAACATAATCAAGTAATGTTTCATCATAATTAGTAAAACAAACAAAATATGTTTTAAAGAATTTATCTCTTTTAAATCCATCAAAATTAGGATCAACTATAGTTCTAGTAATCTCTCTAGCTCTATCAGGTCTAAAATTGAAGAAAATAACAGAATCATTTTCAGATATTTTTGCTACAGGGTTTTCACCATTAGGGCAAATAACTGTTGGCTTTACAAATTCATCAAAAACTTCTTTTTGATAAGAATCCTCTATTGCAGCAGAAACAGAAGTGAATTTTTCTCCTTCGCCTTTAACCATTGCATCATAAGCCTTCTGAACTCTCTCCCATCTCTTATCTCTATCCATTCCGTAAAATCTACCCATTATAGTAGCAATCTTACCAACACCTTTTTCAGCCATTTTTTTCTCAAGATCAGATAAATATCCTTCAGCTGAAGCAGGAGGAGTATCACGTCCATCTAAAAAGCAATGAACATAAACATCTTCAAAATCTCTTCTTTTAGCCATTTCTAATAATCCAATTAGATGTCTCATATGACTATGAACACCACCATCAGATAACAATCCCATAATATGTAATTTAGAATTATTTTTCTTACAATTCTCAATAGCAGAAACAAATTCAGGAATACTGAAAAAATCGCCATCTTCAATAGATTTAGTAATTCTAGTTAACTCCTGATAAATTATCCTACCAGCACCAATATTAGTATGACCAACCTCTGAATTACCCATTTGTCCTTCAGGAAGTCCAACATCTAATCCACTAGTATGAATAATTGTATTAGGATATTGCTTCATAATCTCATTAATATTAGGAATACTCGCAAGCTTAATACAATTACCTTCCTCTTTCTCATTAATTCCAAATCCATCAAGGATCATTAACATAGTAGTTTTTTTCTCCATTTTTTTACTCTTTCCTTTCTCCTAATTGAAAAACATCTTTTCCTATTTATCGTAATTAACAATTTTGCTAAATTCCTCAGCAACAAGACTAGCACCACCAACTAATCCGCCATCAATATCTGAAGTATTAAACAATTCTTTAGCATTTCCAGATTTAACACTTCCACCATATTGAATAATTATATTATCTGAAACCTCTTTGCCATAAAGAACAGAAACCTCATCTCTTATAGCTTTAATACTATTATTAGCATCTTCAGAAGTAGCTGTTTTTCCAGTTCCAATAGCCCAAATAGGCTCATAAGCTATAATAATACTCTTCAAATCGTCATCTGTCAAGCCCTCAAATGCATTTTTTGTTTGACTTCTAATAATATTTTCAGTTTGACCAGCCTCTCTTTGCTCTAAAGATTCACCAACACAAACAATAGGTTTTAATCCATTCTTCAAAGCAGCCTTAATTTTCTTATTAACAATCTCATCAGTCTCACAAAAATATTGTCTTCTCTCAGAATGACCGATTATTACATATTCAACACCTACAGATTTAAGCATTTCAGCAGAAACCTCACCTGTATAAGCACCCTTATCTTCAAAATGAACATTTTGAGCACCAATTTTTATATTTGTATCTTGTGCATAAGAAATACAATAAAATAAATCAGTATAAGGAACACAAATAATAACTTCATTCTCAGTATCTTTAACCAATCCAGAAAGCTCCTCAATATATTTTATAGCATCTCCAGGAAGCATATTCATCTTCCAATTTCCAGCAATAACCTTTCTTCTCATAAATTCCTCCATAATAATTTCTTCAAATTCGGACGACCAATGGTCGCCCCTACAACTTATTCTCCGACATACTGATAAGCAACCAAATATCCATTAGTATTATAAATAAATTTTATAGTACTATCAACCTTATCCTTTTCATATCTACCCTCATATTTAGCTTCTCTTAATGAGTAATCTGCTTGATCCTCATTAATATAAACACTATCAACCGTAATAACAATTCTATCTTCGGTTGTTTCTTGAGATACAGGATAATACCATAAAGTTTTTTGAATGTCCTGATTAAAAATAAATTTTTTATTTGATGATGAATAATTATAATCATCAGAATCATAAGAAAATTCTATATCAGATCTTCCAAAAAATTCTTGAATAATAGAACTAATAACATCAGGATTAATATAATATTCATATTCACCAGTTTTATAATTTTTCTTACTTTCTAACATGTCACTATATCTTTCCTGAGCAACATATAAAGCAAACTTTATCATATCATTTTCAGAAAAAGGAGTTTCTTCAGTATTTGGAGCTAATGCCATCATTCCAACAATTAAATCTTCTGCTTTTATTAAAAAGCTAACTCTTTCAGTTTCTGTTATTTTACCTCTTTTTCCATAATACTCTTCAATATTAATAGTCTCATTAATAGTTACAGTATTATCATCCTTTTTATTTTTGAACTTATTGTATGCAAATATAGAACCACCAATTAAAGCAGCAACTACAATTACAATTATTCCAATAATTAATACCTTTTTACCCATATCAAACTTCTCTTTCTTCTATTTATTTTCTAGGCATTCAACACCAGGTAACTTCTTTCCTTCTAAAAATTCTAAAGAAGCACCACCACCAGTTGAAACATGTGTCATTTTATCAGATAATCCAGCTTTTTCAATAGCTGCAGCAGAATCTCCACCACCAATAATAGTAGTTGCACTAATCTCAGCAAGTTTCTTAGCAACTGCATTTGTTCCAACAGCAAACTTATCAAACTCAAATAAACCAACAGGTCCATTCCAAATAACAGTTTTAGCATTATCTAATTCTTTTAAATAAATATCAATAGTCTCATCACCAATATCAAAACCTTCCCAACCATCAGGAATTTCATCACATTTTACAGTTTTCGTTTCAGTATTTGGATCAAACTCTTTTCCAAGTCTTGTATCAACAGGTAATAATAATTTAACACCATTTCTTTCAGCCTTATCCATAGCCTCTTTAGCTAAGTCTAACTTATCTAACTCACAAATTGAATTTCCAACATTATATCCCATTGATTTAAAGAAAGTATAAGCCATAGCTCCACCAATCATTAAAGTATCAACTTTATCTAATAAAGAATTAATAACACCAATCTTATCTGAAACCTTCTTTCCACCTAAAATTGCAACAAAAGGTCTTTCTGGATTTTCTAGAGTAGAACCTAAGAAATTAATTTCTTTCTCCATTAAAAATCCTGAAACAGCAGGTAGGTAGTTTGCAACACCAGCTGTTGAACTATGTGCTCTATGTGCACTACCAAAAGCATCATTAACATATATTTCAGCCAAAGAAGCAAATTTCTTAGATAAATCCTCATCGTTTTTCTCTTCTCCTGGCTCAAATCTAACATTTTCAAGTAAAACAACATCACCAATATTCATGTTAGAAGTTAATTCTATAGCAGATTTACCAACAACATCATCAGCTAATTTAACTTCTTTATTTAATAATCTTGATAATTCTTTAGCAACTGGTCCTAAAGAAAATTCTGGCTTAACTTCTCCCTTAGGTCTTCCAAGGTGAGAACATAAAATAACTTTAGCATCATTGTCTAATAAATAATTAATAGTATCTAAAGAAGACACTATTCTTCTATTATCTGTAATATTTCCGTTTTCATCTTGTGGAACATTAAAATCACATCTAACTAGAACTTTTTTTCCTTTAACATCAATATCTCTAACAGTCTTTTTATTCATTTTTCCACTCCTCTATAAACATTCAATATATAAAACAACCGTAGCGGAGAACTAAAGTTCTCCATAAACCAGCTATTTCTATTTTATAAAACACCAAAAGAGGTCAGCCATAATTTCGCCAAACCCCTTTTAATTAAAATATTTTCTTATCCTAATTCAGCAAAATATTTAATAGTTCTAACCATTTGGCTAGTATAAGAATTTTCATTATCATACCAAGAAACAACTTGAACTTGATATAAACCATTACCTAATTCTTGTACCATTGTTTGAGTAGCGTCAAACAATGAACCATAAGTTATACCAATAATATCAGATGAAACTAAAGGTTCTTCTGTATATCCAAATGAAGCACTTGACTCTGCCTTCATAGCAGCATTTATTGAATCTACAGTAATATTATCACCTTTAACAACAGCTGTTAAAATTGTTGTTGAACCAGTAGGAACTGGAACTCTTTGAGCTGAACCAATTAATTTTCCATTTAATTCAGGAATAACTAAACCAATTGCTTTAGCAGCACCTGTAGAATTAGGAACAATATTTACAGCAGCAGCTCTAGCTCTTCTTAAATCACCTTTCCTATGAGGTCCATCAAGAACCATTTGATCACCTGTATAAGCATGAACTGTTGTCATTATTCCAGATTGAATTTCAGCATAATCATTTAATGCTTTAGCCATTGGAGCTAAACAGTTTGTAGTACATGAAGCAGCTGAAATAATCTTATCATCAACTGTTAATACATTTTCATTTACACCATAAACAACTGTAGGTAAATCTTTACCAGCTGGTGCTGATATAACAACTTTTTTTGCTCCAGCATCTATATGAGCTTGAGCCTTATCCTTAGATGTATAGAAACCTGTACACTCTAATACAACATCTACTCCAATTTCACCCCAAGGTAACTCAGCTGCGTTTGCCATAGCATATATTTTAATAGTTTTTCCGTCAACTGTAATTGAATCTTCTCCAGCAACAACTGTATCACCTTTCTCATATCTTCCTTGTGCAGAATCATATTTTAATAAATGAGCAAGCATCTCTGGACTTGTTAAATCATTGATTGCAACAATCTCATACCCTTCTGCTCCAAACATTTGTCTAAAAGCTAGACGACCAATTCTTCCAAAGCCATTAATGGCTACCTTAACTGCCATAAAAAAATCCTCCTTTAAGTTAAAAAAATCATTTTCCAAGTAACAACTTGGACACGCCTATTGTATATCAAAACAATATTAAATTCAAGATATAAAGCAAAAAATTTTTTTCTAATGTATAAAAAAAACGTGCTTTGCAGCACGTTAAAAACTTAACCATTTTTTTTCTTTTTACCAAAAGTAATATCTTGGAATAAGAAATCCTTGATACCCTTCCAAGATACTTCTTGGAACAAGAAATCATGAACCTCAGTTAAAACTTTTTCCTCTTTTGGACTAAGTTTGATTTTTACTTCTTGATGTAAATCTATTTCTTGGAACAAGAAAGACTTTATTTTAGACCACAAACTTACTTTAGCTGGTAAACTAGCTTTTTCAGTTTGATTTGTACTTACAAAACCACCAACATATCCATTTTCAGTTTCACTTGCATTTTCAGTATTACCAAAAACACCAGATTGGAAACCAGTAAAACCAGGATTTTCAAGAGTCATTCCGATAGAATTAGCTTTTTCTTCAACATTGTTGCCAACAATTCCACCTACATAATTCCCAGCATTCTCTTGAACTTGGCCATTGTTTTCTTCCCCAGAAACAGGATTTCCATAGAAATCATACTCATTTTCTTTCATTTGTATTCCTCCTTTGTAAATTATTAGACCATTTATTTGTTTATACTATAAAAATACTAATTATTCAACAAAAAAACAATTACAATTCTTTTTCTTTTTTGTTACTTTTTGGTAACATTTCTTTATATTCCCATTAAATAGTCATTTCCAGCACCATTAATCTCAACTTTTTCGATATTATTAATTTTTGCATTTCCACATTTTTTTACAAGAATATAATTTTGTGTATGTCCTTTAATTAAATCCCCTTCTTTTTCTTCAAATAAAACTTCAACAGTTTTACCAATATACTCATTTAAATAATCTTTCTCATTTAAATCAGATAATTCTATTAAAGCTTTGCTTCTACTATCTTTTATCTCAGGAGAAATCTGATTTTTCATTTTAGCAGCAACAGTACCTTTTCTTGGCGAATACTTAAAAACATGCATCTTATAAAACTTTATTTTTTTCAAAAAATCATATGTAGATTTAAAATCTTCCTCACTTTCACCTGGAAAACCAACAATAATATCTGTTGTTAGAATTACATCATTAAAAACTCTCCTAAGTCGATTTGTAACATTTTCAAATTCCTTAGTAGTATATTTTCTATTCATTTCTTTCAAAGTCTTATCACAACCACTTTGAAGAGATAAATGAAAATGATGACAAATTTTACTTAACTTAGAAATCCTTTCAGTAAATTCATCTGTAATCAAAGTTGGTTCCAATGAACCTAAACGAATCCTCTCAATTCCATTTATCTTATTAATATCTTCTAACAAATCAATTAAAAAATAATTATTATTCAAATCCTTACCATAAGAAGCAACATGAATACCAGTAATAACAACCTCTTTATAGCCTTTTTTAGCCAAGCCATCAATTTCCTTTAGAACATTTTCTCTATCCCTACTTCTTATTCTACCTCTAGCATAAGGAATAATACAATAACTACAAAATTGATTACACCCATCCTGAACTTTAATAACAGCCCTAGTTTTATCAGTATATGTAACATCTCCAAACTCAAAATACTTATCATCACTCTGTGTATGAACACTATTTTGCCATGTGCCCATACCGAAATATTCCTCTAATATTTCCTTAATTCGAATCTTATCGCTATTACCTAATACTAAATCAACCTCATCAATTTTTAAAATCTCATCACTAGCAACTTCAGCATAACATCCGAACAGCTACAACCAATGAATTAGGATTGATTTCTTTACATCTCCTCAAAATCTGCCTAGATTTTCTATCAGACATATTAGTTACAGTACAAGTATTAACAATATAAATATCAGAAAAATCATTAAAATCAACAACTTCAAAATCATCCATAAGTTTTTGAATCATTCCATTTGTCTCATATTGATTTACTTTACAACCCAAAGTATAAAAAGCAACCTTTTTCATCTCCATCTATATTCTCCTTTTATATAACAAAGGTGGGGACAAGCCCCACCCCTACATCTTTTCCATTAAATATATTTGTAGGGGCAGGGCTTGTCCCCGCCCTTATTTTTTATCTCTATTTTCTATCAATCATATCTAAATTATCTAAAGCCTTTCCAGTACCAAGAGCAACGCAAGAAACTGCATCCTCAGCAATCATAACATTAATACCAGTTTTTTCTTGTAAAAGCTTATCTAATCCATCAATCAAGCATCCTCCACCAGTCATATAAATTCCCCTATCACTAATATCAGCAGCAAGTTCAGGAGGCGTTTTTTCTAAAACAGAATGAACAGCATCAATTATCATACTAGCAGGTTCTTCTAAAGCTTCCATCATCTCGCTAGAATGAATTGTAATAGTACGTGGAAGTCCAGTAATTAAATCTCTTCCCCTAATATCCATCTCAACATCCTGGATCTTAGGATAAACGCACCCAACATTAACCTTCAAATCTTCAGCTGTTCTCTCACCAACCATAACATTGTATTTTTTCTTTATATATCTAACAATAGCTTCATCAAACTTATCACCAGCAACTTTTATAGAATTACTAACAACAGATCCTCCAAGTGAAATAACAGCAATATCAGTAGTTCCACCACCAATATCAACAATCATATTTCCACAAGGTTTTGAAATATCAATTCCAGCACCAATTGCAGCAGCGATTGGTTCCTCTATTAAATAAACCTTTCTAGCTCCAGCATTAGAAGCAGCATCAATAACAGCTTTCTTCTCAACCTCTGTAACTTGAGATGGAATACAAATCATAATTCTAGGTGCAAATAAAAATCTTCCACCGACTTTGCTAATAAAATGTTTAAGCATCTTTTCAGTAACAGTATAATCAGAAATTACACCATCTTTAAGAGGTCTTGTAGCAACAATATTTCCAGGAGTTCTACCTAACATTCTCCTAGCTTCATGACCAACAGCTAAAACCTCTCCTGATGAGCTATTAACAGCAACTACTGATGGTTCACGAAGAACTATTCCTTTTCCCTTAACATATGCAATTACAGTTGCAGTACCTAAATCTATCCCTATATCTTGACCAAACATCAGTATCGTTCCTTTCTTTTTACACAATATTTACAATTTTGTTACGATTATATTACACCTATTAAAAAATTTCAACCGCTTTTTTAATATTTTTAAAAATATATATAACAATTATATCCAATACTACCAAAAATATCCATTAGATATCAATCAAACAATTGATTTTTCGCCCAAAATATGAGATAATAAAATCTGTAGCGGAGAACTAGAGTTCTCCATAATTCATAAAGGAGCTACTTAAAGTGCTCCATAAAAGGAGAAAAAAATGCAAACCAAAACCTTATTTAAATTAGAATACAATAAAATACTAGATATATTATCTGAATTTTCAGAAACACAAACAGGAAAAAAACACTGTAAGGAATTAACACCATATGACAATAAAGAAAAGATTCAAAAAGCACAAAAAGAAACAACAGATGCTTGTATATTAATAGATAGAAAAACATCTCCATCATTTTACAATATCAATAAAATAGAAGAATATATACTACAAATAAAAAATGAGAAGTTCTTATCTATTGAAGGAATATACTCAATAGGACAATTACTAAAAAACTCAGAAAAACTAAAAAACTATTTCTTTGAAGAAGAACCAATAATTGAAGAATCAAGTCTTAAAAGGTATTTCGATAATTTATATACGAATCCAAAAATTCAAACAATAATAACAAAATCATTTTCTGATGAACACACAATTGATGACCATGCATCACCTGAATTATACTCTATTAGAAAAGAAATAACAAAATCAAATCAAGAAATAAAAGCAAAACTTAATTCACTACTTAACTCAAAATATCTACAAGAACCAATAATAACAATGAGAAGCGATAGATATGTAGTCCCAGTTAAAAGCGAATACAAATCAGAAGTAAAAGGATTAATACATGATATTTCATCAAGTGGATCAACAGTTTTTATTGAACCACTTTCAGTATTTGAAATAAATAACAAAATAAATGAACTAAAAAAAGAAGAACAAATAGAAATAGAAAAAATCTTGCAAAAAATATCAGCAATGTTATTTGAAATAAGTGAAAGCATTGAAAACAATAATAATTTAATTTCTATACTAGACTTCATATTTGCAAAAGCAAAATACTCAAAATCAATAAAAGGAATAGAACCAACAATTGAAAATGATAAAAAAATAAACTTATTAAAAGCAACACATCCCCTTCTTCCAATAGAAAAAGCAGTTCCAATAACAATTAACCTTGGTATTAATTTTAATACATTATTAATAACAGGACCAAACACAGGAGGAAAAACTGTTACATTAAAAACTGTTGGATTATTATGTTCTATGGGAATGAGTGGACTACATATTCCAGCTAGTGAAAATAGTTCAATATGCGTATTTGATAATATTTTCACTGATATTGGAGATGAACAAAGTATAGCAGAAAACCTAAGTACATTTTCATCACACATGACAAATATTATAGAAATATTAAATAATGCAACTGAAAATAGCCTTATTCTAGTAGATGAACTTGGCTCTGGAACTGATCCAATAGAAGGAGCAAATCTAGCAATAAGCATTTTAGAAAATCTAAGAAAAAGAAAAATTTTAACAATAGTTACAACACACTATCCAGAACTTAAAAAATACGCATTAATAACAGAAGAAGTTGAAAACGCAAGTTGTGAATTTGATATAGATACTCTATCTCCTACATATAGACTATTAATTGGAGTTCCAGGTCAAAGCAATGCATTTGCAATAAGTAAAAAACTTGGACTGTCTTCAGAAATCTTAGACTATGCTCAATCACTTGTTAATAAAGAAGATATCAATATTGAAAACTTATTAAAATCAATCTATGATGATAAAACACTTATTGAAACTGAAAAAGAAATAATTATAGAAAAATCTGAAAACATAAAAAAATTAGAAAAGGATTTACTTGAAAAACAATCAAATATTGATAACAAGAAAAAAGAGATTATTGAAAAAGCAAAACTAGAAGCACGAGAATTATTATTAGATACAAAACAAGAAATAAATGAACTTATCTCAGAAATAAATAAAACAAATGACTCTAAAATACACAATCAAATACGAAATAAGCTAAATAAAAAAATATCAGAAACATCAAAACAAGATGAAACAATAAACTTAGAATCAATAGATAAAGATAAAATAGAAATTGGACTTAATGTACTTGTAAAACCATTGAATCAAATAGGAACAATACTAACACTTCCAAACAAATCAAATAAAGTTACAATTCAAATTGGAAATATGAAAACAAACTTTGAAATATCTGCACTATCACCTATTAAAGAACAGAAAAAAGAAATACCAATAAAAAGAAACTCAACATTTGAGCCAAAACAAATACCAACAGAGATTAACCTAATAGGATATAACATTGAGGAATCATTACCAATAGTTGATAAATTTTTGGATAATGCAGCCCTAAGTAAACTTGAAATTGTAAGAATAGTACATGGAAAAGGAACAGGTACTCTAGGAAAAGGAATACAAAACTTCCTAAAAAAACACCCACATGTAAAATCCTATAGATATGGAACATTTGGTGAAGGTGAAATGGGAGTAACAATAGTTGAATTAAAAAAATAAGGTTTTTGGGATATCCCAAAAACCTTATTTTTTAATAATATTTTTTATTATAACTTCCTAAACACGCCAGCAACCTTACCTAAAATCTCACAATCAGGAACTATAATAGGATCCATAGTAGAATTTTCAGGTTGAAGACGAATATGATCTTTTTCTTTATAAAAAGTTTTAACAGTAGCCTCTTCTCCAATTAATGCAACAACAATTTCACCATTTCTAGCAGTATTTTGTTTCTTAACTAAAATATAATCTCCATTTAAAATACCCGCTTCAATCATACTTTCTCCTCTAACAGTAAGCATAAAGCTCTCACTATTTCCAACAAAATCAATAGGAATAGGAAAAGTATCAGTTACATTCTCAACAGCTAAAATAGGTGCACCAGCAGTAATCTTTCCAACAACAGGAACAAAAGCTAATTCTTTTTCATTATAAACAGGTTTATCTATTCTTTCCTGTCCTTCCATTACTCCGCCTTTTAATAGCTTAAGAGTTCTTCCTTTTTGAGACTCTTTTTTAATATATCCTTTTTCTTCTAATTGATTTAAATACATATGAACAGTAGCAGTACTTTTTAAATCAACTGCTTTTCCAATTTCTCTTACAGAAGGTGGATACCCTTTCGTTTTAACATTTTTTTCAATAACTTTTAAAATTGCCTTTTCTCTTTTATTTAACACATTAGGATCTTTTTTCTTCATATTTTATCCTCCATTTTCAATTTATTTTCTTTATACTATCACAAAACATTTGAGTTGTCAAACAAAAGTTTTATTTTTTGCTATTTGTTATTAAAATGTAATAAAAATGTAACTATAAAGATATCTAAATTTGTTGAAAATAATATAATTAAATAATATAATCTCTATATAAATCATTTTTAGGAGAAAAAAGATGGATTTTACAAAAGAAATTTATTTTAATAAAGACAAAGTATATGAGAACTCTAAACTTTCAGTAACTTATACAGGGTCACTTTTTCAAAATAATTCTGATAAAGTTTTTATTTCATATGGTTATGGAAAACTTTGGGATAACCAAAATGAAATAGAATTACTAAAGACAAAATCAGGATTTACTGGAACTTTAGAAATTAAAACAGGTACTGATATTCAATTTTGTTTTCATGATTCAAACAATAATTGGGACAATAATAACAATAATAATTATATTGCTCCAATTTTGAAAAAAGAAATAAAAGAAGAAACAAAAGAAGAAAATTTATTAGAATTTGAACCAATAGTAGAATCAGAAAAAGAAATAGATTTAAAAATTAATAATCAAACTTCTGAAAATCAAACTGCACCATTTAAACCAGTAACAATCTCATCAGAAGAAATAGATATATACTCTCAACCAGAAAAAGTAATAGTTCCAGAGGAAATAAACGTATCTAATGCTCAAAAATTAGACAATATTGAAACCTCAACTATTCCAGAAAAAACAGTAATAAATGAAATAAAAATAGACGTTAATTCTGAAAAACATACAGTTTCAGAAAAAGTTATATCTTTTGAATCACTAAAAGGAAATAAAGAAAACTTAAAAAAAGCATTTGATGATAATCAAGTTACAGCTGGTTCAGTTTATGTAAGCTCATTAATTGGTGAATATCAACAAAAAATAGCTAAAGAACCACAAAGTACAGAACCACCAAAATTTATAGAAGATATAACAATTACATCAACTGCTCTAGTTCCAGCAGAAGAAAAATCAGTAGCAGAAAAAGGATTATCAAAAATATACGTATTAAAAAAGAAAATTAAACTTAGTATATCTAAATTTATTAAACTAATAAAAACTGCACTTAATTACAATGAAGATAAAATATAAAAAAGAATGTGATGATATTATATATCATCACATTCTTTTACTAGTTATACCACTCAAATTCCCACTCTAAAAACTTAACTGTATCCCCTTCTTGAACACCTAATTCACGTAATTTATCTTCAATTCCTAAATCTCTAATATTTCTCAAGAAATATGCCATTGATTCATTATCACCAATATTAATTCTTCCCATAAGTCTTTCAACAGCAGGACCAGAAACTATATATTCTCCATCAACAATTTCAACATCAAAACCAGATTTTTCTTCTTTAAGAGTGTAAACAACTCTTTCATCAATATCAATTAAATCTTCTTTTGGAAGCGTTTTTAATACTTCAGAAACTCTAGTAAATAGTTCTTTAATACCTTCTCCAGTTACAGCAGAAATTTTATAAATCTCTAATCCTTTTTCCTTAGCAAGTTTTTCTAATTCCTTATATCCACTATCATCTTGCATAATATCAATCTTACTTGCAACAATTATTTCTTTTCTATTTTCTAATTTTTCACTATAATTTTTAAGCTCTTTATGAATAGTATAATAATCCTCTACAGGATTTCTTCCCTCAATTCCTGAACAATCAATAACATGAAGTAAAAGTCTAGTTCTTTCTATATGTCTCAAAAATTGAATTCCAAGTCCAACACCCTCACTTGCACCTTCAATAACACCAGGAATATCAGCCAAAACAAAACTATCCCCATACTCAGATTTAACAACACCAAGATTTGGATAAATAGTAGTAAAATGATAATTAGCAATTTTAGGTTTAGCTGCAGTAACTCTAGAAAGTAGAGTTGACTTACCTACATTAGGAAAACCAATTAGTCCAACATCAGCTAAAAGCTTAAGTTCCAATATCACTTCTTTTTCAATTCCCTTTTCTCCATCTTGAGCAAATCTTGGAGCCTGTCTAGTAGAAGTTGCAAAATGAGAATTTCCCTTTCCTCCTCTACCTCCAGGAAGAATTTTCTCTCTTTGACCATCTACTGATAAATCAGCAATAACCTTTCCAGTTTCAGCATCTTTAACAACAGTACCTTTAGGAACTTTAACAGTCAAATCCTCACCACTTTTTCCAAAACAATGATTACCGCTACCATTCTCTCCAGACTTAGCCTTAAACTTTTTATTATATCTAAAATCAATTAAAGTATTTTTATCAGGATCAACCTCAAAGTAAACATCGCCACCTTTTCCGCCATCACCACCATCAGGACCGACCTGCAGCAACATACTTCTCTCTTCTAAAAGTAACAGCACCATTTCCACCATCACCTGATTTAATCAATATTTTCGTATAATCAACAAACATTCTATTATACATTCCTTTCTAATTACAACTCATCATCCAATAATCATCACAAAACTTCTGTAGGGGCACATTTAAATAGTGCCTTACGCAATTATTTATCAAATGTAGGGGCACATTGAAATGTGCCCAACAAAATTATTTATCAGATTCAAAATAATCAAGCTTCATAGCACCCTTAACCCTCTTCATAGTCTCTTGTGCTTTCTTTCTAGCCCTATTAGTACCCTCAATCAAAATTTGATCAACAACCTCTGGATGCTCCTCATAATATTTTCTCTTCTCTCTAATAGGTCTCAAATATTCAGAAATATTTTCAGCTAATTGTTTTTTACAAGCAACACAACCTCTTGTACCAGCTTTACACTCACTACAAACTCCATTACACTCTTCTTTATTAGAGAACAATTTATGATAATAGTAAACCATACATACATCAGGATTCCCTTTATCATCCTTTTTTATTCTCTTAGGATCTGTAACTGCACTCATAACCTTTTTATATATTTCTTCAGGAGAATCAGACAAATAAATAGCATTGCCCAATGATTTCCCCATTTTCTCATTTCCATCCAGTCCTTTGATTCTCTTTCCTTCAGATAAATAAGCTTCTGGCTCTTTTAAAACCTCACCATAAACACTATTAAACTTTCTAACTATTTCCCTGCATTGTTCAATTAAAGGAAGTTGATCTTCGCCAACAGGAACAATAGTTGCATCAAAAGCAGTTATATCAGCAGCTTGATTTACAGGATATCCTAAAAATCCATATGTAACGCTCTCTCCAAAAACATCCCTCTTAGCAGCAAGTTCAGTTTTAACAGTTGGATTTCTTTCTAATCTAGCAATAGTAACAAAATTAGAATAATAAATAGTAAGTTCTGGAACTTCAGGAATCATAGATTGAATATAAATAGTACATTTTTCAGGGTCTATACCAACTGATAAATAATCCATTACAACTTCTCTAACATTTTTTCTAACCTTCTCAGGATTATTAAAATTATCAGTTAAAGCCTGAACATCTGCAACTAATATATAGCTTTCAAATTCATCTTGAAGTTTAACTCTATTTACCAAAGATCCAAAATAATGTCCTATATGTAACTTTCCTGTAGGTCTATCACCTGTAAGCATAATCTTTTTTTCCATAATAACCTCCTTTAAAATACGAACTAAAATAACTTCATATATTATACTTCAAAATCACATAAATTTCAACACATCATTCAATAAATTTGTGGGAAAAAAGTGGCTTCGCCATATATGGAGAACTCAAGTTCTCCTCTACGAAGTCACTCCCAAATCATTTGTAGCGGAGCACATTGTGCTCCACAAAAAAAGTTTTTAATAAAACAATAGCGAACACTTAAATATGTCCGCTATTGTTTTTAAATTTTCTTTTCCCAATTTTTAAGACTAGCAAATACGCCTCTATACTCCTTAACCTCAACCGGATAACCGGTATTAACTACTGAATAAGAAAACTCATTGCTTTCAGAAGAAACCGTCCAAAACTCAAGTCCGCAATCATATGCAACTCTTTCAACTGAATCTATGGCCCATCGTCCATAAGTCTTCAACCAAAAAGGTTCACTTATAACAACAGCATTTAAACCTTTGACCTGTATAATACTCTTAAAAAATAACTTGACAATCTTAGAATAAACTCTAATCTCATCAACGCCAACTATCTCAAAAGTAGTATTATAGGCTCTCCTTACTTCTTTGGGAATGTCCTCAATCCGAGGATTAAATTTCAAGATTCTTCTCTCCATAAAAATACCTCCTATACATAAAAGATATATAAATAAAAGTTTTTACCAAACAATTTTAACATAATTGTTACAAATAATCAATAATATTTTTATTTCACATATTTCTATAAAAGCCAAAAAAATATTCTGTGGATTTTCATAAATCTCTTTATTTTCAGCACTTACAAGTGCTACAAAATTAATTGCGTTTTTTGTTCTGATTTCTAAAATCCCTATTTTTTCAACGAATTGAAATATTTATGTAACTTAATTGTAATTATTTTTTGTCCACTTAGGCAGCTGTGGATAATGTGGATAACCCTGTTAATAACTTTAAAATCAACATTTTTTTAGACAAATTATTCACACCCATCTGTGAAAAAAACAAAATGATTTACAGAAAATTCTTATTTTCAATTTTTTATGTATATAAGCATCAAATTATGTAACTTTTTTACATTTTTTATCCACAGAAAAAAGATACATTAATTACCTATAAAAAATATAAAAAAAACTGTTCTATTTTGTTCCACATTCTATTACTAAAAGACAAAACAATATAATACAATCAAATCAAATATAGCTATATTAAAATATTTTTATGGAGGTTAATATGAAAAAATACCAAAAAATCAGTATCTTGATTGCAGTACTCTTTTCTCTGTTAATATCTATTGTATATGCAGCAACTGAAAATTCATCATCATTAGATGAAGAAGCTGAAAGTTTAACAGAAGCAGCAATATCGAGTCAAATTGAAAACATATTAGAACCAATAGGAACAAATTCAACTATCAGAAAAATTGAAGCTTTTGATGATAAAATGACAGATCAAAAAATATCAAAAGTATATACAGATAATTATATTGTTTCACTAAATAATTCAACTAAACAATTAGTTGGAATATATGAAAAAGAAGCTAAATATAACTTAAAAACAACAGTAACAAAAGAAAGTGCTAGAGAATTTATAACAAGTAAATATAATGAAATGAATTTACCTTCAGAATATACTTTAGTTTACCTTGAAAAATTTGATGATTATGTTTGGGAAGCAGATTTCCAAAAAGAATATAATGGATTATACAATATGTATGAAGCAGTAAAGGTATTTTTTAACCCAGAAAATGAAGAAATTGTTGCTTTAACAATATTTAATGACCCTTATACAGAAACTTCAGAAACAACAATTAGTTCTGAAGAAGCAGTTTCTAGAGCAGCAAATTCTATAGATAATATAAATAGCGAATCAATAAAAGATTCAAAATTAACTTTAATAAAAGGAAATAGTTTCTATAAAGAAAATAAAGATAAAACAATCCATAAAGCATGGGTATTAGTAACACAAGAAGATGACCAAATATTCGTTGACGCCGCTTCTGGAGAAATAATAGGAGGTGACAGTATCAATGATTAAAAGTAAAAAAATAATTTCTGTAATTTTAATAGCTGTTCTACTAGTAATTTCAATTTCAACAATATCAAATGCATCAGCATCATCAAAAGTTTTTGGAAATAGCCAAAGTGGATATGCATCAGATTGTGTTGGATATGCAATTTATGGATATAATTTATTAGGATATTCAGTTACAGGTTCATCAGGACAAATAACAACAAGTGATATGTTAGCTTGGATTGGAAATACTGGAAATGGATATGGAATGTATGTACACACTTATGGTGGAGATGGATATTTTAATGATTATTATGGATATTCAATAGTTGATACAGATATTTCAGGAAACTGGGATTTTGTATATATTGATTCATCTTATAGTGCAGCTAGTAATACTTTAGCATCAGCATTTAATACAATAGGATATACTAATAGATGTTTCTTAGGTTGGTCAAATGCTGTTACAATTTCAAATGCATGTTTTTTTAACTATTATTTATGGACATGTTATATTGGTAACACAACAGTTCAATCAGCTGCTGTTAGTGCCGCATCTTGTGTACCAGGAACAGGAACAACACCTATCGCTCTATATGGAAGTACATCTTATTATGGAACAGCCAGATAGATTTAATCTGGCTGTTTTTTTATTCTTAAATCACCATAACTATATTCATCTGTTTAAACAATATATCCATTCTTTGCATCTACATAAACAATCTTTGGTATACTATTATACTTTATTTCTATTTTCCAAACGGTTCTAGTATTAACAATATCTTTAGTAATATAATCTTCATATAAATAATTATTTTCATTTTTATTATCAAAATTCATATTATAATCTAGTTTTACATCTAATATACAATTATAAATTTCAGCATTCTCATATTTTAATTTGACAATATTAACTGCCTCATCTTTATCAATACTAATTCTATTATTATTCACCTTATAGTCATAAACTTTAATCGAATGTAATAAATCAATCTCCTTAATAAATTCAAAAACAATATATTCAAAATCGCTATTAGTATTATCATATTTTTTTGTATAAATGATATCCAATACATTATATCCATTTTTAATATCTATCGTTTCATATTCTGAAAACTCATATTTCTCTTTAAATTCCAAATCATTATACATTTTTTGAGACTTTTCTATATAGTATTCTATCGTTAACTCTTTATTATTAAATTCATAAAAGCCTCTATAATCATCATATCTCACCAGCTTACCACTATTAGCATCTATCCATATTTGAAATTTCTCATCTTTCAAAGTCCATTCCCTAACACCTATAATAGCATCAGTCATCAGGTTCACATCATCCAGCTCATAATCGCTCTGCTCCAAAACCCCAAGATACAAATCAATTATTTCCTTAGCATGTTCTCTTGTTATCTCAACCTCAGACTCATCAACGCTTTCATTAATCTCTTCAAGCTTGAAAGTATCTTTATTCTGAACATGACTCTTGAATAATCTGATAGCAGCATATACCAAACCAGTAAGTAGGCTTATACCAATTACCGCAGCAAGCAACATTGGAATAATATTTCTCTTTGAATACTTACGAGCAGTATCTGGATATTTTCTCTCAAATTCAGATTTCAATTTCTTTCTTGCTCTATGAACAGTAACCCTAATCTGGTCAACAGATTTATTTAGCCTCTTTGCAGCCTCATCATAAGAAAGCTCCTCTAGATCTATTAGTTCAATAACTTCCCTATATTCAGGCTTCAAATTACTAATGATATCAATTAATTCTCTGCTTTCTTCCTTCCTCTCTATGTCATAACAATAAGATGATTTTATCTCGTCATCCTCAGATAATTCATTATCCACTATTTCTACTTCAGAGCCACTACTATTCATCTTACGCCAATATTCATTAATCTTATTTTTCGTAATACCAAAAACAAAATTAATAAACTTAGATTTGCCCTTATATCTTTCAGGATGTTTATAAACAAAAATAAAAATCTCATGCATCATCTCTTCAGATACATCAATATTATGAATTTTCTTATTGATATATGACTTAACAAAGTTAGAGTACTTATCATATAAAATGTCAAAAGCCTCTTCCCTACCATTCTTGAAGTCCTCTATTAATCTTCTATCCTCTATATCGTTATTCATTTTTAAATCTCCTCACATATTTTTTAAAATTTTTTTGAATTTTTTTTAAATTTAGTGTAACTTTTTTTGAAATTATGCAACTAAGTAAATGTAAGGATTAATTCTTTACATATTTTTAAGTATGTTCCTATAATAAATTTCATCTCCAAAATTCACTAATAAAAAAGACGTGATTTTGAATTCTAAACAACCGAAATTGTTATAGGGCATACTTTTTTTATCTATTTAATTTTGATTCATTTTAACATTTAAAAATAGAAAATTCAATTAGTTTTTAAGGAGAAAAAATGGTTAGAGTATTAATCGCAGAAAATAATATGATAATTATAAAAAGACTAATAAACACAATAATTAGTAAAGTAGAAAACTCACAAATTATAAACATTTCAACAGACTATAATGAAGCATATATTACAGTAAATGAACTTTGTCCAGAATTAATTCTAACAAATAAAACATTTAATTTTCTAAAAGTACTGAACAAAGAATTTTACTCTCCACAAATTGTATATATAGAAGATATAAAAACAAAAGAACAATTTCAAGCAATAATATCAAAACATGAAAAAAACAAATCTCAACAAAAAATAGAGTCAATTAATAATATTATAAATTATAATAAACTAGTTAAAAGAGTATATAATTATTTATTAAAAATAAACTTTAACCCACAAATGGTAGGAACTCAATATCTAGCTGATGCAATAACATTTGCATATTTAAACAAAGATCAAGATGTTTTAGAAAACTTTACCAAATCAATATATCCTGAAGTAGCTGCTAGAAATAATTCAACCCGGAGATGCTGTAAAATGGGATATAATAAAATGTATTAATGAAATGTATAGAACAAATGTGAAAAACAAATCAGAAATTATAGACAATTTCTTAAATTTACATATAGAAATGAAATCAACGCCAAAATTTTTTATAACAAATTTTTTAAATATTTTATAATATATTTTCCTTCCCTATCTGCATAAAAAAAATGACGGTTTTTAAACCGTCATTTTTTTATTTAATTATTTTTTTATAGATAAAATCTTATATTGAACAACACCAGCTGGAGCCTCAACATCAACAACAGCTCCCTTTTTAGCTCCAAGTAAAGCCTTTCCCATAGGAGACTCATTAGAAATCTTATTTTGAGTCAAATCTACTTCAGTTGAACCAACAATAGTATATTCAATATCCTCATCAAACTCCATATCATGAAGTTTTACAATATTACCAATTTGAACAGTCTTAGTATCAATCTCAGACTCATCAATAATCTTAGCATATCTTAATTTATTCTCAAGTTCAGCAATTTTAGTTTCATTACTAGCTTGAGCATTTTTAGCTTCATCATATTCAGAATTCTCTGATAAATCACCAAAACCTAAAGCAACTTTAATACGTTCAGCAATCTCAGATCTTTTCTCAGTTTTTAAAAATTCTAATTCCTTTTCTAAATTATCATAACCCTCTTGAGTTAATAATACTTCCTTATTACTTTCCATAGTAAATCATCCTTTCTTTAGAAAATATATATTATAGACATACGCCTAAAAAGCTAACCATTTAACATCAAATATAATACTGTTAATATTCCAATTTGTCAATAGTTTTACTCTATTTTCTTGTTTTATTTTTTTTATGTAAAAATAAAACAACACCCTCATACAACCTATGAGGGTGAATAAATAAATATACAATATTTTTAATTTTTAATATCAACCTTAATATGAACTTCATCCAATTGTTTTCTAGTAACCTCACTTGGAGCACCCATTAAAACATCTTGAGCCTTACTATTCATTGGAAAAGCCTGAACATCACGAATACATTCTTCTTCAGCTAGAAGCATTATAATTCTATCAATACCAGGAGCAACACCAGCATGTGGTGGAGCACCATAAGAAAACGCATTATAAAGAGCACCGAATTTTTTCAAAATAACTTCTTCTTTATAGCCAGCAATATCAAAAGCCTTAATCATTATCTCTGGAGAATGATTTCTAACAGCACCAGAAGCAAGTTCAATACCATTTCCAACAATATCATATTGGTAAGCTAAAATATCTAGTGGCTCTTGATTTTCTAAAGCTTCCATTCCACCCTGAGGCATAGAAAATGGATTATGACTAAATTCTATCTTACCATTATCAACTCTCTCATACATAGGAAAATCAACAATCCAACAGAATTTAAATACTGAATCATCAATAAGTCCAAGTCTTTTACCAAGTTCTTCTCTAATTTGACCTGCAAGCTTTTCAACAATTCCCTCATGTTCAGCAATAAAGAAAATAGCATCACCAGCATTAGTATTTGTACTAGTTAACATTGCCTCTCTAGCTTCATCATCAATAAATTTAGCAATAGGACCTTGAAGGCTTCTATCTTCTCCAACTTTAAGCCAAGCTAAACCTTTAGCCTTACATTCATTAATAGCAAAATCAGTCATACCTTCAAATAAAGTTCTAGGCTCTCTAGCACCACCAGGAACTGAAATAATTCTAACTATTTTTCCATTAAATACTTTTAAATCAACTTTTTCAAAAATACTAGTTACATCTTGAATAATCAAAGGATTTCTTAAATCCGGCTTATCAGAACCATATTTAAGCATAGCCTCTTTAAAAGGAATTCTAGGGAAAGGATATTCAGCAATTTTCTTATTAGAAAATTCCTTAAAAACATTGTAAACAACCTCTTCCATAACATTTAAAACATCCTCTTGATTAGCAAAAGACATTTCCATATCTAATTGATAAAACTCACCAGGTGTTCTGTCAGCTCTAGCATCCTCATCTCTAAAACATGGAGCAATTTGGAAATATTTATCAATACCAGAAACCATTAACAATTGTTTAAACTGTTGTGGAGCTTGAGGTAAAGCATAGAATCTACCAGGATAAACTCTACTTGGAACCAAGTAATCTCTAGCACCTTCAGGAGAAGAACTAGTAAGAATAGGAGTTTGAACCTCTAAAAAACCTCTTTTAATCATTTCATTTCTCATAAATTGAATAACCTTAGAACGAAGAATAAGATTATTCTTTAATTTCTCATTTCTCAAATCTAAAAATCTATATTGTAAACGTAAATCTTCACGAACCTCTCTACTAGTTTCAGGCTCAAAAGGAAGTGGTTTAGTTCTCTTACCAAGAATCTCAATTTTCTCAGCAAATAGTTCAACCAAACCAGTATCAAGTTTTTCATTAACAGTCTCGTCATCCCTTAATCTAACATTTCCCTCTACACAAATAGTAGATTCAACAGGAATATGAGAAGCAAATTCAACCAAATCATCATTACCTGAAGCAACAACTTGAGTAATACCATATTGATCTCTTAAATCAATAAAAATAACACCACCTAAATCTCTGATTGTTTGAATCCAACCAGATAATTTTATATGTTCGCCAACATTAGATTTACGAATTTCATTACAATTATAATCTCTATATTCACTCATTTTTTAAAACTCCTCTCAAAATTACGCCTAATATGCTTATTTATTCTATAAAGTTTTTCCAAATTTGTCAAGATTTATCCAAAAAAACTTTAAACTTTTAATCTCAATACCTTGAAAAAAACGACATTTTATTATATATTTAAAAATAATAATAACAATAATATGGCTTGATTATTTATGGAGAACTCTAGTGCTCCATAAATAATCAAACTCGGAGGTAAAAATGATAACTAAAGACAAAACCTTAAAAATAAGTATAATAATATTTCTATTTATATCCATAATACTTATTGGAATAACAATTGGAAATAATCTAAAAAACAAAGAAGAAAAAAAAGCTGAAGAACCTAACTTATCTATAGAAACAGAAAGCAATATATTTAAAATAGACTCAGTTCTATTATACAGTTCAGCAAACGCTGAAAACAACTCCGAAACACAAACAGAATGGAATCTATCAGTATATCAATATACTGACATAGCAATAAAAATTGATAATATGGTATCAATGGACGAGCTAACTAATAAAAACACTATAAAAGAACTATATATTGACAACTTTAAAATTACATCAGAACCATCAATAGGAACCCCAACATTTTATTACAAAGACCCAACAAAATTTGGTGTTTCAAATATAAATGATGAATATGAAATAAAAAAGAAGTTAAAATATAGAATAGCAACAGAAAATGATGACAATGATTTTACAAATCCTACATTTTACACAGACTGTAGTAATCCAATAACTCTTTCATATGTAAACAAAAATGTTGCACCAAACCTAATAATAAACAATAACAAAGATACAACAATAACATTTGATGGAACACTACTTAGAGATTCATCAACACTACTAAGTAAGCTAAATGCAACAATATCATTTAAAATACACATAATAAACTATTTAAACGAAGAATTTACTTGTGAAGTATCTCTTGATATACCTCTTCAAGATGATGTAAATAATATTTATCAAGGATCATACACAAAAGAACTAACAACACTAAAAACACGTAAATTCTATAAACTAGAAAAACAATAAACCGTAGGGGCGGCTATTTATCGTCCGTTCTCAAAAGACCTACCCTAATAAAGAAAGGAACCTAACATGAAAACTAACCAACCAGAAATTGAATACCTAAAAACACACTACTTTAAAAGACCAGACTATCAAACACTAAAAGAAATGCTATATGACGTTTCAAAAAAATACTCAAACAAAACAGCTTTTAGAGTAAAAAACAAAGACAAAAAAATAATTAAAATAACATATTCTGAATATAAAAAAGATGTTGAAGAAATTGGAAGTTCACTTATAAAAAACGGATATAAGAATAAAAAAATAGCAGTAATCGGAAAAAATAGCTATAACTGGGCAACAACATACCTAGCAGCAAGTATAGTAGGAATAGTTGTCCCTATAGACAAAGAATTACACACTCAAGACATAATAAACTTCTTAAACATATCTGAAGCAGAGATAATTTTAGGAGATAGCAAAAATTTAAAAGGAATAATAGAAGAAAAAGAAAAGCTAAACTTCCCTATCACCTATATTTCATTTGATGATGAAAAAACAGACAGTGAATTCATCTCTTTTGAAGAATTTAAAAAAGATTATAAAAATACAAACGAATTTCCAAAAATAGAACTAGACCCAAATGAAATGCACTTCCTACTATTTACATCAGGAACTACAGGAAATGCAAAAGGAGTATGTTTATCACACAGAAACATATGCTCAAACATAACATCAGTTGGAAATATAGTAAAAGTATCAACAAAAACATCAATAATGTCAATCTTACCAATACATCACACATATGAATGTACACTAGGATATCTACTAGTAACATCAAGCGGTGGTACAATAAGCTATTGCGACGGACTACGTTACATTCCACAAAATTTAAATGAATATAAACCAAACATAATTCTAAGTGTTCCATTATTGTTAGAAAACGTACACAAAAAAATAATGAAAACTTTAAAGAGTTCACTTCCGGAAAAATATTTTAAAGAAGATAAACATATAATGGATACACTTCCATTTTATCTAAGATTTATAGTAAAGAAAAAAATACTAAAATCACTTGGTGGAAACCTAACAAAATTAATTGTTGGAGCCGCACCATTAAATCCATATTTAGTAGACTCATTTGGAAAATTTGGAATAACAGTATTATCAGGATATGGATTAACAGAATGTTCTCCTCTAGTAGCAGGAAACAACGACTTTTTCCATAAAGCAGACTCATGCGGATTACCAATTCCTAACGTAGAATATAAAATAGACAACCCAAATCAAGAAGGAGTTGGTGAAATAATAACAAAAGGTCCAAATGTTATGTTAGGATATTATCAAAATGAAGAAGAAACAGAAAAAGTATTAAAAGACGGATGGTTTCATACAGGCGACTTAGGAAAAATAGATGAAAAAGGATATCTATACATTACAGGAAGATGTAAAAACTTAATAATAGCTAAAAACGGAAAAAACATATATCCTGAAGAATTAGAAACATTACTAGATAAAGAAGAATTTATATTAGAATCTCTAGTTTCAGGAAGACTAGATGAACAAACAAAAGAAACATATGTTAAGGCACAAATCAAACCAAACTTAGAAACAATAAAGGAGCACCTTGGAAAAGAAAAACCAACACAAGAAGAAATCTTTGAACTAATAGATCAATCAATAAAAAACGTAAACTCAAAAATACCAAACTTTAAACATATTAGAGAATTTAAAATAAAAGACAATGACTTTGAAAAAACAACAACGCAAAAAATAAAAAGATACGGAAAAAATCTAGATTAACAAAAGTGGAAATGGGGACGGTTCTCTTTTCCAAGTTTTCCTTGGAAAAGAGAACCGTCCCCATTTCCATCTAAATTTCAAAAAAAGAAGACTATTCTTCATAGCCTCCAATAATCTCTTTAAGTTTCTCAAATTCCTCATGATTTAAAGTAATTCCCTTACCCATCTTATCATGCTCCTCATTCCAATCCCTTAAATCAAACTTAGGATCTCTACCATTCCAACTAACCAAATTAAGCTCTTTACTCCAACCCTTATCACTAGTTGAAATAACTCCAATTTTTTTAACAATTTCAAACTTAATCTCAGGCATAAACATTACCTCTTCCCTTTTTTCTACATTATATCCTATAAAATAAAAAAGTCAAGAGTAAATTTAAAGAGGTATGCAAAATGGAAATGGGGACGGTTCTCTTTTCCAAGGAAAACTTGGAAAAGAGAACCGTCCCCATTTCCATTTTGCATACCTTTACTTAAAAATAAAACTTGTAGCAACTGGTCTAGTCCTATGATTTCCAGACGCATCCATAGGATCATTAATAATCTTATTATTAACAACCATAGCAGATGAAGTACCACCATCAAGATTAGCAGCATTTATAGCTCCATATCTTTCAAAAATATCAATTAAATCACCCATACTAGCACCTTGTTTATTAACTCTTCTACCATCAATAACTAAAAACAAAACAATCTTATCAGCCCTTTGTCCAATAGCAGTTCTAGGACCATAACCCCAACCACCATTTCCTTGAACCTCAGAAGACTTTCCGTTAACAATCAAAAATGGACTAAAAGTTACAGCATCCCTAATTCCAATCTCTTTAGCCTCAGCCTGAGTATATCTGCCTAAAACTAAATTATCATTATTATCAAATCCAATTATTGAAAATTGTTCATTTTTTGAACCAAAATTATACTTGAACTCACCACCAGCAAAAGTAATTCCATAAGGTACACCACCAGAACCATTACCACCGTTCATCAGCAAAACCGCCACCATTAATAGCAACTTGCGCATTATTATTTTTTGCCATATCAACCAAATACTGACCTGAAGAACCAAGACCCTTACTAGTTGCAACACTAATTCTAGGAGGCTCATAAATAACAGCTAAATAACCATCATAATTATCATCATGAAGCTCAATAATTTTATAGTCTTGCCCCTCTTCTCTATCTAAAATCTCTTTCTCATATTCATTTGCATAAACAATATTTCCCTGATTAGCAGGAGGAACATCACTAAGTAATTCTGTATTAGTATTCTCCTCAACCTCTATAACTCTATTTCTTGACATAACCTCATCAATCTCATCATCACTATAAAACCAAGTAGCTAAATATTTATGATTTAAAGTATTCATCGCATTAGTAACAAGCCAATCCCTAAACTTATAATTAGGACCATATAATAGAACATCAAAAGTAACAAGACCAAGAGCTATAACAGTAAGAATAAATAAACCAAATATTTTGAAAAAACCTAATTTCTTTTTAGGCTTTATTTCCTTATTCTTATCAACATTATCTACTTTTCTTTGCTCTTTATTTATTTCACCATTTTGTCTTATACTGTTATCATGTGTTACCTTAACAGCTTCTGTATTTTTTTTAACTATTTTTATATCATCTTTTCCTTCCAATATAACCTTACTCATTTTTTCTCCTAATACCAATATTTTTATTCTATAGTAGCACCAATAATCCCGGCATCATTTTTTAACTCAGCTAAAACAATTTTAGGTAATTTAGAGCATCTAACCCTTCCATCTTCTCTGATTCTTGAAAGCAATTCATTAAAAACACGATGACCTTCATAATAAGAAAAACTACCACCTAAACAAACAACATCAGGCTCAAATATATCGATCATATTACTAATACCAACAATCAAATCATCAATAAACTGATCAATAACTTCCCTAACCTTTGGATTATCAAAATCTAATAAATTCTCTCTTAAATATTGACCAGAAAAATCATTATCAATATCTAAAACTTCAGCAACCTTATTCTTAAAAGCTCTAATAGATGCATAAGTTTCAAAACAACCTCTTTTACCACAACTGCACTGTCTACCGCCTTTATTAATAATCATATGTCCAATCTCAAAACCAGTACCATTTTTCAAAAGATCACCATTCAAAAAAACAGCACCACCAATACCAGTTCCCAAGCCTAAAAATACACAATCATTAAACCCTCTCATAGCTCCAAACTTCATTTCAGCTAAACCAGCACACTTAGCATCATTTCTAACTTGAACAGGAATATTAAAATATTCATAAATCTTTCCAGCAATATCAGAATCATAAAGACCTAAATTATCAGACCTAACAATTTTATTATCCCTAATATCACCAGGAGCAGCAATACCTATAAGATCAATACTATTTAAATCAATACTATTCCTATTTAACAATTCATTAATAGAACTAATACTTATCCTCAAAATAGAACCAAAAAAATCATGTCTATCTTCTCTAGTTAAATTAATATCAATAGTATCAATAATCTTATCAGAATCAATTAAACCAATACCAACATGACTTCCACCAATATCAATACCAACCCTCATAAAACCTCCATGGACACCATAAAAAATTTAAAAAAAGACATCTTTCGACATACTCCATAAATTATAACAATAACCAAAAACAAAAACAACCAATTTAAGAAATTTTTAATAATAAATTGAAATATAGTAATTTTGAAGCGTGGCAAGGTGTTTTTCGACGTAGTCGAAAAATAGCAGAGCTTCCGCAGCCTAAGCTGAAAAATACTATATTTCAATTTAAATAAACAACCTAAAAAAAGACTGGTAAAACCAATCTTTTTTTATTTTTATAAATATGCACTGAACATAAATGAACCCATATAAACCTGAATACAAGGAACCAAAACAACAACAACGAAGAAAATAAGAACAATACCAACAAAAATATAACTAACCTCAGGAAGAACCTTCATAATCTTTCCTAAAATATTATCAATATCCATCTCGATAAACTCTAAAAGTTTATCCATCATTGTTGCCAAATCAGTCTGCATACCAACCTTAAGCATCTCAGTAGTCATACTATTTCCAAGCCCAGCATCCTCGAAAGGTTCAATCCAAGACTTACCAATCATACAATTATTAATAGAAACCTCTAAAATTGAAAGCATAACATTGTTTTTAACAACGTTCTGACTAACCTCTAAAGCCTGTTGAATTCTCATTCCATTCTTAATATTAAGAGAAACAGCTTTCATAACTCTCGAAAAATCAACAGCATAAATCAAACTACCAAAAATCGGCATCTTATATTTAAAAGTATCAAATTTAAAACGGCCATTTGGTGTATGTATATAAAACATGATACCACCAACAATTCCGGCAATAACCAAAACAGGAATATACCACCAAGAACCAGCACTAGTTATAAAATCAGAAAACCACATAGTAATTGCTGGAAGTTCCTCTTCAGTACCAACAGCATCAAAAACATCTTGAATAGAAGGAATAGCAACAATAGTTCCAACCAAAAGAAGAATAATTAAACCAAAAAATTGAAATAAATTTGGAATAACAATTTTCTTAACACGTTTAATTAAACTTTGAGAGGTCTCCAAATAATTCATTGCTTGCTCTAATGAATTTGTAAGCGAACCAGAAAGCTCCCCAACCTTAATCATATTAACATATATAACTGGAAAAATATTGCCATAATACTCCATAGTACTAAACATATATTCACCAGCTTCAACACCTCTTAAAATATCTTTAAGAACATCCTTAAATCTAGGATTCTCAGTTGATCTAATAACAGTCTCTAAAGCATGAACATTATTAAAATCAGCCTTTTTAAGAAGCATAAAACTTTGAGTAAAAATCATGATATCTCTAATTTTAATTTTTTGTCCAGTAGTTATTTGTATGCCACCTTTTTTAGCACCCTCATGATTACTAGCATCATAAAGCATCTTAGAAGCATCACCAGACATATCTCCAAGCATTTCAGCAGTAGTTCTATGTTTCATTTTAGGCATTTTATTTAAATTATCCAAAGTAACAGCTTGTTGAATAGAAATAGGCGTAAGACCATTTTTCTTAAGTTTCTTAAAAAGTTCGGCCTTACTGTCATCAGTAACTGTATTTTTTACTATACGCCCATTTTTAGCCATTGCCTTATATTGATAAGTAGGCATATCCACATCCTCCTATAATTATTATATATTTCCACCTAGTTGTCTTACAGTTCTTCTTAAAACATCAGCATTTTTAGCTTCAACTTGTCCTTCAGCTTGTTCTATAGTTAAGTCACCTTTAATAACAGACTCAGCAAGTGAAGTAATTAAACTCCTACTACCTTTATCTACACTACTTGAAATAGCATCTTCAATACCAGAAATACTAAATTTCTCTTTTCTAATAAAACCAGCAACAATATCATCAACAACCATAACTTCAGGAACCATAACCAAACCATTACCAGCAGCATTTGGAATAAGTCTCTGAGAAACAATAATCTTAAGAAGAGTTGCCATCAAATATTTAATCTGAGCTTGATCTGAAAATTCATAAAAGTTGATAATTCTATCAAGAGTTTCAGCACAAGACTTTGTATGTAAGGTACCAATAACCAAATGTCCAGCTTCAGCCATATCAATAGCAGCATTCATAGTATCTTTATCTCTGATCTCACCTATTACTAGAATATCACAATCCTCTCTTAAAGAGTTCTTAACACCATCAAAATAAGTAAGTGAATCTCCCCCAACACCAACTTCTTTTTGAACAATAATAGACTTTTTAGATTTATGTTTATATTCAACCGGCGCCTCCAAAGTAAGAATTTTTTTATTCTGAGTCTCATTAACATAATTAATCAAGGCACTTAAAGTAGTAGTTTTACCAGAATTCGTCTTACCAGTAACCAAAATAACACCCTGAGGTTGATACATCATCTGGCGAACAACCTCTGGAAGACCTAAATCTTCAAAAGCAGGTAATTCATCTTTTATAATTCTCAAAGTAAATAAAGGAATCTCGTTAAAACTAGAAACATTTACCCTAAGTCTAATACCTTTATGAACAATCGCAGTATCTATAATTCTTGTATTCTTATAGATTTCATCCATCTCAACCTTACCATCAACAATTTGATCATATATTCCATAAATATCCTCTTCAGTTAAGACTGGATATTTAGAAGGAAGTAAAGACTTTTGAATTCTTAGAACAGGCTTAAGTCCACAAATAATATGAATATCTGAAGCTCCTCTTTCTAAAGCCTCATCAATAATTTTACCAAGTTCAATCATAAAATCACCAAATCCTTTCAATTATTAATCATTAAACAAAACTAACTTCTTATCAACCTCTTCCAAAGTTGTAACTCCTTCAACAACCTTCTTCAATGCATCAACTTGAAAAGGAACAAACCCCTCTTCCTGAGCAGCCCTTCTTATCTCATAAGTAGAAGCACCATCAGTAATAAGTTCCTTAATCTTATCTGTCATATCTAAAATCTCAATTGCAGCAATTCTTCCACTATAACCAGTCATATTACACTTTTTACATCCAACAGGAGTATAAGTAACCTTATCAGTAAAATCAAATTTAACACCATACTTAGCAGCATAATTATTAATTTTATCTTTCTCCTCTTTAGTAAACTTTCTCTCTTTAGCGCAATGAGGACAAATTCTTCTAACTAATCTTTGAGAAACTGAAGTAGCTAAAGTACTACCAATATCATAATCAGAAATACCAAGCTTTCTAAGTCTTGTAATAACCTCAACAGCATCAATAGTGTGAATAGTAGATAAAACATAGTGACCAGTTTGACCAGCCTGCATAGCAATCTCTGCAGTCTCTAAATCTCTAATCTCACCAACAAGAATAATATTAGGATCTTGTCTTAAAACAGTTCTAAGTGAACTAGAAAAAGAATTTTTAGGTCCAATTTCAACCTGGTTTAATCCAGGAATTCTAATTTCAACCGGATCCTCAATTGTAATAACATTAACATCAGGTTTATTTAAAGAATCCATAATACTATATAAAGTTGTTGTTTTACCTTCACCAGTAGGAGCAGCAATAACAGTAATAGAATTTCTCTTATTAAAATATTTCTTTATAATATCTTTATCATTTGGAAAACCTAATTCATAAATATTTCTAATATTTGCATCTTTCTTCAAAAGTCTTAAAACAAACTTCTCACCATATATATTAAGCTGTGAAGAAACACGAATATTATATTGAGGATACATTACAATTCTACCATCTTGATCCTCTGTTTTTTCCTGATACATATTAGAAATAGCCTTTAATCTACCAATAACCTGTTCTTGAGAATCCTTAGAAATTTTTGTAGCATTAATCAAATCACCATCTATTCTATATCTAACTCTAATATCCTTCTCCATAGGCTCAATATGAATATCAGAAGCATTTTTATCCATAGCAGTTTTAATAATACTATCAATAAGTCTAGTAATATCTCTAGAAGAAACAGAAGAAATATCATCACTAGATTTTCCTTCTAAAGCTCTTATAACATCATCTAGATTTGATTCAAATGATATATATTTCTCCATACTATAACCATTATGAAGAAGCATAAGACGAATCTGATCAACAGTTTTTTTACTACTAGTATCAGCAAAACAAACTTTAATTTTTCCGCCAGATTCCTCAAAAGGAACAGCTTTAACACTTTTTATAGTATCAATAGAAATATAATTTGTAACATTTATCTTAACATACTCAGGTGAAATTAATATAACCTTTTCTCCTAAAATCTCACCCATAGCATTAATTAGCTTTGTTCTATCACATAAATTTAAAATATTTAAAATATCACCAAGCTTTTTATCTGGATGAGTTTTCTGATATCTTAAAGCCTCTTTTATATTAGCCTCAGTAGCTACATTTCTCTTAATAAGCTCGATTCCAATAGGTACTCTAGCCATCTTAATTACCCCTTTCTAAATTTAATCATTTGTAGGAAATACTGTATTACTATAATCAAAATAAGTAATAAAATTACTAAACACTTGATTTAAAGATGTATCATTTTCAGTAATACTCATAACATTGTTATTATTCAAATTAACATTTACCCATACACCATTTTTACCTATAAAACTTGAATATCTAGAAGCAGAAACAGTGTTTGAATCTATTAATTCATAACTATTATCACCATTTTTCTTTATTATCTTATCAGTATCTTTATAAAAAAATGCTAAATAGTTATTACTATTAGTATCTGTTGCGACATAAAAAGCAGGAATCCAAACATAAATATCATCAAAACCAGTCATAATTCCATTGTTATCAAATTCGCCACCAGAAACAGCTACAGCAAGTTTTTTATTTTCATAATTGTACCATTCATTATCTGTTTTCTGAGTCTTAAAAAAATGACCATATAATTCAGAAGCATCATCATAAACAAATTTGATTGGAGTAACACTAATATTAGACATATCAGGTGAATTTGTTGGTCTAATAGGTTCCTTTTCCTTTATCATAGAATTTTCAATTCTATGAGTCTCATCTTTAAATTCAAATTCAACACTAACACTTATTTCTTTCTTGTTTTTTTCTTGGTTTTCAGTAACACTAACATAAACATCATATTTATCATTCCAAGAAATTCCACTATAATTAGAAGCTAAAACTTCCGTTTTTGAAGAAGTATTTATTTCATCATAATATTCACTATCATAAAACTCTAAAATATTAGTACCAATTTCAGTAGCATCAGCAGTTAACTTAATTTCATAAGAAGTATTTGAAAGGTTAACATATACACCAGTCATAAGGCCTAAAAATAGAACAAGAATAAACATAGCAATGATTAAATCTTGACCAGTAAAACCATATTCACTTCTAACCTTTCCAAATATTTCTTTTATCATTAAAATTCCTCTCTGTATTGGCGGGTTCCCACACCCTCCCTTTATTATTTTTCTTTGGGCACATTGCAATGTGCCCCTACAAATTTAATCCAAACAACCAAAAACAAAACTTCAAATAAACTCATACATCCGATAAAAATAACTAAACTCCAATAATCTAACAAACTTCTAAAATGCAAAATAATTGCAAAAAACAAAATTGAAATTACTCCAAATAAAAGTTCAATTAAAAAATATCTAATACTAATCTTCTGTCCACAATACCTACATTTCCCTCTTAAAAAAATATAACTAAATAAAGGAAATAAATCTAAAAATCCAAGCTTATGAGAGCAATTAGGACAAAAAGATCTTTCATGTGTAATATCAATTTTTCTAGGAATTCTATAAACAGCCAAAGTAGAAAAACTTCCAAAGAAAATTCCTATAACAAAAACGCAAAAATAAATAAAACCATAAACCCAAAACATAAAACCAAAGCCATCCTTTCCACAAATGTAAACCCATTTATAAACGACCTTACATTTATGGAAAAAATTACGGGCGAACATGGCGCATGGCCATCATCCGCCCATAACTTAAATAAAATATCTTTTTATACAAAATATATATTTCAAATTTAAAAATATAATTTATCTTTTGTATCTCTTTAATCTTTTGTAAAAGAATCTAATATCAAGAAACTAAGTTTCCAAAATATTAATATCCACCATCATTTCCTGAACCTTCAGTAACATTACCAATAGCTAAATTAGCACTTACACTAAATGTGTATGTTAATTTACCACTTGATTTCCATGAAGATCCATTTTTAGCAGAATTTCTTAAAGTAGTATCATAATATTCAATTGTAACTACTTGAGCTGTTGTAGAAGATGTATTAGATAAAACAGGTGAAGTTCCATCATCGGTTGGATCTACAGTTGCTGAACCTACTTTAATAACATATTTTCCATCAGCTGCACTAGTAGCAACATTTCCTGCACCTACTGTTCTCTCAAATACATCTGCTAATTTCTCACCATTGTATCCACCGAAACTAGAATCTTTTGCTAATTGAACTTGAACATCAGCAGCTAAGTCAGCAACAGAAATTTCAACCTTTTCCTTAATTTCAGCTGCACGATTTTCAAATTTAGCTTGATTTGATCTTGTTAGGATTCCATTGTCCCCAACAACCATTGCAATTGTTACACCAGCTAGGATTAATAATACGATAATTGTTATTACTAATGCTACAAGTGTAATACCTTTTTGATTTTTGAACATCTTTTGTTCCTCCTTATAAAATAAATTTTGTTATATATATTTATAATAAATATAACCGATAGTAAAAATTATTTTGTGCCGTGGTCATCAAAGAAGCCACCGCCTCCACCATTTCCAGGAGAACCCCCATTTCCAGGACTACCTCCATCTCCAGGATCACCAGTATTTGTTTCCTTCATATCAGCAAAAGGATTAGGTTTACCCTGAGTAAGAACTCCTTCATTTATAAAGTAATTAATATCACTATTATCAATATCATAAGCTGCTTTAGATAAAGTTCCAATTTCATCTTCTTTAAGCTTTTTTTCAAAAGCTTCTTTATCTGCTAAAACTTCTTTAACAGAGCTTGATCTTATATAATTAGATTTATTAGGTACTTCATTTCCATCAGCTAGAAAATCATAAAAAACTAAAACAAGAATTAACACAACAACAATTGCAATTGCAATCATGCAGATAATCTCTCTAAAAATTTTCATAACATTCTCCTTAACAATATAATCCCTTCGTAGCGGAGCACTAAAGTGCTCCATAAAAATCAATTATTTTTTCATAAGACCGACCAATGGTCGCCCCTACATATCTAATTTCCACTTGTTTTATTACTACTTGTTGAATTACTTGAACTATTATTTGTTACATTTGTATTTGTTGTTCCATTGCTTTTTGTATTACTACTTGATGAACTACCTGTTGTATTTCCAGTTGTACTTCCTGTTGTACTTCCTGTTGTACTTCCTGTTGTACTTCCTGTTGTGCTACCAGTTGTACTACCTGTTGTTCCTCCTGTTGTATCTCCAGTTGTACCACCTGTAGTACCACCTGTTGTTCCTCCAGTTGTTCCTCCTGTAGTACCACCTGTAGTACCACCTGTTGTTCCTCCAGTTGTTCCACCAGTTGCATCACCTGCGGTTCCACCAGTTTGGCTTCCGCTATTAGCATTATTATCAACTGTAACACTAGAACTGTTTTTAAATACATCAGATAATCCTGAAGAAGCAACAGGAATTTTTGTTACAGAAAATGTTGCCGTAACTTTATCGTCAGATGATGCAACCATCTTAAAGTTTCTTATTGAAAAATATAAAGCAGAATCATCTTCCATTGAATAAATATAATTTGTAACATTAATATATGTACCAGTAATTGTAAAATCAAAATCACATAATATAAAATTTGTATCTTTATTATTAGAATTAAATGGTGATTTTGAAATTGTAAGAGCAATATCAACTCCATGTTTTGTAGAATAAATTCCAAGTCTAGTCCATAAATATTCTATATCATAGAAATCCCCAATTCCTTCTTCTCCTCTTTGAGAAACAAGAAGCATAAGATCATCATATTCCTCTTTAACCTTTTTAAATTCTTTAACAGAAGTATCTAAATTCTTTTGTTTTTTTGCTAGATCTTCTTTTTGTAAATTTTTCACTTCTGTAATTTTATCATTAACCTCTTTTTGTTTAACACCAATTTCCTCAACATTATAAACAGTAAAAAATGTGTTAACACCTTTGAAAGCAAAAACATAAATCCATACACATACAAAAAGAGTTAAAACCAAAATTAATATTTTTCTCATGGTAAATCTCCCTCTATAGTAACTCTAACATATTCTCCCTCTTTATAACTAACTGTTGAAGTTACATTTTTCAAAAGCCCTTTATTATATAAAATAGCTTTAAACAAACCTATTTGTTGATATTCCTTTGAATGTGCTTCTATTGAAATGTGAATTCCCGTTGTATTTGTGATACTATCAACAGTTACATATTGAGGAATAGCAAACATCAACTGATTTAAGAAATTTGGTAATACGTCTTTAGGAATAACAACAGAATTATCACCATAATTATCATCATCAGTCTTTTTCAATTTTTCAATTTGTTCTTTATATTGATTAATAATACTATTAACATTCTTCTGGTCAACACTAACATCGCTAATAGCCTTAACAACACTAGCTTTTGTAGTATCAGTTTCAGTAGACTTTTGTTCATAATTATCCATCATTGAAGTAGAAATAATTCCATATCCAATTAAGAAAATAATAACAGTTCCAATTACTCTAAACATCAATTTTTCTATTGGATCTAATTTCCCTTTAAATGATTCTTTCGCATCACCAATATTAGGAGCTTTAACATTACTAATACTTCCAATTGAAGAAGTTAAATTAGCTATTTTACTAGGCGTAACAAAGTTAAGATCTCTGATTCCCATTCCTAAACCATCTAAAGCCAAAGCTATAGCGGAGTTAACCTCAATATAATCTTTGATTCCAACTTTTAGAGAACCAGCCTCTAAAAACTTTGGTTTTAAGATTTCACAAGGAATATTATCTAAGAAATCTTGTAAATATAAATCAATATTATTTATTGAACTACCGCTACCAGTAATATAGATTTCACCCACATCGCCGTCAAAATCAGCAATCACATCTTTTATTTTGTTAGTCACGTTAAATAAAGTTGGTAATATTACCTCAACATACTCATTTCCATCTTCAATATTCAAACCTTGATTTGATATCGTTGTATTTTTACAAATTTCATAAGATTTTGAATATGAATTTTCACTTGTATTTATTTTTTCTAAAATATCATTCATACCATCAGGAATGATTTCAACCTTATCAAAATTTCCATTTTTAATAACTGTAATATATGTTCTATCTTCAATATTAACAATTAAAGAATTTGACTCTTTGTTTAATGAAAGCAAATTCAAAATACTTGTTGGCATAGGTCTAGCAGATATTACTTTTCCTTTGTCAAAATTGTTAACTCTAGAATCAAGTTCACTTTTATTAACTGAAATATTAACAATTTTAAGTTTCTCAACATTATCAGGATTTGACAATGTTAAATATCTTGGTTCTAATAAATCTTTCTTATATCCTTTTTCAGTACATAAAACATCATATTCAATCTCAGCAGCTTTTTTTATTTCGCTAGAACTAAGTAAAGAAAAGACTTCGAAATAATTATAAATTTCTTCAGAAATATTAATAGCAACAGGAACTCTCTGGCTATTGGTCTCTTGAATAATTTGACCCAAAGCATGTTTTAAATTTTCATAAAACATAACGCCAAAAGATTCAACTTTTATATTATCTCTTTCCTTAGATACCTTTGCATATTTAATTAGTTTCTCCTCGATATAAACACCTAAGCAACTTGGCATTTTCAAACTCCTTAAAACATCATTAGTATATTATAGACGACATATTTCGCCAAAAATACATTCTTCTATATATATTTATACATTTTTTTTAACATAGAGTCAATATATTTAACTTAACCGTAAATTAAATGTAATGCAATTGTAATATTTACATTTTTTGTATATTTTTTAAAAAAAATCACATACTAATAACAAATATCTATCCCGTAGGGGCGGGGCTTGTCCCCGCCCAATAAAAGGAGGAAAAATGAAAAAAATAGGAACCCAAACAATAAAATTAGAAAACCCAGTAACAATCCTAGAAACCGCATCAACAGTCGGTCCAAAGGAATCACAAGGTCCACTTGCCAAATACTTTGACCGCTGCCTAGAAAATGAATTCTATGGAGAAAAAACTTGGGAAAAAGCAGAAAGCAAAATATTGCGCGAAACTGTAAATTCAGTCATCACAAAATCAAAAATACCATCTTCAAAAATAGACTACTCTTTTTCAGGAGACCTATTAAATCAATGCGTCTCATCTAGCTTTGGTCTAAGAGACTTAAACACACCTTTTTTCGGAATATTTGGAGCATGTTCAACATTTGTAGAAGCACTAATCTTAGGCTCAATATTCATAGACGGAGACTTTGCTGAATACACATTATGCGCAACATCAAGTCACTTCTGTAGTGCAGAAAAACAATTTAGATTTCCCTTAGAACTACGGAAATCAAAGGCCACCAACATCGCAATGGACAGTAACAGGATCAGGAGCAGCAATACTATCAAAAACAGGACAAGGCCCTTACATTACTCACTTAACACCAGGCAAAATAGTTGACCTAGGAATAAAAGATGCAAACAACATGGGAGCCGCAATGGCTCCAGCAGCACTAGACACAATTATAACTCACTTTAAAGATACAGAAAGAACACCAAACTACTATGATCTCATAATAACTGGAGACCTAGGTTATATTGGAAAAGAAATAGTATTAGACCTATCCAAAGCTGAAGGATATAACCTAAAAAACAATTATAATGACTGTGGAGTATTAATCTTTGATAAAGAAAAACAAGACACCCACTCTGGGCGGCTCAGGCTGCGGATGTTGCGCATCAGTATTTTCAGGCTATCTATATAGCATGTTAAAAGAAAAAAGGCTAAAAAAAATCCTATTAGTCGCAACAGGAGCACTAATGAACTCAACAACCACCCAACAAGGAGAAACAATCCCACGGAATCGCCCACGCCATCTCAATCGAACTATGATTTTTTTTATTAAATTGTTATATATTAATTTTTAAAATCTCCGCGCAGCGACCAAACGAGGCTTTGCCGAAGATTCTCATAGACTCTTTCCAAAGGTTCCCTGATTTGAATATAGAATTTTGAAGCGTGACAAGGTGTTTTTCTACGAAGTAGAAAAATAGCAGAGCGTCCGCAGTCTAAGCTGAAAAATTGCTATATTCAAATCATAATATATATCCATTTCAAAGGAGGAAACAATGAAAAAAAACATAACCACAAAACAAGAATATCAAACCTATGTAGAAAAAAAATCACCCAACTCCCCTATTCTAAAAAACTGCTTTAACGCATTTTGGGTAGGAGGACTAATCTGCGTAATAGGTCAAATAATATTCACAATCTGCCGATCAAAAGGACTAGACGAAACAACCTCAGGAGCAATCGTCTCAATATCACTAATAGGCTTAAGCGCCTTTCTAACAGCAATCAACTGGTTTAACAGAATAGGAAAATTTGCTGGAGCAGGCTCACTAGTTCCAATCACAGGATTTGCAAACTCAATAATCTCTCCAGCAATGGAATACAAATCAGAAGGCTATGTAATGGGAGTTGGAGCTAAAATGTTCACAGTAGCAGGACCCGTTCTAGTCTACGGAATCTCATCTTCAATCCTCGTCCGGAATAGCTTACACAATAATAAATGCCCAAGGATTAATAATATAAATTGAAGTAGGGGCACATTGCAATGTGCCCAAAAATAAAAAGAGAAAGATATGAAAAGGGCACATTGCAATGTGCCCCTACAAGGTTAACGAGTGCAACTCGTTAACCTACAATTTATGGAAAGGAAAAAAACATGGAAATATTTCAAAATATAGATTTGTATATGCTCCTAAAAGCATTTGTAATCGGCGGACTCCTATGCGTAATCGCCCAAATTCTAATCGACAAAACAAAACTAACCCCAGCCAGAATCCTAGTACTCTACGTAACTTTAGGAACAATCCTAGGAGGTTTAGGAATATATAAATACCTAGTAGACTTTGCAGGCTGTGGAGCAACAGTCCCCCTAACAGGATTTGGAAACAACCTAGCCCAAGGAGTAATAAAAGAAATCCAAAAAGATGGATTAATAGGAATCTTCACCGGAGGGCTAAAAGCCTCAGCCGGAGGAATCTCAGCAGCAGTCTTTTTCGGTTACATCGCCTCCCTAGTAGCAAAACCAAAAATAAAAAAACAATAGGTAGGGATGTATCCCCACCTATTGTTTTTTATTTTACTAGATTTTATAAAAAAAATATGTTATACTATCAACATAAAAATAAAGAAAGGAGAAATAAAAATGTCAGAATTACAAAAAGAACTAATAAACATGTTAATAGTATTTGATAATGACACACTAGAATCTATGAAACCATTACTTGAAAAAATACTAGATAACGAAATTTTGAAAATTGACTCAAACGCAAACTTAAAAGAAATGGATATTTATGACAAGATTGATACTTTAAAATCAATAAGAATATTAAATTCTAACGAAAAATCTATTTCTTATGAAGAAGTACTAAAACAACTAGGAATAGGCGGTGATACAATATGAACTATAAAATAGAATTTAAATCAGAAGCGCTAAAATTCATTCAAAAACAACATAAAAATCAACAGCTCAGAATAATCAATTCAATCAACAAACTCCCCGAACGGAGACATTAAAAAACTCATTGGAATTCATAATGAAAATTTATATCGACTTAGAATTCGGTTCATATCGAATTATTTATTCAATAAACTTTAATTCAAAAATTATTACAATTATTCTCATTAATAATCGTGGAGATATATACAAGAAAATTTAATTCTATCTATATAAAAAGGGAAAAGCGAAGAAGAAACCTTCCCCGCTTTTAAGACCATTTTAACTCTTACTTATTTTTCAATTCTCTCTTTGCCATTCTCTCAATGTCCTCTGCCGAATAAGTTTCCCTATCAGCATAAACATTTGCTATAACATTAGTACCTGCTGACGAAAAATCAATTCCATCAACATCATCTAAAATCATAGTACCCTTTGACAACCTGGCAAGTTCTACTGCATACATCTCCTGATCATCGTTCAGATAAACAACATACTTTCCTGCAAATCCGAAAGCCACAACATCTTCAGATATAACAGTTGTAGATACATTCGTAACAAACTGTAACTCTCCCTTATAATTTAACTTATACTTATAATTAATCCTGTCATAGGTATATGTAAATGTACCCGTACTTATTTTTCCCGAATTATTCAGAGTATTTGTTCCATTATACGTGTTTTGACCATTATTTTGATTATTCGGTTGAGTCGGCTGAATCATAACATCCTGAGTCTCCAAAGTCTGTATTTCTACAGAATTAATCGGTCCACCAGAATATATTCCCTGGATAAGAGGCTTATACTCACTGGCTGAACTCAGCCAAAGCATATCACTCGTATCAACCCAAAGAATCTGAAGCTGGTTCAGGTTCTGATTGTACGCAACTCCGAAATAATCCGGACCTTTGCAGTTGTCAGTGTACAGTTTTCCTATTGTTGAATTGTAAACGTTATGGTCTTTGCCAAGAACTTTCAAAGCAGTATTACCATTCACATCTTTAACAACCAACTCTCTCTGACCATCAGAATTATTAATAGGATCCTGTAACTGATATATCTGTCCAGCAGAATTGTTAATTGGATTCTGTAACTGATACATCGGTGTTTCTGCATACACAACGGAAACTAATCCAATTGTAATTGCAATTGTTGCTAAAAAAACTAATAATTTTCTCATAGTAAGTCCTCCTTTAAATCGTCATAAAAACTACTAGTTACATGGTCTCTTCCCTTATCAATAAAACTTGACTAAATATATTATACCACAAATTTACATAATTTTCAATGGTGTGCAATTGAAACAGATTGTCTCGGTCAGGCATGGAAACCCGCCCGAGACGATCCATTTCTCCTTGCCCCACCTTGTTTTTCATATTTTTCATAAACGTAGGGGTCGACGTCCTCGGCGACCCACACTCCTTGCCCTACCCTATATAAAAAAGGGAAAGGGCAGGAGATTATAATCTCCCGCCCTTAATTAGACCAGATTGAAAGACTCAAGTAAATATTACTCATAATCTTTCGCCTTATAAGTGTGGCCGTCATCGTCCACGATCTTGGTTACCATATAATCGGAATTTACGCTCATGTATTCGATGTCACCATCGATCCATGTAGGCGAATCCGTTCTGCCGACTTTCTGATGATAAAGATCACCATCAGATGTGAGAATGTAGATGTATCCTGCATTGGAGAAGCCGATTGTATCAACCTCATCCTCAATCTCGTCATCCTTATACTCTAACGAACCATCTTCAAAAGTATATACATACTTAGAAGATTTAGATTTGTAGAATGTATACTTATGACCAGATTTCTTGCAATATGGATAATCATCGTCATCATCGTCATCATCGTCGTCATCG
>JAFWNC010000001.1 GCA_017510525.1 Clostridia bacterium | reverse complement strand
TCCACGAAAAAAAATTTCGTGGAAAACAGAACCGTCCCCATTTCCACTTTTTGCTTTTCCCCGTCCCCATTGACACATAGCTTATTTACAAAAAATATGCTTTCCAATTGTCACAACCTGAGGTCTTGACCAAATCCACTTACTGGTGGCAGTAGCAGGATTAAAATAATAAATACTTCCATAACTTGGATCCCATCCATTTACAGCATCTTTAGCAGCCTTTGTAGCAGTCGAATCAGGGCTCATATTAATCTGTCCGTCCCCAACAGCATCAAAAGCACCTCTCTGATAAATAACACCAGCAACAGTATTTGGAAAAGATGAACTTTTTACTCTATTTAAAACTACAGCTGCAACAGCAACCTGTCCTGTATAAGGTTCACCTCTTGCTTCAGCATAAACCAAATGACTTAGTAAATTCACATCATTACTGTTGCCTGAATTACTGCTTGAACCAGATGAAGAAGATGATGTAATTCCCATTGCAGCAAGTGTTCTTGAACCAGCAATTCCATCAACCACTAAACCATTTTTCTTCTGAAAACTCTTAACAGCAGCAACAGTCTGGCTTCCATAAATCCCATCAACTGTTCCATTATAATAGCCCCATCTTTTAAGCTTTTCTTGAATTTTACTGACCTCTGTTCCTCTAGAACCATATTTAGATAAAGCCTCAACTTTATTAGATTTATTAACTATAAAAAAAACAAAACAAACCGCCAAGAACAAAATTAATATAATTATAATTTTCTTTCCAAATCTCACAAAAAACCTCCCATAGGAAAATATATTTTTAGTATTTTTTCCTAAAAGAGGTTTTTTATACAATTTTTTTGAACTTTCAATGGTCGTCCCCAAGTTCGCTCATCTCATTAAAAAATTCCTACAATATCTCCATTTTCATCTAAATCAATTCCCTCTGCAGCCGGTTTTTTAGGCAAACCTGGCATAGTAAATATTTTTCCTGTAATAGCAACAACAAATTCAGCACCATTTTTTAGAATAATTTCTTTAACAGTAATTTTAAAAGGATCTTTACATTCTAAATTTTTAGGATCATCAGAGAATGAATACTGAGTTTTAGCAATACAAACTGGATAATTACCTTTTCCAATTCTCTTAATATTCTCAATTTCTCTTTTGGCAGCATCTGAAAATTCAACACCATCTGCTCCATATATTTCCTTGGCAACTTTCTCAACTTTATTTTCAATTGAATCTTCTAAATCATAAATAAATTTAAAATCATAATCTTTCTCAACTAATTGGGCAATTTTTTCTGCAAGATCTATTGCACCTTCTCCACCTTTTTCCCAAGCTTCAACAAGACTCATTGGAATATTTTTTTCCTTTAATGTATCTTGTAATAATTCTATTTCTTTATCAGTATCAGTAATGTATTTATTAATTCCAACAATTACATTAACACCATATTTTCTCAAGTTCTCAACATGTTGAATTAAATTATGCATTCCATTTTTAAGTGCTACTAAATTTTCATCAGTAATTGTTTTAATATCTTGTCCACCATGATATTTAAGTGCTTTAATTGTAGCAACAACACAAACAGCGTCTGGTTTTAAACCTGCTTTTCTACACTTAATATCTAAAAATTTCTCAGCTCCTAAATCTGCACCAAATCCAGCTTCTGTAATAATATAATCAGCAAGTTTTAATCCCATTTTTGTAGCAACAATACTATTGCATCCATGAGCAATATTAGCAAAAGGTCCACCATGTATCATAACCAAATTATGTTCTAAAGTCTGTACTAAATTAGGTTTCATAGCATCTTTTAATAAAACTGTCATAGCACCTTCAGCCTTAATTTGTTTAGCAAAAACTGGTTCATCACTTTCATTATAACCAATTAAAATATTACCCAATCTTCTCTTTAAATCATCCATATCTTCTGCTAAACAAAGAATAGCCATAATTTCAGAAGCAGCTGTAATATCAAAAACATCTTCACGAGGATTCATTCCTTTTTCCCTAGATTTTCCAATCTCTATTCCACGTAAAGCTCTATCATTAACATCTAAACATCTTCTCCAAATAACTCTTTTAATACCAAGCTCATTTCCTTGATAAATATGATTATCTATCATCGCTGATAATAGATTATTAGCAGATGTAATTGCATGTATATCACCTGTAAAGTGTAAATTGATATCTTCCATAGGAATTATTTGAGCATGTCCACCACCAGTAGCTCCACCTTTCATTCCAAATACAGGCCCCATAGAAGGTTCTCTTAAAACAGCCAATGATTTCTTACCTATTTTCTTTAATGCATCATGTAAACCTATTGAAACTGTAGTTTTTCCCTCGCCTAAAGGAGTTGGATTAATAGCAGTAACTAGAATTAGTTTTCCATTTTTATTATCTTTTATTTTATTATAAATATTGCTCGATACCTTCGCTTTATAATTTCCATAACATTCAATATACTCTTCATCAATTCCATTATCTTTCGCTATATTAATAATTTTTCCAGGGACAATACTCCTTGCTATTTCAATATCCTTCATAATTATACCTCCTTTATTTATTTAAAATACTAAACCTACAACAATACCAATTATAGCACCAACAAAAACCTGTACTGGTGTATGTCCTAATACCTCCACCAATTTTTCTTGGACCTCATTCATCTTTAACCCTGGCGTTTCAATTAATTTATTAAGCATTTTAGCTTGTTTTCCAGCAGCTCTCCTTATTCCAGCAGCATCATACATAACAACCAAAGAAAAAACAAATGACATAGCAAAAATACTAGAATCAAATCCATAATCTCTTCCAACAAACATTGTAACAGCACAAACTATTGCAGAATGAGAACTTGGCATTCCGCCTGCACCTAGTAATCTTTTAAAATTAAACTTTCTAGTTTTTATTAAATCAAATAAAAATTTAAAAATTTGTATAAAAAGCCATAATAAAACAGAAACATATATACCCTTATTTTGAATAATTTGCCAAAACATCTTTACTCCTCAACCTCAAATTTCTCTTCAGAAATCTCTCCACCGTCTTCTAAAATAATATGTATCCTTTTCTCTGTTTCTTCAAGCTTTTCATTACAAACTTTAGCAATTTTCATTCCATTTTCAAATTGTTTTATTGACTCATCTAATGTTAAATCATCTTTTTCAAGCTTTGTAGCAATTTCTTCTAACTCAGTCAATAATTCCTCAAATCCCTTTTCTTTCATAATTATCCTCCTAATTTGATTTAACTGTATTTACAGAATTTGTGTTATTTTTCTTTTTTTCTAAATCATTTTGTGTTTTTTTATTAATTTTAGATTGCATACTAATTAATAACATAAATGTAAGAACTATAGCTATTACAGCAACAATTGGAACAGCTTTTAAAATTTTATATTTATTCATATTTCTAATCTCCTAAATAATTTTAGCATCTGTATTTCCATCTTCAAATTTAATATTAATAATCATATCCTTTTTTAGTTTTTTGCTTGATTTTATTATTCCATTCTCATTTTCTACCAAACAATATCCCCTAGAAAGAGTCTTTAAAGGACTCATCATATCTATTTTAGTCATAGTTTCAACAGCTCTAATTTTATAATCTTTAATTTTAGCTTTTATACTGTTTTCTAATCGTTTAACACCATTATCTAGTTTTACTGATGCATCATTTGTTAAACTCATAGGCTCTTTAAAAAATCTTGAATTCATACATTTCTCAAAACGCATCTTCATAATTTCAAGTTTTTTCTTTAGAATAATTCTAAACCTATTTTCATAATTAAACAACTTATTCTTTAATTCATATACATCTGTAACAGCCAATTCTGCTGCAGCTGAAGGAGTTGGAGCTCTTAGATCTGCAACAAAATCAGAAATTGAAAAATCAGTCTCATGACCAACTGCAGAAATAATTGGTATCTTAGATTCAAAAATTGCCCTAGCAACAACCTCCTCATTAAAAGGCCATAAATCCTCTAAAGATCCACCACCTCTAGCTAAAATAATAACATCAGCTAATTTATTTTTATTCATAAACTTTATCGCATCAGCAATTCTCTCACCAGCACCTTCTCCTTGAACAGGAACAGGATAAAGTCTTAAATAAACATTTGGATTTCTACGAGTAGAAACATTAATAATATCTCTAATAACAGAACCAGTCTTAGAAGTTAATACTCCTATTTTTTCAGGCATAAATGGAATTTTCTTTTTGTATTTTTCATCAAATAACCCTTCAAGCTCAAGTTTTTTCTTAAGTTCCTGGTATTTAGTATATAAATCACCAACACCATCTTCTTGCATTGCCTTACAATAAATCTGATAAACTCCATCTCTCTCAAAAACTGAAACTGTACCTAAAACATTAACTTTCATGCCATCTTTTGGGACAAAATTTAAAGTAGCTGTTTGAGATTTAAACATAATACATTTTATAAGAGATTTTTCATCTTTAAGCGTAAAATACATATGACCTGTATAATGATGCTTAAAATTTGATATTTCTCCTTTGACAAATACATTGTTTAAATACTCGTCTTCAGCTACTTTATCTTTTACATATTTATTAAGTTGTGATACAGTAATTGGTTCAATTTTCATTATGAATTGCTCCTTATTTATTCTTTAACAACACTAGCTAAAACTCCATTAATAAAAGTAGAAGCATTGTCATCACCATATTTCTTAGCAAGCTCAACAGCTTCATTAATAGCAACCTTAAAAGGTATATCTGTAAATTTTATTTCATAAATAGCCAATTTTAAAATTGCTAAATTAATTTTAGAAATTCTAGATATATCCCAATCTTTTTTTAAATTATTAGAAATTAATTGATTTATTTCATCTTGATGTTCTTGAACACCATTTAAAACATCTTTTAGATACTCAATTGTGTTTTCACTTTTAATTTCATTATTTTCAATAAAAATTTCTAATTCTTCATTTGCATCTGATTTTTGGATTTCTCTTTCATATAATAATTTAAACGCGAAATCTCTAGATAATGAACGATTCATTTTTTACTCCTTTTACATTTTGTCTATTAATTTTCTTAATTTTTCTTTAATTGTTTCTTTATTTTTTTGAACATAAAAACCTAAGTAAATACCTAAAGCTATAACAACAATTACTTTTAAAACTTGAAATAAATCTGTTACTAAAAGTAATAATGCTATTATTCCACCTATTATTGGATATTTGTACTTTTTAATAAATTCAACTATTTCTTCCATTGGAAAAACCTCCCAAAACTATTTTTTTATTCCTTCATCTTGAATATTTTTTATCTTAATATCAATGTTTTTTATATCTATATCAGAAGATTTCTTAACAGCTGTTTTTATTGAACTCTGTAATCTAGATGATAAGTCTTTTATGCTCTTCTCTTTCTCAACCACTAATTCTAATTCAACAAATAAATCTTTTTCTTCATTAAATCCAATTTTTACATTTTGATTTAATACTTCACTATATGATTTAACATCAGCTTCTATCATACTAATTATAGATTCTTTAGTAATATATAGTTTTCCATTTGGGTTTTCTAATAAAACGCCATCTGAAATATCTTCTTTACTATCTGAGAAAAATAAGCTTTTAATTCCAGCAATAATCAAAAATATAGAAACTACTAATACAATGTATTTACAATTATCATCTTTTAAAAAGCTTAAAAACTCAAAATCATTAATAATATCAAAAGCAAAAAACAATGTAATAATAGATAATATAACCATTATTACTGAAAATATTTTTAAATTCATTCTATCTAAAAATTTCATTCGTATACCTCTTCTCTACTAATCTATATAATCTATTTTTTGTGCTTTTTCATCTATAACATTTACGCCTTGAACATGAACATTAACCTCAACAACAGTTAACCCAGTCATTGTTTCAACAGCTTTTTTTACTCTATTTTGAATTTCAAAAGCAATATCAGGAATTCTAACTCCATAATCAACAATTATATGAACATCAATTCTAGTTTCTTTTTCTCCAGCTTCAACTTTAATTCCTTTAGACATATTCTTTTTGCCAAAAACTTCAGAAATTCCAAGTCCACCAGCCATTCCGAAAACTCCAGGAACCTCAGTAGCAGCTTTTCCAGCAATAACAGCAATAACATCATTAGCAATTCTAATACCTTCACTATTCTGAAGACCAACCTCTTCAACAACTTCTAAATCTTTGTTATCATTATTCTCATTCTCCATAAGGTAACCCTCCACATCTTTTGAATTTATAAAATTATACCAATAAAAACTAAATAATTCAATACTTTTCTACATAAAAAATGGACGATCAATTGCCGCCCCAACATCTTAAAAATTATTGCATATTAAATCTAACTTTATCTACTAAATAATTATTTTCTAATTCACTTTCTGTTAGTTTTCTATTATATACTCTTATTGAATATATATTTCCTATAAAATTAATTGGCTTATTATCTTCTCTCCATGGATAAGCACTTCCTATTGTATAACAATTTCTATTCATTATTGATTCTATTATTCCTTCTTTTGAATCTTCAGAATAAAAACTTGCATTATCAGAAAAAGTAATTTGTTTATTATCTAATGTAAATGCCATTGTTTTTTTATTTAAAGATTTTTCGTTTATACTATTTGCTAAATGATGATATGTAGTATAATTCACAAAAGTATGTATGTTTCTTCCTATATTTTCAACAACAAATTGAAACCCATTTGCTCCATAATTACTTTGTCTACTTTGAAATATCCAATAATAATTTTTTATAATAGGAACGTCATAACAAACTTCTACTGTACATTCTGCTGAACCAGCCAAGATTGCACTCCTTAATATTAACGCTCTATTAGTATTATCACCGACATAACTATTTTCGCTCCATATTGGATCAGAAGCTATATCACGTTTTATAAAATCATTATTATTCCCGCTTAAATCTTCCCATGTTGTTGTATTTGAACTATGTCCATTTCTAGTATTGTTTATTCCATCTAGATGTAATACTAATCCATCTTGTGAATACTGTTCATAAAATTTGGTAACCTCTCCATCTTGATGAATTAAATACTTATTTTCATTTAATTTAACCACCAATGGTAATGATATTTCAGTGTTTTCAAGTATTACTGCATTTTCATTATTAGTTAATCCGTTTATTTGACTTAAATTTTTTGATAGCAATACTGTATTTACCCCATTTTCATCATAACTACCTGTTGTTGCTATTTTAATTTTTTCCAAATCTTCTGCATCTGACATTGATTGTTTTGCTTCATTAGTTCTACTTAATATTCCATTTTCACCAACAATCATCACAATAGTAATACTAGCTAAAATTAAAAGCACAATAATTGTTATAACAAGAGCAATTAAAGTTATACCCTTATCACTTCTAAACTCAAAAAAAAACAACACTTTTCTTTCTCCTCTTTAGTTTTCAATTAAATATTACATATAATAATAATAAAAGTCAACATTACTTTAGTACTTTTCCAACTTCAATTTTATTTCCTCTTAAATAATCCTTAATATTCATTCTCTTTGAATTTTCAGCTTGGATCTCAATTATAGAAATTATACCATCAACTGTTTTTATATATAAACCTGTTTTTTCGTTTGATTCTATTACTGCACCAGGTTTAACATTTGGTGGGCAAGGGCAAGCCTTGCCCCTACAGTTTTCTATTTCCCAAATTTTTAATTTTTTTTCATCTAAAAATGTATAAGCACCCATTATTGGATTTAAGCCTCTTACAAGATTTTTTATTTTTTCACTAGTAAACTCATCCCAATTAATTTTTCCTATCTCTTTTGAAAGCATTGGTGCATAAGTAGCTTCAGATTCATCTTGTTTTTCTCTTGGAACATTTCCATTTTCAATCAAACCAATAGTTTTTACAAGTAAATCAGAACCTATTTTAGATAACCTATTCCATAATTCCCCTGTAGTTTCATTTTCACCAATTTCAACTTCTTCTTTCAAAATCATATCACCAGTATCCATTCCAATATCCATAAACATTGTAGTAATACCAGTTATCTTTTCACCATTTAAAACAGCCCATTGAATAGGAGCAGCTCCTCTATATTTAGGAAGAAGTGAACCATGAACATTAATACATCCGAACTTTGGAATATCTAAAATCTCTTTAGGAATAATTTTTCCATAAGCTACAACACATATTACATCAGGATTATAGCTTTTAATCCTATCTATAAACTCTTCATTGTTTCTAACTTTTACTGGTTGTAAAACCTCCAAACCTTTAGAAACTGCATATTCCTTAACAGGAGAAAAAATCATTTTCATTCCTCTCCCCTTTGGCTTATCAGGATTTGTAACAACAGCAGCAACATCATATCCAGCCTCTACCAATCCCTCTAAAGACTCCTTAGCAAAATCAGGAGTACCCATAAAAACAATCTTCATAAAAAAGCCTCCTTATTATTATTTCAAACAATATTATATTAAAGGTCAGATATTACTTTTTCGTAGCAATTGTGGGGACCGTGCTAAAATCTGTTCGAGCAATAGCGAGTTACAGATTGTTGCATGGGGAGCGAAGAAAAAGTCATATCTGACCTTTAATTCTATTTCTTATTCAAATCCTCTGGAGTCACAACCTCAAAAGTACCAGGAATGATTTTGTCTTTAAAAACCTCACCATTTAAATGATCAATCTCATGTTGAAGAGCTTGAGCAAGAAGTCCTTCAGCCTCTAAAGTAACACTATCACCATTTAAATCTTGAGCCTTAACCTTAACCTTACTATATCTTCTAACCTTACCAAACTGATTAGGAAAACTCAAACAACCTTCCTCAAAATCCTCCATCTCATCACCATGCCAAACAATTTCAGGATTAACCAAAGCAAATTTAGTCTTATCATCATATAAATCAATAACAATAAGCCTTTTTAAAATACCAACCTGAACAGCAGCTAGTCCAAGCCCATCATACTTATGCATAGTATCAAACATATCCTCAGCTAAAGCCTTAATTCTATCATCAATAACCTCAATTACCCTAGACGACTTCTTTAAAATCTCGTCCCCTTCTTCTCTCAAAATACGAATAGCCATAACAATTACCCCTTTTTATTATTTTGAATACATTTATTGAAATTATATATTAATTTTTGAAAACCCCGCGCAGCGACCAAACGAGATTCGTAAGAATCGAGTGCTACCTCCGCAGCCCTATCTGATAAAATTCTCAAATGTTCAAATTTATTTGAACATTTGTAGGATAAGGGCTGTGACAGCAAGGGTTAAAAAAATTCATATATAATTACATACTAACTCAAATTATTCGGATTTATATCAACAACAATATTCGTATTCCTCCACCTTGTCCTATAAAACTCCTCTAAAGCCTCATTAATCCCCTTAACAATAGACCTAGTCAATTTACACTTTATAATAAACCTCCATCTATACTGGTTCTTAATTTTATCAATAGGAGCAGGAACAGGCTTATAAATATTACAATTAACAAAACCCTTCTTTATCAATAATTTATAAAAATAATTTGAAACACTTTGAATCTCTTTTTCATCTTTAGATTGAAACTTGACATTTATTATATCGCAAAATGGCGGATAATTCAATCTTTTTCTAAGTTCAATTTCCTGAGAATAAAATAAATCATAATCTTGTTTTTGTCCACAAATAATCGCATAATTATCTGGATTATAAGTTTGAAGAATAACCTTTCCAGGTTCTTTATCCCTTCCAGCTCTTCCGAGCTACCTGCGTAATTGTTTGAAAAGTCCTTTCAGCAGCCCTATAATCACCAATATTTAATGAAGTATCAGCAGCAATAATTCCAACAAGAGTAACATTTGGAAAATGATGTCCTTTAACAACCATCTGAGTTCCAATTAAAATATCTATATTTTCATTTTTAAACTTTTCTAAAATCTCTTCATGCGAATTTTTCTTAGTTACAGTATCAATATCCATTCTAATAGTAGTCATTTCTGGATACATTTTATTAATTTCATTTTCAAGTTTTTGAGTTCCAGTTCCAAAATATTTTATTTTAGTACTATTACACTCTGGACAAACCTTTACAGCATCTCTTTCATATCCACAATAATGACATTTTAATCTATTTTCATATAAATGATATGTCATAGCAATATTGCAATTCTTGCATTTTACAGTATATCCACAATCCCTGCACATAATAAAAGTTGAAAAACCACGCCTATTTAAAAACAAAATAGTCTGTTTGTTTTTCTTTTTATTTTCTTCAATAGCTTCTTGTAATTCATAACTAATCATAGAATGATTACCCATAGCTAGTTCTTGTCTTAGATCAACTATTTTAACATCAGGAAGTGACGCATTATTAGCCCTTTTAGTAAGTTTTACAAGTTCCCTGTCACCTTTTTCTGCTTTATAATAATCAGAAATATCAGGAGTTGCACTACCTAAAATAAGAGGAATCTCATTTTCTTTACACATAAATCTTGCTATATCTTTAGAATCATATCTAGGATTTGAATCTGACTTATAAGAACTATCATGTTCTTCATCTATAATAATAACACCTAAATTCTGAACAGGAGCAAATATTGCTGACCTTGCTCCAATAACAATTTTAGCCTCATTATTTTTAATTCTATTCCACTCATCAAACCTTTCACCACTTGAAAGTTTACTATGAAGAACAGCAATACAATCACCAAATCTTGCGAAAAATCTATCAACCATTTGAGGTGTTAATGAAATCTCTGGAACTAAAACAATAGCAGATTTTCCAGTATTTATTACTTTCTCAATCACTTGAAGATAAACTTCAGTTTTTCCGAGCACCAGTTATTCCATATAACAAAAATTCAGAAAACTCACTATTATCAATCATAAAATCAATCTGATTAAAAATATCTTCTTGTTCTTTATTTAATTTTAGCTTTTTATCACTTTTTATTTTCTTATTTTTAAATGGATTTCTATTTACTTGTTCTTCTCTAAATTCAATAACACCCTTTTTAGCTAAAGATGTCATAACAGCCTTACTTACTCCAGACTCAATCTCTAATAAACTAACATCAATGCCATCATTTTCATTCAAATATTCAAGTAATTTTATCTGTTTTCCAGACTTAATATCATTATTTTCAATTTTTTCTTGTATTTCATCTGATGAAATTTTTAAATAAACCTTCCTAACCGTTTTTTCTTTAACACGTTTTTCTAGATCTTTACTAGAATTTCCAGGTGGTAACATTAGTCTAATACAGTCAGAAACATTACAAAAATACTTCATTGCCATAAGTTTAGCTAAATTAACATTTTTCTCGGTTAAAATAGAATCTTCAACCCTTACAATAGCCTTATTAGCAAATTCAGATTTTTCTTTTATATCAATAACATATCCTTCATGTACTTTATTACCATTTCCAAAAGGCACAAAAACCCTACTACCAATATGTACATCTTTTTCTAATTCAATTGGAATCATGTAATCAAAAGTCCTATTTAAAGCCTTTGCATTACTATTCATTATTATTTCAACAAACATTGCCTCTCCTAAATTAACAAAGAACGTTCAAAGTAATAAAAAAATTAATTTGTAAAATATGAAATTATATATTAATTTTTGAAAATCCCCGCGTAGCGACCAAACGAACGCAGTGAGTGCGATTGAAGCAGCCCTATCAGATAAAAGCTCAAATTTTCAAATATTATTTGAAAATTTGTAGGATAAGGGCTGTGACAGCAAGGGGTTAAAAAAATTCATATATAATTTCAATATTAATACTATTAACTTCTTTATTTTTCTAAACGTTCTTTTTATATTAATTTCTCATATTTATCAACAACATAAGTATTATTGCTCTCTATAACACTAATTTGTGCCTTTTCAATCTCTCCACTATCTACATCTTTAAATTCTATATTATATATCTTTTTATCTTCTTGATTTTCAACAAACTCTAAACTAGTAACTTCATAAGTCTTTACAATCTCGCCAATATCAGAAACTGCGAGCAACCCATCAGATTCTTTAAATCCAAGATTATCAAAATATTGAGAAAATAAGCTTTCGTCCATATAACTTAACATTTTGCTTTTAAAATCATTATATTTAATATTAGTCTTAGCATAAATTCTATCAATATAATCCTCTGGAGAAAATTCATGATTAGGCTCTAATAAACCTAAACTAACTAAAATTCCTTTTGGAGATTCATTTCTATAAATCTTCAAGAAGCCTTCTACCTTTTCTTTACCAAGTTCATTTTTTTCTTCTTCAGTTAATTTAGTTAAATCAACACTTTCATTTTCATTTTTGTTTTCAGAAATATTATCCCTTTTAGGAGAATTAACATTTGAATTGCTATTTGTATTATTATTTGGAGTATTTCCAAATTCTTCTTCAAAATTTTTAGAATTAAAAGCAATAATAACTCCAACTATAATTAAAACCAGAATAATATATTTCCAATATTTTTTCATAATTTATACCTCTAACCATTTTTTATATTCAGCAATAATCTTATCTTTTACCTCTTCAGGTTTAAGATTTGTAGTATCTAAAACATAATCATAATTACTCAAGTCTTCCTTATGAATTCCATATATATTAAAATATCTTTCATTTTCAAGTTCAAATCTTCTTTTCATATCAGCCTTTTGATCTTCAAATGTTGTAAAATTCTCACTATCTTTTCTATTAGGATCATTTAGTGCACGCATTGCAGCAACATCTAAATCAACCCTTAGATATACTTTGAAAGAATCGGGAACAGCATACCACCCAAGTCTAGCATCAATAACCAAATTATCATGAGACTGAGCATATTCAGCAGCACTTTTTTCAATTTGTCTATCAATTTCAGGATGACTTTTCACATATACATTAAAACTAGTTACATCCATCCCCATTTTTTTAGCAAGCTCTCTAAAATAATTACCATTTCTATAAACTTCATATCCAAGTTCATCACAAATAAGAGTAGAAACAGTTCCTTTTCCACTTGCTAAATCTCCAGCTAAAGTTATAATATTTCTTTTACCCATTATTACGATTAATCCTCCAAATCATCATTAATAATACTAACCTTACCTTCTGCAATTTCTCTAGCTGCTAAAGTAACACTATTTGGCTCTTCTTTATCTGTTAATGGTTTATCTCCATTAGATAATTGTCTAGCTCTTTTTGATGTTACAATAACTAATTTATATCTGTCATCAATAACATCTAATAATTCATTAATTGTAGGGTTTACCATCATTTTAACATACCTCCTTTTTTTTATTTAATATATTAATTTTCTTCTTCAACTTGTTCTTTTTCTAACCTTCCAGCGACAGTTTCTGGCTGAACAGCAGATAAAATAACATGACCAGAATCCATTATTAAAACAGCTCTAGTACGTCTTCCATAAGTTGCATCAATAGCCATCTTTGAATCTTTGGCCTCTTGAACTAATCTTTTGATTGGAGCAGAATCAGGACTTACAATAGAAATAATTCTACCAGCTGAAACAATATTTCCAAAACCAATATTAATAAGTTGCATAAAATTCACTCCTTTTATTCAATATTTTGAATTTGTTCACGAATATTCTCAATCTCAGTTTTAAGCTCAATTACACGATTAGTAATCTCTAAACAATTTGCTTTAGAACCAATTGTATTAACTTCTCTATTCATCTCTTGAATAATAAAATCAAATTTTTTACCAACAGGTGAATCTTTTTCTAAAAGATTTACAAATTGATTAATATGACTATCTAAACGAGTAAGTTCTTCTTCAATAGATGATTTATCAGAAAAAATTACAATCTCTTGAGCTAACCTATCTTTATCAACAACATCTGTTTTTAATAATTCTTTTATTCTGTTTTCTAATTTTACAATATATTCTTCTATAAGTCCAGAAGAATATTTCTTAATTTCCTCAACTTTGTCTGAAACATATTTAATACGATTCTTTAAGTCCTCTTTTATCTTCTTACCTTCAATCTCTCTCATTTCAATAAAATTATCAATAGCAAGATTTAAAGCAGTACTTACCTCATTCCAAATCTCATCTTCATTTTCTTCATTTTTGATATTTAACACTTCAGGAAGTTTAGCAATATCTATAATATTAATATCCTGACTAATACCTGTTTCTTCAGCCAATGCTTTAAACTCATTAATATAAGCCTTAGCTATTTCTCTATTAATCTTTATATCTTTTCCATTTTCACTATAATCTTGAAGTCCAACAAAAATATCTATTTTACCTCTAGAAATCTTATCAGCAATTGTTTTTCTAATCTTATCTTCTAAATAAGAAATCTGTCTTGGTAATTTAACTGATATATCAGTATATTTATGATTAACAGATCTTATTTCAACATTATATTCTTTTCCTTCAATCTCAATTTTGCTTCTTCCGAAACCTGTCATACTTCTTATCATATTATTTTCCTTTCTTTTTTGAAAATTTCTTTTCACTTTTCTCATCTAAATATGTATCATTCTCTTTTGTAATTTCTTTAACATCACTTAAGCTTAACTTGAATTTTTTTATTTCACTTTTGTAAATAATAATACATTTAACAATATAATAAAAAGCAATATAAATTGAAGATGTTTCGAAAAACACTTGTACAATAGGGTTTTGATAAAAATAAACATAAGGCATATATAGTGTAATAAAACTTAAAACCAACATTTCAATTCCATGAATTGTAATTGTTCCGCTATCTTTTTTGTAAGCTTTTTCAAATACCCATATTGTAAATAAAATTAACCCAAAAGCAAAAACCTTTAAATCTCTTCTAAATATAGTCTCTTCAAGCCTAACATAACCTAAATTTAAAAACAAAACATAGAAGAAAACAGCAATTGCAATTAAAAAATTCTTTGTAAGTTTTGAATATATTTTTTCTTTTTCCTCTTTAGGGATTTTTATTTTCTCATATATTTCCTTTGAAAAAGCCATAGTCTCGTCTTTTTCTTCCATAAATTACTTACCTCCTATATCACCTAATTCATACATTATAATTGATGATAAAACAATTGGCGCTGTTTCAGTTCTTAGAATTCTTTTACCTAATGAAACAGAATTTGCTCCACTTTTTATTAATTTAGATGCCTCTTCTTCTTCAATACCACCCTCAGGTCCAATAATAACAGCAATTTTAAAGTTTTCTTTTTTATCTATTTTATTTAAAACATCTTTTAAATAATTATCCTCTTCTTTTTCATAAGCAAGAAGAACACAATCAAAAGATTCTAAGGCTTGGCACAACTCATTAACATTACAAACATTATTAACTTCTAAAATACTATCTCGTTCAGACTGTTTAGCTGCAACCTCAGCAATTTTATTCCATCTATCGATTTTTTTTATTTTATCCTTTTCATCAAGTTTTACAACACTTCTCTTAAATACAACAGGTGTAATATCTGAAACACCAATCTCAGTGCATTTTTGGATTATAAATTCCATCTTATCAGCCTTAGGAAGTCCTTGAAATATATGAATATTAATACTAGACTCCGAAATACCATCTTTTTCTTCTAAAACATCAAGAATAACCTTATCATGGTTCATTTCTTTGATTTTCCCAATAAAGTTTTTATTATTATTTCTACAAACAATATTTAAAACATCCCCATCTTTCTTTCTAAGAACATTTTTAATATGATTAACATCCTGGCCAATAATTTCTAAATTATTACAATTTACTTGATTCTCATCAACAAAAAATTTCATATATACAACCTCTTTTTAGTCTTTTAGAATTATATCAAAAAATTGAAGCATAAACAAGGTTTAAAGCAAAAATAATTAATAAAGACGTTTCTTATAAGAAACGTCTTTTAAATATTATTCAAAATATTTTTTAATCCATTATTCATATCAATTAATCTTTTAAACATATTTACTCTTTTATCTTCAATCTGAATCTCTGTTGGCTCTTCAACATTACTCTTCAGTTTTTCACTTAATTCAATATTCTCTTTTGATATTTGCTCATTTAATATTTTATAATATTTCCTTTGCTCAAAAAATCCAGAAGGAACAAGGTTTGCTAGTCCCCACTCATCACAAATTTTATTACTTAAAGTCTTTTCCTCTATCATATATACTTTTAAAAGTTCTTCCTTATACTCAATTACCGCATTATTTTTATAATTTGTACAATTAAGAATATTTAAAGTCTCTCTAATATTTTGTCCTTCATATTTGTCTTTAATTTCATAATACTCTTTTTTTACTAATTCAGATTTTAGTTCCAAGTTTTCAAGCTTTATTCGTTTAAATTTAGATTTTCCAGTCATTTTATCAATTAGAGAATTTTTACTTAAATAATAATCTTTCTCTTTTTGAATATTTTGCCATTTTGCAACATAAATAAGCCTATTAGCCTTCTGATAAACTTGTTTATATTGTTCATTTTCAATATTAGATATTTGTTGTTCAATCTCATTTTTTATATTTTCAAAATCATTTTCTAAACTATTTTCAATCTCTAGTATTTTATTATAAATCTCATTATCGCTTTCAATATTATTTTTAATATAATCACTAAAAAGGCAAAAAGTCTCATTACTTATCTCTTCAGTATCTTTAAATTCTAAACCTAAAATTTCAGCATTTTTCTTAAATAAGCGTTTTTTAGTATTTAGTTTATCAATAACAGAAATAAGCATATCTATTTTTATTAAAATATTTACTACCTTTTCCTCGTTTTCTATCACTTTTTTCTCCTCTTCTTATCTTTAGTCCATATTATTTATATTAAATCCTTCTGTAGTATCAGGTAATTTTAAATCATCATCTTGAACTTGCCCAATCTGATATCTAAAAATAGTTGTAATATCACCTTTTTTGTCTTCATTTTTTATATTATATTCACCATCAATTTTAACTGGCATACCTGTACTTCTGTCTATAGAAATAATAAATTCAGAATCATCTTTAGTTAATTTAACAGTAGCCACCTTAATTCCATTGATTTTTTCATATTTTACAAATTCATAATCATAATCATCATTTTCTAAAATCTCAATAGCAGAATTTAATAAACTTTTAAAATTATCTATATTATTTTTTGAATTATAGTTGTAAACTTGTTTTTCTTTTAAATCAACATATGTACATTTATCATCTTCAGTTAACTCTATTGCATCATTATAATTGCTAAGCAAAACATTGTCCTTAAACTTATAATCAACAACCTTTTCATCTTCACTCTTTGTAATGATTTCACAAGAAATATTATCTATCGAAAGTATCTTTTTAGAAAGAGTAATTGACTCATCTCTTGACAACGGTTTAAAGTTTTTTCGATAAATCATTATAGGCATAGCAATCAAAAAAACAATTATAATAATAACCGTAGGAACCGCTAAAATAAACGTTTTCTTCTCTGTCTTCTTCTCCTTCATTTTATCTCTCCTTTTGTTACACATCTAGTATATCTAATAGAATTTTTTTAGTCAAGAAAAATACAAAAAAAATAAAACATGAGACTAACTTTTGGGACACGTCCCAAAAGTTAGTCCCATGTTTATAAGTTGTAGTAGGTAAAAAAACACAATCAATTTGATTACAAACTAGTATATCTTATTATTTTCTGGGGGCTATACCATTAAAATAAATTTTTCTTCAAAAAACAAAAAAGTAAATTCCCGTGACAATCCTCCTTTCAAATATATTTGTTAATAAGAAAACTAACTAATCTATATTTATACTAGTTTTCTCATCAAATTATTAAAATTTAAAATTGGGGAATAAGATATTTTAAGAAATAAAAATATCTTTCTTAGATTTAAAAATGTTAATTTCTCATTAACGATTTTGATTATAGCATCAAACGCCTTGATTTTCAACAAAAATCGTTCGACAAAATTCGACAAACATGTAGGGGTGAGCATCGCTTGTCCGTCTTCGAAGAAATTGCCCAAGTAAGGGTCCATCCCTACTTCAAAGATTTTTTATTTCAACAAAAAAGGACGACCAATAGTCGCCCATACATGTTCATAATAAAGTTTAAAAATGTCTTCCAGCTCTTCCTTTTCTTGAATTTCTATATCCACTTAATTTTGAAACAGACTCTATACTTTCCTTTAATAAATTTCCAGAATCCATATCATTATCTTCTAACTCTTTAATTCTTTCACTTTCTTCAGAATTGTTCTCAAAAGTTTCAGCTGTATTCAAATCATCATTTTCATTTTCTTCTAAATAATTTGAGTACTCAACTTCGCCTTCATTTTCATACTCTTCATCTTCTTGATATCCACGTAATTTTCTACTCAATACATATGAATAAACACTCATAACAAATGCAATAAAGAAACCTATTGAAGAAAAAGCAATAACTAAATAACTTAGTTTACCTATTCCATCTAAATACCCTGTATCATTATTTAAAGGAACAACAGCCCCAACAGCTTTAGGTTTTTCTTCTTCTTTCTCATAAGAAAAAGTAATTGTATATCTTGAATATTCTTTTTCATCATCTTTTATAACAACATAAACATCATTTTTATCATCTTTTAATTCAGAATTAGTTATTATTTCAACTTTATATTTTTCATCTTTAAAACTTGCTTTTACAAGTTCTTTTAGTTTATCTAAAGAATCCGGTTTTTTATCAAGTTTAACAGTATATTTTTTTATTTTTTTATCAAATTTTGGGCTTAGTTCATATCCCTCAACCTTTAAATCATCTAATAGAAAACTATCTTGATCATTATCTTCTTCGTCTTTCTTTTCCTCTTCATCAGTAACATTTGGAACATCCTCACCATCAGCAGTAGCTCTATTTATTGATAAAGTATATGTTTTTGATGAGCCATTTAAAGAAACTGTTATTTCAAATTTATTTGTACCTTCTTTTAAAGTTTTACTTCCTGTTCCAGATATTGATCCATTACCTTCTGCATAAATACTAACTGAAGAACAATCATTAGGAACGCTTACTGAATAACTAGTATTAGCAGATCTAAATCCACTAAAGTCATGTGGCGTAATTCCAAGGTTTGTTAATCTTGGTTCATCTGATGATGTTGTATTAGCTGCACTTGTATTTGTTCCCTCATTTTTAGGAGCAACAGATGTTGTATTTCCAGATGTACCAGAACTTGAACTTCCCCCTGAAACCGAAAGGCTTTTTGAAGCAAAGCTTCTAATAGTTGTTCCATCTGCATCTGTAGCAGTCCCCTCTAAAGTAACCGTTACTGTTCCAGCAGATGAAGGAGTATATTTACCTGAGAAAGATATTGTTTTATTTTCTATACTATCTAGCTCATTACTTGAAGCAATTTGAGTTCCATTAACTTTCAAAGATAAATTCCACTGTGCCGCTGATCCTGTTACTATAATGTTCATACTTGTTCCAGCAGTTGCAATTGGTGGGCAGGTAATATTTGCATATGCTGCATCAACCTTTCCACTTTTTATAAATAACGCAACTAAACTGAAAAATATTATTAAAAATATTTTCTTTAAAATTCTACAATCCTTCATTTTTATTCTCCTATAATGTAATATTTCCAACTTTCAAAATGACCTTTTTCAATACTAGAGTATCTCCTGTATCAATATAATTATCTTTATTTACATCCATTGCGGTTTTAAATATTCCATCAATGCCTCTTTTCCCCAGAACAACCTGTTTTGCGATCAATGTATCCCCAGTATCAACATATCCATCACCATTTAAGTCACCATATTTAATAACAGTATATGTTGTACTATCAATTGTAACTGTATATCCTGTTCCAACAAGCTCTTCTCCATTACTAATAACACTTCCAGATGAATTCTTTATTATAGCTGATGGATTTTTTGACTTAATATCATTTACCGAAACAGTTGGAGTCATCATCATATTTGATCCTTCTATTTTATAATCAGAACTTTGTACTACAGTAGGCTGTGGTGAACTACTACCAGTATTACCCATATCAACAGAACCTCTATAATCAGGTACTTCTGTTCCAACCTTAGTTAAATACTCTGTCGCAACATAACCTACCTTTTCTTCAGCATTCCATCCTCCATTATATGATGTTGCTCTAATAATTTTAACTCTACTCCAGTATCCTTCATTTGCAAGCAATTGAACTCTAGTATCTTTATAAATATTTCCAAGTGATGTTCCTCCAGCAGATTCCCTAAATTGAACACCATATTTTTTCAAACTATCTATATAATATAATTCACCTGATAAAGAAGTTGGAACTGCTGATGCTGAAGCAGGCATATTATTATAAACTGGAATTGTAAATGTTAATTTAGAATCTAATATTCCGTTATCAGCATATATGTCATATAAAGAACCTGCCTGACTTGCTGGATCTCTAAGATTTGTCATATATTGATGTGAATAGAAATAGTTAGAAGAATATGATCTCTCACCCATATTTTCTGTTAATATCTCATTTCCAACAACATCAAACTTATAAAAATATTTTGTTGATTGTCCAGCTGCAATATAATTATTTGCTAATACTCTTTTAGCTCCATCTACTAAAGCATATCTAGGGTTTGACCATCCTAACTCTCTAGCTTTAGCTAATCCCCTCTCAACAGCTCCAGCTCCGTCTGTAGCACCATAATTATAAAAGTTATATAAACCTTCATAACCTGAAACAGTTCCAGAAATAGCTCTTGGTGTTCCAGATTTACCTATTTCTTGAAATATAGTTGCTACAATATGTAAAGGATTTACATCAGCCTCATTTGCTGCAGCCATAATATCATCTAAATACTGCTCTAAAAACGTTCCTGAAACTGCAGATGCAACAACATCTCTATTAACTCCTGAACCATTAGATAAATCTAAAAATTGGAATATCATTGCTTCACCCATGAAATTTCTAGGATCTAAATAATAATTTACTACTTTAGCTGAACCACAATAATAATTTGCATCTCCACTTCTTCCACATATACATAAAGCTAATGGATCAATTGTATAATTTTTATATATTGTGTTTCTAAGACAAGTATTTTCAGCCTCTGCTGAAGTTACTTCACTCCAATCTATTCCTGTATAATAAGCTTTAAATTCCCAATTAGGATGTAAATATTTTAAATACGCTAATTGTTTTTGATAACTTTCTGGAAAAGCCGAAATTCCAGATTTAACAGACTGTGTATATGAACCGCTTAATGCTTGTACTTGATTCGGAACAAAATAGATGTGAAGTAAACTAGTTATAATCATTAAAACTAAAGTAATAACTAATAATTTTTTTATCACTTTATTTCTCATTAGTTTACCTCCATTAAATTTATATTTTTTCATTAGAATTATTTGCCATTTTTCTACTATAAGTATATATTATACGATTTTTTTCGTCAATAAATTTACAGCTTTTTTATATATCATTTTTGTTACAATTTAGCGCTTTTCTGGTTTACAAAATTTGCAAAATTCCAATTTTTGTTATATAATATAAGTATACATTATATTTGAAAGGAGGCATCTTTATGCCATCAAAAGACTGTCCTGATGAAATGATGAACCTCAAAACACGAGAAGATTTACAAGAAGCAATTGAGAAGTACAAAACCTCAGTTATTTACTATGTATATCTTCGGAACAAAGTAGCAGAATACTTATCATTCATCAATATGTCTGGGAAAGATTGGACCTTTGGTCAATATGTTATGGAATGTATAAAAGTATACAAATCCAATGAAGTAAACCATGGTCCTCTTATCTAACCTTTCATGCAAAAAACGCACATGTATAAAAACATGTGCGTTTTCTATTTGGTGACCCCTACGGGAATCGAACCCATGATTCCACCTTGAGAGGGTGGCGTCTTAACCGCTTGACCAAGGGGCCTTAAATTTAAGTACCTATTATTTATAACATATTTCGCCTATTTAGTCAAACATTTTTCTAAAATTTCTTTTAATCTTTTATCTTTTTTAGATAAAAATAAATATCCAATTAATCCTTCAAAAGCCGTAGCATACATATAATCATCAGGATCTGCGTTTTTAGGCAAATGATGATTCTGAGTATTCCTAGCACGTCTAACAATATCCTTTTCCTCATCAGAAAGATCATCCATTATTCCTTTTAAAATATCAGCCTGAGCTTTAGCCTTAACAAACTCAATGGTCTTAATATGTAATTTATGAGGTTTTAGATTAGTCTCATTAACTAAATTAGTACGAATAAACAACTCATAAACACTATCACCAACATACGCCCAAGTAAGTGGAGATAGCAAATTAACATCAACCTCTTCCCTTTTTCTATCAAACAATTCCATTCTATATCACCACCTTCTCAAGCGTAATCTCTCCAAACTTACCGCTTCTAAAATCATCCAAAATAATCCTAGAAACTTTCTCATCATCAACCTCACCGCCAGAAACAATCGCACCTCTTCTTTTACCAATCATCTTCATAACCTCATAGATACGTTCATTCTCCATAAACCTCTCATCAGAAAGAACACTCTTAACACTACTCTCATCTAATCCATATCTATCAATCAATCTATCAAAATAATTATTAATCATATACTTAGTAAAAGAATAAGCAATTTCAACTCTATCAAAAATATCATCTTTAATACTTCCAGTATAAGCTAAATTAAGACCAATCTCTTCCTCAAACTTAGGCCATAAAACACCAGGAGTATCAAGAAGTTCAATATTAGAACCAAGTCTAATCCATTGTTTCTGTCTAGTAACACCAGGTTTATTTCCAACAACCATAGATGTCTTCTTAGAAACACGATTAATAAAAGATGATTTACCAACATTAGGAATACCTAAAATCATAACACGAATAGTTTTATTAATAATTCCCCTTGCTCTCTTCTTTTCAATCTCATCTTTCATTAAACTCTCAATAACTCTATTAACTTTATCAACACCTCTACCAGAATTAGAATCAACATCTAAACATGGAATACCCTTTTTCTCAAAGAACTCTATCCATTTTTTAGTCTCTAATTTATCTGCCAAATCAGCCTTATTAAGTAAAACTATTCTCTTTTTTCCATTAGTCATTCCAGCAATATCTGGATTTTGACTAGAAACAGGAATTCTAGCATCCAACAATTCTATTACAACATCTATTAACTTCAAATCTTCAGATATTTGCCTCCTAGTCTTAGCCATATGACCAGGATACCAATTTATATTTGTTTTATTTTCTTCCATCTATATCACTTCCTTTATTTTCTCAAATCTATAATATCTTCATCTTTTTCTCCCGTTCCAATTATTGTAACAGGTACTTGAGTTTCTTCTTCAATTTTAAAAATAAAATCTTTAACTTTTTGTGGCAATTCATCAAAATTTTTACACATGTATGCTTTGTAATCAATATATTGTGCAAAATTTAAGACTATCTGCGTTGGTCTATTTATCATTACATTGTATTTTAATCTCTCCCAATTCATTTCAAAAACTCTTCTTTTTTTCTTCGTTACTGTTGTATATTCCTCTAAGTTTCCATCATATCCACATCTTTTTGCAATTTCATTCCAAGTAATCTCTTTACTTCCATCATAATCTCCGCTATAAACATTCTCACCTATATTTGTTTCATTGCTTATTCTAATTGGATATGGTCTAATAATCATATAAATATCTTTTACTTTAAAAACACTTAATCCCGCATCTGCAACTAACTGAGCAGCACTGCACATTCTACTAGTAACATTAGGATAATCCAATCCATAATTTATATCTAAATCTTGTCCTTGTGCTCCTTCAATTAATATTCTGTCTACTTCCTTATTTAGAATAATAGATGTGTCACTTACCTCAATTTTATCATTATATTGATTATCAGTATTTGTGAAATAATCTTTTGCAAGCACAATATCCTTTTCCCTCATAATTTTATCTGCAAGTGCTGCTCCGCATCCTTTAAAAGTAGAACCACTTCTTATGTTTTCTTTTTCTATTTTTCTATGTTTCTCCTGAATTATCATTGCTCTAGGATGAATATAAATTTTTCTATTTCCAATTAAATCTTTATACTCATGGATTTCTTTATATAAAATTTCAGGTGTAATTATTGCTCCTGCATTTATGCAAAGTTTGGTATTAGGATTAACAATAGCCATTGGTAAATGGCTCACTATTATTTTTCTACCATCATTTTGTACATATGTATGTCCCGCATTGCTAGCCCAGTTATTGGTAGATATACTAAAATTATCTTTTTGAGCTAAATACCCACATATTTTACCCTTTCCACAAGAACCTGCTTGTCCATCTATCACTATGCTTATATTCTTATTTAATTCCTCTATCTTTTTATTAAGTAGATTCCACTCTTCATCAAAGTCAAAATATGCTCTTATCTTTTTTCCTTCCAATATAAGTGGAAGCCAATATTTATCATCAGGAAACATTCTGTCATATGGAATATTTTTAATATCAAACCACTCAGGTTTCATTTCTTCACTTTCAGTTGGTTCACCTTGCCACTTGCTTGCAATATATAGATGAAACATAACCTTTTCTTTTTTGCCTTTATAAAACTCATCAAATTCTATAATACCAACTTTTTCATATTTTGTTGGAGTAACTAATATTTCTTCTTCGGTTTCTCTTATCATTGCCTCTTCTGGAGTTTCTACACTTTCAATTTTTCCTCCAACTCCATTATATTTTCCTTCACCAAAGCCTCTCTTTTTCATAGCAAGTAATATTTTATTTTCTTTTTTTAATAAACACAATGTTGTTTCTAGCATTTTTTCACCTCTTTTTATTAAATATGTAAAAATCTCAATATTAAAAATTCAGTATTTTCAATGGTTTTATGGAAGTTTCTATAAATTGGTTTTTCGCAGTTAATGTTTGTACTTGGCATCTTTTCTTTTTTATCTTCCATATTACTCACTTTCCTTCTATTTATTTAAAATCATTCCATATCCTAAATCAGCATCAATTCTTTTTATAAATCCAAATTTTTCATAAAATTCTTCTCTATTTTTTGAAGCTCCTAAATATACTCTTAAATCAGGATTTTCTTGCTTAATTTCATTTATTTTTTCTAATAATTTATTCATTATCATGGTTCCTATTTTATTACCTTGATATTCTGGTTTTACCATAATATCTTGTATATACAAAAAGCATATTGTATCTCCTATTATTCTTCCATATCCAACAATCTTATTATCATCATAAACACTTACTGAATAAAATGTATTATCTAATGCTTTTTGTGTAATATTATCATCATATGCTCCCCAGCCAACATCATCATATAATAAATTAAATTCTTCTACGTTTTTTATATTTTCTTTAATATTTATCATTTAAATTCTCCCTCTATACTAAATACGAAAAAATCTCTAATCCCAAAGGTGAGTATTTTCAATAGTTTTAAGGAACTTTCTATAAATTGTTTTATCGCAGTTTATATTAGTTTTATTTTCATTCATTTGGATCAACTCCTATTTATCATTTAATTTCTTTATTAATTTCTTATGTATTGGCCTAATAAAATCACACATTGTTTCATTATCTGCTTCTTCAAAGTGAATCCACTTAACTCCTTTTAACTCATCTTCTCTATAAACTAATGGAATAGTATCATCTGCTTCCATAACATATAAAACATCTAAATGCAAATGAGCTGAAACATACTTATCACGTTTAATGTGTCCTTTTACAGGCGCTGACTGAATTGAGTATATATTATTATCTAATACTTTAACTTTTAATCCAGTTTCTTCTTCAACTTCACGAACTGCAACTGATAATAAATCTTCTTCGCCATCAGCATGTCCTCCTGGATAAATCCAACCATCATTTATAATATGATAAACAACAACCATTTTTGTTCTTTCTTTATTTACAACAAATGCAGATGCCGAAAAATGACCAAATATATTATTTCTAGTCAAAACATCATCATAATCATTTATAAACTTTAACATTTGTTCTTTATCTCTTTCTTCTTGTTCATCATAAGGAATATATTTTTCAATTTGTTCTTTTAATGACATATAATTTCACCTCTTTTTATAAATATAAAATGTGTCGGCATGTTACAAGCCAGTACTCTAATTCCTCGCAAAAATGAGTATATTTTAACCTATTTTTTATTATTTTTCTTTCTTTTTTACTAAAACTTGCAAGATCTCAATTCTCGCAAACCACCATTATATAAGGCTTTAAGTGATGGTCGCCATAAATACAAGCCAACCAATTTATATTAGTTTTATTCTCTTCCACAGTATTCACTTCCTTATAATATATTTTTTAATTCTTTTATTTTAAAAATTTCTTTATATTTATTTTGCTTAATATTTTTTCTGTTATAGAAAATTGTAGCAATTCCAATGCTATATGGAACTTCTAAGTCTAGTTCTATACTGTCCCCAATAAAAATATAGTTTTCTATATCATCATTTTTTATAATTTCACTCAAACCTTCTTTAGATGGTTTTTTAGGTAATATATCCCAACCATATACTTTGGTAAAAAATTTATCTAAATCATATTTTTTTAATCTTTTTATTTGATCATCTGTAAACCAATTAGTATATGCTATTAATTCATATTTTTCTGATAGATAATTTAAAGCATCATAAATTGTATCTGTATTTAATAATGGTGTATTGTTATATATTTCTGATAATTCTAAAATCATATCAATTGTAAAATCAATAGATAAATCATTACTAACATATTCGGAAAGTTTTTGCTTTGAAACTACAATATTTTTCATTTTTTTTTCAAAATTCCCTATACATAAAAACAAATCATTAGCAGAAATATTTAAATTATACTTATCCATAAATTTTTTATATTTTTCTTCCCACTCATCTGAAAGAAACAATAATGTATTGTCTAAATCAAAAACAATCTTTTTAATCATTATTCTATCCCCTTAGCATTTTTTATAAATAATTTTACCTTTTCTTTATCCTTTAGTCCTTTATTATTTTTACAACCACTATTTGCATCAACTCCATAGGGATTAACTCGTTTAATTGCATCTGCCACATTCTCTGGATTCAACCCGCCAGCCAAAAATGTAGGTTTATCTAAAATCCTTATTAATTCTCCACTCTTATTCCAATCATGAGTAAGTCCTGTTCCACCCACTTGATTAGTTTTTAGATTAAAACTATCTAAAAGATAATAATCAGCATATTTAATTTTTTTGTAATCTGTACAAATTTTACCTTCAGCTGACACATGTATTAATCTAACCAACTTAACATTTGGAAATTCTTTTTTTATTTTTTCTACTTCAATTTCTTCAATATCAGAATGTAGTTGAATAACATTATTTCCTATAAATTTTGTAAGTTCTATTATCTCATCAGCATTAGTTAAATGAGTAACTAGTGATATATCACATTTTCCTTTTGCAAAATCAGCTATTTTTTTTGCAGTATATTTATCAACAAAATCATTGCTTGTATGTTCCTGTCCAACTAATATTCCTATAATATCAGCACCTGCATCAATAGACATTTTTGCATCTTCAATACTTTTATTTGCACATATTTTTACTTTAATCATAATTTACCTCTTTTTTTAATCTATAAAATGTAAAAAGCTCAATGTTAAAAAGTGAGTATTTTCAATAGTTTGAGTAAATGTTTATATAAATTGTTTTCTCGCAATTTATAGTAGTTTTATTATCATTCATGAGAGTCATCTCCTTTACTTTTTATATGTTTTTTCTAAAAAAATACGCTTTTCAAATCCACCACGTTTTAATTTTTTTTGATTAGCGGTCTTTAAAACATCATCCAATTTCTTACCATTTAATTCAGCAATTGACCTTAATATTTCTAATACATCTGCAAGTTCTTCTATAGTTTCATCAGAATTCTTAGAACTTATAACTTCATTTGCTTCTTCTAAAAGTTTTTTATATAACTCAACTTTGTACTCTTCATCAGCTAATATTCTAGTAACAGATTCTTCACCATTACTTGTTATTATATCTGGTATGTTATCTCTAACTAGCTTGTTAAATATCCTTTCCATTTTATCACCTCTTTTTTATTTGGTCTTGACTAAATTGTTATCAACCAGTTTATATTAGTTTTATTTTCATTCATTAAAGATCAACTCCTTTATTATTATCATCTGCATATTGAGGTAAATTTGATGGAATATCACATTCTTTTAATGGTATTCCTTTAGTATCTAATATTTTCATCAAAGCAACACTTAATGCAGCATTTTGCATTAATCTTTTTCTCATTTCGATTATAGCATGAGGATTGTTTACATCAATATCATCTATCTTTTGAATTCTTTTTCTAAACATCCTACGCCACTCTTCAATGTTCCATTCACCATTATACTCACCCCAAAGATATTCTTCTAAGGTTCTTGCTGCAATTATTACTTCCTTTATTTGTTCTTCTTCATCAGATAACTTATTCATATACTTCTCCTCTTTTTTAAGTCTAATCATCAATATAAATTACTATTCAATCTCATGTTTTATATCAATATCCTATATTTTAACACAAAAGCAAGCGATTTTCAAATCACTTGCTTTTATAACATTTTTTCAATATCTACAACTTCTATTCCATTATCAATTAATAATTGCGCTAAAATCCCATTTCCATCAATTAGCTTTTTATCAAAATTTCCACTATATATTTTACCAACCCCACAAGATGGACTTCTAGACTGTAAAATAACTTTTTCTACATTTAGCTCCTTAGCTAATTTTAATACTTCATCTGCACCTTTTATAAACTTATCTGTAACATCATTATTTTCATTATCATATACATATCTTTTATCATTAATTGTTTTTATTTCAGCAGGTTTTCTTGGAGTTGATAAACCACCTAATTGTTCTGGACAAACAGGAATAGCTTGTCCATTTTTCACAAGTTCTAATGCTTTTTTATTATAATTGTTTTTACCATTATATTTACAATTCATCCCTACCAAACATGCACTTATTAATATCATTAGCACTACACCCTTCTTAATTTACTTAATTTCTCTTTATCCTCTTTACTAACTCTATATGAATCATGAATTTTACTTATTGCCTTGTTTTGAGTAAATTTATTCAAATTATTCTTCTTTAAAAACTCTTCAGTCTCTTTAGGAAATTTAATATATATATCACATAATAACCATGCCTCAGCCATATTAATATAAAACTTATCACTTTGGATTTTATTTAAAGTATCAAATATAATTTCCAGATTTTCTTTGCTTACAAAATGGCTTAAAATAATAACAAGTCCAACTCTTGACTTAAATTCATCTTTATTTAAAGATAATTTAACCGCTTCTTTAAAATACTTATCTTCATATTTCCTTACAATCTTTATTGAATTGCAAAAACTATCACATAATGCCCAATTATCAATTTTATTAATATGTTCTTTAAAATATTTATAAAACAATTTCTCATCTTTTATATGTGAAATAACAAATCCCTTAATCATTACTTCTTCATAATACTTATCCCCAGCCACTTCCAAGAATTTCTCAAAATTAGTTTTAGCAATTTTTTTAGCAACCTCACGCATAACAGGAGCTCTTATACCAATAATCTCATATTTTGAATCCAATACAAGAGAACTATGAAAATCTTTATATTTTTTATCTTGTAAACTAAACAAATAATCTACAAATTCTTTATACTCTTCCTTATTCACTTTTCCTATCTCCTCATTTACTTTTAAAATTATATCATACTACTTATGATTGTAAATAGAATAAAATTATTTTTTAGTTCTAAATCTTTTTCTGTTAACATATATAATAATATAAGAACTATATCACAAACTAGATTTTTCTAGTAAAAAGATGAAAGGATGATTTAAATGAAACAAAAAACAAAAATATTAAGCTCAGAAAGAGACTTCCGGAACTATATCAACTCAAACAAATCATCAATAAAACAAATTTTAGTATTTGAAGACCTTTTATATAAAACAATTTTTTTCTATTGTTTTTGTAAAGACAATCTAATCGTTGCAACCAAAGAATATAATAATAGAAACTTTTCATTTTATCTAAAAAAATATGAAAAAATTGCCAAAAAGTACAATTTTTCAATGTCAACTTTAGGAAATGTAGTATCAATCAAGAACAATAGCGGACATTTTTTAGTGTCAGACATATAAAAGTTATTGCAAAGTCCGCGTAATTGTTTGCGTGCGAAAATTTCTAAGAAATTTTCTGTACAATGTAGGCCGAAGGCTTTTATATAATAGGAAATGCGGAGCACTTTCCTATTATATAATAAAACGGTATGATATAAATCATACCGTTTTATTCTGTAAAAAATTATACTTCAAAAACATCTCCATCATTAGGAATAATAATTCCACCAATATTATTATCTAAAACAAATTGTCTAGAAGCATAGCTCATATGAGTTCCGATAATTTTCTTATTATATTTTTCAACAAGTCTTTTAATATCATTAACACCCATATGTTTAGCTCCACTCTCAATAAAGCTCATATCTAAAATAGATATATCTGAACTCTCCACTATCTTATCAATGTTTTCACAATAAGTACTGTCACCAGAAACTCCTACTCTTTTTTCTCCATTAGTAATTACAAAACCATAAGCAGGTTTAAAATTTCCATGATCAACTAAATATGAATCTACAAAATATCCATTAGTTACTTCTTTATTATCTAGTGAATCAAACTCAACAAAATTTATTTTAGCCCTATCCCTTGAAATAGTCCAATCAGAAGTATCTGAATAAAGAAGAGAAAATATTTTTCCAACATTTTCCTCAGTTCCAATAGGACAAAAAATATTTAACTCATTTTCAGCAGGGCAAAAGTTTCTTTGCATTATTAAAAAAGGTATATCAGCAAAATGATCACCATGTAAATGAGTAATTAACAAAGTATCAATCTTATTTACATCAACATTTTGTTCTAATAGAGTTTTTACTATACCATTTCCACAATCTACTAATATTTTCTCATCAATTAAGCAACAAGCACTTCTTTCTTTAACAGAAATAGAACCAGTTCCAACAGTCTTAACCTTCATATTTTATTTCACCTATCTTAAAACTTATAATTATTTTTATCAGCTCTTTCATCAAATTTTCTATCATAATCTGGGTTATCATAAAACCAATTTGTCTTTCTACTACCACCACTACCTTTTCTATCTTTATTAATAGCAATATCTAAAGTAGTAAACAAAGGAATAACAATTGCAACTATGCAAACAAACGCATCTAAAGCCTGTGATGCATTTAATCCACCATTCATACCTGTAACAATATCAAATAAATGCTTACCAAAATAAGATATGTATAAAGCCAAATAAATACAAGCAGCAATTAAATTTCTCTTAAAAACTAAAATAATACAAGGAACAGTTACAAATAGTAGTATAATCTCAAAAGTCATATCAATAGGAGTAAATCCAATATTCATATCCATAGAAAAAGCAAAAGCTACAACTAATCTAAAAAGCCAAAATAAAACAGCCAAAAAAGTTAATAAATAACTAAACATTGCCATAATTATCTTCCCCCACGTTAATAATATAAATAAAATGTAGGGGCGGGTTTCCATGCCCGCCCTTATAAAAAACTAATCTTCATCTACAAAATTAAATTCATCTTTGAATTTCTCTTTAAAAATCTCAAATACAGCGTTTAGAACTTCTTCATCATCAACACTTACATAAGAATCTTCATCTTCAGATTCAGTATCTTCAACCTTTAAAATAACAACTTCACCTAAATCTTCTTCACCTTCTTCAGAAACAGGTAATAAAATAACATACTCTTCTTGATCATATTCAACTAAATCTAAGAATTCAAATTGAACTTCTTTTCCATCCTCATCATTTAAAACAATAATATTATCTAATTCCTCATCCATTTCTGGTACATTATTATTCTCATCCATTATTAAAATTTCTCCTTTCAATTTTTTCATTATAAAGACTATATACTAAAATAAAAAATATTTCAACATTTTTATTTAATTTTATTCATATACATTTCTAAAATATAAACAGCTGAAATCGTATCAACTATATTTTTCTTATCTTTACGATTAATATTTAAATCAATCATTGTTCTATGAGCTTGAACAGTTGTAAGTCTTTCATCAATTGTATCAATTTTTATTTTATTATACTTGCACTTTAATTTATGAATAAACTTTTCAGTAACCTCAGCCCTAATAGTTGCGCTACCATCCATATTAAGTGGCATCCCAACAACAATAGTAGAAATATCATACTCCTTCATTATCTCATCTAATCTACGAAGAAGAATTTTATCATTACCATTATAATGTATTGTTTCCAAACCTTGAGCAGTTATACCAAGGGCATCAGATATAGCAATTCCAACTCTTGCATCTCCATAATCAATTCCTAATATTCTCATACTAATCTAACCCTATATATTTTTTTACCATTTTTTCTAATAATTCATCTCTTTCAACTGAGCGAATTAAATTTCTAGCATTATCATGACTAGTAATATAAGTAGGATCACCTGATAAAATATATCCAACAATCTGATTGATTGGATTATATCCTTTTTCAACAAGTGCCCCATAAACTTTTTTCATAACATCTTCCGTATCCATGTTAACCTCTTTAGTAACCTTAAAACTCATAGTCTTGTCAAAATCCATAAAAAACCTCCTTTTATACAAAACTTATATTATGTTCTTCTTTATCAGCATTATCAAGGTATTCCTCAAGTTTTTCTGTAACTCTCTCAATACCTGTTCCTTTGTAATAATTTGAAATTACAAAATTTACTTTAGGTTTAGCATATTCAATTTTTTTACTAGTCTTCTTTTCATTATATCTTTCATATTGAATTTCCAGCTCTTCTAACTCTTCTCTCAAATTTTTAATAATATCAATAATATCATCTTGAGACTTTCCAACAAAAACTATTACAAATTTTGGACCCATATACCTAACAAAAATATCATCAGAATTAATACTTGTTTTAACCCAATTTGCAATTTCAATAATAGTAGAATTTCCTGTTTCTCTACTATATTTTTTATTAATCATTTCAATATTATTAATCTTAAACATACAAACTGTTGACGTAGGTGCAGAGTCTATTGTAGCTTTTGCCTGACCATATAAATATTCAGCAGAATTAAGTCCAGTAAATTGATCAGTTCTAACAATACTCTCCATCGCATTTTGATATGAAACAGTTTTTATCATAGCAACTATGTCATCTTTTATAACCTCTAATAAAGTAGTATCAACATTATCAAAAGCATGCATAACAGAACTCTCTATAATCCAATATCCAATATAAACATTATCTATATATAAAGGAAAAAACATTGCAGACTTAGCTCTTGAAAAATCCAATTGTTGATAAGGTAACTGTTCACCTTCTTGATTAACAGTAATATATTTAGGCTCAGCAGTATTAATACTATCTTTAAAAATATCCTGTGTATGTAAATTAGTTAAATTTCTCCAGTATTTTTTCTCAGTATTCGAAGCCTTTAAAACATATTCCGCACCATTAAAAACAACAATAGTTGAATACTTTATTCCAAATTTTTCAATTAATACTTCATTAATTCTCTCAAGCTTCTCATCAACAGGAATATCCTCACCAGTAATATTCATAAAATCTTGAAGTACGTTTAAATTATTTATTTTCTTAGAAATATTGCTATAAGTATTAAGTTTATTATTTATATTAATATTGTAAAAAATAAGAATAGCAACAATTGCAACTAATATAATGATGGGAATAAATACCAACTTCTTTCACCTCTTTTTCTCTTAATACTTACTTCTCATTTGATTTAACGTATTATTCATCTCATCTGAAAAATTATTATTTCCATAATTTGGAGATTGTTTTCCATAAGTTTGTTTACTCATAAGTGGATAAACCATATTACCTAAAATCTTTAAACTATTAATAAAATTCTTAGGATAATTCATTGAAACCTTACAAGTAATCATTGTTTCTAGATATCTAGAATAAACACTTTGATCAAAAGGAATACTACATGCTTTTATTTTATCTTTATTAAATAATTCAGTCATAAAAGACATTCCAGGATCATTGTATGAAGACATTCCACCAATGATAGCTTTTGAATTAATACCTCCAACTTTAACTTCTTTATTAATTACAGCTCTTAATTTTTGAGGATCTAAAATCCCTCTAGTCTTAAGCTCACGTAAGAAAGTAGTAAGTGGTTGAATAGTTAAAACATCCATGCTTTGTACTAAATAAATCTCTTGACTATTAGCAAAAATACCATAATCAGTATCATAATCACAATCTATAAGAACTAAACTATGATTTCTAGCCAACGTAGTCAAAATAGCCTCAGAATTGTTTATTTCAGGTTGTTCATTAGGAATAGCAGTATAAACAGTTAAATTTCTATCTACCTTTATTCCTTCAGCATTTCCATTTTCCAGTTTTTCTATAGAAGAATAAGCAATCTTTCTTAATTCATCATTATTATCAGTATAAATATAATAAGAATTCTTATTTTTAGTCATATCAAGAATTGCAGTATTTATACCAATTGAAGAAAATAACCACGCCAAATTATTAACCATAAAAGAAACACCATTTTTGCTTGTACCAATAAAAGCAGCTATTTTCTTATCTTGTGTTAAAACTGAGCTTAAGCTTCCAGTAGAATATACCTTGTTTTCTTCAATTCTTTTTATATCATCTTCTTTTTGAACATTCTTATACGAACTAACATTATTAGTACTTTCACTTACTCCAAATCCATTAAAAGAATCTGAATCTGTTGAACTAGGTATTTCTGAAATATCATCAAAATCATCATCTTCTAATCCTGGTAAACTGCTTTCCGAATTATTCATCTCATTTGTTGATGGAATAAAATCTAAATCATCATCTTCTTCAAAACCAGGCAAGCTCTCATTTACAACGGTCTCTTTATTCTCACTTACTGGTTCAATTATATCAAAATCATCTTCCTCATCAAATCCAGGTAATGTTTCTACAGTATTTGTATTATTTTCAGGAACTATATCATCAAAGTCATCATCTACACTAGGTAACTCTGTAATAACAGTTGGCTCCACATTTTCGCTCTCATCAGGTAAAGGATTTTTTCTTGGTCTTCCTCTTTTTCCCTTAGGTTTTGGCTCTGCTGGAATAGGATTTTTTCTTGGTCTTCCTCTTCCTTTCTTTTTAGGAGCCTCTTCAACAACTTCCACAGCAGGTTCATTAACTTCATTAGAAACAGAACCTGTATCAACATCATCAAAATCAAACAAATCATCAATACTTTGAATAGAAGTATTATTATCCTCTGAAACTGCAGGTTCAACTACTTCTTTCTTTGTATTAATACTTCTCTCTTCTTTTTCCTGAATTTCTTCTTCAGAAAATAATTTTCTCTCATTTTTAGTATCGATACTTCCAGGAACAATTACATTTCCACCAATTTTAGGTTCATTTCTCTTATTATCTAAAATATCAATAGAGGTATCTTGTTGTTCATTTATTTTTTTATCAATAACATTTAAATTCTTCTTATTAGCCTTTTCCTGTTTAGCAATTTTGTCTTTTAACATTTGCTCTTGTTCATATTTATCTCTTAATCTTCTATCCTTTTCCTTCTCCTTAGCTTTTTGCTCTTTATTAGACCCAATTTGAGAAGAATTCATAACCAATTGTTGATATTTATAGCACTCTGACTCTAAAACAGCTTTAACCTTAATAGGTAAATATCTAATAATAATTCTCAACTGATTATCATTATATTGAGTAGCAATATTATTAAAACTCTCAACATATTTTTCTTCATTGTCTCCTAAACGTTTATAATGAATTAAAATATTTTGAACTTCTAATTCACTTACATCATCATTTCCAAGATCAGCAGGATCATCATCAATAATATTATAATAAGCCTTCGCTTCTTCTTTATTTCTAGAATTTGAAATTAACTTACAAACTTCATCAATTTTTCTATCAGAACCAATTAAAGCATTATAAATTCCCAAATCAAAAAACTTTGAAATCATTGGACTAGACTTTGTTCTTCTGTCAGTACAAATTAAAACTATAGATATTTTTTTCTCATCAATATCATTTACATATGAAAAAATAGATTCCAATCTTCCATAGATAAAATTATCAATTACATCATAATTACTATTTGCAAAAGGTTCCAAATCTTCGCTAATAACTATACAATCATATGATTTGTCCTTTTGTAATTCCTTGGTAATTGCATTAAAGTAAAAAACATTTTTAAATGTTACAGCATCTCCAAACTTTCTTTGATAATTCTTAACTATAGCATTTGAAATATTCTCATTACTAACAGCAAATAAAATCCTCATTTGTTAACCTCCAAAAAATCTACTCTTACATATATATTCGTAGCGGAGAACTAAGGTTCTCCATAAAGATTTCATACTTAAATTTTTAGTATAATCTTTAACCTAAAGTACCCATCCACTAGTTACAATTGCAAAAACAATTGGTAATACTTGACATATAACCAAAATTGTAACAAATGCAATAACAAGATTAAAACCTTTATCTCTTGTATCTAATTTTCTAATACCTAAAACATATTGATAAATTGCACCAATAGCAATTCCTAAAAAACAAAATGGAATACTATAAATTCTAATTGTATCAAGAATCATAGCAACAATTGCATATGTTCTTGTTGAATATTTTTTCTCATATTTAGCAAAATTGGCTTCAGCCTTTTCCTTCATTCCTCCAAAAACGCTTCCATTCTCAGTTTCCAAAACATCTTTTTCTTCCATCACTTCAGTAGAAGCAAAAGCAGGTGTCATAATGAAACCAAAAACAATAAATATACTAATCATTGATATAAAAATTTTTTTCATTCCTTACCTTCCTCCAACATAATTGCATATATTAATAAATATAAATCTATATTTTATTTTGAACAATATATAAATAATCCATTTTAACCTATTTTTATACATATATTATAATACAATAAAACAAAAAAATATCAACTAAATATTTTATTTTTTTGATATTTTTTAAAAAAAGAGCACTAATGTGCTCTTTTTAACTATAATCTATCATACAAATAAGTCATCCACTTATAAACTGCATTTGCCCAATTCTTATCACTAGCATATCTAGTATTTACTCCACTCAAAGTAGGCCCATTATAATAACTACCAGAAGCAGTCTCACCCTCATAAATAATAGTACCAGCAGGATTCAAATAATACTTAACTAACATTCTAGCAACTAAATCAATACCTTCAGCATATGTATTAAAAGAATAAGCACCACCATAAGGATTACTATCATATGCCCCATAACCAAACAAGTTCTTTTTATCATTAGCAATTTTAGAAGTACCCCATCCACCTTCATGGATAGCCATAGCAGCAATATAAACACCATTAATATTATACTGTCTCTCAATATAATAAAAATATTCAGCATTATTCTCTAAAACGCCCTGTGTATCTCCACTATTTCCAGATAAAATCTTTTTGAACTGAGCTAGAGTCAAACCACTTGGTTTATTAAGCTCCATATTGAAATCCAAAGTTGAAATCAAATCTTCTCTAGAATACTCTGTTCCTTCAGCTAAATTATCTAAATCAATAGCATTTGGATTTAGATTAGTAAAACAATTAGCAGGAGCATAACCAACATAATTATTATACTTTATCTTAAACCAATCATTTTCGATTTCAATAATATTTACCTTCTCATTTTTGTTTATAGTAACTAAAATATCAGCCTTTTTATTTGTTGCTTTTCTCACAGAAACAGAATCAGAAGTTACATAAACACTATCTCCAACCTTAGGATTATAATTATTAACACCACTACCAGTTCCAATTTGAACTACTTTATTTACAGCATTTTTAGTGACTTTACTGCTAATTCTCTCTTCACTAATAAACTCTTCACCCTCAAACTTTTTAACAATAATAATTTCCTGAAGACCATCCCTACCTTCTTGGATTACTTGCATTGTACCTTGAGGTAATTCAGGATTATCTTTATATTCAGTAATATAATCAAGATCAATTTCCTCAGTAATTAGACTACTTTTCAAAGGTGATTTAGTATTATTTTTTAAAATAGAGCTAATATCTAAAACAGATTGATTTTCTTCCATTGATAAAGCTTTAGGTTCCTCTTCTTTTTTCTCTTGAACAGAATCAGAAACATCAGTAGCTTCAGTAGTTTTAAAAGATCTAAAACAAATAACACTCAAAATTATTAAAATAACTAACAAAATAGAATAAACAATTAATCTAACCCTTCTAACATCCTCTTTTGTTTGAATAATATATTTATTCTCCTCTCTCATTTCTCTAATTTTTTTCATATAAATTTCTCCTAAAAATATTTTAATATTTATAAACTTTTTTGTCAATAAGAATAAAATGGTAAAAAAACATTGACTTTTCAGAAGATTTGTATTAAAATAATAAAGCATTATGTGTAAATATATATTTTATTGTTACCTCTCCCCGGTAGTAACAATAAAAAATAATATATATTATATAAAAATTTAAATTGAAATGGAGGGTATTTATTACCATGAATAACACTACATATAGCGCTAAAAAAAGCGAAATTGAAAGCAAATGGTACATTATCGATGCAGCAAACAAACCATTAGGTAGAGTTGCTACTGAAGCTGCAAAATTATTAAGAGGAAAACACAAACCAACATTTACACCAAATATTGATACAGGTGATCACGTTATTATAATCAACTGTTCACAAGCTGTATTAACAGGAAAAAAATTAGATCAAAAAATTTACAGACATCATTCAGGATATATAGGAGGAATGAAAGAAACTACAGCTAGAGTTATGATGGACAATACTCCTGAAAAAGCAATGATGCTTGCAATAAAAGGAATGCTTCCTCATACAAAACTTGGAAGACAACAAATAACAAAATTAAGAGTTTATGCTGGAGCAGAACATGAAAACGCTGCTCAAAAACCAGAAGTATGGGAGGTAAAATAATATGGCAAAGAAATCTGAGAAAATAGTTTTCTACGGAACAGGTAGAAGAAAAAAATCAATTGCTAGGGTTAGATTAGTAGATGGAAAAGGTGAAATTACAGTAAACGGTAAATCACTTGATGAATATTTTGGAACAGAAATATTAAAAGTTATAGTAAAACAACCACTTACAGCTACAAATACAGTATCAAAATATGATGTAATCTGTAAAGTACAAGGTGGAGGTTATACAGGCCAAGCTGGTGCAATTAGACATGGAATTTCAAGAGCTTTATTACAAGCTAACGGAGAATACAGACCAACATTAAAAACAAGCGGATTCTTAACAAGAGATCCACGTATGAAAGAAAGAAAGAAATACGGTCTTAAAAAAGCAAGAAAAGCTCCACAATTTTCAAAGAGATAATATCAAAAAACTTCGAAGAATATTCTTCGAAGTTTTTTATTTTTATACCGCCCTTGGAATATATAACCTCTGTCCAACATCGATCACATCAACATTTTCAATATCATTAATCCTAGCAATCTCATCAACAGTGCTCCTGAATTTCTTAGCAATTTTCCACAAAGAATCCCCACTCTGTACAAAATAAATAATCATACTATAACCATCATCATCTTGAATTTCATTAACATTAATATTATCTATAATATCAATATCTCCACATTTTCCACCATTTTTTATAACTCTAACATTTACAACAGTTTCAACAGTTGAATCAGGGAGTAAGACGAAACTACTATCTTCACTTAAACTAACACTAATTCCATTATTATCACCCTCAGGAACATCAAAACTAAATCCAAACTTCACCTCTTTCGAATTCAAATTTTGATTATCAAAAGAACTATATAAATAAGTAACAACAACTTCCCCATCAAATTTTGAAATACCATTATTAGAAGTAATATTACTTAAATTAACCTTTGCTTCAGCATTAAAAAGCTGATTAATATCTTCAATCAAAACTTTTTCATTAATAGCAATATCTTTCAATACTTCATCATCGCTTGATAAGATATTTGCACTCCTTGTTGTATATTCAATATCACTATTTAACCCATAAATATCTTCAATTAAACTAATACTTCTATTTTCATAAACATCAGAAAAAATATCAAAATCAATCTCAATATAAATAGAATGTTCATCTTTTGAATTAGGTCTTACAAGCATATTTTTAACCCTAAAATTAGTATCGCAACTATTTGATTCATCAACATTTAAAGCATCAATAAATCCCATAACAGGAATATCTGAAGAAGCAGTACAAACCCTATTATCTTCAGTAATATAAATAATTTTTAATTGGCAATCAGCCTTAACCAAAACCTTATTATAACTAATCTTATTTTCAGTATTTTTTAAATTAATATCAACACTTAAAATCTCTTTAATTTCATCAGCTTCATCAATTCCTACATTTTCTTTAATTTGAGCTTTAGCCTCCCCGCTACAAACAAGATTCTTGATATCAACATCTCTTTCTAACTTTTGCAAATCACAAAAATTATCTATATCTTTAAGAATTTCTATATTGTTCTTCTTAAATAAATTTATAGAAACATCTAAAACAACTCTTATACTAATTTTTCTCTCATTTAAAACCTTAACCTCTATTCTTTTAATTTTAATATTCTCAAGAATACTAGATTCATCATCTCCTTTAGTTGTATCAAAAAGCTCAGAAAATATAATCTCTGGATTTAATACCCTATTTTCACCACTATCAGCAAGATAAGTAATAAATAAATTAACTCCCCCCTCCAATTTCACCTTATTATTAATTATTTCTCTCTTTGAAACAAAAACATTCCCATTTGAACAAAGAACACTTATAATATCAGGTTTTATATCAGGTAAAATGTAATCTTGTTCTAAAACCACATCTTTTCCTATAGTTTCAAGATTTTGCTTAATAGTCAAATTCTCTTTTACAATCTCAAAATCCATATAGTTTATCCTCCTTTTTAACTCTTTATAAAATATATTAAAAAGGCAAAAAAAAATTCCTTTTAACAAGGAATTTTTTTAAAATTTCATAATTATTATCCGACATATTCTTCAGCAGCTCTATTTTTCTTAGATATTATTGCTGGTGGTTCTAACTTTGTGTAACTTTCACCATCAAATACCTGAACTTCAACTGACTTAGTAAAAATATCTGTATAATTATATGAACCTCTTCTTTCGTTTTCTTCAAATTTTACTCTAAAGTAACTAGGATAAACTTGCTCAATAACAGCTTGTTTTTCTAGAGGTTTACTTCTCTTACCTGGCGACTCTCTAACAATTATTTTTTGGCCAATTTTTTCCTCCATATCCTTTCTTAAACTCATAATATCTGACTTGTAAATCATATAATCACCCACTTCTTTTTTGATAGGCTCAGTATATCACCGAAGTCAGATTTTGTCAAAAAGCAACAAGTGTTTTACATTTTAGTTTTACTTAGAACCAAGCCTGTTTGCTCTATATTTTATCTTTATGTTACATTTATGTTACAATTGTGTTTCAAAAATATTTCAATGCAAGATTTGTCTTAAAGACTAGTACTTTCCCCTTGCTTTTGTCCCCCCAACACCAACCATTCCATTTTTCAAAAACGGCGACACTTCTCGTATTGTAATATACTTATTTTTAGGAGTCATTGCGACCTTACTAGCAACTATTAAAGGATCCATATAATCAATCATAATCCTCCCAGGAGAAGAAGCAAAATTTGCTCCCTCTGCCATAATCGCCTCATAAAAACTCTCACAAGCTCCAGCATAAATTATTAGATCCTCTTCAGACTTATTCCACCTTCTAGCCCTTTTAACAGTATTAACAAAAAACTTAGAATTCTTATAATTTTCAATAGAATAAAACCTTTGACCTCTTTTATACATAGCATCATGACCAGTAATAACTAAAATATCAGGTCTATATTTTTTTAATAAATCACAAACAACAAACTCCTGTCTACTCTCAGCAACGTTTTCAACAACAGCCTTAATATTTAATCTACTATAATAATTAAAAGCCCTTTTACTATATTTTCTATCACCATCCAAGTGAAGAATCAAAGCATCACTTGAACTCCCTCCTCTAATATATCTAAATGTTTTCATAAATTATCACCTATACTAACATAGGAAAAATATCCTATACAATAATTTATGAAAAACCCCCTCAAAAAGTTCTACACCCAATCCATTAAATAATTATCGTAGCGGAGCACCAAAGTGCTCCATATTTCTATATTCTACCAAATATATCCGTAGCGGAGCTACTTAAGTGCTCCATTTACCCCACCATATTCTTCCTCTTCTCAATATATTTAAGCTTCGTAGCCATCCCACCTCTAATATGCCTCTCAGCCTTATTCTCATCTAAAATAGCCCTAACCTCAGCAGCAAGCCCAGGATTAATACCAAGCAAACGCTGACTAACATCCTTATGAACAGTACTCTTACTAACCCCAAACTTAGCAGCAGCACCCCTAACAGTATCCTTAGAATCTATAATATAATGTGCCAACATAATAGCACGCTCTTCAATAGAAACACCCTTCATTCTACAACTCCCTCCATATGATTACATTTGTTTAATCCTATTCATATGAAGCTCATCTTAGAACGAAAAAATACAATCAAAAAAAACGTTTTCTTGGTTTATTATTTTTAACCATAAAACGTTTTTTCTCTTATCTTTCTATATTATTTTCAATTAGTCTTTTTCTTAAATTCTCTAACGCTACTCTTCTTGCACTTATTTCATTTTTTTCAACATCTGAAATTTCAGCCAAAGTTTTTCCATTATCTAACTCAAATATTTCATCAAAACCAAATCCATTCTTTCCTCTAACTTCTTCAGCGACAAAGCCCTCTATACTACCTGTTTCACAAATAGTATCTCTGCCATCTGACAAAGCAATAGCAGTAACAAATTTGATTTTTCTCTTTTCTTTTGGAACATCTTTTAATTTTTCTATTATTTCCAAATTTCTTTCTCTATCAGTTCCCTTAAGCCATCTTTTAGTATAAACACCTGGAAAGCCATTTAAAAACTCAATCTCAATTCCAGAATCATCAGCAATACACATTTTTCCACCTAATTCTTTAGCTATTGTTTTAGCTTTTTTTATAGCATTACCTTCAAAAGTATCCTGATCTTCTTCGACATCAATATCTATTCCAATCTCATTCATAGGAATAATCTTATATTCATTTAATATTTCCTTAGCTTCTTTAATTTTTCCTTTATTACCTGAAGCAATAACTATCTCTTTCATATCAATATTTCCTTTCAAAATGAAATTCTTAAACCCAATTTCTTATAAACTCATCATTAAAAGTATATCTGCTAGAAGGTCTATATGCAGATTCTTTAACAACTTTATCTGTTTTCTTAATCATAGGATCTATCTTTTTTCTAAAATTAGCTGCAACAAGTTTTTTATCAAGTATTATCTCGTAAATCTGTTGCAATTCCGAAATAGCAAATTCTTTATCTAAAAAACTAAAAGCAATATTAGTATTTTCAATTCTGTTTCTCAATCTTTTGATACCAGTATGAATAATAATTGCGGTCAATTCACTAATTTCAGATTTTCCAACTAATTTATTTGTATATTCTACATTTTCTCTATTTCTTTTAATTATAGTATCTATCTTATATTGAATTTTCTTCTCTCCATTATTTAATATAACATCCTGCTGATTAGCTTTTTCTTTATTCTCAATATTAATATCATAAAATGTAAAACTATCTGGCATATTCTTTATATTTTTTTTATTTATTATTACTAAATATGTAACTGTTAATTCAGTATTAGATGTATAATACTCTGGATCTCCCCATGTATATAATTGCTCAATATAAAATTTATTAGTTTTAAATAATAACTCAATTTGATTTTCAGCTGATTTCTTTATATATTCTTTATTACTTATATCAAATGTAGGTAAACTATTATTCTTATCTAACACCACTTGTAATTTTTTCTCTTTTAATCTTCTTACATCTTTTCTTTCTTCATTATCAGCACTAAAAATTATAAAATTACCTTTAATCTTCATTTTTAAACCTCTTTTTCTCTAAATTCAATTTTTGACAATCTTTCTTCTACTTTTTGCATATCTTTTTCTACTATACTTCTAATATCTATTTTTCCTACGCTCTCAATAAAACTATATACATCCTTTTCATTCAAAATACTAGTTTTTCCATCAGAATATTTTACAACATCTTCTATTTCTTTTGGAATAACAACTCCATATTTTTTTATTATTTTATAATTCAATTTATTATAATCATTATATAGATCTGAGTTCCACTTTGTTAAAAATCTATTATAGAATAAATAATCAGTTACCAAATGCAAAAAATATCCCTCATTATAACTATCTGAAATATCATTCATCTGTAAAAACTTACTTAAATCAGGCCTACTTGAATAAGGTCCATAATGAGACTTTGCTTTATCCTCATCTAAATCTGGTGCGATAATTCCCTTTTCAAAACTCTCAATTTCTTTAATATTATTATTCCTTTTATATACATTTCCTACAGCTAAATGTATTGCATATCCTGGCATTATATCACTTCTACTCCCTTCTATTAAGTCAAAAACAATATATCACTATTTTTTATTTTTGTCTATGTCTTGTATTACTCTTATTACCTCATTAGTCTGTTTTTCTAAACTTAAATCTGTACAATCAACAAGATATAATTTTTTATGAAGTAAATCTCTTTCTTTCATATAATTATAAGTGTCCACATAAAGCTTATTATATTTATTAGTTTCTAAATCATATCTATCTACTATATCTCTTGATAAAACTCTTCTCATCATTTCATCTTCATTATTATTTACTAAAAATATTACTATATCATTAGAATTTCTAAAATAGTTCTCAAACACATCAGCCCTTTTCTCCATCGGAATAGAAAACAGCATATTTTTTGATATTGTTTCTTTATTTCTATCTAAACAAATTATTCCATGTTTTTTTAATTCTTCTATTGTTACAGTTTTGCCTACACCATCAGTTCCTTCAATATATATCATGATAATCTCCTTTAATCCTTTAATTCATTAATATATTTTACAATTTCATCTTCATCATTAACAAATTTTACTTCAACATTTGAACACAATTGCTTTACCGTTAATATTGGAAACCAATACTCTCCCTCAACATTATAACTAGTTATTCTAGGGTCACAAAATATTACTATTTTTTTATTTTTACTTGCTGCATATACTATTTCAGTAATGCTTGCAATTGCAGAATAACTCATTAAATTTGCAATCACAATATCACACTTATCAATTTGTTTTAACTCTTCATATACAACATTTTCGCACACTGTTTTATTCTTATGCTTTTTTTCATAATAAAAACCTCCAATATATAAAACATTTTTATTATTTTTTAACTGTACCCCCTCTGATGCATAAACAGTATCCTTAACATTACCAACAATTTTACTTCTCATATCATCTTTTAACATATCTAAAATATTATCTTCATTTATTAATTCATGTCTTACTTTATATGTTCCTGAATAAAACAACTTAATCATTGCTAACTCCTTCTTTCATAATTTTTCTCCAAGTAAAATAAGAAAATACAGCCATTACTGTCCATAAAACATTTAGTATAAATAAGCTAAGAGCTTGTTCTGGTAAAATAAAATATTCAATAGCATAAAAAATATCATTAATAAACCAAATAAACCAAGTATCAATTCTTTTAGTCATCATATAATATGTTGCAACAAAACTTGACACAGTTGTAAAAGCATCTAATAAAGGAAGTGGATCATCAGTTCTATTCAAAATTAAAAATCCAACCATTGTTGCGAAACCAATTAAACTAATATAAAATAATTTCTCTTTTGCAGAACATTTTTTTATATCTTTTTCATCTTTTCTATTCCAAATAATAAAACCTATAATACCTAAAACCAAATAAATTGAACTATTAACTACATCTCCATATAAATGCATTGTTAATGAAAATATAATCATTAATATCATTTGAATTGAATAAGCAATCCAATTACTCCTTTTATTAAGCATTACTAATACTCCTTGTATTAATCCAAATATTGTAGCTCCAATTTCTAAATAATTAATCATAATAATCTCCTCCTTTTTACTTATTATACTTTTTATAATAAGTCATTACATTAATTATTATACATATAAAAAAATATTTGTCAATACTTTTTATAAAAAATATAATAAGTATTTTAGACACAAAAAAACTCACCCATATACATGGATGAGTTTCTACATTACTTTTTGATTTTTTCTGAATTAGTAAAACTAAGGACGGGATATTTTTTATCCAATCCGCACTCCGGAATATAACGCACATCATATTCCTCAGAGAAGTTTTTAATGTCCGTTGTGTTCAGGAGATTGCCATCGCTTAACCTTACAGGTTTTACAGAAATATATCCGTTACCTTTATTCAGGGCATTTTTGCAAATCCCATATAAATACTGGTTTGCACATTCGCGATGTTTCCTTTCCCGTTGCTGAGTTCTTGTTTCCAGAGTTTCATTTTTTTCAGGTTTTCTGCGTAATGTCATAAATATCCCTCCTTTTAATAGTTTGGAGGGGTATACCCTCCAAGATTTATATTAACTTTTTGGGTACACAAAATATTAACTTATACAAATTATAACATTTTTGGGCAAAAAAAGCAATGTTTTTACAACCTTTTCGATCCACTTCTTTACGACATAAAAAAGAAGTAGTTATAATAACTACTTCGCAGTGGTGGCTCGAAGTGGAATCGAACCACTGACACGAGGATTTTCAGTCCTCTGCTCT
>JAFWNC010000010.1 GCA_017510525.1 Clostridia bacterium | reverse complement strand
TGTGGAAATGGGGACGGTTCTCTTTTCCAAGTTTTTCTTGGAAAAGAGAACCGTCCCCATTTCCACACGTCCCCTTTTTGCTTTTCTCTGCCACTATTTTATTATTGATTTACAATTTCTTTTTTATTTTTTATTTCTATATAATCATTAACCAATATTTTCATTACTGCTGCTATTGGAACTGCTAAAAACATTCCTAATACTCCAAAATAATGTCCTCCTACTGTTACTGCAAATATTACTAGAATAGGACTTATTTTTAATCCTTCTCCTAAAATTTTTGGATTAATTATATTGCTATCTATTTGTTGTAATGCTATAAGTGTTATTGCAACTGCTATTGCTTGATTTATTCCTCCTGTAAGAATAGTTATTAATATTGTTCCGCCAATTGCTATTATTGCTCCAAAGTATGGAATAATATTAAATACTCCTATTATTACGCCTAATAAAACTGCATATTTAACTCCCATTATTGACATAGCTATTGAAGTTATTATTCCTATTAATATTCCATCAAGAATTTGGCAATATATAAAATTTATGAATATCTCATTAGTTTTTCTAACATATTGTAATACACTTTCTTGAGTTTCCTTTTTATCAAATATTGCTTTTATAAGTCTAATAAAAAACTGTTTGATTTCTTTTCTTTCTAATAAAATATATACTGATACTATCAACATTACAAATATATTAAATACTGCACTTGCAAGTTCCATTACCTTGTCAATATATTGTCCTATATTTTCAACTTTAATTAATGATTTTACATCAAACCCTTTCATTTCATCAATTAATGAATCAACATCTACATTTTCAAGTGCTGGATTATTCTTAGCATCTTCAAACATTTCTATTGCTTTATTATAATAATCAGGAAGTGCACTTCCTAGCTCTTTTACACTATCTATAATTGGCGGAATTACACAATTAATTAGTAAAATAATCAATGCTATTGCTATAATATATACTGTAAAAACACTTAGTATTGTTGCTAATTTATCATTCATTTTTAATTTCTTATATAATATCTCTACTTTTTTTACTGGCATATAGAATAAATATGCTATTATTGTTGCTAAAATAAATGGCATTAATAGCTTAATTAATGAACCTAGAAAATTTATAATGTTTGTAAATTGATCTAATACTTTATAAAATGCTATTAATGATATCGCAAATGTAAACCAGTAAAGCCATTTGGTTATCGGTTTTTTATTCATGTCATTATCTCCTTTCGTATTAGGTGTTAATTCGAAGGCGGACGACCAATGGTCGCTCCTACACATATATATTATATCATATTTTTGCCTATTTTTCAATGGTTTGCTTGATATGATGCACCTTTATTTTCGACTTTAAAATATAAACTTCGATAACATCAAATCTGATTCCGAATATTTTTTATACAATTCTTATAAATGTAATATTCTGCTGTTTTGGAAATGTGTTTTTGTTTTACTTGATTTACCGCTTCTGCTGGCAATCCATATTTAATACTTTTTCGTGTTTTCACTTCTATAAACACAAGCTCTTTCTTATCTTTTGCTATTATATCTATTTCTCCCTGTTTACATCTAAAATTCGTTTCTAAAATTTTATATTTATTTCTTTCTAAATATATCTTTGCAATTTTTTCTCCTGCATTACCAAGAACTTTATTATTCAATTATCTTATACTCCTCTCCAGGTAACTTTACAATTAGTTCATCTATTTCCATCATTGTTAAAATACTATTGATTTCAGACACACTTTTTCCACTTTTAGTTACTAAACTGTGGATTGTTTGTGGTTCTTCTTTCAATAATTGATATAAAAATTCATATTCATCCTTAATTACCTCTTTTTGTTCAGTTTTCTCTGGCAAGATATCTCTAAAATAGTCTATTATATCTTCAGATGATGTTACTAGTATTGCGCCATCTTTTAATAATTCATTTGTCCCTATTCCATATTTACTATCTATATTATTGGGAATACAAAACACTGGTTTTCCTTGTGATTTGGCAAGTTTGGCTGTTATTGATGTTCCACTTCTATAATGTGCTTCGATTACTAATACTCCATCTGATAGACCACTTACTATTCTATTTCTTTTAGGAAATGTTTTAATATCTGGTTCTTTATCATATTCGTACTCTGTTATTACTGTTCCGTTAGATTCTAGAATTCTATGATATAATCCTAGGTTTTCTTTTGGGAATATGTGCCCAAAACCGCTTCCGCATAACAGCTATTGTTCTTCCTCCTGCTTGTAAACATCCACTATGCGCTGCTCCATCTATTCCTTTTGCCATTCCGCTTATTATGCAAAATCCAGCTTTTGAAAGGCTTTTAGCCATATTTCTTGCTATTCTAAGTCCTTGCTCAGAGCAGCTTCTTGAGCCTATTATTGCAATACTTGGAAGTTTTAGATTTTCAATATCTCCTCTATAATATAGTTTTTTTGGTATTGGAATTATACTATTTATTTTTTCGGTAAATTCATCTTTATTTAATTCTTCTATGTTCATATTTTTTTCCTTTCTTTTTTTGGGCGGGGACAAGCCCCGCCCCTATGTTTCTATTTTTTATTTTATTTAAAAATATTTTTTGTCTAGGTGGCGATATTTTACTGCTTCTGCTATATGATATGCTTGGATATTTTCTTGTTTATCTAGGTCTGCTATTGTTCTTGCTACTTTTAAAATTCTATTGTATGCTCTTGCGCTTAACCCCATTTTATTAAATACTTTTTCCATTATTTCTTTTGATTCATCATCTAATTTACAATATTTTTCTATTAACTTTGGTGTTAATTCAGCATTTGAATATATTTTATATTTTTTGTATCTCTCAACTTGTATTTTTCTTGCCTCATTTACTCTCACCCTTATTTGTTCTGACGTTTCGGGCTTTTCATTTGAATTTAAATTTTCATATTTTACCTGACTTACTTCAACATGTATATCTATCCTATCTAAAAGAGGCCCACTTATTTTACTCATATAATTTGTTATCATCTGCTTAGAACAATTACATTCTTTTTCTTTTGAACCATAATATCCGACAAGGACATGGATTCATACTTGCTATTAGCATAAAATTAGAAGGATATTCAAAACTTCCATTTACTCTGCTTATTAAGATTTTTCTATCTTCAAGTGGCCCTCTTAATACTTCTAATGTATTTTTACTAAATTCAGGTAATTCATCTAAAAACAATATTCCGCAATGTGATAAGCTTATTTCTCCTGGTTTTGGGATTTTTCCTCCTCCAACTAATGATATTTTTGATATTGTATGGTGTGGACTTCTAAATGGCCTCTGTGTTACTATATTCTTATTTCCTAATATTCCAGCTACACTATGTATTTTAGTAACTTCTAGTGCCTCTTCAAAGTTTAATTCTGGTAATATTGTAGTCATTCTTCTTGATAACATTGTTTTCCCGTGAACCTGGACTTCCTATTAATAAACAATTATGACCTCCTGCAGCCGCAATTTCTAGTGCTCTTTTAACATTTTCTTGCCCTTTTACTTCTGAAAAATCCATTGTATTTTTATTATTCATTTTAAATAGCTCGTCTATATCGATTTTTTCTTTATCAACTTTTAATTCACCATTTAAAATGTCTACAACTTCTTTTAAATTTTCAACTCCTATAACATCTATTCCATCTACTACTGCTGCCTCTTTAGAATTTTCTTTTGGAACAATTATAGTTTTTATTCCTAATTTTTTTGATGCAATACACATTGGAAGTATTCCAAAACATGCTTTTATTTTTCCATCTAGAGATAATTCTCCAATAAACACAAAATCCTTTAAATTCTCTTTTCTTACTATTCCTAAATTTCTTAGTATTCCAATTGATATACTTAAATCAAAAATTGCGCCTTCTTTCTTTATGTTTGCTGGCGATAGATTTATTACTATTTTTCTACTTGGAATTTCATATCCTGAATTTTTTATTGCAGTTCTAACCCTTTCTTTTGATTCTCTTATACTTGCGTCTGGTAGTCCGAACGATATCCCATGAAGGCATACCGTTTGATATATCAACTTGTACCTCAATTTTATATCCATCTATTCCTTGAATTGTCATACAATTTATTATTGATAACATATTTTCTCCTTTCAAATTAAAAAATAACGATATTTATTTTCTGTTTACGGGCACATTGCAATGTGCCCCTACTTAATTATTGATAACATATTTCTCTCCTTTCTTGGACGACCAATGGTCGCCCTATAATAGTTTTTGTTGTTATTTTTTCTTTTCTTATAATCAAAAAAAGGGCTAAATATTGAAAAATATTTAGCCCTTTTATTTAATTAATTATTATCTTATAATACGAATCTCTTAATTGCATATATTCCAGCACCTAGCATTGTAATAATTGTAATTACTAATACTACATGAATTGGATCAGTACCTGTTTTAATTGATAATAGTACTGGTGCAATATCTTGATCGTCTTCTTCTGGAACATTGTTGTCAGGTGTTGAGTCTATATCTGGTGCATCATAATCATTTTTGTCTTTACTAATTTCAGCAGTATTTATTTTTGTACCTAAGTTTGACTCTGATTTATCCCATCTTAATGCTATTGTTACATCTGCACTTTCACCTGGTTTTAATAATGTATTAGCTAATGCGTCTGTTACAACAATTCCATCTTCTAAGATTTCCCAATTTGGGTTATCTTCTTTATAGAATGATAATCCTTCTGGAATTCTATCTTTAACTTCTAATGCATATCCTTCTAATTGTCCTTGGTTTGTAACTCTAATAGTATAGATGAAAGTTACTTCTGTTGTATTTAATTTATTTCTGTGAATTTCTACCTTTACAGCTGGTTCTGGATTTTCAGTTCCATCATGTCCAGTTTGTATTGTTTTTGTATTACCATCTTCTTTTACTACAACTGATGATACATATTTAACTAATGCTAAATCAAAGTATTTTAATTCAATGTATTCTTTATCAATATCATCTTGTCCTTCTATACCATCATTTGGAGTTGAATCTTTATCTGTTACATCATTTCCATCTTTATCAGCATGTTCTTTAATTTCAGCTGTATTGATAATTACTCTATCTAATGAATCTAATTGAGTTTGATCTACTCTAAAGTTAACTTTTACGTCTCTATAATCTGGATTTTTATCTGTTAATCCTAATTCCCTATCAAAAGCTTTTAATAAGTTGTCTTCATTTCTTGCTTCTGAATTTTCCTTTGATAAGTAATCAGTTACAATTTCACCATTAACTTCTTTCCATCCATATTTTTTGTTTAATTCATCATCTGGTAAGAATACTAATCCTTTTGGAATATCATCTCTAATTTTTTGAACATAACCATCTTGATTTCCTTCATTATATACTCTTATTGTATATGTAACTATATTGTTGTTAGCTACACTTAATGGTTCTTTTGTATGAGTATATGTAATTTCATAATTATCATCAATTGAAAGTTTTGGTTCTCTTCCTGTTACAACATTACCATTTAATCCAGTAATAAATTTCTGTAAAGCTAAGTCAAATATTACAGGAATTACTGTATCATAGTCTTGATCGTCTTCTTTTTCGTCTTTATTATTTGGTTTAGAATCTATATCGTCTTCACTATATTTTGTAATCTCAGCAATGTTTTTAATTGGAACTGCTTCTGTTCCTGTTACTTTTAATTCAACTTGAATTTCTCTTGAATCAATTTCTCCAGTTGTTTTATTAAATGCATTTAATGTATCATCTTTCAAATATTCAGTTTTTATGCCAGATTCCCAACCTTTATCTCTATTTGAGAATTGTTCCCATCCATAAGTTTTATTTATTGTACTCTCTGAAGCTGGTATAAATTCTAATCCTTCTGGTAAAGTATCAACAACTTCACCAATTACAGCATCTATTTCACCTTCATTGAATATTTTAATAGTATAAACAACTTTATTACCTGTTTTTAATTTAACTATTGTTTTATCCATTGTATATTCAGCATCTGTTCCACCATCCATTAATGGAGCAGTATTTACATTTTGCAATCTTGAAGGTGTAATTTCAACTCCTTCTACTGAGAAAATGAATTTCTTTAATGCAACATCAAATTTTTGATTTAATATTAATTTTTCAAAGTCATCATCATCTTGAATATTTGTATTATCAGGATATGTGTTAACATCTATTTCTTCTGGCTGTGAATCTCTATCTTTTATTGTAGTATTGTTAACTTTCTTTCCTTCTGAATTACTTTCATCTGTTATTGCTGCTATATTTTTAATTACGTCTTTTGATGTATTTTCAGCTAAAACAACACAAGCAACTTGTAATGTTTTATAATCTAAGCTGTTTCCATTATTATAAGCTTTGATTATATTATCATTTCCGCCATTAGTATATTGTAATTTATTTGATTTTATATCAACTTTTCCCTTAATTACTTCAACATCATTTAGACTATCTAATTCTTCATAATCAGATAAGCTGGAATTTTCAACTGCATTATTAATTGTGTTTAATTTTACTGTAGTAATACCTGCATTTTCAACAGCAGTCCATTTATTTGCAACATTTATTTTATGTTGTGGTAAGAATCCTAATCCTTCTGGTAAGTAATCTGTGATTTCATCTGCATATGCATCTTTCTCACCTTCATTATATATTCTGATTGAATATATAACTATATCACCTTGTTTTACTGTTATTGCATCTTTTGGATGAGTATATGTAGCTGTTGTTGAACCATTTTTAAGTGGTGTTGTATCTACTTCTGGTTCTCTATTTTTATTATCTCCATTTATTGTTGTTATATATTTTCTTAAAGCTAAATCTAAATATTCAATCTCAGGTGATTTTACTATTACTTTTTCAAAGTCATCATCATCTTCTTGACCTCTATAATAAAAATCTGTTTTAGTTAAATCTGCTGGGTTAGTATCTTTTCCTTTATAGTTTTCTACATCTGTTGGTTTAACAAGATTGTTTGGTGTAGAATCTATATCTTTATTTCCAGCATCTCTAACTGCTATATTGTCTTCTGCTATTTCAGCAATATTTGTTAATACTTTTCCGTCTACAACATCATCTTTTACTCTACATTCAATTTGTACTGATCTTACTGATAAGTTTCCACCTCTTTCATATGGAGCTAAATCATCATAGTTTGATGTATAAGCTGTCATGGCATATTTTCCATCTGCTGATGGAATCCATCCATATGTAGTATTTATTGTACTTTCTGAAGCTGGTACATATTCTAATCCTTCTGGTAAATAATCTATAATCTTTGTAGGCTTAGCTGCATTTTTACCTTCATTATAAACTGAAATTGTATAAACAACTTTATCTCCTCTTTTTAGTTCAATTGGATCTTTTTTATGTTTATAAACAATTTTATTTGAATCGCTTTCATCATATTCTATTGTTGGTATTCTAGAATCAATTTCATTGTCTCCAACTTTTGTTATATATTTTCTTAAAGCTAAATCATATATTTTTTGTTCTGGTTTTTCTTCTTTTTGGATAAATAGTAATTTTTGATAGTTACCAGTTTTAGGAGTCCATACTGTTTTTGTTGTTTTTGTATTTGATGAACTTGATTCTAATTGTAATTGATTATTTCCATCAACAAAATAATCGTATACATCTTTCATTAAATCTATTTTTGTTGAATCATCACTATATTGCATCCAATGAATTCCATCAACAGTGAACTGAATATCATTATTCCATTCATAATTATCTGTATAATGCCATATTGCTAATTGTTCAGCAAAAATAATATCATTTTCAGTTATATTTTCTTTTAAAATATTTAGTGTTACAGGGGGAACCAAATCAGCTCCATCTGCAATTCTTTTAGCAAATATTTTATTTAAAATAGCATCTTTTTCAGTATCTGATAAATATCCAAGATACATATTATCTGCTATTTTTAATATTTCTGTTTTTTCTGTATAATCTCCTGTTTTATTATAGTCAATTGCTGTTTGTGTTGATTCTCCAGGAAAATCTTTATTTTTCTCTAAACAGAATATTCCTTTGCTATAATCTTTAGCACTATTTTCAATTACATATGTTCTGTAAACTTGTTTTTCTTCTCCACTCTCATAAATTTTGTAACCTACTCCATTATTATCTGTTGTTGATATTCCAAATTGTTTTGTTTCGGTTCCATCAGTTGCGAAGCTTATTACAGATAAAACTGGTAAAATCAAGCTTATGATACACATTGTTGCTAAAACTCTTTTCAACATCCTTTTTTCCACTATTTTCTCCTCCAAATTTTATATATTTATATATCGTTTTCCCTTACGGGTTTTTATGTTACAGTTCTTTTTCAATTATATTACATTTTTGTTACAAAATCAAGTGTTTTGATTATTTTTTTACATAAAATGAAAAAAAATAGCGACCAATGGTCGCTATTTTTATATTTTAGGTATTATAATACATATTTTTTAATTAAGAATCCACCTATTCCAAGTAAACTTATTGATGAAATTATTAATCCAATATAGATTGGTGCACTACCTGTTTTAGGTGATAAAATTACTTCAGCTGTATCTGTATCATCTTCTGATTCATCAAAGTTTCCAGGTTTTGAATCATAATCAGGAGCATCATATTCATTATAATCTTTTGTTATTGCTGCTAGGTTTATCTTTTTATCCATATTTGTTTCTGAGTTTTCCCATCTTAATGTTATCTGTATTTTCTTACTCTCACCTGGTTTTATTAGTTCTTTTGCTAAGTAATCTGTTTTTACCTTTCCTTCTTCTGCAATTTCCCATCCATACTCTTTATTATCTTCAATATAGAAAGCTAAGCCCTCTGGTATTACATCTGTAATTTCTGAAGCAAATCCTTCTATTTCACCTTGATTTACTATTTCAATTGTATAAACAAATCTTACATCTGTTGTCATGATTTTCTTTTTGTTTATTTCAACCTTTGCAACTGGTTTTGGATTTTCATATCCATTATATCCTGTTTCTGTTTCTGTTGTTTTACCATCTTCTGTAACTACAACTTTTGAGCAATATTTTAATAACGCTAAGTCGAAATATGTTAGTCTAAGAAATTCATCATCATAAGTATCTTCATAATCTTTATCTGGTTTTACGTCTCCTTTTGTATCTGTTAATTCTGTTACTGTAGCTACGTTTATTATTGTACTTGTATTTTCACTAGATGTTGCATTTTCTTGTACTACTTCAAATACAACTTTAATATCTTGGTAATCTGGATTATTATCATCAATTTTTTCAGTTTTATCATATGCTGCTATCGGTGAAGTAACTGTTGTTGTTCCGTTTTCAGTTACTTCTTTTCTCTTTAGATAATCTGTTACGATTATATTAGCTTCATTTATATCATCTACTTGAATATATTTTTTCTCTACATTGTTGTTTTTTATTGTTATAGTGTCTGTATCACTACTTGAAGCTTCTTTATACATCTTCCATTCATATTCTTTATTTGTTGAATTATTTGGTAAGAATTTTATTCCTTCTGGTAAATCGTCAATTATTTGTGATGCATATGCATCTCTATTTCCTTCGTTATATACTCTTATTGTATATTCAACTATATCTCCATTAAATACAATTTCAGGTTCTGTAACTTCTGTATATGATAAATCTCCTGTTTTTGAATCTTTAACTACTATTGGCTCTCTATCTGTAATTGCTTTATCATTTACTTTTGTAATAAATTTTTGAAGTGCTAAATCATATATTCCTGGTGGAACTACTCTATCTTCGTCATGCTTATTATTTTCATCTATCAATATTGCCTTATTTTCTAATACGTTTGTTTCATCAGTATTTACTTTTAAATCTATCAATAATTCTTGATATTTTAAATTTGTTGATGTTGATCCATCAATTTCAGGGATTATTTTCATAGCCATATTTACATCTGAATCTTCATCATCGTCATCTATTTCTGAATATGATATTCCATTATATGTTATATCTGCATTTGATGAATTAGTAGTTGTTTTATATATTTTCCATCCGCTGTTATTTGAACTATTTTTTTGGAATTCTAATCCCTCTGGAATTACATCTATTACTCTAACATTAGTAACCTTTGAATTTCCTTCATTATAAACACGTATTCCAAAAGTTACTACATCGTCTTTTTCTACATCAACTGGATTATCTTTGTTTATTGTTTCTACTGATGTAATTGTTCCTTCTGATACTGTTCTTCCTTTTGAAGAATCATTGTTTACCTTTTTTACATATTTTCTTATTTCTATATCACGTGGTACTAAAACATCAAAATCCTCATCATCTTCATAGCCATTAATTACTATTTTTCTATTAATTGTTCCGTAATTATTTACTTTTGAGTCAACATCTATATCACCTGATTTATTATCTGAATCAGCATGTCCTGAAATTTGTGCAAAGTTTTTAATAACTCCATCTGTTAAATCTTCTACAGAAGTTACAATACAAGGAATTTGAACTGTTGCTGAATCTCCTGAGTCACCATATTTGTCAAGTGATATATCTGGATCATATGTAATAGAAACATTATCTCCACCGTTAATTATTTGAACATTATTCCAATCATTTCCGGTATACCATTGTGGTTTTTCTAATCCTAAGCTTTGAGCAGATACGGCTGTGTTTCCTGTTGTTGTCCATTCAAAGCTTCCATATCCTATGTAATATCCTAATCCTTTTGGAAGATTATCTTTTATTTGAGTTACTGTTCCATCTTGTTTTCCTTGGTTCTCAACTTCAATATTGAATATAACTAAATCTCCTTTTGAAACTGAAACCTTATGATTGTTTTTTTCTTCTCTGTTCTCCACTGTATATACACTTCTATCTTCAGTTCCTGTTAACTCTTGTATACTAGTTCCATTACTTTTTGTTTTAACATATTTTTTTAATGCTAGATCAAATGATCCTTGAACATTTACAGTTTCAAAATCAGTATCATCTTCATTTTTTGTTCCATCTTTATAATTATCTGGTATTGAATCTATATCATCAACTATGTAATTTTCTTCATTTGTCATCTCTGCAATTTCAGCATAGTTCTTTAATATTCCAATAGCATTACTTTCAACTTCACATATAATATCAATCGATAATTTACTATTTTTTCCTTCGTTAACATTTTTGTTTTCTTCTGTATATAGTGTTGTATCTTTCCAATATGTTGTCACTACATATTTTTTTCCATCAGTTGTAGTACCGCTTGACCAATTTTCCTGATTTTCTGCTAATTTTAGGCCATCTGGTAAATAATCTTTAATTTTTTTTATTTTAACATTCTCATCTCCTTGATTATATACTGTTATACTATACTTTATTTGATCTCCTGCAGATACATTTATTTGAGGTAAATCTGATTTAGTATGTTTGTCTTCACCAGCACTTTTAGAAGAATCCTTTTCAATAGCACCTTTTTCTCTATTTTCTGTAGGTGATGTAAAATTATTCTCTCCGCTCTTTTTTATTCCAATTATTGTTTTTGAAAGAGCTGCATCATATTCTTTTTTTGTAACATATAATAATTTCTGCATATTATTTCCAGATGTGGCTTCCCATACAGATTTTGTTGCTGTATGAGAAATAGTTGATGAAGAATTTTCTGCTTTATTAATTAAATAATTTCTAATTTCTTTAATTTTATTTTCTTTTTCAGTAAAACTGTAATTTGAAGCTCCATTCCAATTATTACCTTGGTCATTAGAATAATTAATTGATAAACTATTTAAATCATTTGTATAATTCCAAATTGCTAATTGTTGAGCAAAGAAAATATCATTAACATTAATCGCTGCTTTTATCTCAGATAATAATTCTTCTTCTGTTTTTCCATAAAAAATATAGTCTGGATCTTCCAATTGTCCAAATTCATCTACAAATACATCTTTCAAAAATTCATCTAAATTAGTTTTACCCTCTATATACATATTATCAGCTATTATTTGTATTTTATTAGTAATATCTGTTCCTGATTTACTACTAATAGCTACATCACCTTCACAGGTATAATTACCAGTTGTACTAGTATCAGTACTTGTTGTTTCTGTTGGAAATTTAGCTGTCATATCTAAACAATAAATTGCATTACTATAATCATTTTCTCCTATATATGTTCTATAAACTTTTCTATCATTTACCTTATACCAGTATTCAGCACTAGCTGAAAAATTTTCTGATATTTTAAAATTTTGTGTATTTGATGTTCCAGCTGTATGTGATAATACTACTGCTAATACAGTTGATAAATTGGGTAATATCATTGAAATTATTACTAATATTGCAAATATTTTTTTCATTACTTTAGATTTCATATTTTCTCCTCTTTCTTTTGGGTTATTTCTTTGAAGGCGGGCGACTGATAGTCGCCCCTACATATTCATAAATAAAATTTGGCGCAATTTTCCCTTTAATTTTAATTATTTAATTATATTTTATATTTAATATATAAAAAGTCAATCTACTTAATTTTCCATTTTTCGTGCTTTTTCTCGCTTTTCTTAGAATCTCAAGGTATTGATGAATTGTTACAGTTTGATTAAGTTTTTGTGTTTTTTTTGAAACAGAAAAATAGTAATATTATTTTATATTCCGTATAAAATTTATTGATATTATTGGGAGATTATTTATGAAAAGATTTAAAATTATATTGATTTTCTTATTAGTCAATATTCTATTTATACCTTATTCTATTGGTGATGATATTGACATTGAAACAAATACAGTCTTAGAAGAAATAGCTACATCAAGTAATTTTTCTGAAGAACCTGTTATTAATTCTAGAAGAGCTGTTGTTTTTGAAAGAAATTCTAAATGTGTTATTTATAATAAAAATATGGATGAAAAATGTGCTATGGCTTCTACTACAAAGATTATGACTTGTATTGTTATTTTAGAAAATTGTGATTTACAAGAAACTGTTACTGTTTCAAAAAGTGCAGCTGCAACTGGCGGTTCAAGGCTAGGGCTTCATGAAAGTGATAATATAACAGTAAATGATCTTCTTTATGGATTAATGCTTTGTTCTCGGAAATGATTGCGCTGCTTGTCTTGCAGAATATCTTGGTGAATCTATTGAAGGATTTGCAAATATTATGAATGAAAAAGCTTTATCTTTAGGACTATCAACAACACATTTTGTAACTCCTCATGGATTAGATGATGATGAACACTATACTACTGCTTATGAATTAGCTCTTATAACAGATTACGCTCTAAATAATGAGACTTTTACATCTATTGTTGGAACAAAAAATTACACTATTACTATTAACGGAAATCCAAAGTTAATATCTAATACAAATGAACTACTAGGTGTTTTGAATCGGTGTTTATGGAGTTAAAACTGGATTTACTAGTCAGGCTGGTAGATGTTTAGTTACAGCAACTAAACGCGGCGATTTAGATATAATTACTATAGTACTAGGTGCAGATACAAAAAAAATAAGAACTCAAGATTCAGCAAAATTAATCAACTACACTTTTGAAAATTTCACTTTAATTGATTTAAAAGCTAAAATTACTGAAAAATATAGCTATTTTAAAACTTATATTGAATCAAATATTGAAATATATAAAGCAAAACCAGAAATAAAACTCGAAACATATCTATCAAATATTACTTATAAAAAGTATCCAATAAAAAAAGACTCAACAGATAGTGTTAGTATAACGCTAGATTCTATAGACTACCTCGAAGCGCCAGTTTCTAAAAAAACAAATATTGGAAAAATATCTGTATTTATTGGAAATGAGTATATATTTGACTGTGAAATACTTGTAAAGAATACTATAGAAAGAAAAGATTGTTTTTATTATTTTAAGAATTTTATTAAAGATTATAAGTTGTATTTTTAGGGACGTGATTTTTAGGGACGTGCACCAAAAGCAACTTGAGTTGAAAACTCAAGTTGCTTTTGGTGCACGTCCCTAAAAATCACGTCCCTAAAAATCAGAAGTGTCCTGAAAATCATTACATATCCCCATTATTATTTTCATAATGAGTTTTTAAACTTTTCATAATTCTGTCTACATTCCATATCTTTCTTCTTAAATGTTTTTCTGATTTTTCATTTATTTCCTTCATTTCATTAATAATATTAGCTATCCTATATTCATCTGATGTTACACCATTAAAGTATTTTACCTCTGGCTTAGAAGTTGAATTCTGTATCATTTTTATTATTTCTTCAATATTTATATTTGAATCTTCATTTATATTTTCAGTATTTTCATCAAAATTATATGTTTGATTTTCACTTTGAATAGGATTGTTTTCTGTTGTTGTTCTTTCTCTCTTCTTTCTTAATCTTCTATCCATTTCCCTAATATTGTATTCATTCTTATGTCTAGAGGCCTCAACTGCTATTGCAATATTATCAGTAAATAATTCTTCATTAACCCTTCTGTCATCCCCATTAGCCTCTAAAATATTATTGATTTCTTCAGCAATTCTAGTATAATCTGTCCTCTTAATAATACCTTGATTAATCCTATTTTTAACATCATCATTAGATCTTTCTTTATAATTTTCTACAGCTTGTTTTATATCTTCGAAATCTATCGGATCTACAAGTTTTTTAACATTTTTATTAAAGTTATTAATCGTTCTTTCTCTAACTCTTCTAGATAACTCTGTTTCATTTGGTGTATTAATTATTACACTGTTATCCATTACATCACGATAATTTTTAATAAGTTCATCCTCTTTTTTATGAGCTTCTTGAATAATTAACGCATTTTCCCTATATTCATCCACATTTAATTGTAACTGATCTGAAATTTCTTTTAAATCTTCAACAAAAGCCATTCCATTTAAAGACAATAATATCTTTCCAGCACTTTTTAATTCACTTTTTGCCCTTTGTTTAATAGATTTTCGTGGTTTAATAACATTATTATTTTCATCTAATAATTCAATTTTTTCACCATCATCAATTCTAAAATCTTTATTTTTATATCCTGTTTCATCTTTAATCTTTAATGGTGTCATTATATTTATTGCATCAACTATTTTTTGTGTATCTGATTTCTTATTATCATCAATCTCGTATTTATAACGTAAATTCGTCACTTTTCTATAAGAACCTAATTTTTTCCAAGTTCCTGTATTTTTATCATAAATACTTATTCCATTATCAAATACTTCGTAATCAATTCCTTGTTTATCTAAATAGTTTAATAATTGTCTAATAACCTTTTTCTGATCTTTCTTTCCTGGATATTCCTTGATTAATGAATATATTCTCTTTCTATTTTCTCTAGCCGAAATACCCATCGCTTTATACTTTTCTTTCTTTAATGATTGATAACCTGAAATTGTACGACCTAACACTATAACACCAATCTCTGGATCTATTATAAATGCTGGTATTGTAAGTACTGCTCCTGCTGTATTTCTTATACTTTTCAAAGTAGTAGAAGCAATTTTTTTCATATTTGCATTTCTATTTTTTTCAAAAGCTCTATACGCAGATTCTCTCTCTCTTCTTTTACTGTATTCAAAATCGTTCTTTCTTTTTTCAAAACTCTCATCACTTTCGCCTTGTCTTCTTTGTATATAGTTGTCTTTTAAACTTTCAAAGTTATCTGAATCAATATAATTCTTATCAAATTTTCTTAATGTTGCATTAAATGTATGTTCACTAATTTTATTAGCTGTACTTGTAACCGGCTTTGTTACTGATTTTGCATATTTTTTATATCTTTTACCTGCCATTGTTGCAAAAAATCCTTGTGTTATTATACTTGGTCTTAATCCTCTTCCAAAGTCAGTTCCAGAGCCAAATCCAAATATTTTACTAAATATTTTCTCAGCCTTCAACATAAAATTTAAGAAGACGAATGACATTAATATTCCTACTAATGATACCTGTGTAAGCTTTAATATTGTACTTATAAATAATGTATATACTAATGCATGAATTGATTGCATTGAAACCGTTAGAGTAAAGTCTTTTAGCCAATTGCCATATACACCTGCTCGTCCACCTTTTCTATTAACTTTTTCAATAGCATAACTTAATGCAACTATTGGTGAAAGTATTGTTAATATTACTATATGTAATAACCTTTTTAAATATGTATATAAAAATCTAATTGCATAGTAAACTAAAACAATATAAATAATAGTTCCTGCCCATCCTGTTGAAGCTTTTATCTCATATGCCATTGTTCTAACTGTTTCATATAATGTATATTCTGTACCATTCTCAATTGTTGGTACTAAAAATCTTAAGATTTCTTCATTAAATTGTAATATTATTATCATAATATAATGCATTAAAAATAATAATATAAATCCAACTGTCCATCCTAATAACATTTGTTTATATAAAGCTTTTTTCTCTGCAATTGAATTAAATGCTAATTTAAAACCAAGATATATTAAAACTGCAAGCATTATTGCAATGGCAATTGCTCTAAGTGCATAATACCAAGCAGCTACATTTGTTTTTATAATATAAATAACAGATCCTTCTTCAACAACTTGTCCTCCTGCAGTTTTTAAATTAAATACATTTGCATCTAAGAATGGAACTTTATTATAAACCATATTTTCAACTGTTATACTTGGTTTTCTATCATCTTTTGAAACATTTTCTGCTATTTTTTGAATTTTGCTTTCTGTTATATCTTCTCCATCTTCGGTTTGACTCTCATCTATTTTACCTGTTCCAGTTACAGTATCGAATATTCCATCTATAATTATATTTTCAACTATAGCTGTATATCCAATTATAATTGCTCTTAATAAATATGTACTTAATCCTATTATCCAATCAACAACATCACTTAGTGAATTAAATACATCTTTAAAAACAATTCTCTTTGGTTCATATCCTTCTGATTCCGGCATACCTTGATATACAAATCCTTGTGAATTGTATATACTTGTACTCTCGGGTGCATATAATGCTGTATTAGTTAAACCACTTGGTATATTTCCATTTACTGTAACATCTACATTTTTTAATCTGAATGCTTTAGTAAAAGAAGCTTTTCCGTTCCATGAATATACATTTCCGCTATTTGGTGCATTTCCGAAATTACCATTTTGATTATTTCCTAGATACATTTCAGTGTGGCCTACCTTAGTTAATATATCTCCTGGTTTTAGATTGCTTGCACTTAAATCAGTTATTACTTCCCAATTTGGATTGTTTGATAATGTTGATAAATTTTTCTGAGAGTTTTGTGTATATCCAAGATTATAAATGTTTATTCCCAATGCTAATTCATACATATACGCAACACCTGTTGTACAAACTGCACCAAATGTACCTTGTCCAAATGTACCACTTTTAAATCCTGCTCCATTTGATCCATATGCAGTTGTATATTTAGAATCTCCTCCATATTTAGAAATAAATTCTCTAGTATATTGAGCTAATTGTTCTCTGCTAGAATCATCTATTATTCTTGCAAATGAAGATACTGTTGAAGAAAGAATAATATATGAAATAACATATATTATTATAATCTTAAATATAATACTTTTTAAATTTCTCATATATTACTCTTCCTCCTTTCTTTTAGTAATTTCTTTGTAGCATAGGCACATAGTGATGTGCCCCTATCACATTTTTTGTAATTTCTTCAACGTTCAAAAAAACGGTTGCTCAAATTTTTAATATTGTAATGTGATTTCCTTGTTATTATACTTTAATGTTTTTGTTTCTTTATCAAATCCTTGTAATTCTATTTGTTCTTGAACATCTATAACTTTTGACTTATCTCTTGTTTCTGCATTATAGCCATAAATTCCATCATTATTTATTGTATAGATTAATAGATTATCAGTTATCCAATAATAATCTGAAATCTCTAAGTTTTCATCAAATTCATTATCTGGATATTGACCATCTAAAGATAATATTTTAATATTTTTGAAATTGCCATTTTCAGTTTTATCTAAAGCTTTTAAATAAAACCTTTCACTATATTTCATTAAATCTTTATTTGTTTCTGGATTCCAAAACTCTCCATCTGCTAGTTTATTTTTCTCAGATTCAAATATCAAGTTTTTATCTAATTGATATATTACATTTTCTTCTGTTATTTTTCCTTTGTAGTTCTCATATACTTTTATTCCATCTAATCCATCGATGTTAAATGATATTCTTATTCCTTTTAAAGTATAATAGATATCTAGGAAACCAGTATCATATACATAATAATCATAGTCTGGCCATAGGTCTGTTAATTTGTCCATAAAAGAAATAATATCATTTGATTGATTGTATTCTTTTACAAGATTTTCAAAATCACTTGTTTCATAAGTAATATTAGGATATATAGAAATCTCATTTGATGAGAAAACAATATAGTATTGTTGTGTTTTATATTCTAGTAAACCACTTTCTTCAATATAACTATTACCTAGTTTCTTTTTTATTGTATCAAAATCATCTCCGACTCTTATTCCTTCTACAACAGAATCTGTAAATTTATCTGTAAAAACTATATTATATAAAGATCTTTGAATTGTTCTAACTTTATATCCTTCATCAAAAAATATATCATATTTGTTATATTTAGATTCAGAAGTTCCAAAATCTATTTCCTTTGTTACCCAATTTTTAGATATACATTCTTTTAGAATATTTGAATCTGTATTAACTTTTATTGTGTTTATTTTTAAGCTGTTTTCAAGCGATTTTTTTGAGATATGTTTTTTGAAATAATCTTTATCTCCATTGTAGTATATTTCTAAAATAGAACTAGTGTTTTTATCACATTTAACTTCAATAGTAATATCTTTTCCTGTATCTATTAATCTAAAATCTTTAAAATTATCAAATTTTACTATGTTTTCTATTATCATTTTAAAATAATTTTCTTTTGATTCACTACCTTCAAATAATTCGTATTTAAAAGAAACATAAATATCTTTATCATAATCATCATCTTCGGATTTCTTTTCTTTTATAAATTCAGCTTCATAAAATTCAATAATATCCTTTATACTTTGAAAATTAGTATTAATGATATTGCTATTTTGCTTTTGGTTTATTCTTATTGAAATCAATCTTGCCATTATTAAAATAAAAGCAAAAACAAAAGCTAAAATAAATATTAAAATTACTTTCTTATTTTTTTTCTTTTTCCTATTCATTAGAATCCTTTCATATTATTGTATTGGTATAATCTTAATATTTGGTTGAGTTATATCTTTATTATTAGCTAAATATATTAAGAAATGTAGTACTTCGTCATTATATATAATATCTAATTTACATTTGCTGTAGTATTCATCACTATCAAAACTTTCTGTATCAAAAACACATTTATTATAATTCTCTATTGTATTGTTGTCTCCTAATGATTTTACTAACTCTAAGAAATCATTTTTATCTTCAATTCCAGTTATATTAATTATTTCTTTACTATTATCATTGTAGTATTTTATAATTTCTTCGTTTGTTAAGTTTTTTGTTTTTTCTTGTAACGTTGGAATAAACTCATATATAAAACTATATATTTTTTCAAATACATAATCGTCATCTAAGTTACCTTCATAAAATCTTACTAAAAATGTAAATCCTTCAGGAACTATTTTTTTATCATTTTTAAATTCATTATTAACTTCTTTTTCCAAATCAACTGTTTTATAAACTAAAGTGTCCGAATTATTATTTGATTCTTTTTCTTCATTATTAGAGTTTCTACTCATTTGTAATACAAAAGCCAATAACATCATAAATATTAAATTTATAATTATAATCATTAAGATTAAAAATCTTATTTTCTTTTTTTTCATGATTTCCTCTTTTATTATTTATTTATCTGTGAGTATGCTTGTGTCATAAATTTATTAACACTATCTCCCCAACTTGATCCTCCACAGAAAGTTTCACTCATTTGTGCAGGTGTAACTTTTCCTGCTTTAATATAATATGAACCATTTTTTATAAGATTTCCAAAATCATCAACAGCAGTTGCAAAGTCAGGATATACTCTCCATGTTCTTTTATTACTACTATTAGGATTTTTGTATGTTTTTCCATTATATGCACCTGTTAGTGAAAACCAATTATGAGTTGATTCAGCTATTGCTCCCCATGATGTTCCTCCTGATGATTCAGTAATAGTTACGGCTGCAGCAAATACAGCATTGACTCCGTATTTTGATTGCATATTTAAAAATGCTTGTGCATTATTAACTATATTTTTATAATTAGAAAACATAGCTTTAAATTGATCAACATTTGTTACAAAATAGCTTGAATCTGTAATATTATAATCACCTTTAGTACTTACATTAGATAGTGCTTCTCCACTTGTTACTATAGGAAGAATAAAATTATCTTCTGTTTCTGGTTCTGGAACTATAATATAATCTTCTATATTTGAAACAACAGCTCTATTTTTATCTAATAGAATCATACAAATATTACTATCTGTTGTCTTACCTATACTAGTTTTTGCTTCTAGCTCTTTTCCAACTGTAATACCTGAGTCTAAGTCAAATCCAAATATTATTAATGTATAATCTTTAACTCTATTTTCTGATGTTATTTTTAATTTTACTCCACTACCTGAAACATCTACTCCCGATGCTTTTAAAGCATCCGAATAATCATTTTCACTTTCTGTAAACACTTCTTCAACCGTAGATTTAGCCATTGCCAATACATCTAATCCTGAACTAAAACCTTCTGTGATTTTTTCTTTAGCTGTATTTTCTGTATTATTATCTTGTTCTTCAGATTGTTGTTCATCAGTTTCTGTTGTAGCTTCAGTTGTAGTATCATTTTCATCAACAATACCTTCTTCAGCTTTTAATTTTTCAACATTTTTCTTTGAAACAATCAAAGTTCCATATTCTAAAATTTGTTTTTCCCATTTTCTATAAGGCCATTCTATAGGTGTATATCTATCAATTGGCCATTCTAAGCATTTTTGCTCAATTTGTTTAAAATCATCTTCAGTGAAATATTCTAGTTCAATTACAAGTTCTTTTAAATCTCTATAAATTAACTGTGAATCTAAAGACTCCATTTGTTCTAACATTGCAAATGCATCAAGAGATAGTTTGTTCATTTGTATTTTCTGTTTTTCAGCTGTTCCATTTTTTATTGCTTCTGCAGTTTCCTTAGAACCATCATAGATATAATATTTGCCATCATACTGCTTTCCATTAACTTCTCCGCCATTAAATAACGCTTTGGTTGTTGGATTGGTTTCACCTCTAACGCCATCAGCAACTTGTTTCATTCCATTTTGTCTTTTACCTTTTAGACTTACAGAATCTAATTCAGGTGGTAAATTTCCTGAGTATGACATTTCATCTGTAGAAGGATCTGAATCTGTTGACTTATAAGCATTATTAAAATAAACATTTCTAAACCAATGATTTGTAACAGAATCAATATAAACATCTTTTGTTTTTATATCCTCTACCTTATCCCATAAATCATATAAAAATTTAATTGTTTCTTCTTCATATACTGGTTCATCAAGAAGCATATCTTCTTTCATACTATCGATTTTTTCTTTGCTGTCAATAGTTATTTTCTGAGGTCCTCTTCTAGCAGTTACTTCTATATTAATCTGTTGGGTTTCAAAAGTTACATCTTCAGTTTTAATATTAACTTTTGTATCTAGAGCAGGGTTCATCGCAATTTCATAAACTAAATCAGGAGCCATAGTAGCTACATGTAATGTTAATAATAATTCAAAAGGTTTTCCATATCTTCCTGACCATCCTTCAAGATTATAATATGTTACATCTCTACTTGATTTAAATAACCCATCAAAATCAGTTCTTTCTATTATTAATGTATTTGTTTCTCTATTTACTGATAATTTATCCATTAAATTATTTGTAACAAATTCACGATTAAGCTTGCTTAGTTGCCCCAATAACGGTATTTTATCTGTAATACTATTTGATGCATCTGCTATAACTTTAATATCATATAATATCCCATCATCAATATGGATCATTCCTGCTCCCCAAGCAGATCCTGGTGATTCCCATCTACTTAAATCTAATAAATCTTGAGTCATATCTTTTAAATTAAAATTATCATTTGATATTAAATATGTTCTATTCTCTGCAATTAAATAGCTTCTTATTATTGGACTTTCAATACTTATAATCTCATCATCAGTTCCGTCTTTATATTGTATATCTGTTGCAAATCCCATTCCAACCAAATCATAACCCATGTCTTGAAGATACTGAGCGACTGATACTAACTGGCTATCAGTTACCATTGCCTCATCTTTACCAACAATATATCCATGTAAATCATTAAAATACTCTGTTGCCATTTCTTTTAATTTATCTTTTACCATATTAGGTGCATAATATAAATATCCTATAACTCCAATTATTATAATTATTAATATTATGATAGCAATTATTATTAAACCTGGTAACCCAAGGCTTGATATAAGTTCTAATGCACCTTGTTTTGTTCCTTCAGCTGCTACATCTTTTGCAATTTCTTCTCCCGCTCTTTTCGCAGATTCTTTTGCTGCTTCCTGAGCTGCCTCTTTTGCAGCCTCTTCTCCAGCTTCTTTGGTTCCATAATGAGCATGTATTGAGCTATCCCAATCTCTTTCAGCATTTTCCCAGCCATCTGACCAATTATCTTTTTGGGATGTTTTTCCATGTGCACTAACTGATCCATCCCAGTCTCTTTCTTCTTGTCCCCAGTCTTTTGACCAGCTATAATCTTTCTTGTCACTTGTTTCTTTTGCTTTACTACCTTTATCTCCATCTTTTTCAGCAGAATCTTGGCTTTTGTTCTTATCTTTATCTTTGTCTTTATCTCTATCCGTTTTATTATCATCTTTTTTATTTTTTTCTTCATCATCTTGTTCGTTTTCTTCATAATCATCATTCATAGACCATGAATAATTAGCCTCGGCATTGCTAATCTCATCTTCATCATCTATATCGTTTTCATCATCTGGACCAGTATAATTATTATCACTCATTACTTCTCACCTCGATTCTGTTTGGGTATTTCTTAGGAAATGGGCGGGGGTGGAACCCCGCCCCTACGTTTTTTATTGATTTCTTTTTTAATGTTTCTTTTGGTTGAGCAGGGACAAGTCCCTCCCCTTCATTTTTATAGAGATACTTTTAGGCTGTATAGCTTTATTGCATTATCTATTTCTTGTTGCTTTAATTCTAGTTTTCCTGAATAACTTTCCAAAATTCTTATTTTACTAAAACCTATTCCATCAGCATCATTTTTTTCATCATAGAATTTGTTAAAATATAATTCATATTCTTGTGTTTCGCCTGGTTGTAAAACAATATATAATCCAGAATTGTACATTCCTCTATTATCATTTCCAATAGTTAAAACTATTTCTTCAGCTTCTGTTCCATCAGCAATTACCATTATATTATCCGTTTTGTTAGTAATCTTAACCTTATATAATTCTTTGCTGTAAAACATTCTTTTTTCTGTTACTCTAATCTTTACATAGTCATCTTCGGAAACACTTCTAAGTTCCTCTTTTCCCATATAGTTTCCAACAGTTAGTTTTAAATTATTTTTATCTCCAGATATTGCGTACTTTTCTTCATAATACTTAAAATCTTCATTTGTAAGACCTGAAGCAAGAATATTGTTTAGAAATTTAACATTATAAATATAGAAATCATCAGTCTTTGAATAACTTTGAATACTATATATTTTTTCCTCTGGAAATACTTCATCAACATATAATTTAAATTTTTCTTCTTCGTTATTAAAAACATTTTCTTTGCAATCATCTGATAATAATGAATAAGCATTTGAATAATCCTTATTATTACAATATTCTACAAAATCATCAATTAGTTTTTCTATAGGTTCTTGCAATTTCTCAGGAACCTTTTCTCCGTCATTGGACATAACAATATCATGCGGTTTATATGTTGTGTTTAAAACTTCTTCTTTTTTTCTATGGCTTAATAAATAGTTAATAACAATAATAACAGTCCATATTACTAGGACTATTATTATTTTTTTTCTATTATCACGTATCCAATTACGAATTCTTATTCTATATTCTAAAAACACTTTTTTCTCCTATCTATTCTCTACACTAAAAGATAATTCAAAATCATCATAATCTTTTTCTAAAATTACAAATTTTGTGTCTTCTTTTTCTTCTTCTGATTTAACATCGAAAAGGTTTCCTTTTTTCATCCAAACAACATATATATTTCCTTTTACAGGATTTCCAAGCCTTTCAATATTTTGAAAATTCATAACTAAAGTATCTGTATTAAAATAAGTCTCAGCATAATTTTTAAATTTTTCTTCTGTTTCAAAATAATTATCTTTGAATTCTGAATATAATAATTTATAAGCATTTTCATAATTTTTTTCTTCTATTTTATCAATGAATTCATTTATATAATAAATCATCCTTTCCTTTTCATTCATTGATTCAACATCTTTATCTACAACAATTTCCTCATCTTCTGTGTTGCTTTCCACAGTTTTCACAGTTTCATTAGTTTCTTGTTTTTCTGTTTTGCTATTTCTATTATCTTTATCTGATATTTTTAATACTAATATTAAATATAAAATAATTAGAATAAATGAAATACATAATAATATTAAATTAATAATTCTATCCTTTTGTTTTTTATTCATATAACACCTCTAGATTAATCTTCATCATATGGAACATTATTAGCAATAATATCATTAATAAGATCTTGAGTTGTTTTCTTTGGATCATCGTATTTATTATCTTTATACTTCTTCTTAGCTTTATCAATTGAATCTGCCATATTCTTATCAAGAATAGCTGATAATAAAGATCTTTCAACATTATCAAGTGATTGGTCATTAAGATCCTTGCCCTCTAACTCACTATATAAATCAGCTAATGTATCAGTATAGTTTTCATCATTTATATCTAATCCTTTCGCATTAACATATTCGTCTAAACGGCTTTGCAAAATTCTTTCCATCATATCTGGACCCAAATCCAATAATTTATTTAGTTTATCTTTTAATTCATCATTTTCTAGACCAGTTTTTTCTGAATATTTATTTGCCTCTTTAGCTGTTTTACCTTCTTGTTCTTCTATTTTTTCTCTTACTTCGTCATTACCATCTCTTATTGCTTTAGCAGTGTCAAAGGCTGTAATTCCATAGTTAATAGCATTTTTGTCATTAGCACCAGCTGCAACAGCCCAAGCAGCAGATCCTATAACAGCATTTCCAGCATTTTCAGTAATTGCTTTTGCTGTAGAAACTGGATTTTTTAATAATCCATCTCTTGTACCTGAAGCAATCTCAGCTTTCCAATTATCTAATAAATTGCTAGAATTTCTATTATTTTTAATGAAGTCATCAATCTTTTTATTTGTATCTTTATACCATTTACCAACAGATGATTTTTCAATTTTCTTTGTTAGGTTTTTACCAAATGTTGTATTAGCAGCAGCTCCAGCAACTTGTCCTGCTTTTCCAGCTGTTCCTTGAATAGCTTTTGCAACTGTTGTCATAGCTGCTAATGATGCTACTGTATCTCCCAATGAAGAAGCTTGTTTGAATCCAAATATTTCTTTAACTATTTTTTCAGCATCCCACATAAATTTAAATGTTAATAATGAGAATATAAGTGCTGCAAGTGCGCTACTTGTTGAAGCAATATCACTAGAGTTTGTTGCTATAGAAATTGCAGCATGTGAAAAAGCTAGATATATTACTGCATGGAATGGTTGTATTAAAACATTAAGTAAAAACTCTTTCATCCATGTATTTAATGCTTGTGCTTTTCCATCACCCATTTTATCTATTGAATATGTAATTGTAATTAATGGTGAAATTAAAATCAAAAATCCAATTGTTAAAAAACGTTTTATATAGTTTACTAAAAATGTAAACGTCATACCTATTAATAGGAAAAATATTAAAATAGCTGTAGATGATTCAATAACTCTTGGATCAAACATCTGGTCAGCAAGAGATTTTAATATATCATCATATCCATTTCCATGAATATCTATAAGAGAAAAGCCACCTGAATATGTCATATTGCTTCCAGCATTATAAAATAAAGTCACTAAACTACCATTTAATTGTATTATAAAAACTATTAAATAATGTAAAACGAAAATAAGTGCAAAACTTACAGCCCAGTTTTTTAGCATATCCATATATTTGGCTCTTTCGGATGCAACTGATGTTATAGCTAAACGTATTCCAATAAATACTAAAACCGCTAATAAAATAGCAACTGCTAAACTTCTTAGTGCATAATACCAAGTTGCAACATTTTGTCTAATTTCTAAAACAATACTTCCACCATTGGTAAAGTCAAAGAAATTAATATTAGTTAACCCTACTTGATTAAAAATAATATCATCAGGAGTAACTAGTCCTTGCATACTACTACCATCCAAAGAAGCAACTCCATTAAGTAAGCTTTCTAATACACCTGCAATTACTATAAAAGGTATTCTAAAGCTATAAAAGGCTATACCAACAACACCTTCAGTAATATCAGCTACGCCTGCACCAATTTTATCATTAATAGAATCAGTGGCTCCATAGCTAACATTTGCAAACACAATTTCAAATATTAAAATAACTAATAAAACGCTAGTTATTACTTTTTTCATCTCATTCCCCCTATTGAATTTATGTTATTTTGTATTATTTAGGTGACCCATTGTCTCCCCAACATTATATTATTTCATCATTTCATGCATATCTCTCATTGAAGCCATTTTCTTTAGTCCAAATATATTTTTCATAACCTTTTCTGCTCTTGATAACATTACAAATATTATTAAAGATAGAATTGGAGCAATTTCGAAAATTGCATTAGCTGAAACAATAAATACCATGTAAATTAAAGCATGTAAAGGTTGAATAAACATATTTCCTAGAAATTCTCTCATCCATGTATTAAAAATTTGAGATTTTCTATCTTTTGCTTTGTCAATCGCATATGTAATTGTTATAAGAGGTGCAATAATTATTAGAAATCCAACAGCCAAAAATCTTCTTACATAAAATAAGAAGAATTTTATTTGATAAAATACAATAATAAAATACATAATTACTATAGCAACATAAACTAATCCTGTATTTTTATCTAATAATAAATTAATAATTCCCAATTTAGACTCAAAAGAGGAAATATTAATATTAGCAAATAGTTCAACAATTGTATCAGACAGCATCATGAAAAACACGATTATATACTGCATAAAAAAAACTATTCCTAAACTTATAAACCAGTCAATAAACATACTTTTGTATTTTGCTTTTTCTGATGAAATAGAAGAAAGTGCCATTCTTATTCCAATATAAATAAGAACTACTATTGAAATTGCAATAGTAAGCATTCTAATTGCATAAAACCATCCCACTACAGATTGCTTTATCATATTGTTATAATTATTATTTGAAGTTTCTGTATAGTTTGCATTAACTAAATCATTTCTATTTAAAACCAGGCTTTCTACAGTAATTGTTCCAAGCGGATCTCCTGTTGATACAATTGAAATACATCTTTGTATTAATACAACAGGAAATAATAATACAGCTGTAACAACTCTAATTCCAGCTTCCCATGTAAGTTTCGAAGCATTAATACTACTATAAACCGGATTTAGCCCATATGATAGTTTCATAACTTTTCCCGCATTTACTAACTGATTATAACTTTCTCTTGAAAACGTTATAGGTGTACTATTCTCAGTACAGTAACTTTTTGCAGGAACTACTGCAAATGTCAACAATATTAAAATAAGAATTCCTGCAACCTTGCTCTTCATTATATCTCCTTTACATTTCTTCTCTTCTTTTAGCTAATTCATTCATATTTGTTTCAACAAATTCAAATTCTTTCTTAGTTGGTCTAATAGCTATAATTGCTGTATCTTCACCAACTTTTAGAAGTCCCTCACCTCTTTGACATGTTGTTAAGAAGTAAGCTTCTCCATCACTTAATTTAAATATTTCTTTTATATATTCAATCTCTGATTTATCTTGAGCTAAGAATAGTTTTGTATCAGAAGATGTTAAAACTGCTTGTACCTCTGGTTTCTCATAGAAATCTTGGAATCTCTGTGACATAACTGCTAGAGAAACATTTCTTTTTCTAGCACGTCTAGCCATAGTATTTAAGAAATCTACAGCCTCAGGATATGGAAGAAGCATCCAAGCCTCATCTATCAACACCCTTTTCTTAGCTGCCTTTTGTTTATCTTCACTATTTTTCTTAACGTATTTTTCCCAAATCCAAGAAAGTAATATTTGTTGTGCAAGAGGTCTTGCAAATCTTTCCTCTAACTGTGAAATATCTAGGTTTATAAATGGTACACCATCTAATAATTCAAAAGTAGATTGTCCATCAAAATATGCCATCTGACCATTATATTTTCTAACATATTGCTTCATAACTTTTATTAGGTAACTATAATGGAATCTATAATCAGGGTTTTCATTGCTTTGTGCATTTACTACTATCCTTTCATACCAAGAGCCAACAGTAGGCATTTCCTTTTTCTCTCTATCATATTTATCTCTTACCATTGCTCCACCAGTTTTATACAAACTGTCGACATTTGAATTAATTCCAGTAGCTTCATATTCTTGAGCAACAGCTTCAGAAATGATTTGTTTTGTAAGCTCATTTACTTCTTTACTTCTAGTACTACCTCTAGCCATTGTAAGTAAAGCTTGAGTTACGTCTTCAATTTTGTTTTCAACATTTAGAATTACTCTCTCTTTACCAGTAATCTCATCTCTTACTCTTTCAGGCTCTATATCAAATAAATTAATAATTGTATTTGAATTTGGACTTATTGTAACATTAACTCCACCTAATGCTTCAGCAACAACTCCATATTCACCTTCAGCATCTAGAGCTAAACTTTCAATTCCCATAAGAACTGACGATCTAGCTGTTAATGTTTTTATGGTAACACCTTTACCAGCACCAGACTTACCAAATATAACCATGTTATAATTTGAAAGTGTTGGACTGAAATTATCAAATAATATTGGAAGTCCAGTTTGCCTATTAAACCCTAGAGGAATTCCTTTTTCATGTCCTACATCTGAAGTAAAGAATGGAAATACTGTTGACATACTGCTTCTATCAAAAGTATGAGCTTTATTAATTTTGTTCTCACAGAATGGCATATTTGATCTTAAAGCTTCATCTTGCATTGCCCAAGCAGGTCTTAAACCTATAAGATTTTTTGACATTTCTGTTGATAATAATTCTGTATATTTATCAAGTTCATCTAAACTATAAGCAAATAAAGTACAAATGATTGATGATTCAAATAATTTATTAAATCCAGCTGCTATTTGATCTCTTAGCTCTTCAGCCTCTGATCTTTTTTGAGCTAGAATTCTTTCTCTGTTTATATCTCCTCTATCCCAGGCAACAATTCTTTCAGATTCAAGTTCATTAATTGTTCTATTTAATTCTGTTTGTGAAGTATTTTCACTTATAGGATTTATGAAAACTGATACATTTAGATCTCCAAATGTATACATACTTCTCAAGAATTCCGGGAATGTACACATTCTAGGAAGTGTTGCCACTACCATACTTCTTGCATATCTTGTTCTACTTGATACAATTTCCATATGGTTTGGGTTGCTTGCATTTATTCCTGCAGGAGCTAGTAGGTCTTTCATTGATTTTTTATTTTTTTCTAAGAAACTCATTTTTTTCTGTTCTTCACCTACAATTGCTTCTGTTTTAATTTCTTTTTGTTCTTTTTCTTGATTTTGAAGTTTTTTCTTCATATAAATTCCTCCTATGTTTATTATGGAGAACTCTAGTTCTCCTCTACGATTTTTTATCTTCATTCGTAGCGGAGCACTTTTGTGCTCCATATGTTATTCATGTATATGCCTTTATTTCTATTCTGCTTTCTTTTTTCTTCCTGGTCTTTTCTTAGGTTCTTCTTTCTCAGATAAATCTGCTTTTTCTATTTCTCTTTTTGCTCCTTCGTAAATAACTTCATCCATTTGATCTTTATAGTCTTCTATCATTTCTAACGCTTTTTCTTTAACCTTTTGCTGTTTCTTTATAGCATCTATATATCTATATTTATCAGCTTTAACTATACTTTCTGTAGCAAGTTCAATAGCTTCTTCATTTATTTGAGCTTCAATTTGTTCTTTTCTCTTTTGAATAACATCTTTTCCTGTTGTATATAATGCATCATATTGTGCATCTAACGCTTTGCTGAATTGAACTAATTCAGAATCATCTCTGTTATAAGCCACATATAAAAGCTCGGCTAATTCTTCTGAATCTAAAACTCTACTAGAAACTTCTGAACTCATAAGTGATCTAGCAACTGATTGACATCTTGTATATAATTCAGAAAAAGCAATATTATCAAGTTCTTCAGGTGTTGCATTATCAGCTCCACTAAATTCTGCTGAAAAATATGAAACAACAACATATGTTTTTTGTTGTAATACATTTTTGTTTAAGCTCATTCTTGCAACATTATCTGATATATCAGTTCCATATTCTAAAACCCTTGCTTTTCTTTCTTTTTCTGCCTTAAGTCTTTGTATTAATTTCTCATTTCCTTTTGTTTTAGCAGCACTTATTCTTGTTTCTAATTTTTCAATATCATTTGCTATATCTGAAACTCTTAATTTATAATCATCAATAATATCTCTTAAATTTAAACTTCTTGTTTGTACATATAATTGAATAGGAAATGTTAGTGTGTTTAGAAATTGTACAAATCCCTGTTCTACAGCCATTTTTTCTTCTTCAGACATCAAATCATAATTAATGCCTTGACATTGAAGAATCATTATATATTGAGTCTTATTTTTTCTGATGATCATATTATCTTTTATTTCATCAAATTCCATGAATTTGAATATTGACTCTCTAGGCATCATTCCATTAAAACTGTCAAGTTTTTCATCTTTAAGTCCCATAGCCTCTTCTTCTTTTTCTTCTTTTCTCTTTTTGTTTAAGAATATAACAAGAACATAAGCTCCTATTAATCCAAAAATAATCATAACTAGAAAAATTAAAATTAATTGTAATAATTGAACAACTTCCATTCCCTATTTTTCCTCCTTTGTATAAACATACATTTTCTTATTCTTTTTAAATTTTATCCATCTTAAAATTATTTCACTTAAAGGTTCTCCACCTATTTTTTTAGTAACTGGAATTCCGGATATTACAGGAATTTTAATGGCTCCAATTCCAAATCCAATTAAAGCAAATATTCCCATTATTATAAAACCAACTAATTTCATGTTAAAAGCTGAGAATAAAAACATAAATAATGCTCCAATTAAGCCTCCAGCAACTGTTGTAATTAGTGATTTCACTGTGAATATGTATAAAATTCTACTTTCTCCTCTAAGGTTTCTAGGAATATAATAAGTTCCCATATATCTTTCCTCCTTTGTATCTTATAAACTTGAGTTAATATTTTTCATAACTTCAAACATTATTTTCCATATAATTGCTGCACCAAATATTACTACTGCGGCTACTACAACACCTATAAGTTGCTGTTTTATTTTTGCAGCTTGTTCTGGACTAGCTGTCATATATTTTATTCCTAAAATTATAAAAGCAGCTACAACAGTAATTGTACCAACAGCAGTTAATACTCTAGCGATTGGAACCACAAAATCCTGAATATCATTATCCGAAAATTTAGGGTTTGTATTATTATCATCTTCTCCTTGTTTTATAAAGTTTTGTCCTCCACTTATTACTTCACTCCATGAAAATGCAGCTTCAACTTTTACCTGCATTATATTTAACATGATACATATAGTTATAAATATCAAACCTAATTTTTTAGCTATTTTCATACATTGTCCTCCATTTTAATATACTCCTATTTAATTATACTTCAAAACAATTTATAATTCAACATTTTTTGATATTTTTAATCAATTTGTTACATTATAAAAAGGAAAAAAATAAAAAAGTCATTCTGAACCGTCCCTCTTGGCTCAGAATGGCTTTTTTTGTTTTTATATTTGCTTTATTCTGATGGCATTGACTCTATAACACTTTTCATTAATTCTAATAATCCTGATGCTCCAAAAAATATAAGTGCTCCAACCACATAAATTATCGCATGTTTTTTTATATCAGCTTTTTCGTTTGGTGACGCAATCATAAATTTAATTCCAAGTGTAAGAAGCATTATAACTGCGATTCCAACTCCGATTATTTGTACTATTCCAATAGCTAGACCAAATTTATCTTTTACTATATTTTCACTGTTTGTAAGTTTATTTCCGCTAGTTCCAATTTTTTCAGTCCATCCGCCAAATACAATATTTGAAATAGAAATTATTATCATAAAAATTAAAATTAACATCGTTATCTTTTTATATCTTTTCATATTTCTCCTCCTTGCATTCTAAGCTACCACAGACTCAATGATTTTCACTATTGTTGTTGCACCAAATATCAAAATTCCTCCGGTAATCCATGGTATCAATTTCGACTTTATGTCCGCTTTTTCATTAGGTGAGCTATACATATATTTTATTCCTAAAACAAGGGTAGATACAACAGCAATACCAACACCAACTAACTGAAGAAGGCTAATTATTCCATCTCCAGCTTTAAATATACTATCAGTATCATTTGATGAAGTTATTGGATGATTTTCAAAAAAATTTTCATCAACCGCTGCAAATGAACTTACGTTTATTAATATAATTATTAAAAATAATAAAAACATAAAAAGTATTTTTTGTTTTTTCATAATAGTTCTCCTTTTTGAGATGAGCAAGGATATACCTTATTCATATTTTTTCAGTATTTCTTTGTGTATCACTAGCGACTACTAGTCGCCCCTACGTTAAAACAAAAAACTTATCACTTTATAAGTGATAAGTTTTTTGTTTTTTATAATTATTCATAATCATTTTTATTTATTGAATGTTTCGCCAATACCTTTGATTATTTCTAATAATCCTGATGCACCAAATAGTATAACAGCACCAACTACATATACAACAGCTGATTTTTTAATATCTGCTTTATCACTAGGAGCAGCTGTAATATATTTAATAGCTAATACTAAAAGCATAACAACAGCGATACCAATTCCAAGTAATTGAACATAACCAATAATTTGATTCATTATCTTTTTGAAACTGCCAGCTCCACTACCATCTGTTGTACCAGTTGCCCATGATGTATCAGCTGCTGCAAATACTGGGCTAACAATTGCAAGTACCATTAATACTATCATTAAAGCTGAAACGATTTTTGTTAATTTTTTACTATTTAAATTAATCATTATTTTCTCCTCCTTATATAAAAATCAATCGATTTCACTTATATACAATATTATTATAACATGTTTTTTTTTCTTTGTACAGTCTTTTTTAGAAAATTTTTGTAATTTTTTGAAATTTTAGGAATATTTTTTAATTTTTTCTATATAATAGTATTGACAAAGCCATAAACCTGAGCTATAATATTTAAAGTTGCTACATCGCGGGGTGGAGCAGTTGGCAGCTCGTCGGGCTCATAACCCGAAGGTCGGAGGTTCGAGTCCTTCCCCCGCAACCAAATTTTTTTATTCGTAGCAGAGAACTAGAGTTCTCCATAATAAAATCAATATGGATCAGTAGCTCAGTTGGATAGAGCACGCGCCTTCTAAGCGCGGGGTCGGGGGTTCGAACCCCTCCTGGTTCACCAAAAAAAGATATTCAATTAATTGAATATCTTTTTTTATTCTTCTTTAATATTTTCTACTGCGTATCTTATACAGTCATTAATAAACTGATTTACTGATTTTAGGTCATTTTCAAGAACAATACTACGTATTTGGTTTAATACATCTTTTTCTATTCTGCATGTAAATACTGTATATTCTTTTCTTTCTCTTCTTCTTATTTTAAACTCTCTCATTTCTTTTACCTCTTTTAGATTTTAGTAGTGTATTATTTATGGAGAACTCTAGTTCTCCGCTACGTTTTTTTATATATTTTATTATATCATTAATGATTTTTTGGGGCAAGAGTTGTTTTATATAAAAAATGCAAGACCAAATTGTCTTGCATTTTTTTAATAACAGAAGTCTGTTTTTTTAGAAGATGAAAAATAGATTTTTTCTCCGTCTGCTTTTTCTAGTTAAATTCCAGATTTTGATTTCTCCAGCAGTGGTTTCCACTTTGTAAACACGTCTCTCACCTGGTATATGACCGAAATAGTATTTTGAGATATCGTTATTATCAACAAACTGTTTTATCTCAAATATACTTTGCGGTGAACGACATGCATCAAGGGCTTCGTCAAAAGTCTTCCAATCCACTTCATCAAGCTCTATTTTCCGTTTGCCCAAAAATCTTTTTAGCATTTTTTCTTCCTCCTTTAAGTACACTCAAGCATTGTTACTTTGTTTATTTTACCATATTTTTTTACATATTGCAATATTTGTTGTGGGTGGGAATGGAAACCCGCCCCTATATTTCCTGAAATTACATTTTATTTTTTAATTTTTTTGTTGTATTATGTTTATGATGTCTAAATATTGTTTCCGTAGTATTTTTTATAAAAATTTTAGAGTTTTATTGTATTTAATTTTTTATTTTGTTATAATGCGTTTAGTTTAATTTTATTATTAGGAGGTGCTTCTGATGGCTAATGCTTGTGAGAATTGTGCTGAAAAGAGATTAATTGAAGAGACTAGAGAATTACTATCTAAACATGAAAAAAGAAGAGATAGTTTAATTAAAATTTTAGAAGAGGTTCAAGTTAAATATGGCTATATCCCTAAGGTTTGTCAGCTTGAAATTTCTGATTATTTAGATATGCCTCTTGCTGAAATTTATGGTGTTATTACTTTTTATTCTAGGTTTTCTTTGGAGCCTAAAGGTAAATACAATGTTGCTGTTTGTCTTGGAACTGCTTGTTTTGTTAAAGGATCTAAGGAAATATTAGAAGGTGCTAAGGAGAAATTGGGTATTAATGAAGGTGAAACTACTAAAGATGGTAAGTTTTCTATTGATACTACTAGATGTGTTGGTGCTTGTGGATTAGCTCCAGTTTTTACAATTAATGATGAAGTTTATGGTAATGCAACAGTTAAGAAAATGAATGAGGTTTTAGATGAATATATGAATAAAGAATAATGATATTTTTTATTCTGTAGAAAGGAATATTTGTTATGAAAAAAAGTTTAGAAGAAATAAATGCAATACGTAAAAAAATGAGAAATGAATTAGACTTACGAATTAATGATAATCCAAGTTGCCGTGAAAGACATATTCTTGTTTGTAATGGTACTGGTTGTACATCTTCTAAGTCTCCAAAAATAATGGAGAGACTTAATGAATTAATTAAAGAAAAAAATATTGATAATGTTCGTGTTGTAAGAACTGGTTGTTTTGGACTTTGTTCAAAAGGACCTATTATAATAGTAAGACCTGAAGATACATTTTATTCTTTAGTTAAAATAGAAGATTGTGATGAAATTATTAATTCTCATATTATTGAAGGAAAAATTGTTGATAGATTACTATGTAAGGATATTTCTGTTGGAAAAGTTAATAAGTTAGATGAGTTACCTTTTTATAAGAAACAAAAAAGAATTGTTCTTAAAAATTGTGGTGTAATTGATCCTGAAAATATTGATGAATACATTGCTTTTGATGGTTATAAAGCTTTAGAAAAAGTTATTACTTCTATGTCACAAGATGAAGTAATTGATGAAATTTCAAAATCAGGTCTTCGTGGACGTGGAGGCGCTGGTTTCCCTACAGGAAAGAAATGGAGCTTTGTTAAGGTTGAACCAGATGGACAAAAATATGTTGTTTGTAATGCTGATGAAGGTGACCCAGGTGCTTTTATGGATAGAAGTGTTCTAGAAGGTGATCCTCATACAATATTAGAAGCAATGACTATTGCTGGTTATGCTGTTGGAGCTAATCAAGGATATATTTACGTTAGGGCTGAATATCCTATAGCTGTTAAGAGATTAGAAATAGCTATTAAACAAGCTCGTGAATATGGATTGCTTGGAAAAGGAATTTTCGGAACTGACTTTGATTTTGATATTGATATTCGTTTAGGAGCTGGTGCATTTGTATGTGGTGAGGAAACCGCTTTACTAGAATCAATTGAAGGAAAAAGAGGTCAACCTAGATTAAAACCTCCTTATCCAGCTCATAGTGGTTTATGGGGATGCCCTACTCTAATTAATAATGTTGAAACTTATGCAAATATTACTCAAATTATTTTAAATGGCGCTGAATGGTATTCTTCAATTGGTACTGAAACTTCTAAAGGTACTAAAGTATTTGCTTTAGGTGGAAATGTTAATAATGTTGGACTTGTTGAAGTTCCTATGGGTACAACTTTAAGAGAAATAATCTTTGATATTGGTGGTGGAATTCCTAATAAGAGAGAATTTAAAGCTGCTCAAACTGGTGGACCTTCTGGTGGTTGTATTCCTAAACAATATTTAGATACTCAAATTGATTATGAGAGCTTGAAAAGTATTGGTTCTATGATGGGTTCTGGTGGACTTATTGTTATGGATGATACAAAATGTATGGTTAATATAGCTAAGTTTTATTTAGAGTTTACTGTTAGTGAGAGCTGTGGTAAATGTACTCCTTGTAGAATTGGTACTAAGAGAATGTTAGAAATTTTAACTAAGATTTGTGATGGTCTTGGAACTGAAGAAGATATTGAAAGATTAAATGACTTGGCTAAAGGTATTGTTAAATCTTCAGTCTGTGGTCTTGGTCAAACTGCTCCAAATCCAGTTTTAAGTACTATGAAGTATTTTATGGATGAATATTTAGAGCACGTTAATGACCATAAATGTAGAGCTAAAGAGTGTAAATCACTTACACAAATTGTTATTGACCCTGAAAAATGTAAAGGCTGTGATTTGTGTAAAAAAGCTTGCCCTGTTGGTGCTATTTCAGGTGAAAAAGCTCAGGTTCATACTATTAATCAAGAAAAATGTATTAAATGTAGAAGTTGCTTGCAAACTTGTCCATTTAAGGCAATAAATTAATTATTATGGAGGGAAATATGATTCATTTAACTATTGATGATATTCCAGTTGAAGTTGAAGACGGAGTTACAATATTAGAAGCTGCTAGAAAAGTTAATATTAACATCCCTACTCTTTGTTTCTTAAAAGAAATCAATGAAATGGGAGATTGCAGAATGTGTATAGTTGAAGTTGAAGGAAGAAATAATTTTGCAACTTCTTGTATACAAAAATGTGAAGAAGGTATGGTTGTTCATACTCATACTTCTGAAGTTATGAAAGCTAGAAAAATGATTTTAGATTTAATTTTATCTAATCATCATAGAGAATGTTTAACTTGTATCCGTTCTGGTAATTGTGAATTACAGGCTTTAGCTGATAAATATAATATAAAAGGAATTGAATATGACGGTGAAAAAGGAGAACATGAAATAGACGATAAATCTCCTTCAATCGTTAGAGATTTTAATAAATGTATTTTATGTAGAAGATGTGTTGCTACTTGTAAAAATGTTCAAAACATTGGTGCTATTGAATGTACTAAAAGAGGTTTTGATTCATGTATTTCTACTGCTTGTGACCAAAGTTTGAATGATGTTGATTGTACTTTATGTGGTCAATGTATTGCTAGTTGCCCTACTGGTGCTTTACATGAAAAAGATAATACTCAAGAAGTTTGGGATATGATACATGACAAAGATACTTATACAATTGTTCAAACAGCTCCAGCTGTTAGAGTTGCTTTAGGTGAAGAATTTGGTCTACCTATTGGAACTAATGTTAAAGGAAAAATGGTTACAGCTTTAAAAAGACTTGGATTTGATAAAGTTTTTGATACTAATACAGGTGCTGATTTTACTATTATGGAAGAAGCTAATGAGTTTATTAATAGAATCACAAATGGTGAAACAATGCCAATGATGACTTCTTGTTGTCCTGCTTGGGTTCGTTTTGCTGAGAAAAATTATCCTGATTTATTAGATCATTTATCAAGTTGTAAATCTCCTCATCAAATGTTTGGTGGTGTTTTGAAATCTTATTATGCTAAGAAAAATAATATTGATCCAGAAAAAATAAAAGTTATTTCTGTTATGCCTTGTGTTGCTAAAAAGTTTGAAAAAACTAGAAGCGAAATGGAAGCTGATGGATTAAGAGATGTTGATGCTGTTATAACTACTAGAGAACTTGCTAGAATGATTAAACAACATGATATTGAATTTACTGAATTAGAAGATGATGAGTTTGAAAATCCTATGGGTGAAGCTACTGGTGCTGCTGCAATTTTTGGTGTTACTGGTGGTGTTATGGAAGCAGCTTTAAGAACTGCTGCTGATACTTTAGAAGGTAAAGATTTAAAAGAAATCAATTATGAGGCTGTAAGAGGTAAAGAAGGAATTAAAAAAGCTAGTGTAAACATAGCTGGAAAAGAAATTAAGATTGTTGTAGCTAGTGGTCTTAAGAATGCTAGAATCATTATGGATGAGATTCGTAGTGGAAAAGCTGATTATCAATTTGTTGAGATTATGGCTTGCCCTGGTGGTTGTATCATGGGTGGTGGACAACCTATTAAGAGTAGCAAAATCAGAAGTACAGTTGATGTTCACAAACTTCGTTCTGATGCAATTTATAGTATTGATGAAAAGAGTACTATTAGAAAATCTCATGAAAATCCAGTTGTAATTGAAATCTATAAGGAATTTTTCGAAAAACCTTGTGGTCATTTATCTCATAAGTATTTACATACTGAATATCATGAAGAGAAAAAATATGATTTTTAAAATAAAAGATTGGGATGATTCTTTGAAAAGAATCATCCCAATCTTTTAATCTTTCTCAACCATTTTATTAAAATCATCAACTACTTTATCCCATTCTTTATATTTTTCATCATTTCTATGATCTTCTAATATATTTTTATTATATAAATATTCTCCTAAATATGAAGTTGCTTTTTGAGCTCCATAATAATTTAAATGGTCTCCCCCATCTTTTGAATCATGTTTCCAATCAATATTTAAAACATCTTTATATTCATTTAAATCAAGGAAGTCAACACCTAATTCATCTGCTAATTCAACTATTGAATTATGTTTTTCGTAATCCCAGTTCTTTACACTTGGTGTACTAACTATCATTAATTTAATATTATTTTTATCGCAATAATTCTTTATTGCTTCAACATATAGTTTACTTATTGTTGGAATATCTTTCTTTTTCTTTGAGCCATCCATATATCTGCTACTATCCGCTTCTCTAATAGATTTTGTGTATTTATATCCTTTAAGCTCATCTGTATATGTGTATTCAACTTTAGATGTAAAATCTTGTGGTTTTAATTCTTTCCATCTATCATGATATTTAGTTATTGGTAATATTCTATTAAGTGCTTTTTCAAAAGGAGCAGTTATCATCATGTCTCTAAAAATATTATCTGATTCTAATATAACTAATTTAGGTGATTGTGTTTTTAGAGCTTTACCTATATACATATATGAATCAGATAAGCTTTGAGCAGGTGTTGCACACACATAAGAAGTAAATCCATATTGTTCCCATAACTGCATTGGTATTATTGCTGTATAAGCTTCACTATCGCCTATAACAACCACATCTATTGTGTTTTCCTTTTCTCCTAAAATTCCATTTGCCTTTACATCTTCCATTCCACTTGCTTTGTCATTATTTTTAGGCATAAGGATATATGATAAAATACCTAATAATACTATAAAAATTGCTATAAAACTAATTATTTTTACTATTATAACCTTCATTACTTTCTCCATTTTTATACAACTTTATAAATTATAGCATATTTTTTTGAAATATTCAATTGTTAATTACAATGCTCATAACAAAAGTGGGAACATGCCCCACCTCTTGGGCGGGCATGGAACCCCGCCCCTACGGTTGTTTTATTATTTGTAATGGCGCCCTTCAAATGCTCTTATATATATTTTTTATTTCTTCTTCGCAATTATTTCATAAGTATGCCAGTGCTTCATCTTCCCAAATCCGGTTTTTCCATCTCTTTCAATCTCTTCAAAATATAATATATCAAATTTTTCGAAGAGTTTTATAACTTGCTCTTTAGATAAAAATACCATTTTATCTTTTATCTTAGCCCATGAATCATTTAATCCAAAAAAGTTTCCTACAAAGTATCCGATTACTTGATATGCTTTCAACTATTTTATTCCAAAATTCATAAAAATAATTTTTACTGCAAAATGGAATACTATAATTAGAAACAACTAAATCATTCTCCTCTAGCTCAACATTTTCAAAGTTTTGGCAAGAAAATCTAAATCTTTCTATCTCTAATTTATTTAATTTTTTCTCAATCATCTCTCTTGTATCTTCTCTATCAATTGCTAAAACATTCCAATTGTTTTTTATTAAAAATACAGTATCTCTTCCTGAACCACACCCTAAATCTATTGCATTTCCTGTTTTTCTTTCTATTTCTATAAATTGTTTTATATTATCATGTGGCAACGCATTTTGTGTGTTTTTTAAAAATTGATCTATATCTCCCATTTTCTATTCCTTCCACTTTTTTGAGCTGTTAATTATTTCTGTTTTTTTAATATAGAATTAGTTTATTAGATTTACGATATTTTCTATAACTATATTGGTCATAACATTGTAATCTATTTCATCATGTTTATGATATACTATTTCATGACATAGGTTATCAATTATTCCTGTTGCAATATGGACTCTTTCTTCTAGATTATGTTTTTTGAATCCATTGTTTTTAAGCGTTTTAACTATTTGGTTAGTCATTTCTATTTCTCTTTTATAAAAATAGAAAGCTATTGTTTTATCAGAATGAGTCATTGCAGTAATTTCTTCATGAGCAATTTGAGACAATTTATGGTTTTCAATGTATTTATTTATCATTTTTCTTAACAAATCAGGGAAATCTTTTTTATCAAATTTCGTTTCTGGTAAGTCTATCATTGGATAAAAAATATTGTCTGCATATTTTTCAAGCCCAGCAACAAAAATATCTCTTTTATCTTTAAAATATTGATATACTATACCTGTTGAAACGCCAGCCTTTTTAGCAATTTTAGATGTATCTGTATTATGATATCCATTTTCACAGATTAATTCAAAACCAGCTTTGATTATTTTCTCTTTTTTTTCTATAGACCTTTTTTGAACAGGCTCTCTAATCTCATTAGAACTCATTTTTTTCTCCTAAACCATAAAATTTAAAATAATTATAGCATATAATAATAAATAGTCAAGAAATATGAAAAACTTTTCATATTCTATTGACAATTATTAAAATTGAGATATAATAAATATGAAATTTTTATCATATTTAAAGGAGGAACTATGGATAAAATAGTTGAATTAAAAAATGTAAGTAAAGTCTATAAAATTGGAGAAAGCGAATTTAAAGCAATTGACAATATAGACTTATCTTTAAACAAAGGTGAAATGATTGTAATCCTTGGCCCATCAGGTGCCGGTAAATCAACCCTTTTAAACTTAATTGGCGGTATGGACACACCAACAAGTGGTAAAGTAATTATAGATGGTGAAAATATTTCAACATATAATCAAAACAGACTATCAGAATACAGAGCCGAAAATGTTGGTTTCATATTCCAATTTTACAATATTCTTCCTAGCTTAACAGTAAAGGAAAATGTTGATATTGTAAAAGATATTGTAAAAAACCCAATTAGTACTGAAGAAGCATTGAAAGGTGTAGGCTTAGAAAAACACAGCAAAAAATTTCCTAATCAATTGTCAGGTGGTGAACAACAAAGAGTAAGTATTGCAAGAGCAATTGCTAAGAATCCAAAGTTACTATTATGTGATGAACCAACAGGCGCATTAGACAGTAAAACAGGTGTTGAAGTATTGAAACTACTTAGAAAACAATGTGATGGAAATAATGGAGCTAATACAGTAATAATAGTTACACATAATAGCTTAATTGCTGATATTGCAGACACTGTTATAAATGTAAAAAACGGTAAAATTGAAGAAATAATTCATAATGAAAACCCTAAAGAAATTGATGAGGTGAAGTGGTAATAATGAAAAGATTAAATATTAAAATGCTTAGAGATATTAAGAAAAACTTATCTCAATTTATAACAATCTTTTTGATGATAATGATTGGAGTTATGGCATATTCAGGAATAGAAAGCTATATGGGTGGAATGAAAGAAACAGCTGACAAATTCTATACTGAAAATAATTTGCAAGATTTAAATCTTGTTGGCGAAAACTTTACAAAAGAAGATTTAGAAAATATAAAAAAGATTTACAATGTTAAAGATGCAGAAAGAAAGCTTTCAATAACAGGAACAACTGATAATGATAAAACTCTTTTGCTTAATTTTATAGAGTCAAATAATATTTCTAAATTCTATGTTGTTGAAGGAGAAGAATTTAATAAAAATAAATCAGGAGTATGGTTAGACGAGTTTTACGCTAAAGAAAATAATATAAAATTAGGAGACACAATTTTAGTAAAATATGAAAATATTGAACTATACGAAAAAGTTTTAGGATTAGTAAATATCCCAGACCATTTATATGACGTAAGAGATGAATCTGAACTATACCCTGATAGAAAAGAATTTGGATTTGCATATTTATCAGCAAATGAAGTCTCATCAATATTTAAAGACAAAATGTTTTTCAATTATGTTATGGTTGATGTTGATGACACGGGCAAAACAGATAAAGTAAAAAATGAAATTGAAGATAAAATACAAAATGCAAAGGCAATAATTAATATTGAAGATACATCTTCATATAGAACATATCAAGGAGAAATTGATGAAGGAAAAACATATGTAGGCGTATTTTCAGGATTATTCTTATTTATTGCAATGCTTTCGGTTATTACTACAATGACAAGAGTTGTTAAAAATCAACGAACACAAATAGGAACATTAAAGGCTTTAGGTTTTAGTAATAGAAAAATTATTTTTCACTATATTGGTTATGGTTTTTGGATTTCTATATTTGCATCAATATTTGGATTAATACTTGGATACTTTGTTATCGGAAAAATATTTATTAACCTTGAAATGGCTTTTTTTGAAATACCAAATGGCCATCCTGCAATGAACAGTGGATGTTATATTGTAGCATTATTAGTTGTATTAATTGTTTCATTTATAACTTATATAACAGGAAGAAAAATATTAAAAGAAAATCCAGCTGAAACTTTAAGAAACCAAATTCCAAAAGTAAACGGAAAATCTTTAAATATTACAACAAAAGGTATTTTTAAAAAATTAGGATTTTCAAGCAAGTGGAATTTAAGAGATATAATAAGAAATAAAATGAGAACATTTATGGGAATAGCTGGAGTTCTTGGATGTGCAATGCTTATAGTATGTGCTCTTGGAATGTTAGATTCAATGAACTTCTTTGTAGAATTACAGTTTGAAAAACTATATAATTTTGATTATAAATTAAATATTCAAGAATATGTGTCAGAAGAAGATCTAAACACTTTATATAGCCAATATGGTAGATATACATCTCAAACGCTACAAATAGAAATTAAAGATGAAGATGAAAGCAGAGAATCAAATAACATATTTGTAACTGATGCTGGGGATTATGTTAGATTTGTTGATAGAAAAAACAACATAATAGAAAAGCCAACAGATGATGGAATTTATGTTACATACAAACTTGCTGAAAATAAAGGATATAAAATCGGAGACACAATTACTTGGCATATCTATGGAGATAGTAGATATTATACGTCTAAAATAATTGGATTTAATAAAGATCCGCAAAATCAGAATGTTACTATGACAAGAAAATATTTAGAGAGTTTAGGATTACATTATAAACCAGATGCAATCTATACAAACCTTGACTTAAGTCAAACAAAGGAAATTAAGAATATAGAAACAATACAAAATATTGATAGCTTAAAAGAAGGAATGAATGGGATGTTATCAATGATGAAAACTATGTTAATCCTTATAATTAGTATTGCAATATTACTTGGAGGAATAATAATTTATAATCTTGGAATTCTTTCATATACTGAAAAACAATATCAATTTGCAACATTAAAAGTATTAGGATTTAAAGATAAAAAAATTAAAAATATTTTCATTGAGCAAAACAACTGGATAGCTGTAATATCAATAATTATAGGATTACCACTAGGATATTACCTAACAGACTGGCTATTTAAAACAGCAATTGAAGAACACTATGATTTTGGCGCACATATTAATTTATTAACTTATATTATCTCGGCAATAGGCACATTCATTATTTCTTATATTGTATCAAAATTCTTAGCTAGAAAAATTAAAAATATCGATATGGTATCAAGTTTAAAAGGAAATGAATAAAAATCGATATTTTCTATTCATAAAAAAAGAGTGCACAATACCTTGTGTACTCTTTTTTGTTATGTCATATTTAAACTTTTTTGATTATCAGAACCTGCTTATAACATGGTTTTTCACCTACTAGTTTTGGAGAATCAATACCGCAGTAGTCAAGCTTTCGTGGCATTGAATTCCAACTGGGCTTTTCTGACCAATATCCATCCTTATCTTGTCTTGCAAAGTGAAAGTCTATAGGTGTATCATGAAGCGATGGAAATGCATAAATTGCAATACGATATTCATTTTCTTCAAGTTTTTTATTATTAGGTCTAAAAGTAAAACCTAAAAATTTTAAATCTTTTTGTAATCTTTTCAAAAGACCTGATACACTATAAATATCAATGTCTTCTTTTTCACTGCTGATACAACCAGGATACAGAACTCTTTTCTTCGGGTCATGTACATTTAAATCTAAAGCATATGCATAGCAGTTCCGTTTAGAAAAATTAAAATTCTTTTTTGTAAATACTGGTGGATAACTGTTTTTTGCAACTTTATCTTTAATTTGTTGTACTAAATCTGCATAATATGACATTGTTTTCTTACCTCCTTTTAATTTGATGTCTATGTATTATATATGTCAGGCTCCCTAAGGAGATTATTAAAATAAGTCTAGAATTCACTAGAATACCTGAATTATAACACATCTTTCTAGTCTCTGCAACTTTACGTAAACATTTTTTCCTGTCCCCAATGACAAAGTTTGAGAAAGGATAAGAAAGGTTTGATAATAGTGTTCAAAATATTGATATAACTGAATTTCCTTGATATAACAAAAAAGAAGAATTCTTACGAATTCTCCTAAATATGGTCGAGGTGACAGGGATCGAACCTGCGACCTCATGGTCCCAAACCACGCGCGCTACCAACTGCGCTACACCTCGATTTATTTCAAATGCTTTTATATGATAGCATATTTTTTTTGATTTTGCAATATTTTTTTGTAATTTTTCTTAAGTTTTATTTTGGGCGGGCATGGAAACCCGCCCCTACGGTTATTTTCTTATTTGTAATGTCAGTGTGTTTTCCTACTTTTTATATCTTTGATATCATCAAATTGCTTGATGAATACCTTTTCAGGCCTCTATTAAATATTGAAAATGCTGTAAATATAAAAAAGGCTGATGAAGCTAATACTATTGACATATAAGTTATATTAAATTCAGTCATTATCCAAACCGGCATATATGTTGTTATTCCTACTGGTATTAATGTAAATAATAGTATCTTTGTTATTCCTTTAAAGATACCGTCAGGATATGTTGCAAATTTAACCATTAAATCATTTCCTGTGTCAGCAATTGAATCAGATTTACCTATCCAAAAACTTAAACTTCCCAGAATAACTGCAATACTAACTACAATTAACCCTCCAGATATTGATAGTAAACTGAATAATATGAAATTTTGTATCGTAATTCCATATATCAGTAACATGATATAACCATATAAAATATCCCCTATAGCAGAAACTTGAATATCTGATGTAATACATGATATTAATACATTTTTGGGCTGTACCAAATATGAATCAAGTTTCCCATTATTTATTGTGTCTGAAATTGAAAATGCTTTTTTGAACGAGAAGTGAGCAAATCCATATGTACTCGCTGCTATTCCCCATAGTAATAATACTTGTTTAAATGTATATCCACCTATATCATCTTTTAGCGAATATAAAATTATCCATTGTATTATAAAACTAGCATTATTCAATATCATAAACGTTACGTCCATTATGAAAGTGACTTTGTTTGTCATCTCTCTCATTAATCCATATTTTGTAGACAATAATGCTACTTTAATTTGATTTTTAACCGCCGTTAACATTTAGTTTTCTCACTCCTTTCTTATATAAAATCTTACATAATCCAAATGAAATTCCAATATAAATAATTTGTGCTATTATTATATTTAAAAATTTCTCAACACTAAAATCTACAAATAATTTAGCTGGTCCATAAGTTATTACATATATTGGGCTTAATTTAAGAAATCCTTGAATTCCCTCTGGAAAAATTTCAATTGGAAAAAGTGTTCCTACAACCAATAAAAATTTGCTGTATAACCAATATAAAGGATTTGCATCTTCTATATAGAAAGAAACTAACCCTATAAAAATAATAAACAATGAATTTATTATAATAGCTAGAATCATTGATATTATTGTTCCTATTATTGATAAAGCTGTTATTTCAGGAAAGCTTCCAACAAAAATAAATCCTACAATAATTGCACTTATAAAATAAATTATGAATTTTATAGTTACCTCACCTAGATGGCTAGATAGTAGATATCCTATGTAACTGTATGGTTTATTAATGTTATATGTAATATTTCCGCTTCTAACATCATCACATATTTTTCTACAAAACTTTCTACCTCCTGCTACTGACCATAGTATTTCTGTAATAGAAATATACCAAATCATATCACCTATTGTATATCCATTTATTGTGTCACTTGAATCACTATAAATATAATTCCATAAATTAAAAAATATAAATATTAATAATAAATAACTAAAAATACCAATCACAATATTTAAAACATATGATAAGGAAGATATGACTTCTGATTTATAAATATATAAATATTTCCTCATTTTCTCTCCTCCTTATAAATATCACTTATAATTTCCTCTAATGGTGTATTTGATATATTAATATCTATAATGTTTTCTGGATCAATTAGTTTTAAAACATCTGAAATACTTTTAATTCTTGTATCCAATTCTAATTTCAAGTTTGTTCCTTTTTCCTTAATTACATCTATTCCCTCTTCTTTTTCAAAATTTATCTTGTCTTTTAATCTTAACTCTAGTATTTTTTTGTTTAGATAATTGTATTTTAGATTTTGCATAGAATCATCAAGAACAATCTCTCCATTATTAATAATAATTACTCTTTTACATAGTTTTTCAATATCAGATACATCATGGCTTGTTAATAAAATAGTTGTGTTTAATTCTTTATTCATTTTCTTTATTAATTTTCTTATATTATCCTTTACAATTGGATCTAGTCCAATTGTTGGTTCGTCAAGAAAAAGAACTTTAGGTTCATGAATTAGAGATGCAACGATTTCAGCTCGAATTCTTTGCCCTAGGCTCAAATTTCTAACTGGTGTATTAACAAATTTTTCTAATTCAAATACCTTAATAAAATTTTCTATTCTTTCTTCTGCTTCTTTTTCAGGTATATCATAAATCGCAGAGAAAAATTTGAAATTGTCATATGGTGTTAAATGCATCCATAATTGCTCTTTTTGACCAAATACCGTTCCAATTTTATAAGCAAGTTTCTTTCTATTTTTTGTTGGATCAATATCGAGAACCTTCATTTCTCCCGAGCTTGGATATAATATTCCTGTTAGCATTTTAATAGTTGTACTTTTTCCTGCTCCATTTGGCCCAATAAAGGCTATTATTTCACCTTCTTCAACATTAAAATCAATTCCATTTACTGCCTTAACTATCTTATATTTGGGTCTTAGAATAGATTTTAAACTTCCCTTTATTCCTTTTTCTTTTACTTTAACTTTAAATTCTTTTTTTAATCCTTTTGCTTCAATTACTGCCATATTTCTTCCCTCCTTTGTCAATCAAAAAAGCCGGAGTACTATTCTTATTTCGAATAGTGACTCCGACTTAATAACAAGCCTGTGTAAGATTTTAATCTCTATGTAGCTCACCTTTATAGGTTTATACATACTCACCCTCTATTGATTGATGTTTAATATTTTAACATGAATTTCTTATGATTGCAAGTGTTTTATTCACAGTTTGTCATCTTTTTGTGGAAATCTATTGATTATTTTCCATTTTTGTTTTATAATAATTCATGCATGCACCAGTAGCTTAGCTGGATAGAGCACTCGGCTACGAACCGAGAGGTCGGGGATTCGAATTCCTCCTGGTGCACCAAACACTCAAGTTTTTATAAACTTGAGTGTTTTTTATAACTGTTTTTTAATATCACTTGTGATTTATTTTTGAGTATATCTTATATTTTATTTTTCAATTAAAATTGTTATGAGGTGATATATTATGCCAGATTTTGTTATAAAAAAGAAAGAGAAGAAAGAATATGAACAAGTTTCTTGTAGAATTGAATCTGATTTATTAGAACAAGTTAAACATATTGTATTAGATAACAATCTTTCTTCAGTAAATGAGTTCATAAATGAAGCTCTTCGTTTTTCTATCGAAAATCTAAAAATCTTAGAAGATACAGATCAAGTATGACTGATTAGAAAATGGCTTAATTCCGGTGATTTTATAAGTCTGCCAGAAGATAGTGATATGCATTAATACCAAGAGGGACGGTTCTTCCAAATAGAACCGTCCCTCTTGGTATTTTGTTTTTACGCAGCTGGTGTTAGATAATCTTTTCCAACCACTATTGTAAAATCACATTTTGTATAATCTTTTCCATCATAAACATTTCCTTTGCCTAATGTTGCAACAAGCCCATTAACTATTTCTTCTTGTTTTAAGCTTCTGTTTATTACTTTTGTTGAATATGTTGTTGACGTTTTTCCTGCATTTTCTGCTTTATATCCCGCTTCTTTTAGATTTGCAACTACTGAATTTGTTACCTCTTCATCTCCGCATCCATTAAGTACTTGAACTTTTAAATTTTCTGGTCCAATTTTTACATCTTCTTTACTAACTGTTGTATCAAAATTAAACATTTCTTCTACTAATTCTTGTGTTTGACTTTTATTAGCAATAAAGAAAGATAGATTATATGGTCCAATATAAGCTGGTGCTCCAGGTAATGTCTCAGCTTTTATTGATGATACATCAAAATCAATTGCAGCAGGTGAATATTTTAAAACTTCATCCATATTAGCATTTGTTTCTGTATAATCATAAGCAATTTTAATTATATCATTTATTTTAGTAATATTCTTAAATTTAACTGTTTGTTTAATTGTCTCACTTATGAAGTTTCTTTGTGTTTTCATTCTTCCTATGTCATTATCTCCATATTCATAAGGATAAGATGTTCCATTATTATTATGACGGAATCTTAATAATTGCTCTGCTTTATCTCCATCTATTCTTTGATATCCTTTAGATAGGTGAATATATAAATCTTGTGCATCATCATCATAATCCATATCTATAGGAACATCAAAATCAACTCCACCTATTTCATCAACTATTTTTATTAAACTTTGAGTGTCTACTACTAAATAGTTTGGAATCTCAATTCCTGTAAGCTTTTCAACAGCTTCAACTGTAGCTTCAGGACCACCTCTTGTATATAATGAATTAATCTTATCATATCCAGAAGCAGTTGATTGACTTGATCCAACAAATGTATCACGTGGAATTGAAAGCATAGATGCCTGTTGAGTTCTAGGATAATATGCACAAAGAATAATTGTATCTGTTAACTTTGTATCTATATCAACACTAACACCCATCACTAAACAATATATTGGTGGAAGATTGTCTAAATCTTCCTGTGTTTGTCCTGTAATAACAAGAGCAGCTTGCTTAGCACCTTTTTTAACCATTTTGTTGAAATCCCAATTTGTTGTAAATCCTAACCATCCAATAAAAACTCCCAATAAAAGAATTATTATTAATAATATAATAACTATTGCTTTAAGAAATCCTTTTAGAATTTTTACAAATATATTAGAATCTTTCTTGTTTTTCTTTTTTGATTTTTTTTCTTTTTTATTGCCTTTATTCTCTCTCTTCTTCTCTAATTTCTCTCGTTTTTTTCGTTCTTTTTCTTCTCTCTCTTCTCTTTCACGATTTTCTCTTCTACTCAATTTATATATCTCTCCTAATTTTCAAAAATTTATATGGGATAATTATAGCAAATTACTGAATTTATGGCAAGTGTTTTTAATAGAAAAGGCGACCAGCTAAATGGTCGCCTTGGGTTTTATTTTGAAATATATTTTATTATCACATTTTGTTCATAGAAGAATTTACCTATATATGACTGATCAATATATTCTGCTGGCTTATCATCATCTAATAAAGGAATTGTTAAATATAATATCGAAAATACAACATATGTTAATACAATTCCAAAAATAAGTCCATATACTAAACCTCCTGATTTATCAAATTGTTTTATTATTGGAAGTGATGTAATAAATTTGAACAAGTAGCTTACAATCAATAACAATAACTTAATTACAATAAACAATATAATGAATGAAGCACCTTCAATAATCGTTTGAGTTAATGATTCTGCTATATAACTTGATGTTTTATCTTTAGAATCCTTTACCATATTTTCAACAAATTCTAAAAAATTATCATTAGAATCTTCTTCTTTCTGCGAATCTTCAACCTTTGCCTCTATTTTTTCTTCAATTTTTTCATCTATTGATGTAATATCCATTATCTGCTTTGCAACAGGCTTATATAAAAGCAATGCCAATACTATTGCTATAAAAAAAGCAACCAGTGATATAGCTAGATTTATTAACCCTCTTTTATATCCTATGTATGTACAAATTGCTATAGCTAAAACAATTATACCATCAATAATCATATTATCTTTTTTTCCTCTCTATAATTTTATTATATCTATTTTGTTTTTATAAATAATTGCAGCGATTTTATCAGAAATAATTACATCTTTTATCTCTTTTTTACTAATATATTTTTTAGATAACCATCCATTAAGCTTAACAAAATTCACTTGTTTTCCAAAGTTTAAAGCTATGATTTTATCTGATGTTGTCATATTTTTAATGTTTCCTTCAATTACATAAACATGCTCGTTCCCCTTCATATCTGTTATTTTTAGTCTATAATCTGAATTTAAAACTCCAGATGATTCTTTATCAATTCTAACAAACGATTTTTTTGTGTTACAACTTAAATATGTTGCCTTATCATCTTTTGTGTATACTGTTTCTTTGTCAGAAGGAGTTATAGAAATAATTCTATCATCTAACATACAATATAAAGTATCATTATTTTCATAATTAATATTTAAAATCATATTACCAATTTCAGCTTCATAATCATTTTCAATTGACTTTTCTTTATCGTCAATAGCTGAAGATATTGAAACTATCTCGACTTTAGATTTTACATTAATTCCTGAATAATCAGCTTGAGCTATTGCTAGATATTCATTATTTTCTGAAATATCTGTATCAATTGCATATGTTGATGATAAAAACATTTTGAATAGCTGTGTTCCTGAATTATCAAATAAAATAACTATTGATTCATAAGTTGAATCAGATACAATTACAGAAACATACCCATTTTTATTTACTGAAACTTTTGAAATATTTCCTTCTAAATCTTTTTGCCACTCTATATTATTATTGTTTATTAAGTATAATTTTTGAAGTCCCTTATCCCCTAAAACAAGATATTTTCCAGCAGAATCTGCTATTGGATTTGATAATGCAACATTTAAGGAATTTGTATTCTTTGCTGAAGAATCATAATAATCTAAAGAACCATTATCTAAAACTAAAACATGGTTGTTAAATGCGTACACCATTGAAACATCAGTTGAATCTATTGTTAATGATGCAGCATTTTCTTCATATATTTCTTTTCTTAAAATATGAACATCTATGAAGCTTCTAAAATCTTGATTTCCTATGTATAAAGATATTACTATTATTACTACAATAAAACCTAGAAAAATACTGCCTAGAATAACACTTCTATTTTTCTTTTTTTCTATACTATTTTTATACTCTAAAAACTTTTTAAAAGAAATTTTCTTCATTTTCTTCTCCTATGTGAAAATAGTTATTATTAAGTAGTGTATCAATTAAATTAAAAAAATTCAATAATTTGATTAAAATTTGTTTCTAATAAGGTGAATTCTCGAAATTTTTACTTAGTTTTTATTTTATCTTTTATTACTTCAAATTTATTATCACCTATTCCAGGAACATTTTTTAAATCTTCTGGTGATTCAAAATCTCCATTTTCCTCTCTATATTTAATTATTGCAATTGCAGTTGCTTCACCTATTCCATTTAAAGTCTGAAGTTCATTTGCATCAGCTTTATTGATATTAATCATCTCATTATTACTGTTATTAGAATCTATTACAACCTCCTCAGAAACCCCATTATCAATATATTCGGTTGTATTCTCTTCTTCAATATATGGAATATAAAGCTTTTGCCCATCTTCTAGTTGATATGCAAGATTCACGTTCTTTAAATTTGCATTTTCTTTTAGGCCACCAGCCTTTTCTATTGCATCAGCAATTCTGCTTCCTTCAGGTATTTTTATTATCCCTTCATTTGCAATAGCTCCTGTAATATGGATTATTATTGTATTTTCGTTTTCATCTATCTTTTCTTCTTTTGTTTCTACTACACTTTCTAAACTAATAACATTTTCATTTTTCTTTTCATTATCAACTATTTTAACTACTATAATAGATATTACTAATATTAAAAAAACAGAAAATATTATTGTTTGTTTTTTGTAATGTTTTAAAATTTTATCCAAAATAAATCACTTTCCTTTCTAAAAAAATTATTGAAAATTGTCGAATTATAATATATTATATTGTAATAAGGAGATACGAACATGAAATTAAAAAATAGATTTTTTAAGGCAATTCTAAGCTTTTTAGTTGTTACAACTTTCTCAACTTTTTCATTTGCAGGAACCAAAGAAAATGCTGAACAATTAAACAATAATATACAATCACAAGCTGCTGTTATAATTGAAGAAACAACAGGAAAAGTTGTTTATGATAAAAATGCATATGAAAAAAACTATCCTGCAAGCACAACCAAAATTATGACCGCAATTCTTGCTATTGAACAATGCAATTTAGATGAAATGGCTACTGCTAGTGAATATGCTATAACCTCTATTCCTAGTGGATATACAGATGCAAATATTCAAGTTGGTGAAAGCTTATCTGTTAAAGATTTATTATATGCTCTAATGCTTAAATCAGCTAATGAAGCTGCAATTATCCTAGCTGAGCATATTTCAGGAAATGTTGATGAATTCTCTAATTTAATGAATAAAAAAGCAGAAGAAATTGGCTGTAAAAATACTCATTTTGTTAATCCAAATGGAATTCATGATGAAAACCACTATTCAACAGCTTATGATATGGCTTTAATTGCTCAATACTGTATGAAAAATGGGACATTTAGAAAAATTGCTGCTACTACATCTTATACATTACCAGCAACTAATAGATATGAAACTAATGATAGAACATTTTTAAATACAAATGAATTAATTATTAAAAATACCAATTCTAGAGAAGATAATTATTATTATCCATATGCAACTGGTATAAAAACAGGATTTACTACTCCTGCAAAAAATTGCTTAATAGCAAGTGCTGAAAAAAATGATATGAAATTTATTACTGTAGTTCTTGGTGCAGAACTTACAAATGAAGGGTTAAGTCAAAGATATTTAAATACTATCTCTATGTTTGAGTTTGCATTTGATAATTTTTCTTTCCAGAAAATAAAAGAAAAAGGTAATTTTATTGATACTATTGAAATTGAAAATGGAACAAATGATACAAAAAAATTAGAAATAGGAATAGATAAAGAAATAATTGCATTAACTAGTTTAGATGTTGATATTGCTAGTTTAGAAGGTGAAATCGATTTAGATGATGATTTAAAAGCTCCTATAAAAGAAGGAGATAAAGTTGGAACAATAACTTATGAAATTGAGGGACTTACATATACTGCTGACTTAGTTGCAAATTCTAGCGTTAAGAAAAAAACTTCTACAGGAATTATTGTTTTAACAATTGTTATAATGATGTTATTGATTATTGGATTTGTTTATTTGAATAAAACAAGTATGAAAAACAGAAGAAAAAGAAATTATAATTTAAATTTTTAATTTTGTTTTTTGAAGTGTTATCATAATAGCATGGAATTTAATATTTGTAAAGAACTTTTGGGTATATGTCCCAAAAGTTCTTTTAAATTCATCGTTTTCCAAGCGTTGCTTGTATCTCAAATTCATTATTTTTTCTTTTAATCGTAAGTTTTACCTTATCTCCTGGTTTTTTAGTATAGATGTAACTCCTTAGCTCAGTCATTGTTGTTAGTTCTATTCCATCTATTTTTTCTATTATATCTCCTCTTGTTAAAGTTGTATCTTTTAAAGGTCCTGTCTTATCTATCTCTTCTAAGTATATTCCTTTTTCAAACTTTATTGTGTAATCTAAATATGGAATTACTTCTTTATCATATCCAAATATACCTAAATAAGCCTCTTCAAATGTACCTGTATTTATAAAACTATTTATTATTGGTTTAATACTATTTATTGGAACTGCAAACCCTATTCCGCTGGGCATCTGTAACTTTTATTGTTGTTATTCCAATCATTTCACCTTTTTTATTAATTAAAGGTCCACCACTATTTCCCTGATTTATTATTGCATCTGTTTGAATTAAATCCTCCATATATGAATTCCTGTTATTTTCTTGAATCTTGATTGTTCTTTTATTACCACTAATTATTCCTGAAGTTACAGTTCTTTGAAATTCATAACCTATAGGATTTCCAATCGCATAAACCTCTTCACCTATCTTAACATTGTCAGAATCGCCTAAACTTATATATGGTAAATCTCTCATGTTGATTTTTATTATCGACATATCTATATCACTATTGGCCCATACTACAGTTCCACTATAATTTAAACCATTATCTAGTGTTATATAACAATTACTATATTTATCTCCTGAAACATGCTCATTTGTTAGAATATACCCATTACTTGAAATTATAACTCCTGTTCCAAGTCCAAGATTATCTGTGCTCTTTTCTAAAAATACTGATGTTCCATTGTTTTTCAATTTTGATATTCCTACTACACTACTAGTTATTTCTTCTATCATGTTTTCCGTAATTGCCTCTTCTCCTAGTAATTCTTGTGAATATGAAAGCTTAGTTCCAGCAATTTCTTTATTAAAATAATAAGTGTGACTATCCAAATAAAGTGTATAGGCTAAAATTGTAAATAGCGAAACCATTGCCATTATTAAGAAAAATAGTATTTTTCTTTTATTTTTTTGTTTTTCAATTGTGTACAATTTTTCTTCTCCTTTTTAGGGTTATTTCTTCGAAGGCAGGTGGGGACAAGCCCCACCCCTACGTTCATTTTTTTCTTCCTTTTTTGTAGGGGCGGGTTTCCAGGCCCGCCCTCGGGCGACGATGATGTCGCCCCTACATTTTATTTTTCCTTTATTCTCTATTTTTATTCTTATTTAATATCTTTTTTATTACAATTATATATTTTTTTCATTACAGGGTAGTAAAAGTTGTTTTTTTCTTATATAATAGAAAAAAATCGACTTTTTGTCGTTTTTAGGGGAGATACAAAATTTATGGATGTTGAAAAATATAATTTAACTGGACCTCAAAAGTCAATTTGGGATACTGATTTTTTCTATCATGATACACCTGTCAATAATATTGCTGGTTGCATGATTGTACATGAAAAAGTTGACTTATCAATTTTAAAAAAATCAATTCTTAAATTTATTGAGGAAAATGATAGTTTTAGAATAAAATTTTATACTGATGAAAATAACGAACCTTATCAAAAGATTTTTCCTTTTTCAAAAGAACTTGAAAAGGTAGAAACTCTTGATTTTTCGTCTATTGATGATGTAAAAAAATATATATCAGAAATAGTAAATATTCCATTCAATGTAAAAGATAATTTTCTTTTCAGATTTGTTGTTTTTAGTTTACCTAATTCAAATGGTGGTTTTTTGCTTACAGCACACCATTTAATTTCTGATGCTTGGACAGCTGGTCTTGTTGTTAATGAAATATTTGCTAACTATGAGAATTTTGTAAATAAAACAATTTCAAATAAAAGCACTGAATTTTCATATGTTCATGCTATTGAAAGTGAAGAAAGCTATATAAAAAGTGATAAATTTTTAAAAGACAAAGAATATTGGAACAATACACTATCTTCATTGCCTACACCTGTTTCTTTCCCAACATCTTTTAATACACATTCTATTTCTTCATCAGCTAAAAGAAAAAACTTTATACTAAATAAAAATTTTGTAAAGAAAATATCTGATTTCTGTGCCAATAACAAAATTTCTTTATTCTCTTTCTTTATGTCTGTTTATTCTATCTATTTATCTAGAGTAAACTGTTCTGAGGAATTTATATTAGGCACTCCTGTATTAAATAGAGCGAATTTTAAAGAAAAAAATACTACTGGACTATATATAAGCACAATTCCATTTAAAGTTAATGTTGATTGGAATTCAAGTTTTATAGACCTTTCACAGAAAATTTCTTTAGATTCAATTTCTAATTTCAGACATCAAAAATATCCATACCTTCTTTTGTTAGAAGATATAAGAAAAAATGATGTTAAAACACCAAATCTTTATAACGTTTTAATATCATATCAAAATGTAAGAAGTAATAGAAACACATCTTCTATCAATTATTCTGCGGAATGGTTCTCACCAAATGACATACCAAACGATGTTCAAATACATATTCATGACATGAATAATGATGGAAAACTTATAGTATCTTATGACTTTTTAGTTGAGAAATATACTCAAAAATCAATTGAAGATGTTCATAAAAGAATTGAATATATAATAAATCAGGTTATTGAATCACCTAGTGATAAGTTATCTAAAATAGAAATTGTTACACCTGAAGAAAAGAAGTATTTATTAGATTTAAATCAAAAGACTAGAAAATACTTCTATAAGGACGCTCCAATTCATTCATTTATTGAAAAGCAGGTTGATTTATGCGCTGACAAAACAGCTGTTATCTGTAATGGTGAAAAAATTACTTATAAAGAATTAAATGAAAAAGCTAATCAACTTGCAAGGAAATTAGTAATAGAAGGTGTTAAACCAGATACATTTGTTGGCATTATATGTAATCGTTCTATAGAGCTTATTATAAGCATTTTAGCTGTTCTAAAATCTGGAGCAGCTTATGTTCCAATTGATCCAGAATACCCAGAAGAAAGAATTCATTATATGATTGAAAACAGTGAAACAACTATAGTTCTATCAAAACCTCAATTTAAGAATTTGATTAATAAGGATGTCAAATATATTGATGTTTCTCTTTCAAATCAAAAAGTATATACAGGAGATATAAATAACTTACCTATAATAGCAAATGGCTCTAATTTAGCATATATGATTTATACTTCAGGCTCTACTGGCAGACCTAAAGGTGTTAGATTAATGCATAAAAATATTAATAATTTTATTATGGGAACATGTCAAATAATAAAATTTTCAAAGTCAAAAATAATTGCTTCTGTTACAACAGTTTGTTTTGACATATTTGTATTAGAGAGTCTTTTACCTCTTCAAAGAGGAATGACTATCGTTTTAGCTAATGAAGAAGAACAAAATGATCAAGTTTTATTAAATAAACTATGTTTAGAAAATCAGGTAAATATTATACAAACTACTCCTTCTAGAATGAAAAAAATAACTGCTGATATAGAATATTGCGAATATTTTAAAAATATAACAGACTTACTTGTTGGTGGTGAACCTTTACCTTATACTTTATTAGAATACTTAAAAAGAATATCTCATAGAAATAACACTAAAATATATAATATGTATGGGCCTACTGAGACAGCAGTTTGGTCAACTATCAAAGACTTGTCAAACACTAAAAGAATTACAATTGGTAAGCCTATTTCAAATACTAGTGTTTATATTATGGATAGTATAACCAAAAACTTGATGCCTTTAGGCACTCCAGGCTGTTTATTTATAGGTGGTGAAGGTGTAAGTAAAGGATATCATGATCGTGATGACTTAAATAAAAAGGTATTTATAAATAATCCTTTCAATCCAAAAGAGATTATTTATAATACTAATGACCTTGCTGTACTATCTTCTAGAGATAATGATATTATCCATTTAGGAAGAGTTGATTATCAAGTTAAAGTACGTGGATATCGTATTGAACTTGGTGAAATAGAAAATAGAATTCTATCTTATAAAAATATAAAGGAATGTGTTATTGTAGCAAAAAATTCTAATTATCTAATTTGCTACTATTCATCAAAGAAAGATATTGTTATATCTGATTTGATATCTTATCTTTTAAATGATTTACCTAATTATATGATTCCATCTTATTTTGTAAAACTAGATAAGCTTCCTTTAACTCCAAATGGTAAAATTGATAGGAAAAAGCTTCCTGTTCCAAACATAGATGAAAAAGAAAACATTGTAGTTTCTACAACTGATACTGAAAAAATGTTAGAGAAAAATATTTTGAAAATATTAGATAATGGTATGAAAAATGTTGATATAACAACACCTTTCATCTCTTTAGGTCTAGACTCTTTAAGTATAATTCAGCTTCAGTCTCATTTACTAAAATACCATTTAAACCTTACAACTCAAACATTTTACAAATATCCTACAATAAAAACATTAGCAGAATATATTGATGGTAATTCAAATGTTAGAGAGGAAACTGCTTTTTCTCTTGATGAGAAATTTTTACATACTGATAATGAGTTTGAGGAAATCAAGAATATTCTTAAGAATGAAAATAAGACTCACAATGTTAATGGTATACCTACGAATAATTTTAAAAATGTATTTCTTACTGGTGGAAATGGTTTTATTGGTGTTCATGTGCTTCATGAATTGTTAAAAACAACTGATTGCAATGTTTATTGTTTAGTTAGAGGTGCAACTCCTGATTTTTCAATTAAGAGACTAAATGATTCATATTCATTCTATTTTAAAGAAGATTTAACTGAACTTATTAATAAGCGCGTTTTTGTAATTAATGGAGATGTTGTAAATAGTGATTTAGGCTTAACTAAAGAAAACCATAATCTATTAATTAACAATGTGGATACTGTTATCCACACAGCTGCTGTAGTTAAGCATTATGGCGATTTCAATGAATTCAAAAAAATAAATATAGATGGAACTAGAAATATTGTAAACTTTGCTTATACAAATCATTTTAGATTTATTCATATTTCTTCAATAAGTGTTTCAGGTAATTACTTATTGAAACAAGATAATAAAGACGTTGATTTTTCAGAAAACAATTTGTATATTGGTCAACATTATACAGAAAATGTATATGTTAACAGTAAATTTGAGTCTGAAAATGTTGTTTATAATTATATGAAAAAAGGATTAAAAGGAAAAGTTCTTCGTGTTGGAATTGTTGCTGGTAGATCTAATGATGGTATTTTCCAAAAGAACATTGAAGCAAATGCGTTCTATGGAAGAATTAAATCTTTAGTTAATATTGCTGCAATTTCTAATGACCTTCTTACTCAAAAAGTTGAATTTACTCCAATTGATGAATGTGCTAAAGCTATTGTACTTTTAGCAAAAACAACTCTTTTGGATAATAAGATTTTCCATCTTTATAACCATAATCTTATTGAATTTGGCGAGATTGTTAAGGTTTTAAATGAAATGAACATACCTATAAAAGTTATAGATACTGAAAGCTTTAAAAAACATATTTTAGAACTTTCTGAGTCTTTTAATAACGAAGTATCTGCTATTGTAAATGATTTCAATACAAATAACCTTTCACTTGATTATAACTTTACTGTTAATATTAGATCTGATTATACAATTAAATTCTTGAGATTACTTGGATTTTCATGGTCTAAAATTGATAAAAACTATTTGAGAATTATTATTAAATATATGAAGGATGTTAATTTCATTTAAAAGGAACTGAAAGGAAAAAAATAAAAATGAAAAATGATAAAACAGGATTTTTTAATTTACCTAGCACTAGAATAACCTTTAGATATTCTATTATAGCTATTATCAGTATTGTATTTGTTTCGGTTATATTACCTACACTTTTAAATTATCCACCTGATTCAATCAATACTCCATTTGATGTTCAAATGACCGGAATATCTTATTCAGCACAATATTCATTAGTTGGTGTTGGATCACTACTTTTTGTATTTATAATGGTACGAAGATTGTTTAAACCTATTGATTTATGGTTTTCTGATACTAATCCTAAAAAATTCAAAGATAAAAAAAGAATTAAAAAAGTAAGAGGAAAATGTTTTAGTTTACCATATATTATATTCTTTACTGAAATAATCATACCAGTAATATGTGTTGCTTTTGTATTATTGGTTACTAATAGTCATCATTTAATAATGATTGGAAAAATACTAATAATTCTTTTATGTTTCTTATTATTCTTTGCTGTACTTTCATATATATTCTCTAAAGGATTATATAATAGTTTCCTTATCGCAACTTACGAAGAAAATACTTATATAGGATTACGTGTAAACCTAACTAAGAAAATTGCTCTACAAATATTACCAATATGTATTTCAGGAATACTTATCACATCACTTATTGCATATTCTCAAACAGTTAAAGCAAAAGAAGATACACTTTTTTCTGTGTATAATAAAGATTTATCTAAATATTTTGATACATCTAGAATATATACTATTGATGAAATACAATATTTATTAGAAAACTTCTCAACTTATGATTCATCACATACAAAATTTATTATAAAACCAAATAAAGAAGCTATAACTTTAGATAATAGTGAATTAAGTGAATTTATAATAGAATATACAACTCAAATATCAGAACACCATAGTGGAAGAACTTATGATAGTTATGCTGTTGATACTCAAGGTGCAACAGTAAAACTATTAACTACTGAAGGTTATTGTTATGTTGGAGTATTATACAATTCAAGCTCTCAAACTACTATTATTATGCTGGTTGTAGACTTTATTGCATTAATAATTCTTATAGTTATTCTATTAATACTATTCGGTCATTCGTTAAGTAATGATATTTCAACAGTAACAAGCGGTTTGAATGATATCGCTAATTCTGCCAGTGATAACTCGAATTTACCTATAATCTCAAATGATGAAATTGGTGACTTGTGTACTTCATATAATAAAGTTCAACATGTTAATAGTGAAAACATTGAGAAAATAAAAAGCAGCCAAGACCTTCTTGTTGAGCGTGAACGTTTAGCATCTTTAGGTCAAATGATTGGCGGTATTGCACACAACTTAAAAACACCTATAATGTCTATTTCGGGTGCAGCTGAAGGAATACATGATTTAACAGATGAATTAAATCGTTCAATAGGAAATCCAGTTGTAACTGAAGAAGATTATCATGCTATAGCAGGTGATATTGATTCATGGGTAGACAAAATAAAAACTCATACATCTTATATGTCTGATGTAATAACAGCTGTTAAAGGACAAGCAGTTACATTCTCAGAAACTCAAGTATTCCCATTTAATATAGAAGATTTATTTAAACAAGTTGATATATTAATGAGACATGAATTAAAAAGTGCATTAATTACTTTAAATACTAAAAATAATGTATCAAACAATGTTACTATAAATGGTAATATCAACAGTTTAGTACAGATTATTAATAATATGATTTCTAACTCAATTCAAGCTTATAAAGGAAAACCAAATTCAGATATTGACTTAATTGCAAATTTAGAGGATAATACTGTTATAATTAGTATAATTGATTATGCTGGAGGATTACCTGAAGGTATTAGAAACAAGCTATTTAAGGAAATGATTACAACTAAAGGAAAAGATGGAACAGGACTTGGATTATTCATGTCTTATTCAAATATAAAAGCTCATTTCCAAGGTAATATTACTTTTGAAACTAAAACAGGAAAAGGAACCAAATTTAATATTATTATTCCAGTAAATATGTAGGAAGGTGGGGACAAGCCCCACCCCTACACCTTTTTCAAAAAATATATTTGTAGGGGCAGGGCTTGTCCCTGCCCTTGCTCCAGCAAACTTTCCTACTATATAAAAAATTATAAGGATGTGTGATTATGAGATTAAATGAACAAACTAACGAAAATTCTAAATATAAAATAATTGCAGTTGATGATGAAATTGGAATTATAGATTCTTTATCAGTTTATTTAAAGCGTTCTGGATATTCTCTTACAGGTGTTACAGACCCTATGGAAGCAATAGAAAGAATTAAAAATGAACATTTTGATTTACTATTACTAGACTTCATTATGTCCCCAATTCATGGTGATAAAGTTGTTGAAGAAATACGTAAATTCAACAAAGAATTATATATTCTTCTTTTAACAGGTCATAAAGATTTAGCTCCACCATTGGAAACAATTAAAAAGCTAGATATACAAGGATACTGCGAAAAAACAGATAAACCTGATCAATTATTACTATTAATTGAATCTGGTATCAAATCTATAGATCAAATGAACATGATTAAAAAGATAAATGAAGAATTGAGTGAATCTAAGGAAAAACTAGAAAAATCATATTTAGAAACAATCGAAATTCTACGCTATACAGTTGAAGCAAAAGACGTTTATACACGTGGTCATTCAGACAGAGTTTCTGAATATTCAGTTTTAATTGGAGAAAAACTAGGATTATCTGAAGAAGAATTAAAAACTCTTAGAATTGGTGGATTATTCCACGATGTTGGAAAAATCGGAATTCCAGATTCTATACTATTAAAAGAAACAAAACTATCAGATGATGAATATTCTGAAATAAAGAACCATCCATCAATAGGAGCACATATTCTTTCAAATGCAACAATTTTCAAAGATATTATTCCAATAGTTCTTCATCACCATGAAAGATATGATGGTAAAGGATATCCAAAAAGATTAGCTGGAGAAGATATTCCTTTAATGGCTAGAATAGCAGCAGTAGCAGATACATTTGATGCCATGACATCAAAACGTTCTTACCGTGATGCTTTACCTTTGGACATAGTAAAAGAAGAATTAAGGAAAAATTCTGGAACACAATTTGATCCAAAAGTTGCAGAAGTATTCTTAGATATTCTAGAAAATGAATATGATAAAATAAAAGAAATACAAGAGAAATATTAATTTAATGGCACAGATGGAGCACTATAGTGCTCCGCTACGGTTTATTACATCTTTCGTAGCGGACAACTATAGTTGTCCATGCCAATGCGGACGACCAATAGTCGCCCCTACAAGCTTAACGAGCCAAGCTCGTTAAGCTTGTTTTATTGATAGGCTTACTTTTTGTTTTTCTTGGTTTATTCCGATTACTTTGACTTTTACGATATCTCCTACTGATACTACTTCTGATGGATTTTTTACGAATTTGTTGCTTAGTTCTGAGATATGTACTAGTCCGTCGTGTTTTACTCCTATGTCTACAAATGCTCCGAAGTCTGTTACATTTCTTACTGTTCCAGTTAATATCATGTCTTCTTTTAAGTCTTCAAATTTTAATACATCAGATCTTAAAATTGGTTTTGGCATATCTTCTCTTGGGTCCCTTCCTGGCTTTGACAATTCTTCGATTATGTCTTTTAATGTAAGTTCTCCTATGTCTATTTCTTTTGCCATTTTCTCAACATTAACTTTTTTAAGATCCTCTTTTATTTGCAATAATTTCTCTTTGTCTAAAATATTATCCACAGTATATCCCAATTTTGTTAATAACTGTTCTGTTTTTTCATAACTTTCTGGGTGAACTCCTGTTATTTCAAGAGGATTTTTTCCTCCAAAGATTCTTAAAAATCCTGCGCACTGTTCAAAAGCAACTTTTCCTAGCTTTGGAACTTTTAATAATTCTTTTCTTGTTTTTAAACTACCATTTTCATCTCTGTATTCTACTATGTTTTTAGCAATTATTTTGTTTATTCCGGCAACATAAGAAAGTAATGAAGGTGTTGCTGTATTTACATCAACGCCAACTTTATTAACAGCGTCTTCTACAACACCTGTAAGGCTTTCAGATAATCTCTTTTGATTTACATCATGTTGATATTGTCCTACTCCTATTGCTTTTGGATCAATCTTAACAAGCTCAGCAAGAGGATCTTGAAGTCTTCTAGCTATTGATATTGCGCCCCTTAAAGAAACATTAATATCAGGATATTCCTCTGTTGCTAGCTTAGAAGCAGAATAAACAGACGCTCCGGCTTCACTTACTATTGCATAATAAATATCTTCTTTTCTTTCAGATAATAAATCAGAAACAAACATCTCAGACTCTCTTGAAGCCGTTCCATTTCCAATAGCAACCATGTTTATTCCATATTTATCTATTAGTCCATTAATCACCTTCTTTGCCCCTATAATGTCATTTTGAGGCTCAGTTGGATACACTGTATTAGTAGTTAATAATTTTCCATTCTCGTCAATTACTGCAAGCTTACAACCTGTTCTATAAGCTGGGTCAAATCCAAGAACTGTAATGTTTTTAATTGGTGGTTGTAACAATAATTGTTTAGCGTTTTTTCCAAACACCTTAATTGCCTTTTCTTCAGCTTTTTCAGTTAAATCTGTTCTTATTTCTCTTTCAATTGAAGGTTCAATTAACCTTTTATAAGAATCCTCAATTGTATCAGATAAAATTCCATAATATTGGCTCTTTTCATCTTTTATAATATCTTTCTTAATATAGCTTAAAATCTTTTCTTCAGGCTTCTCAATTTTAACCTTTAAAAACTCCTCTTTCTCACCTCTATTAATAGCTAAAATTCTATGACTAGGAAGAGTTTTAATCAATTCTTGAAATTCATAATACATCTCATAAGGAGACTTCTCTTCTTTAGCTGCTCTTGTAACCATTACAGCCTCTCTAAAGCACATTGACTTAATTTTCTTTCTATATTCTGGCTCATCAGAAATATTCTCAGCGATAATATCTTTCGCACCTTCAATCGCATCTTCTACTGTTTCAACGCCCTTTTCAACATCGATATAATCTTTTGCTATTTCATAAATATCTCTTTTTTCAGTTTGCATATAAATAATTAAGCTTAAAGGTTCTAAACCTCTTTCCTTTGCAATAGTAGCCCTTGTTCTCTTCTTCTGTTTATAAGGTCTATAAATGTCCTCTAATTCAGACAAAATCTCGGCTTTATCAATAGAAGCCTTTATCTCTTCAGTTAATTTTCCCTGTTCATCAATAAGTCTTGTAACCTCTTCTTTTCTAGCTTCTAAATTTCTTAAATATTCTAATCTCTCACCAAATTCTCTAAGAGTTTCATCACTTAAATTTCCAGTTACCTCTTTTCTGTAACGTGCTATAAATGGAATAGTGTTTCCATCATCAATTAATTTAATTGTTGCTTCAACTTGCTCTTTTCTAATTTTAAGCTCATCAGCAATCTTTTGATTAATGTCCATATTATTTCTCCTTATATTTTATTGATACCCATTATATAGCTTAAATCTTTTTATTTCAATTGATTTTTATATTTTTAAAACAAAAAAAGGACGATTTTTAAAATCGTCCTTCATTTATTTATTTGTTTAATGTCTTCCGCTTTTTAAAGATTTATTAAATCTTGTTGTTGTAAATAATCCTGCTATAGAAACTACAAACATAGTAGCAAATATTATGATATTATCTCCAGTTGATGGATTTCCTTTTGTTGACTTAACTGAATCTTTTGAAGCTATAGCATAATTTGAGAATGATTTTGTTTTAAATGTAATAGTATTAGTTTCTCTATCATAGCTTTCTATTTCAATAATCTCATATTCTTCACCATCGTGAATATTGTGAACTAAAACTATATCATCACCATTTACACCATCAGCAAGTTTTATAGATATTGTTGCTTCATTTGGTAATTCATCAATTTTATTTGACCAAACATCTTCACCATCTGTTTTTCCTTTATAGAAAACATTATATAAATCAATATCTAAATAATTAGCTATTTTATATTGTCCTGCTGCATCTTCAAATCCTTTTATTTTATCAGAAGAAAGCTCAACATCTTTTACTGTTAATTGAACAGAACCACCCTCAAGTGAATTTCCTAAATCTATTGTTCCGCTTGATACTTTCTCACTTTCAGCTTTTACAACATCCTCTGTAGCAGTAAATTCAGCTGAGAAATGGATATTTGCATTACCCATTACGAATGAATATTGATTTGTTGTATCTTGTGGTGCTAAAGGAACACCATTTGCTTTTACACTTGTTAATTGATATCCATATTTAGGAACAAATTCAAATACTACAGTTTCTCCTTCTTTTGCAGTAATCCATCCTAAACCATCTTTTAAACCATATTGATCTGACTCTCCATTTGTATAAACTGTTGAATCAAGCTTATTACCATTTGCGTCATAAACAGCTATTGCTTTAGCAGATCCATTACTTAAAACCATGTCATCCATATATCCATCATGACCAGCTATATCATCTGTGTTAGCCCAAATAACAGTTTTTCTAGTTGTTGAAGTTGTATCACCAACTACTTTAATAGTATAAGTATCAGCACCTGCAACATCATATTCATTTATTTCTGCGTTATTTACGTCTTTTTGAACTCCATTTATTTCAATTGATGATGCTACATGAAATCCAAAGCTTGTACTAATTATTATTTTGTTAGTTTTAGATGAATCTGTATAACCAACACCTTGTAAAGTTCCATTATATGAAGGTCCTTCAGTAGTACGTCCAGCTCCATTATTGATTGATACTTCTCCTTCGGTATTAGTAAAAGTTACATTAAATGTTATATTCCCATAAGTTGCTGCTTCTTCTGTAAATTCTGCATCAACTATGGTAACACTATTTGCAGCTAAACTGTTTAATTCAGCACTAGTACCCTTATCTGTTCCTCCAATTGTTAGTTTACCTGTATAATTTTGATTTCCTGTTGCTGAAACACTTACATTTCCACCAGCTGGAACATAAATTGAATTTCCATTTGAATATAAACCTGTTCCTGTAAATGTTACAATTCCATTTTCAAATGATGCAGTAATTGAATTTGAATTATTTTTATTTTCCACTGATGTTGCTCCATTAATCTGAACAATTGCGTAATTATTAGTAGGTGGATTTGCTGCAATTACTTTAAATGTTGGTGCAAAAATATTGAATAAAAGAGCAAATACCAAGAATAATGAAATAATTTTTATTTTACTTTTCATATTAAAAATCTCCCCTCTTAATTTTTTACACGAACGTATTATTATACACCTTAATTCTAACATATAAGAAAATTATAATCAACTTTTTTTATATTATTTATTTCTATTTTTTATATAGTAAGTCAATCCTCTTAAGAACTCTGCTTTATTTCCATATGGTTCTAAATATTGAATAGCTTCATCTATTATTTTATCTAATTCAGATTTAGCTTTTTCTAATCCATAATAAGATACATAAGTACATTTATCATGTTCTTTATCATTTCCTACTGGTTTTCCAGTTATTTCAGGATTTCCCTCCTCAGATAAGATATCATCTTTAATCTGAAAAGCTAAACCTATTCTATCTGCATATTTAGAAAGATTTTCTATCTCTTCATCTGAAGCTCCAGCAAGAATTGCTCCCATTCTAACACTTAATTTTAATAATGCACCTGTTTTATTAATATGAATATATTTTAATAAATCAATATCAATATCTTTTCCTTCAACTTCAGTATCTAGATACTCTCCAGCTATCATCCTATCAACCGCATGAGTAAATTCATTAAATGCTCTTATTTTATTTTTTAAATCCGCCTCGTTTTTCTCATTAGCCATATCTTCACTTAAAGTTATATATCCATAATTAAATAAACTATCACCAGCAAGTAGAGCTGTAGCATGATTAAATTGTTTATGATTTGTTGGTTTTCCATGTCTAAAATCATCATTATCAATTTCAGGTAAATCATCATGTATTAAAGAAAAATTGTGTATCATTTCTAAAGCCATTGAAAATGGTAAACACTTTTCATAATCATCTCTAAATAATTTATATGTATCAATTACTAAAATAGCTCTAAGTCTTTTACCACCAGCCATCAAGCTATATTCAGCAGCATCATTTAAAACCTTTTCATAACATTTTTTATCTCTAGCGTATTTTTCTAGTTCTTGATTAACAAGTAATTGATATTTTTTTAATTCTTCCTTAAAATCCATAAACCTACTCCCTTATATATTTTAGAAACCCTTTTTGGAAAAAAAATAGAGATAAAACTTATCTCTATTTTTTATTTAAAATTATTATTCTTCTACAATTGCTTCATTTTCACATGTTCCGAAACAAACTCCACAACTAATGCAAACATCAGGATTAATTACATATTTTCCAGATTCATTTGAAATAGCTCCCATAGGGCATTCAGACATGCACTTTCCACATTCTAAACATTTTTCTGTAATTTTATATGCCATAATTTTAGCTCCTTTCTTATTTGGATTCTAAATACAGATATATAATAGCACATAAAAAAACATTTTTCAACATAATTTGATATTTTTATCCAAGAGTAACATCTAAAGCCATCATAATTATAAAACCAAAAGCAACTCCAATAACTCCAAGCTTAGATTTATTGCCGCTCTGCATCTCTGGAACTAATTCTTCAACAACAACATACACCATAGCACCAGCTGCAAATGACAATAAATAAGGTAAAATCGGATTTATAAAATTTATTAAAACAATAGTAGTTAATGCTGAAATTGGCTCAACAACACCAGATAAAACTCCATAAAAGAAACTCTTTTTTCTGCTTTCGCCCTTCATTTTCATAGGCATAGAAATGATTGCACCCTCAGGAATATTTTGAACAGCTATTCCAATTGCTAAAACCATAGCCTCTAATAAAGTAATTCCAGCACTCCCTGACAAAAATCCGACAAAACAAACACCTACAGCCATCCCCTCTGGAATGTTATGTAGGGTAACTGAAAACATCAACATATTAAAACTTTTATCAGTATCATCTTTTTCAAGTTTATCTGTAACTCTATTTATTAGAATTAAAAACAAAACTCCTAAAAACATCCCTATTGATGCAGGAATCCACGAAAAAATTTCTTTATCTTGTGTCAATTCAATTGATGGAATAATTAGCGACCAAACAGAAGCCGCAATCATTACTCCTGAAGCAAATCCAACCAACATCTTTTGAAACTTTTCGTTTATGTTTTTTCTCATAAAAAAAACGAAACTACTGCCAAGCGTTGTTCCGATAAAAGGTATTAATATTCCTCCTATACTATATAATAAATTTTCCAACCTATTCTGCCTCCTATTTTTCGTATATTATATAGTATGATTTAACTAGAATATTGTGATATATTTTATAGGCTTAATAATGTATTTAAAAAAGCAGAAAATCACAAATGTGTTTTCTGCTTTTTTTGTTTTACCATTTTTCACATAATGAATATAATTTCTTTGAAAAATCCTCTTTATCAGCAATCCATTCTTCATTTTTATTCAAGCAATTGTAATAGATCTGATTAAGCTCTACTGTTGAATAAAAGAATGTTGAATTCATAAGCTGAAAAGCAATGGAATCTTCAGGATTGTCATAGTCAATATCGTCATTCAAAAGTATATCTCTAATTTCTTCTAAAGACATAGTTACCCAAATAGATGAATTAGGTAAACTCTTACTCATTTTAGGTTGGTTATTAAAACCACATATTAACTTTGAAAACATTCCACTTATTTTCATGTCAATATTTAATCTCCTGGCGATTTCATCCGCTTTTGGAACATATGGATGTTCATCTAAACCAGATAAAACAATAACATGTTTATACTGATTTGTTAATCCATTGTGGATGAAATCTGCAAACATAAGTAGTATTGACATTTTCAGTGAAAAATCTATACCATTATGTATTCCTTTTTTCTGGTAATAAGTATACAAATCTTCTTTGACATCAATAAAGTCACTATCAGTTACTTTGGATGAAATAAGAAATGCCGTCTTCATTACTTCCTCATGGTCGAATTGATTTCTGATTATACCTTTGGTAGAATCAAAACCCAATTTTTCAATGAAAGCGTTATACTTATCAACGATTTCTTTTGTTTGTTTCATATTTGTTCCTCTTGCATTGTAGCAGTCTAAATCCCCAAGTACAATTTGAACATTATAACCTTTACTTTGCAAATATAATATTCTACAAAGTTGAGAAACTGTACCTATATGTGGTTCTTTATTAGCTCCAACACCTGTAGTAATCAATGTTTCTTCGGGTATAATATTTTTTACAATGTCTTCTGAAAGATTATAAACACATAACCATTTAGACATTTCCTCTAATGATAAACCTGGAATTGGTTTTTTCAAATCTGAACAAAATTCATAGTTATTGTTTTTTACAGTTTTATTATAATAATCCCGATCAAAAAAATTCATAGTATTTCACTCCTCTTTCATTTGTTTAAATAAAGAAATGGGGTCAGATTTTTAATCTGACTCCATTCTTTTGTATCATCTTTTAATTACTTTGAAGAAAAGTCTTTTTCCGACTTTTAACTGATTATCACTATCAAGTAATAAATCTGCGTATATGTCGTTAACCTTACTTCCATTAAAAGATACCGCATTCTGAACAACCATTCTTCTCATATCGCTCTTTGACATTGATATACAGCAGATTGAAAGCAAATCAAGTATATTTATACTATCTTTATCAACTTCAATAACTTTTGCATCATCAGGAAATTCCTTTTTTGAAAAAGTAGCGATAAAATCAGACTGCTCTTTGTTGGCTATCTCTTCTCCATGGTACCTTGTAACAATAGCATGTGCCAGCTGCATTTTTGCGTCTCTAGGATTGATTGAATCGTTTTTAAGCTTTGAATCGATTTCATCAATTATTTCAAGGCTGATGTCAGTGTATACTTTCATCCATTCAACAATACGATCATCTGCGAGCTGCATAATTTTACCAAACTTATCTTTACTTGTGTCTGTTAAAGCAACAAAATTGCCTATGCTTTTGCTTTGTTTTTCTTCTCCCCACAAACCCTTCGTGATTTTAGTTGTCATTATTACTTGTTTGTTTTGTTCGAAACGTTCCTGGAAGAATCTGCCCATCATCTCGTTGAAGAGCTGGTCTGAACCTACCACCGTCAAATCAGAATCTAACATAACGGAATCATATCCCTGAAGTACCGGATATAACAGCTCATTCATGTGAATTTCTTCTTTGTTAGCAATTCTTTTCTGAAACATGTCCCTAGATATTAACTTTGCATGGGTAGTAGTAGAACATAATCCGATAAAATCCTTGAGTGGCATTTTGTCATACCATTCAGCATTTCTGCGGATTTCAAAAACATCCTCATTATCAGTAATAAGAACTGATCCGACCTGTTTTATGAATTCTTCTGCAGCATGTTCTATTTCTTCGTCAGTAAGCATTTTTCTTGCCTGACTTCTACCCGTAGGATCGCCTATTTTGCTGGTAAAATTTCCAATTAAAAATATGACTTTGTGGCCATCTTCCTGGAATCTCCTCATAACCCAAAGATTTACAGCATGACCTAAATGTAAAAAAGGTGCTGTACAATCTACACCATACTTAATTGTTAGCTTTTTACCGCTGTCAAGTAATCCTTTCAGTTCCTCTAATGACACCACTTCGTCGACTAACCGGGCAATATCATTGAGAAGCTTTTCATTTTTTTGTTTTAAGTTGTTCTTCATAGCATCAACCTCCATTTGTAGTAATTGATTTAATTGTACATTGATACGTATGTATTATATCATCAACTTTAATATATGTCAACAATATATGTTAACTATTGTTTTCTAATCATTTATTTTATTGACTTTATGTTTTAAAGGGTATATAATTACAAAAATATTTTCCAATAAAGGAGGTAGATTATGAATTTTATTGACACTTTAAAAGAAAATGACCTATATCTTACAGATTTCACAAAACCTACAATCGTTGATGCTGTCAGGGCTGTCTATAATTTATGCGGTAAAAACTTTCCTGAGTCTCCTGCTACAAAAGAGATTAAAAAGATATTAGATGTTCCAAAACATATTTTATTTATTTTATCTGATGGAATGGGAAGTAACTTGATTGATAATCTTAATGATCATTCTATCTTAAAGAAAAACAAGATTATGGATTTACAAACAGTTAATCCATCTACTACTGGCTGTGCCATTCCTTCAATTGTCACTGGAGAATACCCATGTACTCATGGTTTGATTGGTTGGTTGTCACATAACAAGAAATTAAAAATTGATTATCTCCCTGTTTTATTTTCAGAGCGTCTTACTGGAAAAAGCTTAAAAGAGTTTAATATTTCAGAAGACGAAATATATCAATCAAAATCAGTTTTAAATTCGTTAAGCAGAAAATCATATGCTTTATTTCCAGATTATATAGTTGATAGTACCTTTTCATCTTTTATTTTAGAATCTAATAATAGAATACCTTATCTTGATATCCACGATGCCTTTCACCAATATAAAAAACAAATACTTGAAAAAAACGAAGATTTTACTTATACATATATGTATTTACCTCAAATAGATAGTAATGAACATAAATATGGTGTATATAGTTCTGAAGTGTCTAATATAATTAATATTATAGAAGATGAACTGGAAAAAATATGTAAAAATACATCTGACTTAGAAATTATTTTAACCGCTGATCATGGTCAGATTGACGTTTCTGAATCTATAAGAATGAATTTTGACAAGTATTCTAAATATTTTTATGCTACTCCTGGTATAGATGCAGGAACAGCTACATATTATGTTAAAAGTGAATATAGAAATGAATTTGAACAAGAATTCAATAAAGACTATAAAGATAAAATGTTCTTATTTAAAATTGAAGAAATATATGAGAATAATGTTTTTGGTAAAGAAGAAATAGGTTCTTATATAAAAAACAATTTAGGTGAATATTTTAGTTTTTGTAAAAAAGGTGCTTATTTTATAAATAGTATCGAAGAAGATGAAGAATTAAATAATTTAAAGGGAAATCATTCAGGTTTTTCAAAAGACGAAATTATGAGTCCATTTATAGTTATTAATACAAAACAAAGCTTACTCAAATAAATGAGTAAGCTTTATTTTATTTAAATATACCAAAATAATCTCTTTCAATTTTAGGCCATTTAAATCCACTTTCTTCTAGTAATAACCTTGTTATATCATTTTTTACATATGGATTAGCTTCAATTTGGTATTTTCCGTTAGAAATACAAATCATATTTCTCATTTTTAATTTACTATTACTGTTACTAAAAGATCTCATAAAAACGCCTTCAGGAACTACTTTTATATTAGAATTATATAAATTCAAATATGTTATTACATCTTTTAATTGGATTAAATTATCATTCATAATATGAAAATTTCCATTTATTCTATTTTGATGAATCAATTTACATATTGCATTTGCACAATATTCAATTGGAGATATCTCTATATTTGTGTTTATTATACTTGATGGTACCATATGCATTTCTTTAAATAACAATAAAGATGAATAAAATTCATTAGAATCAGCATTTAATTGGAATTGATTATCTTTTATTCTCCATGCTAATCTTCCTATTCTAAAGTTTCTATATTTTAAGCCTCTTTTACTTGCTGCTTGTAACTCTAGTTCTCCCATAAATTTTGATTCTATATACTGATTATAGTGTATATTTTGACCAAAAAACAGATTAAATTCATTTATAGGTTCACTAGCAGTTGTTCCCAATACACTTAATGTACTAACATGATTTAAAATGATATTATGTTTTATTGCAAAATCTGCTAGATTTCGAACTGCTAATATATTAGAGTTTTCAAACATAGACTTGTTTCCAAAATAATTAACATATGCTGCACAATTTATTATAGTATCTGCATCTTTAATTATTTTTCCATCTTTATAGTTTAATCCAAAATTTTCTTTTTCTAGAGAACCTTGAATAACTGTTATTCTATTTCTATCATACGGAGTTTCCATATGATATGAATTATATATTGATTCAATATTTTTATTATTATGTACTAAACAGATGATATTACTAGAAGTATTTTTTAGCAAATTCTCTAAAATATGAATTCCTAAAAAACCTGTTGCTCCTGTTAATAGAATATTTTTATAATCCAATACATCTGAATAATTATTAAATGAGTATTTGGGATATTTATTTATATCTATCGTTTTATTATTATTATTATTTTGTAATTTCTTTGTTATTTCTTCTATTGTATTTGAATGAGCTAACAACTCTAATGAAATATTATACCCTAAATCTGACAATTCAGAATAAATACACGTTAAATCTAATGAATCGAATATTCCTTCATAATTGGTAGAAATACCTATATTTATTTCTGGCTTAGCCTTTTTGAATGCATTATAAATAGCTTTTTCTATACTAGTAGTTGGTAAAACAATTTTTTCATTCTCTTCTGTTATTTTTGGTAATGGTAAAGCTTTTTTATCAATTTTATTTGAAGATGTTAAAGGCATCTTCGTAAATTTTATTATGAAAGAGGGTACATATGTTTCTGGCAATTTAGATTTAAGATATTTTCTTATTTCTGTTTCTCCAATTGGTTTATTTTCTGTATAATACATAATAAGTCTTTTACCTAAATTTGGAACGTCTTTTGCTATTGCAGCACATTCCTTTATTTCTTTTAACTCTAACGCTACATTTTCTATTTCAGTTAATTCTATTCTTACTCCATTAATTTTAACTTGAGTGTCAGCTCTAGTTCCAAATATAATATAATCATCAGAATCAATATAAGCTGTATCACCAGTATTGTAAACAGTGTCGTTTATTTCATTCCAATGAATATACTTTATTTTTTGATTTAGTTCATCAAAACAATATTTTCCCAATCCATCACCTGAAATATATAATATTCCAGTTTCATATTTAGGTATTATTTTCATGTATCTATTTAATATATAACAATTCTGATTAGATGATGGCTTACCTATACCTTTATCCCCTTCGGTTATACAAGCAGATGTTGACCAAACCGTAGTCTCTGTTGGTCCGTATAAATTAATAATTTTTGCATGTGAATAAAGTTTTATTTTATTTATTATAACTGGTAATAATGGCTCTCCTCCACAAGCAATTACTTCAAAGTTTTTAAGTACTTCTGGTTCTTTTTCCAATATTGATAAATTTAACCTTGTTGGGGTTGTTTGAATTACATTTACTCTGCTTTCTTCTATAGTTTGTACAAAACAGCTAGAATTATTTAAATCTTCTGCACTAGCAATTACAATTCTCATTCCAATTGCTAAAGGTAATAAAGAATCTCCAATAAATGCATCAAAACCTATTTTATTAGATGCCATTATTGCTGAATCATCTATTGAATTAACACTTCTAGCTATAACATTGTCTTTTACAAAATTTCCAATGTTTTTATTATTTATAGCAACTCCTTTAGGTTTACCTGTAGTTCCTGATGTATAAATCATATAACAATAATCATCTTTATTGGGAGTATATAATGTTTCTATATCTTTAAACTTCTCAGAATTATTCTCATCAATATCATCAACATTAAATATCTTTATATTTTGAATTTTTTTATTTATCACTAAATCATTAGTATCATTATTTGTAATAATAGCAAATGGAGATGAATCTTCACAAATTGTTACTAATCTATCTACAGGAGTTGAAATATCAACTGGTATATAATAACAGCTACACTTCATTATTGCTAATATTGTAGATATTATATGCTGGCTTCGTTCCATAAAAATTACTACTCCCTGTTTAGGTTGTATTCCTAATTTTATTAGCTCATTAGCAATGTAATTTGATTCTAAATCTATATCAATATAAGAATAGTCAACACCTTTAAATGTAACACATTCTTTATTGGGTTTAGATGCTAAAAATGCTTTAAAATAATCTAAAATAGTCTTATTTGCGTCATAATCTGATTTTGTATTATAAGTATTTATCATTTCCTTTTTTTCAGCATCTTCTAGTATAGAAATGTCTTCTAGTTTACAATCTAAATCAGATTTAATTTTATCAGCTAGTCTAATAAAAAACTTTTCAAAATTATTTTTTTGATTATATGAAAATTTATTTTTTAAATCAAAAAAATATATATTTTCTTTCTTAGTAATCATAATTTGAACATCATTATATAATTCTTTTTCGAATTCCTCATTTTCAGAATAAATACATATAAAATTATTACTATTCCTTATTATATTTTTATCTTCTAGCTTTATTATTTTAGCATTATTCATTATTTCTCTAAATGAGTTATTTTGAATACAGTTTAATTCTATTTGAAATAGTTCATTATTATCTTGATATAAAAAATAAATATCTTCTAGATTAATATCTACTCTTGTATGTAGAATATAAGTATAAAAAGTCATTCCTAATTCTATATTTGAATATTCTTTGTCTAATTTTAAAACGTACATAGGTTTTTCCTCCTTGTTATTTGCTCTTTTCAAAAATTTCTATACATAAATTATTTTTCATATCTACAGGATCATTTTCGAATAAAACTCCTACAGTTTCTTTTGCATTTTTTACCAGATTAGGATAATCTTTTTTTTCTATTCCATACTTATATAATCCTTTGTTATTCATTATTTCATATTTTGAGTACAAATATCTTAAATTTTCAGAAAATATATCATTTTTCTCAATATTTAATGATGTTGCAAAAATATCATTTAGTTTATCTAATTTCTGTTTTGTTTTTTCATCACCATAATCCTGAATAGCATTATAATATGCCTCAGATAATAGTGCAATTGCCTCTCCATGGAGTATTTCAGGATAAAAAGCACATATTGCGTGTCCTAAAGAATGTATAGAAAGACATCCTCCAAACATATCAGCATAACCTGAATATAAACTAGCAATGGCTAGATTCTCTCTTATTTCTTTATTTGCTGGATTTGTCATTACTTTATCAAAATTTTCTAAAGTTAATCTAATACATGTTTCTGAACAACTCATACTATATGGGTTTGAATTTATTGATAAATACGATTCTATAGCATGATACAAACAATCTAATAATTGATAATATGTATTCTTTAATGAAATAGTTGTCATTAGCTCTGGAATTATAAATGTCATTTTGGGGAAGATACTATCAGACACCAATGCCATCTTTTTATTTTCATTTGTTATTACAGCACAAGAATTAATTTCGCTTCCCGTTCCAGCAGAAGTATTCATAATTAATAATTTTAAAGCTCCATTATTATCTATTTCTGGGTTCTCTACAAAATTCCAAAAATCATTATTAACAGCTGAAAAACAAATTGCCTTAGAAACGTCAATTACACTTCCACCTCCAATACCCAATACAGCTGTACAACCATTTTTTTTGCATATTTCTGTTCCAAAATCTACTTGCTCTTTCGTAGGATTTGTTTCAACATTAGAATAAATATAGTAAGGTATATCATTCAAAATTAATTTATCTTTTATCATTTGAAAAATATCAGTTTTTAGCACTCTAGCGCTTTTACTTGTTACAATAAGTACTTTATCTTTTTTAATTTCTTCTGTTAATTGTTGTAATTCATTTTTTCCAATTAAAACTTTAGTTGGTGTATTAATTATCATTTTTACCTCCTAAAATAAATTTTAATAATATCTTTTATATGTATTTATTCTGCACCTCCTTTTTTTTATATATGATAATTATTTATCCTCATATTTTGGGTCTAGAAAATCGGACTTTGATACTATAAAAAAAAGATAAAATTGTAACTAACAATTTTATCTTTTTTATAGAAATGAATTTTCAAGACAGAATTCTATAAGGTATTTTGGGCCAAATAAAATAAAAGCAATTTTGTTTATTACTTCTATTAGAGCATATTTTGTTTTTTCTTTATAGCATAATAGATAATACTTCATATTTAATACCTCTCTTAAAATATGTGAGTATTATATAAGCATTTTCGTTAAATGTCAATATTTTTTTATAACAAAAATATATAATACCACTTTTTTCCATTTTTGCGTTTTTTTCTTGCATAATAAGGGAATCCGTGGTATACTATTTATTACATGATAATTTTTTAATGTCAAATGCCATACTATTAACATTATAACAAGGAGGGATTTATATGGCACCAACAATTATGCACTTTGAGAAAAAAACTACTACTCGGTGCTGTTTCACTGTAACTGAACCTTATCACTGTACCATTAGTCTGTATGGATTACTTGGAAAGACCTTGTATCTTGAAGCAACTGATAAGTTGGATTTCAGAAATACGGTCGAGCTGTTTTCAGGCTGCTTCTCGATGAATTCAAATATTCGTGAAGAAATCCAAAAAGCACTTCCTGGAATTACATACTTTAATGAAATTCGGTTCATCTTCAAAAACCGAGTATTCTCTCTTAAAGACGAGTTATCCAGTTTTGAAGAGTTCGATGCTTTAAGCGCAGATAATAAGGATCCTTATTATCAGGCAAAAAAGAGTACAGCCTGGAAGTATGATCTTGATTCCATTTACAGGAACAACCGTGCTTTGGGCATATGTTAAATTGTGGTTAAACGACAGATATTTATGCAATTGCAATAAATATTTTGCGGTATCTATGACTTTAGAATCTATGTTCATTTTATATTTTTTATAATATGTAGCTAGGTTAGAGAGATCTCTATATCGCAAAAAGGTGTATCACGTTTTAATTGTAGATTTCTATATCTACGATTGCTTTTAATCTTATTTAGCCTTTTTATAAGAAGCAGGAGCCTGGTGGAAACACCAGGCTCTTGTTTTTTATTCATTTTCTTTTAATCTTTGTTCAAATTGTGAAATTTTATAAAAAGATGAAACACCCTTTAACTTACCAACCTTATCTTCTAACTCTTTTATAGTTTCCTCTGTTGCATCCATAATAATTGAAATAATATTAACCTTTTTCTTATGATATGGAACACCTTGTCTTCCAACAATATAATCTCCGTAATCTGATAAAATAAAATTTAAATCAGGTACACTCTCAATATTATCAACAATAATACCAACAATAGCAATTTGGGTTTTCATTTTAATACCTCCTCTACCAATTATTATTTTTTTCTGTAGAGGCGGGGCTTGTCCCCGCCCATTGGAGCACGCTGTGCTCCGCTACGAATTTATTTCTTTTACAACCTCTTTTAAATCATTCCAAAAATCAATTTTCTTTTTCTCATCTCTAAGTAAAGCTGCAGGATGAAAAGTAGGCATATATTTTATTCCCTTTTTATCAATCCATTTTCCTCTTGATTTTGTAATAGAAAATTCATCACCTAGAACTGCTTTAAGCGCTACACTACCAAGCAAAACAATTATTTTAGGTTTAACCAAAACAACTTGATTTCTCAAATAATCTAAACAAGCTATAACCTCATCTTTTTCAGGATTTCTGTTTCCTGGTGGCCTACACTTTACAATATTTGCAATATAAACCTCATCTCTATTAATATCTAATCCATCAAAAGCACAATTCATAAGTTTTCCAGCTTTTCCAACAAAAGGAATACCTTGAATATCTTCGTCTGCACCAGGTCCCTCACCAATAAACATTATATCAGCATTCTCGTTTCCAACGCCAAATACAATGTTTGTCCTATTTTCACAAAGCTTACACTTTTGACAATTATTAATTGACTCTTTTAATTCTTCAAATGATTCTTTCATTTTATTATACCCTCTTTACATTTTTTTATTTCAATCAAGAGTTATAACAGCAGTTGATAACTTAAATTTTGGACCATCTATTCTATAAGAATTACAATCATGTATATTACAAACAGTGCAAACACCAGAATCAATAATGTTTTCCACACTTATTCCCAAATCTGTTAATAACTTTTTGTTTAACTTAATAGTATCAATATAATATTTCTGTTTTCCGTCTACAATATCTCCATTTTTAATAAAATCTAAATTTAAAAACTTAAATTTATCTTCAAATTTCATTTTAACATCTTCATCAACCTCGAAATGGCAACCCCTTATTGAAGGACAGCTACAAATAACAATATCAGCTGGATTAGAGCCAAACTCTTCTATCATTTTTCCTATAGAATTCTCAATTATTCTCTGGTAAGTTCCTCTCCATCCAGAATGAATATTACCAATTATCTTTTTCTTTTTATCATACACCAAATATAAAATACAATCAGCGCTCGTACTAGCTAATACAACACCTTTCTTGTCAGTAATTAATCCATCAGTTTCAAGCAAGTCTTCTGTAGTATAAGGTTTATCAATAATACGAACATTCTTAGTATGATTTTGCTTTGGCTTTGTTATCTCTTTATAATCTAAATTTAGCTCATCAGCTAAAATCATATAATTTTCTTTCTCTTTTTCAATATTCTTATGACTATAATTAAGTTCCCCTTTTCGTAATGTAAAAGCATGTTTTACTCCTAAATCAAGCAATTTATTAAATTGAATATAATCAATATTTTCTCCTCTTGTAATTTTAATAATAGAATTAGTTTTAAGCATATCATGTCTCCTATCAAATCTATTTTGGATGGATTATATCATATTTATACCTGAGTTTCAATTTCATTTATTTTAGGTATGAAATAAGCCCCAGGATTTTCATCCAAGGGCTATTGTATTTTTCAGATACAACTGTATCTTCTTGTTGGCTTTGCTTCCTTTCCATTAAAGTTATCAGTTACATTCTTTTAAATATAAATTAATGATTAAAACAGTACTCCATATAGGATTCCATATCTTCGACTTCTTCATCTTCCATGTATTCCTCAGTTACGAGTCTACCTTCAGATTCGATAAGCCAAGCTTGATATATCTCCTCATCATCATTATAGATAACTCTAGGCATACTATCAATTTCATTCTTGTAATTTTTCTTGAAGTATTTAACCTTTTCCATTGGGGTATCACCTTCAACATCAAAGGAAGCCTCAAGGCTCTTTTTCTCGAATTTCATTATCTTGTCTTCAACGATAAGATATCCAGTTCTAAATCTTTTATTTTTTTCTGAAAGGTCTTTTATTTTCATTTTATATCCTCCCTTAGCGGAAGCATACAGCCAACAAATATGAAATTTACATATAATATAATACCATATTTACATAAAATTGTAAAGTCTTTTATGGACGCTTTCAAAAAGTATATCTAAATCTCCTTAAAAACCGTTCCCAATGAATCATTTATAACCAAGTTTGCAAAACTGTCATAAGCCGTAGCGTCTTTATTAATTAAAACTAAATTTCTTCCCCTAAAAAAAGAAATCAATCCACTTGCAGGCTGAACTGTTAAAGACGTTCCCGCAACAATCAATAAATCAGCATTTTGAATAGCATCTATAGAATTTCTTATAATTTCATCATCTAGTCCTTCTTCATATAAAACAACATCAGGCTTTATAGTTCCACCGCAAGAACACTTTGGAACACCTTCACAACTAAAAATAAATTCCCCATCATAAAACTTTCTACAATTCATACAATAGTTTCTTAAAACACTTCCATGCAATTCATAAACAACTTTTGAACCTGCCTTTTGATGAAGTCCATCAATATTCTGTGTTATAACAGCCTTAAGTTTTCCCTGTTTCTCAAGTTCAGCAAGTTTAAAATGAGTAATATTAGGTTCATAATTTAAAGAATTCATTTTTTCTTTATAGAATTTGTAAAACTCCTCAGTATTATTAACAAAAAAAGTATGACTTAAAATTTCCTCAGGAGGGTATTTATATTGTTGATTATATAACCCATCTTTACTTCTAAAATCAGGTATACCACTCTCAGTAGAAACACCCGCGCCGCCGAAAAATACTATATTATTACTCTCTTCTATTAATTGTTTAAATTTTTGAATTTTATCTTCCATACAAAACTCCCCGTTCTTTATTATAGTTTTTATAATATTATATTTTTAGTTTTTTCCATTGTAGCGAAGCTACTTAAGTGCTTTCTAAACAGAAAAGGCACTTTTTCAGTGGTCCCGGACGGTTCTCTTCTTTCATTTTAGGAATCTTTTATTCTCAAATCCTCAATAACTCTCCTCATAATCTCCTTTGAGTTATCATATGTAATTCTATCAACCGCCTCACTCAAATCAACCCACTCAGCAGCCTGAACCTCACTTTCCTGGTTCTTCAAATCATCAGATTTTTTAGAAGCAATAAAATAAACAACCTCTTTTTCAACACCATCCTCAGGACTATAAGACATAGTATATCTATAATTTTCATTAACTATAACATCAATATTCGTCTCTTCTTTAACCTCACGAATTGCAGTCTCAACCTCAGTTTCATCACCCTCAACATGCCCCTTAGGAAAATCCCAATGACCTAAGTTATGTTGAATTAACAACACCTTACCATTATCAATAACAATACATCCACAAGACTTCTCGTATTTCATATCAAAAACTCCTTATCTATCCTCATTCACAACATCTTTAACAAGTGCAGTCCTCATCTTATTTCTCTTTCCGCCATACACATCATCAAACAAACTATCCCCAACAACTAACACCTTGTCAGGCTCAACACCCATCTTCTTACAAGCCTTCAAAAAATTTCCCTTTAACGGCTTACAAGCAAAAGAAATATAACTTATACCCTTATCCTTGAAATAATCCTCGATTTTTTTATCAACACCATTACTCAAAATAATGACCTTCAGCTGATCTCGTAGCCCCTCAATCCACTCTTGATTAACCTCAGGAATATTCTTCATATCTTTTCTCAAAGTCTCATCAACATCAAGAATTATCCCCTCAATACCATATCTCTGTTTTATCTCTTTAATTAAGTCTTTATTCAATTCAGTCACTTTATTAACTGTAATATCCGGCTTCACAAACTTTGATAACACAAAATGTAACATATCAAGAATTCTATCAGCCACCAATTCATCTAATGTTTTCATCATATCACCTAGTGAAATTATATCATAAAGTTATTAGAATTGAAAGGAAAAAAGATTGGGACAGTTCTCTTCTTTCACTTTTTTGCAACAATTCCATATAATCTTCTCTTAAGTAAGATTCCCCTATCAGTTTGATATCTTCTAACATACTCCTCAAACAAATCATTTTCAATTGTTTTTCTATGATTCCAGCCAGTTGGATTCTCCTCTGAAAAATCATCAAGAATTGGAGTTTTTAGTAAAAGTGCTAAAAGATCTTCTCTTGTTTTGTAATACTCATTTTCAAAGATTTCAAATCTTTCTATTTTTGAAAATCCTACTTCTACTAAATCTTGATAATCCTTCTCAGAAATAGCCATCTTATCTTTGAACCCCTGGCCTCTTCCAAATAACTCTTTTATCTCCCAACAATCTTCTTTGTCTATTCCCTGGATTACTAAAGATCCATTAGGCACTAAAACATCATAAATCTGTTTAGCATCAATTATTGTGTGTCTTGCTGAAACTATGTCAAATGTTTCAGCTGGGAAAGTCATCTCCAAATTGTCCATCTGAACAAACTTTACTCTTTTTCCCGGAAATTTTTTCTTATTCTCTTTTGCAGTTTTTATCATAGCACCAGATAAGTCAGTTCCAATTACCATTCCAACTTCAGGATAAGATTCTAAAAGCTTTTCTCCAGCTCCTGTTCCTAAGTCAAGAGCCAATGAACCAGAATCTGAATTTTCTCTTATCGTTTCATAAAAATCCCAATCAGTTAGCTTCTCCTCCTCGCACTCAATATCACTAAAATCCCAGTTTCCAAGCTCCTCATAAAATTCGATTTCATGTCTTTGTTCTTTTTTCATTTTTCTCTCCTTTCTCTAGTTTTGCTATTCAAAAAAAATCTTCCTAAATGAACAGCAAAACTAAACCACTTTTCGTGATTATACTTTTGCCATTCATAAAGAAAGATTTTATAACATTCTTTATTAGATTTTCCTTTAGGTAGCCACCGCGAATGGGCGAATTGGTGACTACAACTATATTGTAGCAAAATATTCTCAAGATGTCAAATTTTACAAATCAAAATCCCACAAGCTGAGCTTTCCCTTAGCCTCTATTGGCTTATCAAACACTTCAACATCTGTAACTTGCCAACCATAATTTTCTTTAAATGAACTATCTGTATAAATATCACTATTTTCTTTTAACAACATCTCTTTGAACTCTGGTGACATCTTAATACAATCAACTAACTTAACCTTACACAAAATCTTACCAGAAGGCATATCACCTTTAACATATTTTGCAAGTCTCTTCATTGCTTCTTTATCTATCCCTTTTCCAGCATGTATCAACAATTCACCTCTATATTTAGTTTGCCAACTCCTAAACTCAAACCTCTTATCCCCCTGCATTATCAAAGATGCCCAAGGTTGTTTAATAGTAAGAACCTTCATATTACACTCCCTCTATTCTAAATTTTTAACATAAACCGCTTCTTTTTCCACAGTATTATCACATTTTGTGGAATCCTTATACGTAAACAATTCAAAACCATTTTGTTTTAATAAATGAATCAATGATTGTTGTTTCTCAAAAGTAGTAATATATATTTCATCTATCTCTTTTTTTATAGCTTCATCTATTATTATTCTTATAAATTCTTCTCCTATTTTCTTTCCAACATCAGACACCTTAAATGTAGAAACTTTAAGCCTTTTACCAGGATTAAATGGATTTTCAAAAGAAGAATAATCTTCAGTTTCATCCTCTTCTTTTAACATCAAAAATGATGTAACTTTATTGTCACTTGAAAGTGTAACATATGCCATTTCTTCGTCTTTTTGTTTTTTCAAAAACCATTCATCAAATCCTTTATAATCAACCCTTAATGAAGAAAAGAACTCATCCTCTAAATCAAGATTATATAAGAATTCTTTTTTTATTAATATAGGAGTCTCATTTTTTTCTTTCATAACTACTCCTTTACTTTTTTTAAAACTTCTCTATAAATTCCTCTATTTTCTTATCTTTCTCATCAGACTGTTTATCCTTTGGATCTATTAATTCTAACTCTGCTTCAAAATTATCTATTTGTAAAAATTGCTTTAATTTTTCAATAGTTTTAGCAGATCCTCCGCCCATGCTACAAATAAATACTGCTATTTTTTTATCTTTTAATTTTTCCATATTATCCTTTATAAAAGTTCTAATTGGAGGTGTAAAAGAACTCGCCCAAACCGGACTTCCAAAAATAATAGTATCATACTTATCACTATCAAATTCGTAATCTTCTAGCTCCGGAGTCTCTCCCATAATAGCACTTTTTCCACCCCAGAAAAATTTCATAACTCCTTTATTAGGATATTCTTTTTTAGGTGAAATTCTTATTAAATCAGCATCTAATTTTTCAGAAATACGATTAGCAACATAGTCAGTATTTCCTGACATTGAATAATAAACGATAGCCTTTTTCATAAATTTATCCTCCTATTTTTTGTGATTATATCATATTGCTAAAATTAGTTAAAGTGGGATTTGTTTTATTAATTTTTATCTCTTAAGACTATGATGCAAAATATTTACGAAATATAACTAGGAGTATGATTGAACCTGTTTTTAGAGGGTGTCTCTAAAAACATTGCCATACTAAAAAAAGACTATGTAAAATAATATTATTTTACATAGTCTTTTTTTAGTATTCTTTTTTAACGTATTTTATTCATTATTAACAATACTTCTTAATCTTATAATTACGAAGAACATAAATCCGTCAATTACAGTTCTTATAATTGATGAAATTTCGAATTTTGAGCCAATCATACTTAAAACAGCACCTATAAATCCTAATGTTAATATAATGCAAGCTAAAAGACTTTTCTCAGGATTTTTAGCAGCTCTTAGTAATGCCCATCCGATAAATAAATCAAATACAGCTGAAGTTATTAATCCTATTCCAACAACTTGCTCAGCAGTAATATCACCAGGTACAGTAATATTAGTAGAATTTTTTATTGCATCTGTTATATCTGATATTGAATTATTAAATACAGCAACACTTAGTGCTATTAATCCTATGGCTGCAATTAGATACAAAATACCAACTACTTTTAAGATTTTTTGCAAAGTTTGTTTTTTCATATAATTTTCCCCCCTTAAATAATTTTATACTAAAGTTATTTTTTTAAGTTGGCATTATTATACTATATAAAAATAATTTTGTAAAATAAAATTTTTCGTTTAACTCCATCCCTATTAACACGATTTGCAATATAGTCAATATTTCATGACATTAAATAATAAACAACATCCTTTTTTATATATTTATCCTCTTTTTTTGTTCCTCTCTACGCTTTTTTTCCTCTTCTTTTAATCTAGCCTTTGCTTCTTCAATAGACTCACCATCTTTTTTTAAAAATATATCTACAAATTTATCTTCGATTTTTTTATATCCGCCAACAACTCCACTTTCAATCTTCTTGTAACCGTCTATAACACCTTTTTCAATTTTTTTATTAGTATCAACCATTTTATCTATAATTTTTTTATCATCTTTGTTAGCCATATTACTATTCCTCCTATTTAAACTATTTTATCAATTTTAAAATAAAATACAAGTCTTTTTTTATATTAACCCTTCTTCCTTATACCATTTAACCTCATCACGAATTGTTTCTTCATAAGGACGAGTTCTATATCCCAATTCCTCTATTGCTTTTGTATAATCAAAATCATTATTTCTTGCTAAATTATATACAGAAAAAGTTGTCATTAAAGGTTTTTTTCCTTTTTTCTTAGCCTGTTTTTCCAATATTTTTGCAATGAAATTTGCAAGCTTTATAGGTAAAAAGAATTTTATTGGTTTCGAGTCCGCTTCTTTTGAAATCATCTTTGAAAAATCCTTAAAAGAAACCTCCTCATTTGCTAAAATATAACATTCTCCTTTTCTGCCTTTATCTATACTTTTTATTATTCCATCTGCTAAATCCCTTACATCACATAAGTTAAACGATCCATCAATTCCTACCGGCATTTCACCTTTTATTATTTGAAGCTGAACCTTTGTTGTTTCACCAATTGCATAATCAACAGGGCCTAATATTCCGCTCGGATGAACAACACATGCATTTAATCCATCTTTTTTAACTGCATCTAAAACAGATTGTGTTGCTAAAGCTTTTGATTTACTATAACAATCCACAAGATCATTTTCATCAAACTCTTCGATTTCTTTAATCTTTTCGCCCTTAGGTAATTCCCTAATTGCGCCTGTACTAGAACAATAAACTAATTTCTTACATTCTTTATGTTCTTTGCACATCTTTATGATGTTCTTTGTTCCATCTACATTCACCTCCATTACCTTTGGATTATAATCTGGATTTACAGTTACTATACTAGCTATATGTAAACATACAGTCTCTTTACCTTTAGGTACTGTAAAAAGGTTTTCTAAGGAATTTATATCACATAAATCCCCTTCAACTATTTTGGCTTCTTTAGGTAAAAACTTTGCTGCCATATCATTTGGCAAAACAAAAGCTCTAACCTCACACCCTTTTTCAATTAATTGTCTTACAACTGTTCCTCCAAGGAATCCAGCTGCACCTGTTACTAAATAAATTTTATTTTTCATATTATCCTCTTCCTTTTTTATAAATTTATTAACTCAACACTTGTTTCGTTAATCTAAATATAGTATAATGGCGTTAGCAAGTAAAAACAATCATCAATTTTCCAACATCTGTTGGGTTAAAGGAGGGTAAAATCTATGAACACCCCTAATAATAAGAGAAAGAGAGAATCTCAATTAAAGATACAAAGAGCATTTGCTAATCTAATTCAAGAGAAAAATCTGAATGAAATAACAGTAACTGAAATATGTAAAATAACACAATTAAACAGAACAACCTTTTACGCAAACTATTTAGACGTATATGATTTAGCCGACAAATTCAAAGAAATGATGTCACAGGAACTTGAAGAAATATATGAAGATAAACTGTATAAAGACTTTGATTTCTTAAAACTCTTTAAACACATTAAGGAAAATCAATTATTTTATAAAACGTATTTCAAACTAAACGTAACAGAATTACCATTTGAAAAGTATAATACAGAACTCGCAAATTCCCTGTATAATAATGAATTTATCGATTATCATATTGAATTTTTTAAAGCAGGTCTTAATGCTGTTATTTTAAAATGGCTAGCTTCAGACTGTAAAGAAACGCCAGAGACAATTAATAATATTATAGTAAGCGAATACATGAATAAAGTGATTTTAAAAGAGAAAAAATAATTCATTCATAAGTATATAAAAAGCTAACACTTTCAATTTTAATATTGAAAATGTTAGCTTTTCGTTATTAATTCAGTTTTCACTTTTTTACTTATAGGATTTTTGTTGTAAAAAAATGTTAAAAATCAGATAGGGACACTGTGACGTTTTTTCCGCACTCCAGTTTAAAAGTGGGTGTGGTAAAATCCTTCCGCTGTCCACCTTCCGGAAGTATACTCAAATATTTCAAATTTCAGTATACCTTTGTAAGTTATCCCCCTTGGTATATTACTAAACATTATTACTTTTCTTCTAATAACCAATCTAATACATTTATTTTCTTTATACCATCAAAATCAGCATCTAAGTCATCATCTAAAGTTAAAATATATTTAGGATAGTTATCATCAATTTTTTTCAATGGAGCTAACTCTCTTTCTAGAATTAAACTATGTCCTGCTGTTGCTTCTCTTGTTGTTAATGCAACTTGATAATAAAATGTATTTTCAGAATTCTTTGCAACAAAATCAACTTCTAAATCATCATACTTTCCTATATATACCTTATATCCTCTTCTTAATAGTTCAAGATAAACAATGTTCTCTAATATATGTCCCATATCTCTACCTGATCCTTGACCTAACATATAATATCTTAAGCCTATATCTATAGCATAATATTTTTCTTGAGTTTTTAAGAATTCTTTTCCTTTTATATCATATCTATTAGCTTTATAAACAATAAAACTATCTATAAGTGCTTCTACATATGCTGATACTGTATTATATGAATTATTTTTTTCTAGTCCTTCTATATTGTCACTTATACTTTTCATGCTAGTTCTATTTCCTATATTATCATATAAATACTTAGTAACTCTTTCTAATGTATTTCTATCTGTTATACCTTTTCTTTGCATTACATCTTTAAATAGAACTGTATTATATATACCATCTAAAAATAAATTAATATTATCTGGATTTATTTTGTATAATTCGATTGCTTGAGGAAATGAACTATATCTTAGATAATCTCTAAACTTTCTTGAAATATCTGTTTTATCTTCAAAAGCAGACATATATTCTTTAAATGATAATGGTAACATTTTTATTTCTATATATCTTCCTGTAAGTAATGTAGCAAGTTCCGATGATAAAAGCCAAGCATTTGAACCTGTTATATATAAGTCCACATCTTTATTGATAAATAAACTATCTACTGTTTTTTCGAATTCTTTAACTTTTTGTATTTCATCTAAAAATATATATGTTTTTTTGCCTTTTATTAACTTTGATTTTAAATATTCATGTAATTT
>JAFWNC010000009.1 GCA_017510525.1 Clostridia bacterium | reverse complement strand
GACGTGTGGAAATGGGGACGGTTCTCTTTTCCAAGAAAAACTTGGAAAAGAGAACCGTCCCCATTTCCACACGTCCCCTTTTTGCTTTTCTCTGCCACTATTTTTCTCTTAAAACGCTAACGCCACAACACTTCCAGTAGCAACTAAAACTATAAATCCAGCAACAGCAACACCAGCAGCTAAAGGCCAAAATGCTTTCTTTAGAGGTAAGTCTAAGAAGTTAGCAATTAAAGAACCGACCCATGCTCCAGTAGTAGGAAGAGGAATAGCTACAAATAGGAATAATCCTAAAGCAACAAAGTTTTGTAATTTTGTATTATTCTGAATATTTTTAGTAGCCTTTTCTGTAGCATAATCTATAATTTTCTTGAAAAACTTCCATCTTCCAAAAAAATCAAATAAAGGTCTAATATATTTAACAATAAAAAATATAGGAATAATATTTCCAATAAAGCTACAAATATAAGAAGTAGTATAATCCAAACCTAAAGTAACACCAATAGGAATAGCACCTCTTATTTCGATAATTGGCATCATACCAACTAATCCAGTAATAATGCATTTAACAAAATAGGGAAAACCCTGTATAACCTCTAACATATATAATTCATCCTTTCTAATATTTATTGTATAAATCGTTCTGTTGGCGGGGACAAGCCCCGTCCCTACATAAAATCATTACAAAACTTTAAATGATTTTATTATTTCTTCTGTATAATCTTCTAAACTATACTCATAATCATTGTTTTTATCAATATCAAAATCAAAAACATAAACCTTATTTTCTAGAACTATATAATAGTTTTGAATATATCTATTTGAGCTTGTAAAATGATATTCATAAACTTTATTTCCAGAAACATCAAAGGTTGAAAATTCAGAAAGATTAGTTATAGCCTGAAATTTACTTGAAAAATCTTCCTTATCAGATTTTAAAACATCTTCAATTGAGCGAACTCTAGAAGAGCCAAAAGAAGATACATAAATTTCACTATTATATGTTTCAGATTTTAAAACCAAATCATAATCATCACTACTACTTTGTTTAGCAAATTCAAAAACATTATCAACTTCAATAGAAAAACTATTGTCATATGAATTAATTATTGAATAAGTTGATTCCTTTTTGGGAATTATATATTTCCAAAAAACAAAAGCTCCGCAAGCAATAATGATAAGTAAAATTAAAACAATAATCAGTATTATATATTTTTTCAAAATAAAAACTCCTTAATAACTTTATAAAAACCATAAAAATTATATATCAATTTCTAATAAAAAACAATACAAAAAGCAGGAATAAATTACCTTTGATTTAAGAAGAAAAATTTGATAAGATAAAAATAAGAAGAAATAAGGAATAGGAGCGATTAAAAATGTTTCAAAATATAATTGACTTGATAGAAAAAATTGATAAGAAAATATTAAATATAATTAATATCGGATTACATATTGGATTTATAATTTGTATAATTGGGATAATACTATTAGCAATACATTATAAAATTTATATATCACCAAATTTATATTTTATTGGAATAGGGGTATTTAAATTAGGATTATGGACAGCAGTCTCATTTATTATTTGCGGAGTAGGACTATGGTGTGTTAAGGAAAGAATGTGAAATGACGAACTCGGGGACGGCGAACTTGGGAACGCCGTCCCCGAGTTCGTAAAATAAAAAAATTGGCATTTGATTGCCAATTTTTTATTTCATTTCATTTAATTTTTTTGCTAAATTAGATTTTTTTCTAGAAGCTGTATTTTTCTTAATTACACCTTTTGTGCAAGCTTGATCAATTTTCTTTACAGCACTTGTAAAATTAACAGTAGCTTCTTCTTTTTTACCAGCTTCAACTGATTCGTTGAATTTTCTAACAGCTGATTTATATTCTGATTTAATCATATTATTTCTTAATGTTTTTTTCTCAATAACACTAACTCTCTTTACTGCTGATTTAATGTTTGGCATATCTTATAGCACCTCCTTTTAGCTAAATAGTAAATTTTACTTTTACTATTTTAACACGGAAAATCGAAAATAGCAAGCTTTTTTTAAAATTTTTTCGTGGAAAACAGAACTGTCCATATTTTCACCTTAAAAAATATTAAAATTATGTTACAAAATGCTTGACTACCTACGGAAATCTATGATACAATATATTAGCGTAAAACTTAATATTTAAAAGAAGAGGAATTAAATATTGATGGTACTATTTATTTCCTTTGTTTTTTAGCAGGGAACAAAGAGATAAATAACAACTCATTATTTAAGAAGGACTTCTTTATAAAATATATCATACCTGCTTTCCAGTTTATATAGGTTCATATCCAGACCTAATATAAAAGAGAAAAAATAGAAGGGGTGATTTTTTTTGGGTAAAGTTCAAGTGAAAGACATTAAACACGAAAAATGTGTAAGAAAAACTTTTTCTAAGATTGGCGATAGTATCGATATCCCTAACCTTATAAAAGTTCAAAAAGATTCTTATGAATGGTTCGTAAAAGAAGGATTAGGAGAAGTATTACAAGATATATCTCCAATTATCGACTATTCTGGTAATTTAGTACTAGAATTTTTTGATTACTACATGGAAGACAAAACAAAATATACTTTAGAAGAAGCTAAAGAAAGAGATGCAACATATTCTACAAGATTACATGTTAAAGTAAGACTTATTAACAGAGAAACAGGTGAAATCAAGGAACAAGAAATCTACTTAGGTGATTTCCCACTTATGACAGATAGCGGAACATTTATTATAAATGGTGCTGAGAGAGTTGTTGTAAGCCAGTTAGTTCGTTCACCAGGATGTTACTATGATTCTAGCTATGATAAAACAGGAAAGAAGTTATATACTTCAACTGTTATGCCAATAAGAGGTGCATGGCTTGAATATGAAACTGATAGTAATGACGTATTCTATGTAAGAATAGACAGAACTAGAAAGTTACCTGTAACAACACTATTAAGAGCAATAGGAATTGTTTCAGATGAACAAATTATAGAGTTATTTGGAGATGAAGACAAATTAGTAGCTACAATTGCTAAAGATCCAATTAAAACTCAAGACGAATCATTAATAGAAATCTATAAAAAGTTAAGACCAGGAGAACTTCCTACAGTTGATGCTGCTAGAAACTTGTTTAATGGACTTTTCTTTGATAATAGAAGATATGACTTAGCTAGAGTAGGTAGATACAAATACAATAAAAAATTAAATTTAGCTAACAGAATTACAAATCAAGTTGCTTTTGATACAATAATGAATCCAGAAACAGGAGAAGTATTTGTAGAAAAAGATGAAGTAATTTCAAGAGAAGTTGCTGAAGAGATTCAAAACTCAGGAATCAACATTGTTGATGTAAAAGTTAATGAGAAAAAAGTTAGAATTATAGGAAATGGAACTGTTGATATTAAAGCTTTTGTTGATGAAAAAGTTTTAAAGAAAGTTCAAGTTAAAGAATTAGTTAATTATGAAGTTCTAAAAAATATTTTAGAAAATAACAAAGAAAAAGATTTACCTAAAGTTATAGAAGAAAGAATGGATGAATTAGTTCCAAAACATGTTACAACTGAAGACATGATTGGTTCAATTAGTTATATTCTAAACTTAGATCATGGATTAGGAAGAATCGATGATATTGACCACTTAGGAAATAGACGTATTAGATGTGTTGGTGAATTATTACAAAACCAATTTAGAATTGGTTTAACAAGACTTGAGAGAGTTGTTCGTGAAAGAATGACAATTCAAGATTTAGATGTTGTAACACCACAAACATTAATCAATACAAAACCAATAACATCTGCAATTAGAGAATTCTTTGGAAGTTCTCAATTATCACAATTCATGGATCAAACAAACCCATTATCAGAATTAACACATAAAAGAAGAATTTCAGCATTAGGACCTGGTGGTTTATCAAGAGAAAGAGCTGGATTTGAGGTTCGTGACGTTCACTATACTCACTATGGTAGATTATGTCCAATAGAATCTCCTGAAGGTCCAAACATTGGTCTTATCTCAGCACTTACAACTTTTGCTATTATTAATGAATATGGATTTGTTGAAACACCATATAGAAAAGTTGATAAAAAGACTGGAAAATTAACAGATGAGATTGAGTACATGACAGCCGATGAAGAAGATAATTACATTATAGCTCAAGCGTCAGAACCAGTTGATAAGAACGGAAAATTTGTAAATAAAAGAATTAGAGTTAGATACTTAGATGAAATAACTGAAGTTGAAAAAGAAAAGGTTGATTATGTAGATGTTTCACCAAAACAATTAGTTTCAGTTGGTGCAGCTATGATACCTTTCTTAGAGCATGATGATGCTAACCGTGCTTTGATGGGTGCAAACATGCAACGTCAAGCAGTTCCATTAATGATTACAGATTCACCTAGAGTTGGAACTGGAATCGAATATAGAGCAGCTAAAGACTCTGGAGTTGTTGTAGTTGCTGATGAAGATGGAACAGTTGAAAGAGTTACTGGTGATGAAATTGTTATCAAAAACTCAAAAGGAGAGAAGAAAACATATACTCTTCGTAAATTTAAAAGAACAAATGGTGGTACTTGTATAAACCAAAGACCAATTGTAAAAACTGGTGAGAAAATTAAAAAAGGAGACATTATCGCTGATGGACCTGCAACAGACAAAGGTGAGATGGCTCTTGGTAAAAACTTACTTATAGCATTTACAACTTGGGAAGGTTATAACTACGAGGATGCTATTTTATTAAATGAAAGATTAGTTAAAGAAGATGTTTTAACATCAATACATATTGAAGATTATGATTGTGAATGTCGTGATACAAAATTAGGACCAGAAGAAATAACAAGAGATATTCCAAACGTAGGTGAAGATAGCTTAAGAGACTTAGATGACGAAGGTATAATTCGTATAGGTGCTGAAGTTAGACCTGGAGATATATTAGTTGGTAAGGTTACTCCTAAGGGAGAAACAGAACTTACAGCTGAAGAAAGATTACTTCGTGCAATCTTTGGTGAAAAAGCTAGAGAGGTAAGAGATACTTCACTTCGTGTACCTCATGGAGAAGCTGGAACAATTGTTGATGTTAAAGTATTCACTAGAGACAATTCAGATGAATTAGGACCTGGTGTAAATAAAGTTATTAGAGTTTATATTGCTCAAAAGAGAAAGATATCAGTCGGAGATAAAATGGCTGGACGTCATGGTAACAAAGGTGTTATTTCAAGAATATTACCTGAAGAAGATATGCCATTCATGCCAGATGGAACTCCAGTTGATGTTGTGTTAAACCCATTAGGTGTACCTTCTCGTATGAACTTAGGACAGGTTTTGGAAGTTCATTTAGGAGCTGCAGCTAGAATGTTAAATTGGAAGATTGCAACACCAGTATTTGATGGTGCATCTGAAGAAGATATTGAAAATTGTTTAGAGCTTGCTGGATTAGAAACAAATGGTAAAACAATTCTATATGATGGTAGAACAGGAGAACCATTTGATAAGCCAATTACAGTTGGTGTAATGTATATGTTAAAACTTCACCACTTAGTTGATGATAAGATCCATGCTCGTTCAACAGGACCATACTCATTAGTTACACAACAACCTCTTGGAGGTAAAGCTCAATTTGGTGGACAGAGATTCGGTGAAATGGAGGTTTGGGCACTAGAAGCTTATGGTGCTGCTTATACACTTCAAGAAATCTTAACAGTTAAATCTGATGATGTTGTCGGAAGAGTAAAAACTTATGAATCAATTGTTAAAGGTGAGAATATTCCTGAACCAGGAATGCCAGAGAGTTTCAAGGTATTAATCAAAGAACTTCAATCACTTGGATTAGATGTAAGATTATTCTCAGATAATGATGAAGAATTAGAACTAAAAGAAACAGTTGAAGATGGAATAGAGCTTACTGAAGAACAAGGAAGACAAATGATGGAAGAGGAACTTCTTGCTGAACAAGAAATGGAAGGAATGTCAACAGAGGAATTAGACCTAGATTCTGAGGAAGAAAATGATGATATAGACAGTTTAGAATCTGAAGATATTTTTGATACATTATTAGAAGAAGAGGAATTAGCTGAAGATAATTTATTGGACGATATGGATTTAGAAGACGAAGAATAAGAGAAAGACAAAATAATAGGGCCGTCCAGAGGCCGACCCCTACGGGTTAAACCTACAATATTATAATCGTAGGGGCACATCGCAATGTGCCCACGAGAATAAAAATATTGCGAACTAAATTGCAAGTGTAGGGGCGGGTTTCCATGCCCGCCCGATACAAAAATTATTTTATAAAATTAAAATTTAATATTATCTAAGAATTTAAATAAATTGACATTTAAAATCTGCAACAGCAGTGGAAAATTTATTTAAAATATTGGATGCCAAAAAAATAAAAAAATTAAGGGGGCTACCAATAATAATGGAAGAAATGGAAGTGTTTAATAAGCTTAAAATAGGCTTAGCATCTGACGAAAAGATTAGAGAATGGTCAAAAGGTGAAGTTAAAAAACCAGAGACTATTAACTATAGAACATTAAAACCAGAAAAAGATGGTTTATTCTGTGAAAAAATATTTGGACCAACAAAAGACTGGGAATGTCATTGTGGTAAATATAAAAGAGTAAGATATAAAGGAATTGTCTGCGATAGATGTGGTGTTGAAGTAACAAAGTCTAAAGTTAGAAGAGAAAGAATGGGACATATTGAACTTGCTGCTCCAATCGCTCATATCTGGTACTTTAAAGGAATTCCAAGTAGAATTGCTTTAATATTAGACATATCACCTAGAAATCTAGAAAAAGTTATTTATTTTGCTTCATATATTGTTACAGATAAAGGAACTTCAGGATTATTGAAAAATCAAGTTCTTAATGAGAAAGAATACATGGAAGCTGTTGAAAAATACGGTAAAGGTTCTTTCAAAGCAGAAATGGGTGCTGAAGCAATTAGAAAATTATTAGAAGAAGTTGATATTGAAAAACTAGCAGCTGAATTAAAGAAAGAATTAGATCATGCTAGTGAACAGAAAAAAGCTAAACTTGTAAAAAGATTAGATACAGTTGAAAGCTTTAGATTATCAGGAAATAGACCTGAATGGATGGTTATGAATGTTATTCCTGTTATTCCACCAGATTTAAGACCAATGGTTCAATTAGATGGTGGTAGATTTGCAACATCTGACTTAAATGACTTATATAGAAGAGTTATAAACAGAAATAACAGATTAAAAAGATTATTAGAATTAGGTGCACCAGAGATAATTGTTAGAAATGAAAAGAGAATGTTACAAGAATCTGTTGATGCATTAATAGATAATGGAAGACGTGGAAGACCTGTTACAGGAGCTGGAAACAGACCACTTAAATCATTATCAGATTTATTAAAAGGAAAACAAGGTAGATTCCGTCAAAACTTGTTAGGTAAGAGGGTTGACTATTCAGGACGTTCAGTTATCGTTGTTGGACCAGAACTTAAGATTTATCAATGTGGTCTACCTAAAGAAATGGCTATTGAGTTATTCAAACCATTTGTTATGAAAGAGTTAGTTGAAAGAGGATTAGCTCACAACATTAAAAATGCTAAGAGAATGGTAGAAAAATTAAGACCAGAAGTATGGGATATATTAGAAGATGTTATTAAAGATCATCCTGTAATGTTAAACCGTGCTCCTACACTTCATAGACTTGGTATTCAAGCATTTGAACCAATATTAGTTGAAGGTAGAGCTATCAAACTTCACCCATTAGTTTGTACAGCTTTCAACGCTGACTTCGACGGTGACCAGATGGCTGTTCACGTACCATTATCACCAGAAGCACAAGCTGAAGCTAGATACTTAATGCTTTCAGTTAATAACTTATTAAAACCACAAGATGGTAAACCAGTAACAGTACCTACACAAGATATGATCTTAGGTGCATACTATTTAACAGTTCAAATAGATGGTGAAAAAGGTGAAGGTATGTACTTCGGTTCACAAGATGAAGCTTTAATGGCTTACCAAAATGGTGATGTAGGATTACACTGCAAAGTTAAAGTTAGAATGGAAAAAGAAATTGATGGAGAAATCAAACATAAAACAATTGAAACTACAGTTGGTAGATTAATCTATAATCAAGGAATTCCACAAGATTTAGGATTTGTTGATAGAAATGATCCAGAAAAAGCTTTTGATTTGGAAATTGATTTCCCAGTTATCAAGAAAAATTTAGGAACAATAGTTGCTAAATGTATAAATGTTCATGGATTATCAGAAACAGCTGAAGTTTTAGATTATATCAAAGCTACAGGTTACAAATATTCAACAAAAGGTGCTATAACAGTGTCTGTTGCTGATGTTGCCGTACCAGAAGCTAAAAAGAAAATATTAGCTGAATCTGATAAAGAAGTTGAAAACATCTTAAAGCAATTTAAACGTGGTTTAATAACTGAAGATGAAAGATATGACGCAGTTATTAAAGTATGGGAAAAAGCAACTAAAGACGTTACAGAAGCAATGAAAGATAATTTCGATGAATTAAATCCAATTTACATGATGGCACAATCTGGAGCCAGAGGTAATATGAACCAGTTAAGACAAATTGCAGGTATGCGTGGACTTATGGCCAATACATCTGGTAAAGCCGTTGAAATTCCAATTAAATCTTGTTTCCGTGAAGGACTAGACGCTTTAGAGTACTTTATTTCTTCACACGGTGCTAGAAAAGGTCTTGCTGATACAGCCTTAAGAACAGCCGATTCTGGATACTTAACAAGAAGATTAGTTGATGTTTCTCAAGATATTATTATTAGAGAAGATGATTGTGGAACTCATGATGGAATTGAAGTGGAAGATATCAAAGATGGAAATCAAGTTCTTGAAAAATTAGATGAAAGACTTGTTGGTAGATATGTATTAGAGGACATTATAGATCCTAAAACTAAGGAAGTAATTGTTGATACAGAAACAATGATTACTGATGATATTGCTAAGAAAATAGTAGATGCCGGATTTACTAAAGTTAGAGTTCGTTCAATCTTAGGATGTAGAGCTAAACATGGTGCTTGTAGTAAATGTTATGGTATGGGATTAGCAACTAGAAAGAGAGTAAATATAGGAGAATCAGTTGGTATCATAGCTGCTCAATCAATTGGTGAGCCAGGTACACAGCTTACAATGAGAACATTCCATACTGGTGGTGTTGCAGGAGGAGATATTACACAAGGTCTTCCTAGAGTTGAAGAGTTGTTTGAAGCTAGAACTCCAAAGGGATTAGCTGTAATTACTGAAATTGCTGGTAAGGTTAGCATAAATGATGACAAGAAGAGAAAAGAAGTTACTATTATGGGTAAAGATGATGCTAAGACTTATGTAATTAGCTTTGGTTCAAAACTATGTGTTAAAGATGGTGATGAAGTTGAGGCTGGTGATCCAATCACAACAGGTAGTATCAATCCAAATGATATTCTTGGAATTAAAGGACCAGAAGGTGTTTACAAATATATTATTGCTGAAGTTCAAAAAGTTTATAGAAACCAAGGTGTTGATATCAATGATAAACATATTGAAGTAATTGCTAGACAAATGCTTAAGAAAGTTAGAGTTGAAGATGGTGGGGACACAGGATTATTTACAGCTTCACTTGTTGATATGTATGAATTTGAAGAAGCAAATGAAAAAGCAATTGCTGAAGGAAAACAACCAGCTAAAGGTAAGAGAGTATTACTTGGAATTACAAAAGCATCTCTTGCTACAGAAAGTTTCTTATCTGCTGCTTCATTCCAAGAGACAACAAAGATTTTAACAGAAGCAGCAATAAAAGGTAAAACAGATTCATTAATGGGATTAAAAGAAAATGTTATCATAGGTAAATTAATTCCAGCAGGAACTGGTTTAAGACAATTCAGAGATATTCAAATTAATACTGAAATTCAAAAGCCAGAAGAAGAACCAATAAGCATTTTTGATGAAGATGCAGAATAAAACAAAAAGCAAAGGAAGAAATTCCTTTGCTTTTTTTGGTAGTATACTACCATTTTGTTGGCTGCTGTGTTTCCGAGTTGATTACATTAAATCTAAGTCTTCCTTTAACAACTTATAATAGGGAGTTTTAGTTAAGATGTGAGCAATGTCTATGACACGTTCATCAAACTCGCCGGCATCATCGTAATAGAAAACTCTGTTAAAATCAATGTCTTCATCGGAATATTTTTTAAGATATTCGATTTTTTCCTCAGGGGAATTACCTTCAACAGAATAAGCAATTTCAACCTTCTCATTTTTGATGTCAAAGATTGAATTACCTATAATGTAATACCCATCAGTATGCTTTTTCTTTTCAGGTGAATGTGATAAATAATAAAGTCTCATATTTTTGCCTCCTTTTTAGGGAAACACTTAATGCCAACATATATAAAATGTAGAAAAATTATAGCACACTTAACATAAAATGTAAATAGAAATAATAAATAAATATAAAAAAAGGCGGGGACAAGCCCCGCCACTACAAATACAAAATAAAGCATATATTTTTTACAACAATTATAATTAATTATTTATATATATTGAAAAGCTATATAATAAATGATAAAATTCAAATGACAAAACATGTTTAAAAACCTCATAAAAATTGACATTTTAGGCAAAATAGAGTAAAATAGATATGTTGAGAGGAAAGTTGATAAATATGAAAAATGATACAAAAATAATTGAAAAATTAGCTTCTAGGGTAAAGATATATTTAGTTGTTATAGCTTTACTTTTAATATTGTTATGCTCATATGAAACAGGATTTATAATTCCATCTATAGTTTTTTATTTATTGCTTATTATTTATACAGCTTGGGTAAATACAAAAAAGAAAACTGAAATAGAAAGCCATATTGAAGAAGTAACATGGGGAGCCAATTTTGCTATTAGAAATACTTTAAATAGAGCTCCAATACCTATGGTTATTATTGAAACAGATGGAAATTTAATATATAAAAATCCAAAAGTTACAAGTGAGTTTAAAGATATTGATATTACAACATATCTAGATAGTATAATAAAAGAAATAAAGCTAGAACTTGAAAATAATGATAATAAAAAAGATATTATTAAACAAATAACAATAAACAACAAGGTTTATAAGATTTTTTGCGAATACTCTATGAGTAAAAAAAGAGATAAAAGAAAAAGAAAAGAATATGTTTTAAGTCTTTATTTTATTGATGATACTAAATATAATTCATTATTTGATAAATATATCAGTGAAAAAACATGTATAGGAATTGCAGTAGTTGACAATTATGAAGAAATAACTCAGAGAATTGCTCCTGAAGAAAGAACTCAAAGCTTAGCACAAGTTGAAAAAGCTATTTATGATTGGGCTTCAGGAATGGAAGGATTAGTTGTAAAAAATGATAGAGATACTTTTATATGTATATTTGAACAAAAGTATTTAGTTGACTTAGAGAAAAATAAAGTTAATATTCTAGATACTGTTAAAGAATTAGATTCTAAAGTTCCTATTACTTTAAGTATTTCAATTTCAAATGAAGGAGAAAACTTTTATCAAAGATATAAATCAGCTTTAGCAGGCGTTGATTTAGTTTTAGGTAGAGGTGGAGACCAGGCAATTATTAGAAAAGAAGGTAAATACAAATTCTATGGTGGAACTTCTTTAGAAGTTGAGAAAAGAACTAAGGTTAAGGCTAGAATTGTTGCCCATTCATTAGAGGAATTAATATTAGATTGTAAAAATGTAATTATTATGGGACATCAAAATGCTGATATTGATTCATTAGGTTCAAGTTTAGGTATTTATAGATTAGCTAAAACACTAAATAAAGATGCTTATATTGTTAATGAAGATTTTGGAATGAATCTTGGAAAATTTGTTGATACTTTTAAAAATGCTGAAGAATATCAAGATGCAATTATTGATAGTAAAGAAGCAATTTTAAAAACAGATAGTGATTCTTTAGTTGTTGTTGTTGATACACATAAAAAATCATATGTTCAAGTACCAGAGTTATTAGATAAAACTGAGAAAATTGTTATAATTGATCACCATAGAAAGAGTCCAGATTTTATTGAAAATGCTAGCTTAACATTCCATGAAGTATATGCTTCTTCAGCAGCTGAGCTTGTTACTGAAATAATTCAATATGTTGAAAGAGATATCGAGTTAACTCAAATTGAGTTAGAGAGTTTATATGGTGGAATTATGGTAGACACTAAAAACTTTACTTTTAAAACAGGTGTTAGAACTTTTGAGGCTGCTGCATATTTAAGAAAATTTGGTGTTGATATAATTAAAGTAAAAAAATGGTTCCAAAGTGATTTAGAAAGTTATAATGAAATTGCTGAGATTATTAAAAGAGCAGAAATTGTTGAAGACTCAATAGCTATATCAGTAAACAGTATTGAGGGAAAAGATGCTAATACTATTTGTGCTAAAGCTGCTGATGAATTATTAACTATTAGTAATATTAATGCATCATTTGTTTTAGGTAATACTGGTGAGAAAATATGTATTAGTGGTAGATCAATTGGTGATATAAATGTTCAGGTAATTCTTGAAAAGCTTGGCGGTGGAGGTCATATGACTTTAGCTGGAGCTCAATTGGAGGGTATGACAATTGAGGAGGCAAAATCAGAATTGATTATTAGGATTAATGAATATTTAACAGAGACAAATGTTTAAAAAAATTATTATAAAATATATCATTTTTCAGCTTAGGCTGCGGACGCTCCGCTATTTTTCTACTTCGTAGAAAAACACCTTGCCACGCTTCAAAATGATATATTTTATTCAAAATCGGGTGAAATTCTATTTTGCCTGGAAAAGAAAAAGGAGGTAAATATGAAAGTAATATTACTTGACAATATTAAAGGAGTTGGGAAAAAAGATGAGGTAATAAATGCTAGTGATGGATATGCTAGAAACTTTCTATTTCCCAAAAAGTTAGCTGTAGAAGCCAATAAAGAAAATATGGCTAAGCTTAATTCTAAAAATGAATCAGTTGCTTTTAAAAAGGAAACTGAAAAAACAGAAGCAAAAGAAATAGCAGAAAAAATCAAAAAGATTACACTAACAATTGAAGTAAAAGCCGGAGAGAATGGAAAAATATTTGGAGGAGTTACCTCAAAAGAGATTTCTGAAGAGTTAAAAGCAAAATATAACCTTGATATAGATAAAAAGAAAATAACATTAAAAGACACAATCAAAAACATCGGAACACATACAGCAAACATAAAATTATACGAAGGAATATATCAAGACCTAACAATTAACGTTGTATCAAAATAGAAAAAGGCGGGGACAAGCCCCGCCCCTACAAAATTTTTAATTATATTTCGAAATATAATTTAATATTACATATATAAATTTGGAAGCGACGCGTAGCATGGAGTTTAAAAACCGTAGGGGCTGGTCTTGTCCCTGCCCTTTATTAAGAAATAAACATAGAAAGGAAGTCTAAAAATGGAACTTGGAAAAATACCACCACATGACATAGAAGCAGAACAAGCTATTCTTCGGATCAATGTTAACTGACAGAGATGCGGTTATATCTGCTATAGAAGTACTTAGAATTGAAGATTTTTATAGAGAAGACAATAGATTAATATATGAAGCGATGCTTAGTTTATATGGAAGAGCTGAACCAATCGATATTATTACTGTTAAATCAGAATTAGTTTCATTGGGAAAATTTGACCAAATAGGTGGATTAGAGTATTTAGCCGTACTTCCTGATAAAGTTCCAACAACTTCTAATGTTGAAAAATATATAAAGATAGTTGAAGAAAAATCACTTCTTAGAAATTTGATTAGAACTGCTAATGACTTGGTTGCAGCTGGATATGATCAAACTGAAGAAGTTGAAGATATTATGAATATTGCAGAGAAAAAGATTTTTGATTTAAGTCAAAAGAAAAATCAAAAAGGATATTCTCCAATTAAAGAAGTTTTAGTTGAATCATTTGCAGAATTAGAAAAATTATATAATCAAAAAGGTTTTATAACTGGTGTAGAAACTGGATTTACAGATTTGGACTATAGAACATCAGGTTTTCATGGTTCAGATTTAATAATTATTGCTGCTCGTCCTGCTATGGGTAAATCAGCATTTGCAATCAATATTGCAACACATGCTGCTGTTCAAACAAATACACCTGTTGTAATATTCAATTTAGAGATGTCTAAAAATCAGGTTGCTAACAGAATTTTATGTAGTGAGGCAATGGTTGACAGTAATAAAATTAGAACTGGAAAAATAGATGATAGTGAGTGGATGAAACTTGCAAATGCATCAGGAAGATTAGCTGATAGTCCAATTTATATTGATGATACACCTGGAATTTCTATAATGGAAATTAGAGCTAGATGTAGAAAATTAAAACTAGAAAAAAATATTGGACTTGTTGTAATAGACTATTTACAGTTAATACAAGGAACTGGTAAAAGAAATGCAAGCCGTGAGCAAGAAATTTCAGAGATAAGTCGTTCTTTAAAGATTCTTGCAAAGGAATTAGATATTCCTGTAATAGCTCTTTCACAGCTATCTCGTGGCGCTGAGAAAAGAGAGGATAAACGACCAATGCTTTCTGATTTGAGAGAGTCTGGAGCTATTGAGCAAGATGCTGATATTGTTATGTTTTTATATAGAGATGATTATTATAATGAAAATAGTGAAAAGAAAAACATTGCTGAGGTAATTCTTGCTAAACATAGAGGCGGTTCAACAGGTACAGTTGAGCTTCTATGGATGGGTAATTATACGAAATTTGTTAATATGGAAAAATATAGAGAATAAGGAATATATTTATGTTAAAAGAGAAGATTATTAATACAATAAAAAAATATAATCTTATTGAAACAAATGACAAAGTGGTAATAGGCGTTTCTGGTGGACCAGATTCAATGTGCTTATTACACTTTTTTATTTCAATAAGAGATGAATATAATTTACAATTATTTGTGGCTCATATTAATCATGGAATACGTGAAGAATCCACAGAAGAAGAACAATTTGTGGAAAACTATTGCAAAAATAATGGAATTAAGTTTTTTGCAAAGAGAGTAAATCTACCAGAAATTGCTTCTAAAGAAAAGAAAGGATTAGAAGAAAAAGGTCGTGAAGTTAGGTATTCTTTCTTTGATGAGGTTCTAAAGAAAACTGGTTCGAATAAGATAGCTATAGCTCATAACTTAAATGATTATATTGAGACCGTTTTGATGAATGTTTTAAGGGGTAGTGGAGTAAACCGGGTTAAAAGGAATCGAGCCAAAGTCTGGTTTATATATTCGTCCACTTATCAACTGTAAGAGAGAAGATATTGAGAAATATTGCGATGATAATAAGTTGGATCCTAGACATGATAAATCAAATGAGGATAATACTTATACGAGAAATAAAATCAGAAATATTGTTATTCCTTATATAAAGAAGGAATTCAATCCTAATTTTATTGATACTCTATATAGATTGTCTGAGATTTCTAAAGAAGAGAGTGAATATATAGAGAAAAAAGTTGAAGAATCTTTTGATGCTATAGTAGAAGAAATTTCTGAAAAACAAATTGTTTTAGATCTTAAGAGATTTAATGAAGAGGATTTAGTAATAAAAAGAAGATTGATTCTTTATTCAGTTAAGAAACTATTTGGAACAACAAAGGGAATAGAAAAAATACATATTGAAGATATTATAAAGCTTTGCTTAAATAATATTGGAAATAAATATTTAACACCGAATAAAAATACAAAGGTAAGTGTAGGTAAAGGTAAAATTGTAATAGAGAAAATATAATACATATTAAAGGGCGGGGGGAAACCTAAGCCCCTACAAAAATAGAAATAATAAAAATAACTGTAGGGACCTAGGTTCCACCCCCGCCCAAAAACATATATTACAACCATATTTCATTTTGTGAAATCCTATTGCAAATAAAAATTGTATATGATATATTGATAAAAGAGATAAACTGTAATTACTTGATGATAAGGAGGAAATAAATTTTGAAGAGTGGAATAAAAAAGATAGCAATGTGGCTAATATTATTATGTATTTTTTTAATGATAATATCAGCTATAAGTAGTTCTGTTAATAAGAAAATGGATTATTCAGAATTGCTTAAAAAAATAGATTCAGGTGAAGTAACTGAAATTACAATAAATGATGATAATAAAACAGCTAAAGTAAAGGTTGAGGGTGATGATATTGAGAAAAGTGTTACAATTCCTAGCCTAGATACTTTTATGGATAAGATAGATACTCAATTGAAAACTGGAGATATTAAGTTATCTCAAAATCAGGAGTCTAAGCTTTTAGCAATATTAGAAGCTTTTGGCCCAACAATTCTTTTAATGGTATTTATTTTCTTTATTTGGATTTTATTTATGAATCCAAATTCGCAAGGTGGAAATAAAACAATGTCTTTTGGAAAGAGCAAAGCTAGAATGATGACACCTGCTGATAAGAATAAAATTACTTTTAATGATGTTGCTGGTGTTGAAGAGGAAAAACAAGAATTAGAAGAAATTGTTGAATTTCTAAAGAATCCAAAGAAATTTACTGAAATGGGAGCTAGAATTCCTAAAGGTGTTTTACTTGTAGGTCAACCTGGAACAGGTAAAACTTTACTTGCTAAGGCTGTTGCTGGTGAGGCTGGAGTTCCATTCTTTATTATAAGTGGTTCTGATTTCGTTGAAATGTTTGTTGGTGTTGGTGCTTCAAGAGTTAGAGATTTATTTGAACAAGCTAAGAAAAATGCTCCATGTATAGTATTTATAGATGAAATTGATGCTGTTGGTCGTCAAAGAGGAGCTGGACTTGGTGGAGGACATGATGAAAGAGAACAAACATTAAATCAATTATTAGTAGAGATGGATGGATTTGCGCCAAATGAAGGTGTTATAGTTTTAGCTGCTACTAATAGACCAGATGTATTAGATAAAGCTCTTTTAAGAGCTGGAAGATTTGATAGACAAATTGTTGTTGGATCACCTGATGTCAAAGCTAGAGAGCAAATTCTAGAAGTACATGCAAGAAAGAAAAAATTAGCTGATGATGTTGATTTAGGAACAATAGCTAAAAATACTTCAGGATTTGCAGGTGCTGATTTGGAGAATATTTTAAATGAAGCTGCTCTTTTAGCTGCTAGACAAAATAAAATAGAAATTAATATGAAAGATATTGAAGATGCCATGGTAAAAGTTACTATGGGACCTGAGAAAAAGAATAAAGTAATTAGTGATAAAGAAAGAAAATTGGTTGCATTCCATGAAGCTGGTCATGCAGTTGTAAGTAAATTCTTACCAACACAAGATGAGGTTCATCAAATATCGATTGTTCCTAGAGGAATGGCTGGAGGATATACAATGTATAGACCTTCAGAAGATAAATCATTTATGTCTAGAACAGAGATGGAAGAGCATATAGTTTCTTTATTAGGTGGTAGAGTTGCAGAACAATTAGTAATTGGAGATATTTCTACTGGCGCAAGTAATGATATTGAAAGAGCATCAAAGATTGCTAGAGATATGGTTATGAGATATGGTATGAGTGAGAGAATGGGAACAATTACTTATGGTTCTGGTCAAGAGGAAGTATTCTTAGGAAGAGATATTACTCAAGGAAGAAATTATAGTGAGAATACTTCAACTGAAATTGATCAAGAGGTAAAACGTATTGTTGATAAAGCTTACAAAACAGCAGAACAGATTTTAACAATGCAAATGGATAAGTTGACTGTAGTTGCTAATATTCTTCTTGAAAAAGAAAAGATTGATGGAGAAGAGTTTAATGCTGTTTTTAAAGAAGATTAATTAATAAGTAAAAAAAATCGGAGGTAAAACCTCCGATTTTTTTGTTCACTATAATATAAAAAATAAAAAATGTTAAAAATAAAAAAATGATTTTTAAAAAACTAGTATTTTTTAGAAAAAATATCTCAAGAACGATAATTAAGTAAAATACATATAAATCAATAAAAAATAAAAAAGACTCTTCAAAAATAATAAAATAAAAATATAAAAAATAAAAAAATAATTTTCTAAAAAAACGAAAATGTAATAAAAATGTAATACAAAACCATATAGACTTAGAAAGAAGTAGAATAAGGGGATTAAGTGGAAAAAAAAGTAAAGAGAATAATTCTTTCAAAATGCTTATATTTCAACGTTTTTTGACAATGACTACATAATTCATAGACGCTTGACATTACACGAAAAAATGCTAAAATAAATCTCGTACAGAAGATAAACAATATTTAAAATACGAAGTATTGAAAAGAGCAATAAAATTTGAGGGGGATACGAAAATGCAAGTTATTAAAAGAGATGGAAAAAGCGTTGATTTTGATCCAGAAAAAATCAGAATAGCAATTGGAAAAGCTAATAATGAGGTATCAAAAAAAGAAAGAGTTTCAGAAGAAGAAGTTGAAAATATTGTTGAATATATTCAAGATGTTAAGAAAAGAAGAATTCTTGTTGAAGACATTCAAGATATGATCGAAGAAAAATTAATGGAATATGGAAAATATAATCTAGCTAGAAAATATATAACATATCGTTATAATAGAGCTTTAGTTAGACAATCAAATACAACTGATCAATCAATTAAAGAATTAATTGATGGTGAAAGTGAATATTGGAACACAGAAAATTCTAATAAAAATGCTAGAATAGTAACAACACAAAGAGACTATTTAGCCGGAATAACAAGTACAGATATAACAAGAAGATTTTTACTTCCACAAGATATAGTTGAAGCACATGATGCAGGAATAATTCACTTCCATGATGCAGATTATTTTGCTCAAAATGCATTACACAATTGTGACTTAGTTAATTTAGACGATATGCTTCAAAATGGAACAAGTATAAATGGAGTAAAAATTGAAAAACCTCATAGATTCTTAACAGCAATGACAATTGCAACTCAAATAATAACTGCAGTTAACTCTAGTCAATATGGTGGTGTTACAGTTACAATGACACATTTAGCACCATTTGTTAGAGAAAGTTATAAAAGATATGTAAAGAAATATGAAGATAGAAATCTTTCAAAAGAGCAGGTAGAAAAATTTGCTAAAGAAGATTTACAAAAAGAGGTTATTGATGGAGTTCAAACATTCCAATATCAAATTAACTCAATGACAACAACAAATGGACAAGCACCATTCCTAAGTGTTGCTTTATATTTAAATGAAACTCAAGAATATAAAGAAGAATTAGCAATGATTATAGAAGAAATGTTAAAACAAAGAATTCAAGGAATGAAAAATGAACAAGGTGTTTATATTACACCAGCTTTCCCTAAATTACTTTATGTTTTAGAAGAAGACAATGTTCATGAAGACAGTAAATATTGGTATTTAACAAAACTTGCAGCTAAATGTACAGCTAAGAGAATGGTTCCTGACTATATTTCAGAAAAAGTAATGAAACAATTAAAGAAAAACGAATTTGGTGAAGGAGAATGTTATCCATGTATGGGATGCCGTTCATTCTTAACACCAGATAGATCAATCAGTTTAGGAAATATTGCAAAAGCTAAAAATTATGTTGAAGGTAAAGGAAAATATTATGGAAGATTTAATCAAGGTGTTGTTACAATTAACCTTCCTGATGTTGCATTATCTTCAAAAGGTGATAGAAATAAATTCTGGAAGATAATGGACGAAAGACTTGAATTATGCCATAGAGCTTTACGTTTAAGACATGAAAGATTAGCTAAAGCTACATCTGACTGCGCTCCAGTATTATGGCAAAATGGTGCTCTTGCTAGACTTGAAAAGGGTGAGCCAATAAAAGAATTATTATATCATGGATATTCTACAATTTCACTTGGATATGCTGGATTATATGAATGTGTAAAATATATGACAGGACATAGCCATACAGATGGTGGAGATGGAGAAAAATTCGGATTAGAAGTAATGCAAAAATTAAATGATGCATGCGGTGAGTGGAAAAAAGCTGAAGATATAGATTATTCAGTATATGGAACACCAATTGAATCAACAACATATAAATTTGCAAAAGGATTAAAGAAGAGATTTGGTGTTATAGAAGGAATTACTGATAGAGATTACATCACAAATTCATACCATGTTCCTGTATTTGAAGAAATAGATGCATTTGAAAAATTAGCATTAGAAAGTAAATTCCAAAGATTAAGCCCAGGTGGAGCTATATCTTATGTAGAAACACCTAACTTACAAAATAATTTACCAGTAGTAGAACAATTAATTCAATTCATATATGATAATATCATGTATGCTGAATTAAATACAAAATCAGACTATTGCCAAAAATGTGGATTTGATGGTGAAATTTTAATAAATGAAAACTTAGAATGGTATTGCCCAAATTGTGGTAACACAGATCATAACACATTAAATGTAGCTAGACGTACATGTGGTTATATTGGTACTAACTTCTGGAATAAGGGACGTACACAAGAAATAAAAGAAAGAGTATTACACATAGATAACAAAGATGCAAACTGCGGATGTGAAGATATTAGCAAAGAAGAAATAGAAGAAAACATTTGCAAAAAAGCAATGGCAAGTGTAAAAGCTTAATTCAAAATGAAATTACAACACAGGGGCGGGGGTTGTCCCCGCCTAAAACAATATAAAGAAGGTGAACTTAAATGAGATACAACAAAATTAGAAAAATGGACATATCAAATGGTCCAGGAGTAAGAGTTTCGATATTTATGCAAGGCTGTAGATTTCATTGCCCGGAATGTTTTAACAAAGAAACATGGGACTTCAACCGGAGGACAAGAATTCACACAAGAAACCATAGATGAAGTCTTAGAATTATGTGGAAAAAGCCATATTCAAGGACTATCAATCTTAGGTGGAGAACCAATGAATCCTGAAAATATTGAAGGAACAGGTACACTTGCGAAAGCCTTCAAAGAAAAATATCCTGAAAAATCACTATGGGGATGGTCGGGATATAAATTTGAGGATTACCTAAGCAAACAAGATCAAATAAAATATTTTGATGTAGTAGTTGATGGACAATTCGTAAACGAAAAACGTAATCCAAAACTAGAATGGAAAGGCTCAGAAAACCAAAGAGTAATCGATGTACAAAAGAGTCTAAAAGAACAAAAGGTAATTTTATATGAGAAATAAGAAAACGAACTTGGTGCGCGTCCCCAAGTCCGTTTTCTTATTTTTGTAACAAAAAAGTAAAAAAAATGTAAAAAATTATGTTACCTTTGAAGGATTTGAGAAATTGATGTCGAATAATATATAGAGGAAAGAAATAAAATGATAAGATATAGCGACGAGTTAATTGATGAAATTAAAAGTTCTAATGATATAGTTGATACTATATCTCAATATGTAACTTTAAAAAGAAGTGGAAGAAATTTTTTCGGCTTATGCCCATTTCATAAGGAAAAATCTCCTTCTTTTTCTGTTTCACCCGATAAACAGATTTTCCACTGTTTCGGTTGCGGAGTTGGTGGAAATGTTATTCATTTTGTAAGCAAAATCGAAAATCTTGATTTTAGAGATACTATTGAATTTCTAGCTGAAAGGTCTGGAATTGAACTACCAAAAAATGAAGATGAAGGTTTTAATCAGAGACAAATTTTAAAAGACAAAGTTTACAAAATAAATGAAGAAGCAGCTAATTTTTATCATGAAAATCTTTATAAGCCTACATCAAAGCAAGCACAAGAATATATAAAAGGCAGAAAATTAAATAATGCTACACTTAAATCTTTTATGATTGGATACTCAGGAAAATACAATGAATTATATCTTTATCTAAAGAGTAAAGGATTCTCAGAAATAGAAATTCTAGAATCAAGTTTAGTAAATAAAAATGATAGAGGTCAATTCATTGATAGGTTTAGAAATAGACTTATGTTTCCAATTTGCGATATTAGAGGAAAAGTAATTGCTTTTGGTGGAAGGGTTTTAGATAAGTCATTACCAAAATACATTAACTCACCAGAGAATATTGTTTATTCAAAGGGACGTAATTTATTTGGAATGAATGTTGCTAAATCTTCTGACTTAGAAAAAATCATTATAGTTGAAGGATATATGGACGCAATATCTCTTCATCAAAGAGGAATTCATAATGTTGTTGCATCACTAGGAACAGCTTTAACAGAGGCTCAAGGAAGACTTCTTAGAAAATATGCTGGAAAAGTAATAATAAGTTATGATTCAGATGCAGCTGGACAAGCAGCTACAATGAGAGGTTTGGAAATATTAAAGAACCTAGGTTGTGATATTAGAATTCTACAGATGGAAGGTGCTAAAGATCCTGATGAATATGTTATTAAATATGGAAGTGGAGGATTTAATCTATTAGTAGATAATGCAATTTCATTAGTTGAGTTTAAAGTTAAGGTATTGAAAAATCAGTTTAACTTAGATAATACTAATGATAAAATCAAATTTCTTAAAGAAATTGCAAAAATATTATCTACAGTAGAAAGTCAAATAGAATTAGAAATTTATATTGATAACATATCAAAGGAATACAAAATTTCAAAAGAGTCTATATATGCTGAGATTAACAAACTAAAATATGATAAATCAAATTCGCAAAAGGTTGAAAAGAAAATAGTTTCAAGAAATATTGCAAAAAAGTCAAATGTTCCAGAAGAATCAGTAATTAGAAGAGAAAATATGATTATTTATTTACTTTTAAATTCTGATAAAGATGGGGCAAATAAGCTTAAAAATAGTATTGATATATCAGAAATTAGATATGAAGTTAATCAAGTAATTTTAAAGGCTATATATGATTATTTAGAAAAAGGAAAAGAGCTTAATAATGTTTTAGACGAATTCAAAGAAGACGAAATCATTAATCAGATTACAAAGATAATGGCTGATGATTATGAAATTACAGATATTAATAAATGTATAGAAGACGTTATTAATAGTTATAATAAAGAAAGATTAATATCTAAAAGAAATGAAATTCTAAGTAAATTAGATGATAAAGATAATACAAAAGAGGAAGTAGCTAATTTAGAAAAAGAATTAAGTGAAATAATAATCAAATTGGCTAAAATGAAATAGGAGGTTTATTTTAATGGCAAATAACGAAAATGAAAAAGATACGCAGAAGAAAACAAAACAAGTAGATGAACAAACAGAAAATAAAGTAAAAGAAATACTTCAATTTGCTAAGAGTAAAGGAAATGTTACTTATGGTGAATTGGCTGTAAAATTGGCTGATATTTCTACAGAACAAATCGATAAAGTATTTGAAAAACTTGAAGAAATGGGAATTGAAGTTATGAAAGATAACTTCGAAGAAGATGAAGAAGATGAAGGCCCAGACTTAGAAGATTTAGAAGATGTAGAAGAAATTCAAGTTGAAGAATTAAATAATATTACTAATATTGATAATGTAAGTATTGATGATCCTGTTAGAATGTATTTAAGAGAAATAGGAAAAATTCCACTTTTAACATTTGACGAAGAATTAGAGTTAGCTCAAAGAGTTTTAGATGGTGATGAAGATGCTAAACAAAAACTTGCTGAATCTAACCTAAGATTAGTTGTTAGTATTGCTAAAAAATATGTTGGAAGAGGAATGTTATTCTTAGATTTAATTCAAGAAGGAAATATGGGACTTATAAAAGCTGTTGAAAAGTTTGATTATGAAAAAGGATACAAGTTTAGTACTTATGCAACATGGTGGATTAGACAAGCTATTACAAGAGCTATAGCTGATCAAGCTAGAACAATAAGAATTCCAGTTCATATGGTTGAAACAATTAATAAATTAATTCGTACTTCAAGACACTTACTTCAACAATTAGGAAGAGAACCTACCGCTGAAGAGATAGCTAAAGAAATGGATATTTCTGTTGAAAAGGTAATGGAAATTCAAAAAATTGCTCAAGATCCAGTTTCTTTGGAAACTCCAATTGGTGAAGAGGATGATAGTCATTTAGGTGATTTTATTCCAGATGATGAATCACCAGCTCCACAAGATTCAGCTGCATATACATTATTAAAAGAACAATTAGAAGAAGTAATGCAAACTTTAACTCCAAGAGAAGCAAAAGTTCTTAAATTAAGATTTGGTTTAGAGGATGGAAAGGCTAGAACTCTTGAAGAAGTTGGTAGAGAGTTTAAGGTAACTCGTGAAAGAATTAGACAAATTGAAGCTAAGGCTTTGAGAAAACTAAGACATCCTTCTAGGTCGAAGCGTCTTAAGGACTACATGAGCTAAAATTTTGCGTTGAAAAATAATTACAATTTTGGACTGCGTCAAATTGCAATTAAAACGCGGTTACATACAACAGTATGCGCCCTTGCCTTTTAATTACAATTTTCCTTGCCAAAATTTAATTCTTTTCCAACCGGAAAGCATCACAATTCTGTTTCAAATTGTAAAAATATAAGTGAATTATATATTAATGGGACGACCAATGGTTGCCCTTGCAAAGTTTTTTAATACGAAAGAGAGGACGATTAAAATGGATAAGGAAGAGAAAAAAGAGATTGAGATTGTTACTGGTAATGGCGATTTAAATATTTCTCCGGTTGAGGATCATGTTAATTCTTTAGTTAAAAAGAAAAAAATGAATAAGGATAAATTAGTTATTCCTCATCAGGAAGAAGAAAAAAAGAACAATAAATAAGAAAAAAAGATACGAACTAGGGGACGACCATTGAAAGTTCAAAGTGTTGAACTTTCAATGGTCGTCCCCTAGTTCGTATCTTTTTTGGTAGCGGGAGGGAGATTCGAACTCTCGACACCTTGGGTATGAACCAAGTGCTCTAGCCAACTGAGCTATCCCGCCATAACAAATATTATTATAAATTTAATTTTAGATTTTGTCAACAGATAAATAAAAAATGTAGGGGCACATAGCAATGTGCCCTTTTACTTATTTTTCTGGGTATACACTAGCTTGTTTTTTATCTTTACCTTTTCTTTCAAATTTTACGATACCATCAGATAAAGCATATAATGTATCATCACTACCGATTCCAACATTATTTCCTGGATGAATTTTTGTTCCTCTTTGTCTAACTAATATATTTCCAGCAAGAACGAATTGACCATCAGCTCTTTTAACACCTAAACGTTTAGACTCACTGTCTCTACCGTTCTTAACACTACCTTGACCTTTTTTATGTGCCATAAAATTTCACTCCCTTCACTTTTTAAATAAAATTTAGAAATTAAATCGAATTACTCAGCTTTTTCAGCAGCTTTTGTTGTAGCTTCTTTTTTAGCTGCAGGTAATTTTATTGAAGTAATTTCTACTTTTGTGTAAGGTTGTCTATGACCTTGTTTTCTTCTATAATTCTTTTTAGGCTTATATTTGAAAACAATAATTTTTTTACCTTTTCCGTGAGAAACTACTTTTCCCTCAACTTTAATACCTTTAACATAAGGATTTCCAACTTGTACTTTTTTGTCATCAGATAAAAGAACAACGTTATCAAATGTAACTTTTTTTCCTTCTTCAGCATCTAATTTTTCGAAAAATACAACATCTCCTTCTGTTACTTTGTATTGTTTTCCACATGCTTCAATAATTGCGTACATTTAAGTACACCTCCCTTTTTTGTATACTCGCTAATCCTTATTTTAGGTAGATAATAAATATTATCATTTATGGAACCTTAATTAAGCGGATTACAGTTACATATTTTAACACAGAACTAGGAATTTGTCAATATTTTATCTGGATTTCTTTGAGCTGTTTTTCGGGACACTTCTAAAAACAGCTCAAAGAAATCCAGATAAAATATTGACAGAAAATTTTCTAAGATATATTATATTAAATATGAGAAGAACAAAGGAGGGAATATTTTGAAAAATAAATCAACCATTATAATTATCGCAATCATTGTGATTATCGCAATTTCAGCTATTGCTATTATTGCTTTTTCGGGAAATGATTCAGATAAAAATACTGAAGAAAATACAACTTCTTCACCTAAGAAGAATAATTCTAAAAAAGAAGAAAATAAAGAAAAAAGTTATGCATCAGCTGCGGAAAAACAAATGTCAATGCCAGAAAAAGGTGAAACAATTGCTATTATGCATGTTAAAGACTATGGGGATATTACATTTAAATTTTTTGAAGATGTTGCTCCAAAAGCAGTAGAAAATTTCCTAACTCATGCAAAAGAGGGATATTATGATGGATTAACTTTTCATAGGGTTATGAATGAGTTTATGATTCAAGGTGGAGATCCTTTAGGAACAGGTGCAGGTGGAGAAAGTATCTGGGGTGAAGGATTTGATACAGAGTTAGATACATATACAGTTCCTTACAGAGGTTCATTATGTATGGCTAAAAGTAGTTTGCCTAAGAGTATTGGAAGTCAATTCTTTATAACACAATCACATTTTAATGAAAAAGAAAAAGATTATTTTACTGCATATGGATTATCTGATGAATTATGGGAAACATATAAGAAATATGGTGGAGATATATTAGATTTATATATGCAATACACAGTATTTGGACAGGTAGTTGAAGGAATGGATGTTGTTGATAAAATTGCTGCTGTAGAAACAGGTGCAAATAATAAGCCAATAACAGATGTAATTATAGAAAGTATAGATGTAACAGAATATTAAAAAATAGGCGGGAATAGAACTCGCCTATTTTTTTCTTTCTTAAATATATACAAAAAATTTTAAAAAAACTTGCTAATTATGGAAAACTGTGCTAAAATACATAATGTTAACCTTACTCACGTTTTATAAGTGGGTTATATATCCAGAAGGAGGTGGAAAATGATGAATAAATACGAAAGTATAATCATTGTTAATCCAAGTTTAGAGGAACAAGGAATTAAGGAATTAGTTACAAAGTTCACAGACTTAATTAACAAAGATGGAAAAGTTGAATCAGTAGAAGATATGGGCAAGAAAAAGTTAGCTTATGAAATTAAAAAATGTTCAGAAGGATGCTATTATTTATTTAACTTTGAAGCAAACCCAAACTTTATTGCTGAGTTAGAAAGAATTTATAGAATTACAGATGGAGTTCTTAAATTTATTACAGTTAGAAAAGAAGACTAAAATTAAGCTTTTGAAGCAAGAAAGGTAGGAGTTTATATGAATAAAGTTGTATTAATGGGAAGATTAACAAGAGATCCTGAAACAAGATATACACAAACAAATAATACATTAGTTGCTTCATTTACTTTAGCAGTAAATAGAAGATTTGCTAGACAAGGTGAAGAAAGACAAGCAGATTTTATACCAGTTGTAGCATGGAGTAAAACAGGAGAATTCTGTAGTAAATACTTCAAAAAAGGTCAACAAGTTGGAGTAATAGGTAGAATTCAAACTAGAAATTGGGATGATGATCAAGGTCAAAAACACTATGTTACAGAAGTAATTGCTGAAGAAGCTTATTTCGCAGATAGTAAAAGAGAGGGAGCAGGAGATAGCTTTGAAAATACTTTTGGAACTGCAGTTTCTGAAAGTCAAGAATTTCAAGTATCTTCAGATGATGATTTACCTTTCTAAAATAAAATTTGAAAATATAGGGGGTTAAATTATAATGGCAGACAAAAAACAAAAAAAGTTTAATAGAAATAACAATATGGATGATGATTTTAATCCAAAGTTTAGAAAAATAAGAAAAAAAGTATGTGTTTTATGTAGTGATAAAAACTTTGAATTAGATTATAAAAATCCAGAACAATTAAGAAAGTTTATTAACGAAAAAGGTAAAATATTACCAAGAAGAGCAACAGGTGCTTGCGCTAAACATCAAAGAGAAATTACTTTAGCTGTTAAGAGAGCAAGACATATTGCTATTTTACCATATTCACAAGACTAATTAAAAAGCTAAAGCTTATTAAATAAGCTTTAGCTTTTTTTATGGACAACTCTAGTTGTCCGCTACGAGTAATATGGTGTATGTTTTGCATCTCGTGAGGGTAGTTCTGACTTTAATGCAATTTTAATGCAACAGGGCTGATGAATCTTTGTTCTTATGATTAAAGGTGATATATTATTTTTCAGTTTGACGAGGTGTTTTTCGGCTTTGCCGAAAAATAGCAGAGCGTCCGAAGTCTAAAATGAAAAATAATATATCACCTTTTAAAATATATTTTATTGTCCGTCTATTAATTCTTCTTTTAAAGTAACATTTATTACAGTTCCCTCTTGAACAGCAGTACCAGCAACAATGTCTTGCGAAACCACAACCCCATTACCCTCAAATTGAATATTTAAATTAAGTGAAGCAAGAGAGTTTTTAGCTTGCTCTAAACTCTTTCCTTTTAGATCAGGAACCTCTACTGAAACTGATGAAGACTCATCAGATGTATATAAACATACTACAGAATCAGTAAGCAAAGATGTTCCAGCTCTAGGATATTGACTAGATACAATAATACTACTATCATCAGACTCTGATTTCATTAAAACAGTTAAACCAGCAGATTCTAAAATAGTTCTGGCTTCAGTAAGAGTCTTTTTAGTTACATCTGGAAGAGTAACAGTTCCATTTCTTTCTTGTTCTTCAACACTTGAAGCTAGACCCATATATGGTAAAACTTCAGATAGTATTTGAGAAGCAACAGGAGCTGCAACAGTACCACCTTGATGGCTTGCTCCTCTTGGATCATATAAAATAACTAATACGCAGATTTGAGGATTCTCAACTGGAGATATTGCTATAAATGAAGCAACATAACCATCATCTTCTTTTCCAGGAGAAGGTTCAGAAGTTCCACTTTTTCCACCAATTGAATAACCTGTAACAGCAGCATGTCCACCTGTACCGTCTGGTTCATTTACAATTGAACCCATCATATCTTTTATTTCTGAAGATGTTTCTGAAGAAACTACTTGGCGAACTACTGTAGGAGAAATCTCTGTAGCAATTCCTGTATCCGTATTAACAACTTTTGAAACGATACGTGGTTTCATAAGATTTCCATCATTAACAATACCAGAGATAGTTGTGATTAATTGAAGAGGTGTAATAGTGAATCTTTGACCAAATGACATAGTTGCAAGTTCAACAGGCCCAACATTTTCTAAATCATGAAAATAACCTGTTGTTTCACCAGCCATTTTAACACCTGTTTTATTAAATAATCCAAATGCATCTAAATATTTATAAAATAGAGTTGCACCTATACGCTGTCCTAATTGCATTAAAGCAGGGTTACAAGAGCCTTTTAAAGCTTGCCTTAATGTTAGAGAACCATGAGGTCTACCTGTTCTCCAACATGCAATATCATATTCTCCAACTTGGTAAGAACCACTACAATAAAAATCTCCTGCTGTATCAGTTTCTACAAGGTTTTCTTCTAATCCAATAGCTGATGTTACTAGTTTAAACGTTGATCCTGGTTCATATCCATCTGAAATAGATTTATTACGCCACATTTTTTGTAAGTTTTCTAGTTGTTCTGATTCTGAAAGAGTATCCCATGTTGAAGCTAAAGATGCATCATTTATTGTAAAAGGTGTATTTAGATTATATGTTGGATAATTTGCCATTGCTAAAATATCACCAGTTGTTGGTTTCATAATAATTACTGAACCACCTCGACTAGCTTTATTTTCAATAACTGCTTGTTCCAAATACTTTTCAGCTATTGATTGAATATTTGCATCTATTGTTAAGTAAATATCACTACCATTTTCAGCTGGAATATATTGTTCATTTTCATCAGAAATAGCTCTTTTATTAACATTTGTAGAAGTAACAATTCTTCCAGGTGTTCCAGTTAAAACATCATCCCAAGCTGATTCTATTCCCTCTAATCCTTGATTATCATCTCCACAAAAACCTATAACGCTAGAAGCTAAGCTATCATAAGGATAATATCTTTTTGAATCAGTATCAATATTTATTCCAGTTGCAATTTTCTTTTCTATCATCCATTGTTTTAGCTTTTCTACAGTTTCTTGTTCAACCTTTTTTGCAATTGTTGTGACTGAAGTAGTTGAGTTAAGTTTTTCTAGTAGCTCATCTCTGTTAAGCCCAAATATTTCTGCAAAACCATCAGCTAATACTTCGTTTTCAACAATTGTACCATCTTCATATTGAACTTTTCCAGGAGCTAAACTAATTGTATCAACTGTTGCACTTCTAGCTAAAACTTTTCCACTTGCATCATAAATAACGCCTCTTTTTGATAATATTGTTTGACTAGAAGTTTGTTGCTTATATGCTTCTGCTTTATATTCTTTTCCTTTAACAAATTGAATATATCCAATTCTTATAATTAATGCTAAAAAGCATATTATAAAAAAGGCTAAAATTGCTATTGATTTTTTATTATAAGATTCTTTTCTTTTTATTTCACGAACTTTCGGATTCTTTATTCTTTTGTTTTTCGTAATAATCACCACTTTACTTAAAATTATACACAATTATTTTATATTATAGAAAAATAAAAATCAATAGTAATAATGTGAAAGTATATATAACTTGATTTTATTTGATTTTTGTTATAAAATATAAGAAAAATAAAAGGAGATATTAATATGGATTTAAAAGTGTTATGGAAAGATAGAAAAAGACCTATATTTGGATTACCATTATCATTTACAAAATATACTTTACTTGAAGATAAATTATTAATTGATACAGGTATTTTATCATTAAGACAAGAGGAAATAAAACTATATAGAATTATGGATGTAACATTAAAAATGGGATTATTCCAAAGACTTTTTAAAGTGGGAACTATTCACTGTTGTTCAGCTGATAAAACAACTCCAGAATTTGATATTAAAGATATCAAGAACCCATATGAAATTAAAGAAATGTTATCAAATCAAGTTGAAAAGCAAAGAGACAAAAAGAGAGTTACAGGAAGAGAAATGTTCATTAGTTCAACTGATGATGACGATGATGATTTAGATGATGATGATATTCATGGATAAATAATAATCTCCGACACAGTCGGAGATTATTATTCCATTAAAAGCATTTATAACAAAGAAAGGAGAAATAAAGTTGGAGAATGTTATTGAGGTTAAAGGGTTAGTTAAGGAGTATAAAGAACTAAAGGCAGTTAATAATCTTTCTTTTGAGGTTCATGATGGTGAGATTTTAGGACTTCTTGGACCTAATGGAAGTGGTAAATCTACTACAATTAATTGTGTTTTATCTTTAATTAACTATAACAAAGGAGAAATAAAAATATTTGGAAAAGAAATGAAACCAGATGCATTAGATTTAAAGGCTAAGATTGGAGTTATTTTTCAAGATGTTGCAGTTTTTGAAGAGCTTACAGTTTATGATAATATTGAATATTTTTGTGGTTTATATATAAAAGACAAAAATACAAGAAAAAAATATGTTGAAGATGCTATAAAATTAGTAGGTTTAGAGGATTATAAGAGATTTGTTCCAAAGAAATTATCTGGTGGACTTCTTAGAAGATTAAATATTGCATGTGGAATTGCTCATAAACCAAAACTAATATTTTTTGATGAGCCAACAGTAGCTGTTGACCCTCAGAGTAGAAATAATATTTTAGATGGAATAAAAAAGTTAAGGGATGATGGAGCTACAATTGTTTATACAACACACTATATGGAAGAAGTTGAAATTCTTTGCGATAGAGTAATAATTTTAGATAAGGGTGAAATTTTAGCTAGTGGAACTACAGATGAGCTAAAGACATTAGCAAAAATTGAAGAGAAGATAACTGTTGAAGTAAATAATCTAGATGAAAAGAGTTTGGAAAAAATAAAGGAACTAGGCGGAGTTGCAGGTGTTTCATATAATAGAAATCAACTTGAAATAATCTATAATGAAGGGAAAAATAATATAGTAAAACTAATGGAATTCTTTGATAATGGTGGTATAAAATACAGCAAAATATATTCAGAAAGACCAACATTAAATGACGTTTTCCTTGAGCTTACTGGAAAGGAGCTTAGAGATTAATGTTTTTACATCAATTTAAGTATTCTTTTAAAACTCTTATGAAAAAGAGAATGTTAATTTTTTGGACTTTTGCTTTTCCAATAATATTAGGATCTTTTTTTAAAGTTGCTTTTGGTAATATTGAGAGTGATGAGAAATTAAAAGTTATTGATATTGCTATTGTTGAAAATCAGGGATTAGAGGAAAATAGTTTTTATAGAGAGTCTTTTGAGAGTTTAAGTAATGAAAAAGATGATGACAGAATGTTTAATACTAAATTTACAACTGAGGAAGATGCTAAAAAGATGTTAGAAAATGATGAAATAACAGGTTATTTAATTATTGAGGAAAACGAGCCAAAGGCTGTTATTGTATCTTCTGGAATTAATGAAACTGTTTTTAAATATGTTGTTGAGGAGATTTCACAAACAGCAAATATTGTAGGTAATTTAGTGGAAAGAGAAATTATGAACAATGGAACACAAAATTATGCAGGAGAAATGCCAGTTATTAATCAGGAAGAAATCATTAAAAGAGCTATGAAGGATTCTGATATTAATCTAAAAGATGTTTCTAAAGCCAATCTAAGTTATACTATGGTTGAATTCTACTCTTTAATTGCTATGGCTTGCTTATATGGAGCAATGCTAAGTATGTCTTGTATTAATCAGAATTTAGCTAATATGTGTTCTAAAGGAAAAAGAGTTGCTATTGCTCCAGTATCTAAGCTAAAAATAATAATGAGTAGTGTTTTAGCTAGTTTTTTAGCACAGCTTATTGGTATTTTCATACTATTTTTATACACAATTTATGTACTAAATGTGGATTATGGAAGCAATTTAGGACTTGTAGTTGCACAGGCAATCGTTGGAAGTTTCGCAGGTCTTTCTCTAGGAACTTTTGCGGCATGCGTTCTTAAGAAGAGTGAAGAGAGTAAAACTGGAATTATAATAACATTTACAATGGTAGGTTCATATTTGGCAGGAATGATGGGAATTAATACTAAATATAATATTGATGTTAATGCACCTTTCTTAAATAAGATAAATCCTGTTGCTATGATAACAGATGGACTTTATTCATTATATTATTATGATACTTTAGATAGGTTTATTTCTGATATTGTTGGATTATTAGTATTTTCAGGAATATTATTAATGATCTCATATATTAGTTTAAGGAGGCAGAAATATGACAGTATTTAAAGCATTTTTAAAAGTTTTGAATAAAAACAAAATAATGATAATTGTATATACAGGAATTTTAATTGGAATAAGTGTTGCCTCATTAAAAACAAGTGAAACTTCAACAAATTTTGTTGCTGTAAAGCCAGATGTTACAATAGTTAATGAAGATGTTAATAATGGAATTACAGAAGGTTTTATAGATTATTTAGAAGATAATTGTAAAATTATTGATAATCTAAAAACAGAGGAAGAAATAGATGATTCACTTTTCTACAGACAAGCGGATTATATTATTTATATTCCTAAAGGTTTTAATGAAGATTTTATGAATGGGAAAAATCCTGAAATAAATGTAAAGAGTAATGGCGACTATCAGGCTTCTTTAGCTGAAATGATGGTTAAAAGATATTTTAAAACTGCTGAAATCTATAGAGATAGTAACTTAAGTGAGGAAGATATAATTAAAAAAACAAATGATACTATGGACAAAGATACTAAAATAGAAATGACAACTAAGCTAGATACTGATTCTTTAGAGAAAATGGATTTTTATTATAATTTTGCAAGTTATAGTATTTCTGCTGCTTTAGTGTATGTTGTTTGCATGATTTTAAATAGTTTTAGAGAAGAAAAGATAAGAAAAAGAACTGAGATAAGTAGTGTGAATTATAAAGTATATAATAGACAACTTTTATTATCAAATTGTTTATTTTCAGTACTATTATGGTTTGCCTATGTAATAGCAAGTTATTTTATAATAGGAGATGCATTATTTAGTGGACATGGATTGATTTATATGATTAATTCACTATTATTTACTATATGTTCAACTGCAATTGCTTTCTTAATTGGAACATTAATAACAAGCAAAAATGCAATTGCTGGAATAGTAAATGTTTGGGCTCTTGGTTCAAGTTTCCTTTGTGGAGTATTTGTTCCTTTGAGTATGTTGCCTGATATGGTTATTAAGGTTGGACATTTGATTCCTACTTATTATTATGTTAGTTCAAATGATAAGTTGGCAAAGCTAGAGAGTATTAATTTAGAATCATTACAACCGATTATATTTAATATGGGAATTATTTTAGCTTTTACTCTTGTTTTTATAGTTTTGACTAATGTGATTTCAAGAAAAAAAGCAAATTAAGTTTACTGAAAAAATGGGGATTTGTCCCCATTTTTTTTGTATCATTTTTTTCTGACCACCTGGGATAGTGACATTTGTTTTTTTCTATGTTTTAATAATTAAAGATTTAAGATATAGAAAGGTAGGATATGTGATTATCATGAGTAAGGATATTTATTTTAAAGCAAAGGATTTTAATAATATTAAGGAGATTGTTTACAATTCTGCTGATGTTTATGGTGATAATATTGCTTTTGTTATTAAGAATAAAGTAAAAGGAAAGGTTGATTATAAAAATATTACTTATAAAAAATTTCTTGAAGAGATTAATTGCTTAGGTACATCTTTTTATTCTTTAGGCCTAAGGGGAAAGAGAGTTGCTGTTATTGGGAAAAACAGATATGAATGGGTTTTAGCTCATTTAAGTAATCTTTTAGGTAGTATTGTTTCAGTTCCTCTTGATAAAGATTTGCAATTAGATGAGTTAGAAAGTTCATTAATAAGAAGCGGTGTTGAAGCAATTGTTTTTGATAAGAAATTAGTTGAAATTATTAGTGAGATCAAAAAGAGAAACAGTACAAATATTAAAGAATTTATTTGTATGGAGGAATGTGAAGGATTTAGTAATGTTCCAGAATTAGTTAAAAAAGGTAGAAAAATAATCAAAGAAGGAAATAGAGAATATATTGATAATGAAATCAATAATAATGAGATGAATATAATGTTATTTACTTCTGGAACAACTTCAAAATCAAAGGCAGTAATGCTTTCTCAAAGAAATGTTGCCTCAAATGTATATGCTATTGCTAGTGTTGAAGATATAAGAAGCACTGATACGAATATTGCTTTTTTACCTTTTCACCATATTATGGGATCAACAATTCTAGTTTTAACTTTAAGCGCTGGGGTGAAGAATGTATTTCCTGATGGATTAAGGTATATAAAAGATAATTTGAAAGAATATGAAGTTAGTCTTTTTGTTGGTGTTCCTGTTTTAACAGAAGCTATATATAATGCAGTTTGGAAAGGTATTGATAAACAGGGAAAAGCAAAATTAGTAAAATCAATGATTGTATTGAGTAACTTATTACTTAAATTTAATATTGATATTAGAAGAAAACTATTTAAACAAGTAATTAACGAGTTAGGTGGAAAATTAAGACTTGTTGTTTCAGGTGGTGCTCCAGCTGATAAGATGTCTATAAAAGGATTTAACGATTTTGGAATTACTACATTACAAGGATATGGTTTAAGTGAAACTGCGCCTGTTATTGCGGTTGAAAACTTTAAAAAGTCAAGATATGGTTCTGTTGGTGTTCCTGTAATAAATGATACTATTGAGATTGTTAATAAAGATGAAAACGGAATTGGGGAGATTAGAGTAAAAGGACCAAATGTAATGCTTGGTTATTATGAAATGCCTGAAAAAACAGCTGAAGTATTAAAAGACGGTTGGTTTTATACAGGTGACTTAGGTTATTATGATAAAGACGGATACTTATTTGTTACTGGTAGAAGTAAAAATATGATTGTTTTGAAAAATGGAAAGAAAGTATTTCCAGAGGAGATTGAAACTGTTGTTAATAGAATTGATTTAGTAAGTGAATGTATGGTTTTCGGTCTTCAAGATAAGAAAGATAAAAACGATCTTACTTTATCAGTTAAGGTTGTTTATGATGAAGAGACTATAAAGGAAAAATACTATGATAAAACTGAAGAAGAGTTAAGACAAATTGTTTGGGATAAGATTAAAGAGGTTAATATGACTTTCCCTAAGTATAAACATATTCAAAATCTTATAACAACTAGAGAAGAACTAATTAAAACAACAACTAAAAAGGTTAAGAGACAAGAAGAAATGAAATTAATTCTTGCTGGAATATAAAGTTAAGAAAGGAAATAGATTGAAATGAGTAAAGATGAAATTTTTGTTACACTAAAAGAAATGATAAAAGAACAGTTTGGAAGAAGTGAAGAAGAAATTGATAAACAGGCTAGTATCATTGATGATTTAGCTGCTGATTCTTTAGATATTGTTGAGTTAGTTATGAATGTTGAAGAAAAATTTAAAATTGAAATATCTGACGAAGATTCAGAAAAAATATTAACTGTTGAAGATTTAGTTAATTACGTGTATAATAATCAATAATATATTTTGAAAGGTTATCATATATGAATAATACGAAAAGAAGAATTTTTATGACAGCAATTAAGTTGTTTGCTGAAAAAGGGTATGAAAATACTGGAATTGAAGAAATAACTGCTGTAGCTGGATATGCTAAGGGAGCATTATATTATCACTTTGAGACAAAAGAGGATTTATTTGATTTGCTTTTAGAAGAAGGTTTTAAACTGTTATCAAATAGTATAGAAATCAAGTGTAAAAAATGTGATAATAGTTTAGATAAATTAAAAGCAATTTTGATGGTTGAAATAAAAACAATAATAAATTATGAAGATTTTATAACAGTTGTTATAAGTAATACTTTAGGAGAAACTTCTAGAACTAAAAAGTGTAAATATGCAGTAAATAGCTATGTTTCAATAATTAAAAAGGTTATTGAAGATGGAATAAAAGAAGGTGTTTTTTATGATGGAGATGCTGAAGCTATAGCTTGCGGTATATTTGGAATTACATTTTCTAGTTTACTATACAGACTAAAAAAAGATAGACAAGTAACTGCTGAGCAAATCTATAATGGTTATGTTGAAACTGTTGTAAGAGGAATAACAAAATAGATTCTAAAAACTTCTGGGGAGGTACACCAAGATTTTTGGTACACCTCCCCAGAAGTTTTTAGAATCTATTTATAAAATACTACAATATTTCCAAACTGCTTACTTTTGAATCCATATTCACACCATGTTTCACAAACATTTTCATCATAGCTCATAATATATACAGAATTTTCATCATAATTATAATCAAAAATATAATTATGATTTGTTGTTTTAATATTATATGAATTAAAATCATATGGAGAAATCTCATTATCTAAGAGTATATAAATATATGGCTGAGAAGTTACATTTCCAACAATATAAATATCTTTTTTATCTAATTCTTTACTATATGAAATTGCATCCATATAATTTCCAGAGAAGTAATATAAATCTTGCCAGTCTTTATTATATTGATTAAAAAAGTAGTAGAAAAACATAGCAAAATTAACAATAAGAAGGATAACTATAGGTATAAATAGTACTCTTAAGTTTTTAATTATAAAGCAAATTCCTAAAGCAACAAAGTATATAAGCGGAACAAAAATAGCATTTGCTTTATTAATATTTGGAGCTATTATCAATAACATGCAAACAAGTACACTAAAAAACCAAAATAGAAAAATTGAATTAATGTCAAATTCTTTATTTTTAATAGAAATAAAGAATTTTTTTATTCCATATCCTAATCCTACAAAGAATAAAGGGATAGATAAATAATAAAGTGTTCCAAATTGAGGAATAGCATTATAAACCAACTGTAAACCGAATAACTCTTGATTATCATAACTTAATATTGATGGAATAATATATAAATTATCTTTTATATTTTTCAAAGATAATTCATTTCCTCTATATAATGGTAATTTTGGAATAGTAATAAAAGTTTTAATTTCATTTAAAAATCCATTATTAATTAATATCATTAGTATAAGAGGAAGTGCTAATATGAAAATTGGAATACCTAAGAGTATTAGTCTTTTTATTGTTATTTTTTTACACCATAATAAATATAAACATATTAAAAATAATAGTATTGGAATTATAATATATGATAGGGCGTAGGTATAAAGAGATAGACCCAAAAATAATCCACATAGGATTAATTTTTTTATAGAATTATTCTCAACAGCTCTAATAAGCAGTGCAATTGAAATACTCATAAATCCGAATCAGTAAATTACAGTCTAAGCCCCATCTTGATTGCATAATAAAATAAGGACAAATACTAAACAAAAAAAGAATTGAAATTGTTTTGTATTTGTTTTTTTCATCTTTCATTATAAAGAAAATACTTATAAATGTAAGTAATCGTAAAAGGACGGCAGGTGTTCTAATTGTGTAAATACTAATTCCAAAAATTCTAAATAATATCATTGTAAGGTATGAATACATTGCACTTTGGCCACCACCATAGTTAATTAAATATACAGGATAGTTATTTAAGTATCTATCAAGTCCATATTTAGATAATGAAAATGCGTCATAAGCCATTCCTGCTTCATCAACATGAAGGCCATAAGGAACAATACCTAGTTTATAAAGAGAGGTAAAAGCAGTTAATATAAACAAAAACAATACAACAATTTTATATTTTTTGTTTATAAAATCATCTAAAATACTATTGATTTTTTTAAACGATTCATTTTTACTAAATAACAAAAAAGTTGCAATAAGTATTAAGATCCAAACAAATATAATTGATAAGTCATTAAAAATAGAGAACATCAAAATACCTCCATATTTGAGAATTATTACTATTATTTTTACAAATAGAATTATATTTGTCAAGTAATCAAAATACATTACAGAAGATGTTGACATAATAGGTGCACCGTGATATAATTCGGATACAATAATCAAATTAAATAAGAGGTGTATCCATGAAAGAAAATAGTATTAATGAGGTTATGGTTGATTTGAACAATTTGATCAAAACTGTTGGAATAGCCGAAAAACCTTTAAATACTACAAAAGAAAAATCAAAATACTTTATTGCTTTTTCTAGTAAATATGAAGTATTTGAAGATATTGATAATGAAATAAAATTTGAAAATAAAAATGGTGAAATATTATTAAGTTTATTAAACGCTAAAACAGAGATATTTTCAGCATTAATAGAGTATATTGAAAAGACAAAGAACAATATTAATCAAATTCAGAAAGCTGTAGTAGGTAATCTTTTTGACCATTATCAATATGTTGCAAAATTAAGGGAAGATTTAGAAAAATGTAATATTAACAAATCTATTATTAAGATGTTATGTGATGACTTGAATTATTATGTTAATTTATACATACAAGAACAAGATGGATTTTTAGAGGAATATAATAGTAATAGAAAAGATGAATCAGATTTAGAAGAATTACTTAAAAATGAAGCTAAATTAAGACAGTTTGTAGAGTTGAAAGACTTTGATTTGTATTTTGAACATAGTAAAGATGATATTGAAGGTGTAAAGCTTGAGATTAAAGACAATATAAAACTAATTGAAGAACAAAACCAACAATTAATTGATAAAAATAATAAACTTTTATCAGGTGTATTAAACTATTTATATACTATAATATCATTCTTTGTTATTGTTGATAAACAAATTGATAAAAATGAGAAGAATAGGGTAGACATTGAGGAATTATTAATAGAGCCACTTTTTATACCAAGAAGTGAAACAATTTTCGAAAAAATGCCTCAAACTACTAAAACAAACAAAAATGAATTAGAAGGTCAACTTCAAATTGTTACTAAATATGAATTATTTTCACTAGATGAACTTTTAAACATTTATATAAAAGATATCTTAGAAAATAGATTAGTAATCAAAAAGTGTCAAAATTGTGGAAAATACATATTACCAAATGATAGACAAATTTATTGTGATTTTTGTAAACATATTCCTTATGAAATGAGGAAAAATACTGATATTATTAAACTTACTTATAGAAATAATTATAAAAATCAACATAAAAAGATAAAAAGAAATTTAGAAAATGACCCTAGAATAAGACAAAAATTTGATAAATGGAATTTACAAGCTAAAAAGATGACTAAAAAATGTGAAGAGGGAAAAATCACTTTAGATGAATTAAATGAATGGTTTAAGAATAATGAAAAATGGAAGAATTGGAGTTTATAAAAAAGACAAGTGTGTGGAAATGGGGACGGTTTTGTTTTCCACGAAAAAGATTTTTCGTGGAAAACAGAACCGTCCCCATTTCCACACACTTGTCTTTTTTTAATTTTCTTCTAAATATTCATCATAAGAACACTCACGTACAATTACATTATTATTACTTAAATCAATAATTTTATTAGCAACAGTTTGAGTTAATTGATGGTCGTGAGAAGTGAATAGTATATTACCTTTAAATCTAGTCATTCCTTCATTTAGAGCTGTAATACTTTCCATATCTAAGTGGTTTGTTGGTTCATCAAATATTAAGAAATTAGCACCTGAGAGCATTATTTTTGAAAGAACACAACGAACTTTTTCACCACCTGATAATACATTAACTTTTTTCAAAGCTTCTTCACCAGAAAATAGCATTCTTCCTAAAAAGCTTCTTACATATGTTTCATCAGGGTCTTTAGAATACTGACGAAGCCAATCTACTAAAATCATATCATCTTTGAACATATAATTATTATCTTTAGGAAAATAATTACTTGTTATTGTAGTTCCCCAAACTAATTCACCACTATCTGGTTCAACTTCTCCAGCAATTATTTGGAATAATACTGTTTTTGCAAGTTCATTATCAGACAAAAAGGCAATTTTATCATCTTTTTTAACTGTGAATGAAACATTATCTAAAAGTTTTTCACCATTTATAGTTTTTGAAATATTTTTAACTTCTAATATTTCTTTACCAGGCTCTCTATCAGGCTTGAAATCAATATAAGGATATTTTCTATTAGAAGGTTTAATTTCATCTAATTGAATTTTCTCTAATGATTTCTTTCTAGATGTTGCTTGCTTTGATTTTGAAGCATTTGCACTAAATCTAGCAATAAATTCTTGTAATTCTTTAATTTTTTCTTCTTTCTTTTTATTTTGTTCTCTCATTTGCTTTAAAGCTAGTTGGCTAGATTCATACCAGAAATCATAATTTCCTGGATATACTTTTATTTTACCAAAATCAACATCTGCTATATAAGTACAAACTTTATTTAAGAAATAACGATCATGTGATACAACAATAACAGTGTTTTCAAAATCTATTAAGAAATCTTGAAGCCAGTTAATTGCCTTGATATCTAAGTCATTAGTAGGCTCGTCAAGTAGTAAAATATCTGGATTTCCAAATAGAGCTTGAGCAAGTAATACTTTAACTTTATCTTTAGCTTCTATTTCACTCATTAATTTATAATGTAATTCACCATCAATACCTAAGTCATTTAAAAGTATAGCAGCATCTGATTCAGCATTCCAACCATCAAGTTCAGCAAATCTTTCTTCAAGTTTAGCTGCTTTCATTCCATCTTCTTCTGAAAAATCAGGTTTAGAATAAATAGCTTCTTTTTCTTTCATTATGTTGTATAATTCT
>JAFWNC010000008.1 GCA_017510525.1 Clostridia bacterium | reverse complement strand
TACCTGCATCAGTACTTGTAATCCTTGTATATATTTCTCTATTAGTCCAAGTATTGCTTGTATAACTTGTATTATTATCATTATAGAAACCTTCAATAGTAGGTTTTGTTGGTGCTGTTGTATCAACCCAATTTACATATAAAGTAACTACTTGGTCACCTTGAGATAAATCACAACCAGCAAAATTATTAGCACTATAGTTTTCATTACTATGATTATAAGAAGTACCTGTTCCACTTGCATTAGTATTCCATTGAGCATTTGTTTTAGCAGTATATCCTGCCTTTATAACCCTAATTGCATCAGGATTATCCCAATTATGTAATCCATATATTCCAGTTGACGCTGAAGTTGAAAGATTTACATCTCCAACTTTTCCTCCATAAAGTCCTCTTAAAAATTGAGTTGTAGATGAACCATAAGTATTATTACTATTAGTAATTAAAGAACCAGAAACTCCATATCCGGCATTATTACTATTAGTTGAAGCAGCTCTTGTTCCACCATTTACATCATACTGAACATATAATCTATTTCTTCTATAATATAGATTTATAACTCTTGAACCGTCACCTAATATTGAAGCTTCAGTTATAGCTCCACTAGAAGGTTTAGTTGTATTTCCAGTAATATAAGCATCTTCATAAGTAAATCCAGCAATAGATTTAACTAGCATGCTTACTTGAACATTAGTATCAGTAGTACCAACTCTAGTAGAATCAGTAGAGTCTAATGTATAAGTGTTTGCTCCTAAATCATGTACATAATATTTAACAGTATAAGATGTATCATTTCTAGGAGTCCAATTAGCTGTATAGCTTCTATTTCCATAACTTGCTGTTGCAATTGTAACTGATTGATTAGTATCTCCTGTCAATCCAGTTCCAGACCAACCTTTAAAATCATAACCAGCCTTAGTTGGATTATTAAGTGTAATGTTGCTACTTTCAACATCATAAGTAGTTGGATTTCCAGAAACACTTCCACCATTTAAACTATATGAAATATTGTAAGTTGTACTATCAAGATTAAATGCATTTGATTTTGTTATAGTAGTATTTCCAAGTGTATCTTTAGCAAGAATCCATAAATACCATTCACCTCTAGTAGCATCAGTCTTTGTAATTGTATCTCCACTATCAAAACTACTTGAGAAATCACTCTCAACAGGCGCAGTTGTACTTTGACTCCACAAATACTTCAAACTATCTGTGTCAACACCAGCACTAGAATCACTAACAGTAACCACTGTACCATTAGATTTCTTCCATGTATTATCACCATTTTTAGTAAATTCAACCGTTGGCGCATCTCTATCTATTGTAATAGTTTTGCTTGCAGCCGAACTACCATTACCCATAGCATCACGAAATGCACCCGCTCTAATCGAAATTGTTTGTTCTCCACTACCATTATTTGAAACAACTAATTGATGCTCTTTTTCACCTGTTCTCGTTAAAGATACTATTGTTCCATTTGTTACAGTTATATCATCAGTATCAAATCCATAAACCCAAGCATCCTGATATGTAATCTTATATGTTACTGTATCAGAATTTGTTAAATCTCCAGCTAAAGAAGTTATTGTACTATTTGGACCAGATGAATCTCTATATCTAGAAATACTCTTAGCAGGTCCATTGTTTCCAGCAATATCTGTATAACTATTTTCTTCTAAAGAAACTGTCATAGTTTTTGATACAGGTATACCTGTAACACCTAAGGTATATCTATTTCCACTACCTGTTAGCTCTCCAATTGTACAATTTGTTCCTGTGAAGTCATCAGCTGTTAAACCAGCTACATCTTCATTAAATACAATTGATAGATTTACACTATTTTGAGTTGCACCAATTCTAACTGGTTTAATTCTATCAGCATTCATATTTTGTTTAATCTCAGCTTGAGATAATGCTCTGTTGTAAATTCTAGCTGTATACAATTTCATGTTAGCATCATCCATTGCTCTATTACTTCCATTTGGATTTGTTCCTATCGCTGCAACTGTATTATTTTGTGGATTTGCAATTGTACCAGCATATTCAGTTTCAGCATATAAAACTCCATCAACATATAATCTAACTGTATTTCCATCATATGTCCCTGCTAGTGTATAATGTCTGTTTGCAACCAATGGCTCATCATATTGTGCTCTTCTATAAGCTCCACTAACAAATACCTCAAAAACTGGATTTCCATTATCAATATATAATGCATATCCGCCACTCTCTATATTTCCTAAAATAACCCTTCCATTACTTTGTATAGAATTAAAATTAACTTCAGCTTGAACAGTAACTTGGCTTAAGTCTCTAGTCTGTCCAAGGTTAATCCAATCATCAACACCATCAAAATTTGCATATCCATCTGAACTAAATGTTGCCCCATTAACAATTCCATCTTGATTTCCTGATAAATCTTTCCAAGTAGTTGTTGTATCTGAATGTCCATTTCCTAAATTATTATTTCCATCAAAATATCTAATAAGTCCATCAGTAACACCATTAGCCTCACCAGTAATAATTACTTCTGGAGCAGTATTATCAAATACATAAGGTCCATAAACATGATAGTTTCCAACTTTAGTTCCACCAGTAGTAGAAACATTAGTAGCATTATCAGCAACTTGTTTAACCCATAAGTAGTAAGTTCCATTTAAATCTGTTCCAATTGTAGTAGCAGAACCACTAGTATAATTAGTCCATCCAGAACTTGGAGCAGTTTCATTGCTTGTAGATAATGCATATTGATAACTATTATTAGAAGCAAGACCAGAAAGAGCATCTGCTGCTGTAATAGTTACACTTTGAGATTTAGTAGAACTTACACTCTCAGGACTTACTGTAATAGTTGGAGCAGTAATATCAATCTTAATATTCCAATTAACAATCTCAGAACTATTATCAGCATTATCAATAGCCTTAAATTTAATATTTTGATTTCTGTTTTGAGTAAAATGCATAATTCCTTGAGATTCTGTTTCACTAATTACATAATTATTAAATGACCAATCAGAACTTGGATTTGATCCTGTTCCCCATCTAAATCCACTAATTCCGCTAATATCTCTTGCATTGACATATACATAGACATGTTTATTAGTCCAAGAAGAACCATCATAATCAACACCATTTGACTTAGCATAAATATCCAATATCTCTGGTCCAGTATTATCTAAATAAAATGCCTCTGATTTTGTAATTGTAGTATTTCCTAATTGATCTTTAGCTAAAATCCATAAGTACCAGTTATTACCTGTTACAGAATCTTTTGTTATATTATCACCATTTGTAAAGTTTTCACTAAATGTATTTTCTGCAGGAGCTGTAGTACTTTGAGTCCATTGATATTTCAATGAAGAGCTATCTACTCCTGAAATTGTATCAGCAACTGTAACTGTTGTAGATTGTGATTTTTGATATGTACTATTTCCATTTGTTCCAAATGTAACAGTTGGAGCAACCTTATCTATCAAAGCAGTTTTTGAAGCAGCTGTATTTCCATTTTGAGCCCTATCAACACATTTATTTGCAGCTACAGAAACAACTTGTGAACCCTCTAAAATTGAATTTGTAACTATTAATGTATATTCTTTTCCGCTTCCAGAAAATGTTCCTTTACTTCCGTTTGTAACTTCAATATCATCAGCTGTAAATCCTGTCACATTCTCACTAAATGTGAAATTATAAGTAATTGAACTTGCTGAACTTGGATTATCAGATGGTGTTGATGTTATTGCAAGTGAAGGAGCAGCTGTATCATATTTTACTGTAAATGGATCTGAAACGTCTGAAATATTTCCATCATTGTCAACAGCTCTAAAGTAAATTGTTATATCTCTTCCATTAGTTACATTCCAATGTTCCTCAGCTGTCCATGTTGTTCCATTTTGATGTATTCCATTACTATGTGAGAAGCTTGCTTTTTTCCATGTTGATCCATTATTTAAAGAATATTGCATTTCTTTAATACCTGAACCAGCTTCAGTTGTTGTTACTGTTGTATATACTTCAGAATTTGTCCATGTATTACTTGTATAAGATGAATTATCACTAGAATAATGTCCAACCATAATAGGTTTAGAAGGTTTTGTATCATCAACCCAATTTGCTGTTAGAGTATGATTTTGAGCTTGAGTAACAGTTGTTGAGCTTGTAATATATCCTGAGATTCCTTGAAGACTCCATCCTTGGAATGTATATCCTGCTTTTGTTGGAGTTGGCAATGTTCCATAAGTATCATCATAAGTTACGCTCTTGCTAGTTGGACTAACGCTTCCTCCATTTGGATCAAATGTAACTGTGTAATTATTAGCTGTCCAATTTGCATATAAAGTATGATTAGCAGGAGTTTTATTAATTGTAGCAGATGTAACATATAAATTACTGTCACCATATGTAAAGTCATTTCCTGATTCTTTTGAATAGAATTTACCTTGAATTACTTCATATAATCCAACTTCACCTGTTGTTTTGTTATAACAAGGAACATAATTTCTTACAATTTCTCCACTTTCATATATATTGAATGAGTATAATTTCAAACTAGCATAATTCATTATTACATTATTTTTATCAATAGCTTTTCTAGCCAATATTGGCATATTTTCACTAGAAATATTATTTGCTTTTGTTAAAGATCTACTAAATACACTTTCGCTATCTAAAGTCAATTTATTATTAATATTATAGTAAATAGTATGTTTATTTGTATCTGCATTTACACCAGTCCACTGCCAATCTCCAGCTCCATTATGATATGCCCATGCCCAAATAGTTCCTCCACTTATATAATAATCGCAACTTAATGTTCCACTTATTACATCATTAGAAGAAACACCAAAAAGCCTTTGTTGTACATTTGTGTTTTTAAATTCATATGTTGATTCTATTCCAGTATTTGGACCTGGCTTATATTCAGAATCAATATATTGTGTTCCATCTGATTCTATATATTCAACTTGTTGATATTCATCAGGCAAGTTTTCTATTTTCTTTAAACTCCAACCATCAAATGTATATCCTGTTCTTGTTGGTGTTGGAAGCTCTCCATAAACACTATCATAAGTAACTGACTTGCTAGCTGGACTAACAGTTCCATCATTAGCATCAAAAGTAACTGTATAATTATTTGCAGTCCACTGTCCTTGTAGAGTTGAAGTTGAAGTAGGTGTATAACTTGCTCCTGCATTTCCTACTTTTGTTCCACCAGTAGCTGCAGTATACCAACCACTGAATGTATATCCTGTAATAGCTGGTGTAGTTGCTAGAGTAATTGTTTTTCCTTCCATTGATATAATATAAGCTATACTAGAACCATAATTACTGTTAGCAACAAACTGAGTTTTATAGAATTCTTTACTAACTACTGTAATATTTCCAGCTTGGTCTTTTACTCCTAAATAGTATTTTCCTTCAGCACTTACAGTTTTATTTACAGAAGTTGCTGTATTATTAGTCCAGTTTACAGTTTCTGTTTGTGGGTTTTTAGTTCCCCAGTAATATGCTGCTAATCCAACATTGTCATCCATTGATAATACAACAGTTTGACTACTAGCCATATTGTTTGTTGATGTTATTGAAGCTTGAGGAGCTGTTCTTTCAATTTTATTTATTTCTTTAGATGTAATTGGTCCATTTCCATCTAAATATTGTAATCTTGCATAAATAACGCAATTATCAGACACTTCAAAAGGATTTTCATATTCTGTCCATGTTCCATCTTCTCCTATTTTATAGAAGATATTTCCTCCAGTTTTCGTTGTAGTTATTGTTACCGTAACGTTTCCATTAGTCCAAGAATCAGGCGATAATGTTATCTCTGCTTCGTTAATTACAGCATTTTTTAGAGTTATTTCTTGATCAACATCTAAGTTTAAAGCATATTTTGAATATGCTTTAAAAGCAACAAAAGTAATCGCAAGCATAAGCAATGCGATTAAAAGAACGATTATTAAATTACGTTTTTCTCTTTTGTGCTCTCTTGGTTCCAATTTTTGTCTCCTTTTTTGGTATTTTTGTTTTTGTATCGGGTATGTCTTTGTAGAGCGGACGACAAATAGCCGCCCCTACAGGGCATATCTCGTCGGCCATCACTCTCGTTTTTTCAATTCTTGTTATTTATATTAATAGTTTTTCTATACTTGTAAATATCATTTTTTTATTTTTTTCTTCTTTTTTTGACATATAAACCTACGGAATTACAAGGTTTTGCCGTTTTATTACTTTTTTTTTAAGATATCTATACAAATCCGTAACACAATAGTTATCCACAATTTATACACACCCTCTAAATCCCCTATTTAGAGGAATTTTATATTTATTTTTTGAAACAAAAAACCTACGAACGTTGTACGTCCGTAGGTTTTGATATTTTTTTTGGAACGTTTTTTGGGGACGCGCACCAAAAGCAACTTCGTAAATTTGGGGACGAGCTACCCAAAATCAAACCTTGGGCGGGGGTAAAACCCCGCCCCTACAGTTCTCCGCTAATTATTTCACATTTCCTATTAAACAAAAAAAGATCTTAGCCTAAAACTAAGATCTTTTTTGTTATTAAATTCTTTTTATTAATACCATCCAGTCATTTGTGAATGATAATATGCTGTTGATGGAGAACCATATCTACCACTAATATAACTTAATCCCCAATCAATTTGAGTATTACCATTTGATAAATAGTCATCTCCAGCAGAAGCCATCTTTCCAGCTGGTAAAGCTTGAGGTATACCATAAGCACCAGAATAACTATTTCTAGCATATGGATTCCATCCACTTTCTTTATTCCATAAAGCAACTAAACAATTGAAATCATTATCTGTCCATCCATATTCATAACATCTTTGTCTAGCATATTCTTGATAATCATTTAATGATCCAGAATAATCAGCTACAGTAGCTGTTCTTGAAACGCTCTCACCTCTTGAAGTAACCTTTTTTGATACTTGAATAATTTTTTCAACAGGTTCTTTAATAATTTCCTCTGAAATTAATATTCTAGTATCTTTTATTTCAACATCATCTTGAAATTTGGCTTTATAAGTATATTCTTTAATTCCGTTTTCACCTTCTTGAATTACTTTGTTAACTTCTTCACCTTCATCAACACTTCCAACTTCTCTTGTAGTTGTTGTAAAAGGAATTTCTTCTTGAACCTTAAAAACTTTTTCAACTATTGGTGAATAAGAATTAAATATTTCTTCCTCAGCAATCATTTTAGTATTTACTTCTTCGATTTCACCTCTAGAAATAACAATTTTTCTTTCATCATTTAACTCTTCATCTAGCCCTGGACTAACATGTTCGTCAGATAATAAAATAATATTGTTTTCCTCTAAAATCTCAGAAATATTTGTTTTTGAAGTAATAACAGTAAGTTCAGTATTATCTGAAAATACAATCTTAACAGTTTTTAATCTTGATGTATTTGCTAAAACTCCAGCTCCTAATAGAATTATTAAAATAATAGCTATTGCTATAATTCTCTTAACTAATCCTATAGATAAATTTTCTTTTTTATTCATATATCCCTCCTTACAAGCGACATCTATATTATAGCATTTTTGTCCAAATTTGTCAAATTTCGTAGAAGTCTTTTATACCAATACGTATTAAATATATATGCATCTAACCCCCTTGATATGACTAAAAAAATTATATTGTAAAAAAATTTTTTATATGTTATTATAATAATAATTAAATAATAGGAGGAAAAAAATATGCCAATTATAATAATTTTAGTTATAATAGTTGCAATTATTGCATGGGTTATCTCTATTTATAATTCTTTAGTAACATTAAGAAACCAAGTTAAAAATGCAGATAGCCAAATACAAACAGGATTACAAAGAAGATTTGATTTAATTCCAAACCTTGTTGAAACAGTTAAAGGATATATGAACCACGAAGAAACAGTATTAACAAACATTGCTGAACTTAGAACTTCATGGTCTAAAGCAACAACAACAGGTGAAAAATTAGAATTAAATAATCAATTATCTGGAACATTAAAAACAATAATGGCAGTAGCAGAAAACTATCCAGAATTAAAAGCAAATACAAACTTCTTAGAATTACAAGACGAATTAAGAAATACTGAGGATAAAATTGCTGGCTTAAGACAAAACTACAATAATGTAGCAACAACATATAATACAAAACTAGAAGTATTTCCATCAAACGCAATAGCATCAGCATTTCACTTTGAACCAGCTGAACTATTCAAAGTAGATTCAGAAGAAGTAAAGAAAAACGTAAAAGTACAGTTTTAATATCGTAGGGGCGAGGTTCCACCCCCGCCCATTTTTTGTGTGCAATGTGTGTCAATGGGGACGGGGATGAATGACATTAATGTCATTCATCCCCGTCCCCATTGACACACATTGCACACATTTTTTCTTTTTCCCATTGACACGTTAAACTCCCCGTGCTATAATGATAAAACACTACATCTAAAGGGAGGTCTTTATATGACAAAAATTAAAAGTGTACGGTTCTATGATGAATCAGGGAATGAATTAAATTCGTTCCAAGAAATTAGGGAAAAGGCTACAACATTCAAGGGCAAAATCCTTGACGCAAGCATTTCGAGAGAAATAGAGTTTGTAAACTTCGAAGACCAACAAATAAAAGTTGGCAATAAGTGGTATCACTTTATTACTCAAGAACCTAGCTTAATAGCCAAAAGCATTACAAACGCTAAGTTTGGTAACACTGATTCCTCTATCATGATTTCGCCTAACATCGAGTGGGCAGCAAGAGAACTTGAAAGAGGTCACTCAGTTTCCTTAAAAGCCGATTATAACGGCAAAACAATTTCTGACACGGTCGATAAAATTCAGGGAAATGTGCTTATAGGCAGCGCCTTAACATATAAAGTAACTGAATAAACCTTCCAAAGCTCCGCCATTTATGGTGGAGCCTTTTTTATTTGCAAAAAGGGGACGCGCACCAAAAGCTGGAAATGGGGACGGTTCTCTTTTCCATCCCCTTTTTGCGTCCCCTTTTTGCATTTTTGCATCCCCGCCCTTATTTGACATTTTATGTTAATTGTGGTAAAATAATAAATGTACACACTTTTATATAACATCAAAGGAGGTAATACGCATGAAAGTTTTAAGCGTAACGACACTTCCCCATCGGGGACAAAAATTTATGGTTGTAACAGAATTGATCTTCTTGGGCAATCATAGCAAGAGGCATGATCAGGATGGTAACGAGTTTACTCCTGATAATGCTATTACATTTATCGGCACTCTAAGCACTGGAGACCACATCCAGGGCTATATCAGCGCAATTGATAAAGTCAAGCCGGATAAACCGAAAGTACACATCGGCGCATTTAAGTATCGGTATCTTACCCATGATTTAAAACATATGAGAATCATTAATGTAACTGAACCTTTCTTTGGAAATATTCAGACATCTCACGGCATAACGCCTGTAGAAGAGTTGTCCAGTGACATTTCCGAAGCAAAAAAAACCTTAGAAAAAGGCCGTCGTATTGGCTTTAGAGCATCCGTTGTTGATTCACGTGAATCCTCAATGGTTATTGATTCCATCTTTGCCGTAGTTGAATACGATGTTTGCTATGTGTTTATGGGCAAAAACGGCAATTACCGCTGTGACAAGAAGTAACCCGAAAAAAGAAAAACTCCCTTAACCTAGGAGTTTTTCTTTTTATTTTATTTTTTTAATTCTTCTATAAACATCTTATTAAGCATTTGTGGATTTGCTTTTCCTCTTGTTTCTTTCATAGCTTGTCCAACTAAGAAACCTAAAGCCTTATCCTTTCCAGCCTTATAATCAGCAACAGATTGAGGGTTATTTTCTAATACTTTAATTACAACCTCTTTAATTGCACCTTCATCAGAAATTTGAACCCAACCTTTTTCCTCAATAATCTTTGATGGAGCTTTTGGATTTTCAAATAACTCATTCAAAACCTTCTTTCCAATACTGTTACTAATTGTTCCCTTATCAATTAATTCAATAAGTTCACCTAGTTCTTTACCTGAAAAAGGAATTTTATCAGCCTCTTCCTCACGTTCATTTAAAACTTTTGCAATATCTGACATTAGCCAATTTGAAACAGCTTTTGGATTATTACATTTTTCAGTAGCTTCATCAAAAATATTTGAATAATATTTAGATGAAGTAACAAAATTTGCTGCTTTTTCAGAAAGATCCATTTCTTCCATATAACGTTTCTTTCTACTCTCAGGAAGCTCTGGTAAGGCTTTCTTAATATTTTCAATATATTCATCAGAAAGCTTAATGGCAACTAAGTCAGGATCTGGGAAATATCTATAATCTTGAGCATCTTCCTTATCTCTCATTGAAAATGTTCTTCCTGAAATATCATCCCATCTTAAAGTTTCTTGTGTTACAGCTTCACCATTTTCTATTAATTCAATTTGTCTTTCAGCTTCATAGTTTATTCCTCTAACAATTGATCTGAAAGAGTTCATATTTTTCATTTCAGTTCTTGTTCCAAACTCTGTAGAACCTTTCTTTCTTACTGAAACGTTAACATCAGCTCTTAAAGAACCTTCTTGCATCTTACAATCAGAAACTTCAATATATTCTAAAATTGATTTTAATTTTCTCATATAACTTTCAGCTTCTTCAGCACTTCTCATATCAGGCTCAGAAACTATCTCAATTAAAGGAACTCCAGCTCTGTTTAAATCAACAAAACTTCCTCTTCCATATTCATCATGATTTAACTTTCCAGCATCTTCTTCAATATGAATTCTTAAAATTCTAATATCTTTTTCTCCTTCTGGAGTTTCAATACTAACATGTCCGTGATTACATAGAGGTTTATCATATTGAGAAATTTGATAAGCTTTAGGTAGATCAGGATAAAAATAATTCTTTCTATCATTTTTACTATTTTGAGAAATACTACAATTTGTTGCTAGACCTGCTTTAACAGCATATTCAACAACTTTTTCATTTAATACAGGAAGTGTTCCTGGCATTGCCATACAAACTGGACAACAATGTGTATTAGGCTCACCACCAAATTCAGTAGGACATGAACAAAAAATCTTAGTTTTTGTAGATAATTCGCAATGAACTTCAAGTCCTATAACCATTTCATAATCATCTCTTATCATATAGATTACATTCCTTTCTTTATTTTTTAAATTCTGGTTTATTATTTGCTCTAAACTTAACCTCTTGTTCAAACGTAAACGCAGCCCTAAACAATGTCTCCTCATCAAAATGTTTTCCAATAAGCTGAATACCAATAGGCATACCATTTGAATCAAGCTTTGCTGGAATACTAATTCCAGGAACACCAGCAATATTTACAGGAACTGTACAAATATCAGCCAAATACATCTCTAAAGGATTATTAGATTTCTCACCAATACCAAAAGCAACAGTTGGAGAAGTTGGAGTTAAAATAATATCATATTTCTCAAATAATCTTTGATATTCATCTCTTATAACAGTTCTAACCTTTTGAGCTTTTTTATAATAAGCATCATAATAACCTGAAGATAAAACATAAGTACCTAAAATAATTCTTCTCTTAACCTCTGGTCCAAATCCCTCTGTTCTTGAATTAATATAGATTTCTCTTAAATTATCAAAATTCTCAGCTCTATAACCATATCTAATTCCATCAAATCTACCTAAATTTGAACTAGCTTCAGCACAAGCAATAATATAATAAACAGCTAATGCCTCTTTTCCAATATCTAAAGAGCACTCTTCAACAGTAGCACCAAGCTTTTTATATGTTTCAGCAGCCTCTAAAATTGCATTTTTAACTTCTTCATTAACACCCTCAGCTAAAAATTCCTTTGGAACAGCAATTTTTAAACCTTTAACATCTTTTACTAAAGCTTTAGTATAATCTTTTTTCTCAATATTAACAGAAGTACTATCTTTTTCATCATAACCAGCAATCAAGTTCAATAACATTGCTGAATCAGTTACGTCCTTTGTTAAAGGACCGATTTGATCAAGTGAAGATGCAAAAGCAACTAAACCATATCTAGAAACTAATCCATATGTAGGTTTTAAACCAACTATACCGCAAAATGAAGCAGGTTGGCGAATAGAACCACCAGTATCACTTCCTAAAGCCCAAGGAACTAAATTAGCAGCAACAGCAGCAGCACTTCCTCCTGAAGAGCCACCTGGAACCTTATTTAAATCCCATGGATTACATGTATTATGGAAATATGAGTGCTCTGTAGAACCACCCATAGCAAATTCGTCCATATTTAGCTTTCCTAGCGAAATTAACCCCTCAGCGTGTAATTTGTCTATTACAGTAGCATTATAAGGTGAGACGAAATTCTCAAGCATTCTAGAGCTACATGTAGTCTTCACACCATCAATATTAATATTATCCTTAATTCCAATAGGAATTCCTGAAAATTTACCATTTCTACCTTCACTATCAATTTTTTCAGCCATTTTACTAGCATCATCAGTTGTAACAGTAACAAAAGCCTGTACATCCTTCTCTTTCTCATCAATTCTATCAGCATAAGCCTTAACAATCTCTTGAGAAGTAATCTCCTTCTTATCAAGCAAATCGATAAGCTCATGCACAGTCAAATCAGTAATATTCATAAAAAACCTCTCTTTCTTTATTATATCATGAGATTATATATTATTTTTTGAAATCCCCGCGCAGCGACCAAACGAGATTCGTAAGAATCGAGTGCGATTGAAGCAGCCCTATCAGATGAAATACTCAAATTTTCAATTTATTGAAAATTTGTAGGATACGGGCTGTGACAGCAAGGGGTAAAAAAAAATAATATATAATCTCAATATATTTTTCTACGAAATAACCTTTGGAATTCTAAACATTCCCTCATCTTGACTAGGCGCATTCTGTAACAATTTATCTCTCATCTCTTTATTAGTAACAACATCAGCTCTAAAACGATTATAATTCTCATTAACACCAATTGTTTCACCAATATTCTCAGTATCAACAGAATTAACAATATTAGCAAAATCTAAAATCTCTTCCAAATTCTTTTTATAATCCTGAATCTCATTATCACCAAGCTTAATTCTAGCAAGCTTAGCAATATGAAGAATCTCTTCATCAGAAATCTGAACTTTCTCATTTTCCATAATCTCTACTCTCCCTTCATAACGGATAAAATTATATAATAAAAACCTAAAAAAAACAACCCTTACAAGGTTGTTTTTAAAGATATTTTTAAATTATTTGGTGGGGACAAGCCCCACCCTCGGACGACCAATGGTCGCCCATACAATTATTTATCAAATATACTATGTTTTCCTTCACTTAACATCTTAATTTCACTAGTTTTAAATAATTTTTGTCTTATAAATCTAATTGGCTCTGATACATAATTTGTAATTTTAATTTTAATTCTTTTGATTTTATTCTTAAAACTTCTTTCTTCCTTTAATCTAGCCTCTTCTTCTAATATTAGCAAGTCGATATTTTCTTTAATTTTGTCAATTTGTACTTCAGGTTTAGTATACGTAATATCACTAATGTCACCTTCAGCTTTAACCTTTAATATTCTTGTTTCATCTCTTGTTAATAATAAAATGTATTCACCCATATCATATATTCTAGCTTCAATATCATCAATCTTCAAAATTCCTCTTGTTTTAGCAACATTTGGAATCTTTTGAATTTTAGTATTTAAGTTTTCGCTAATTTCAATATAATCTTTGCCTTTATTATACTCATAATCATTCTTAAAATTAACTCTATTATATGCGAAGAAATCAGAACCATAGAACAAGAAATTTACAGTCTTATTCTCATCTTCAAAATTCAATATTTTTATATTATTAAAGTCTAAATCCCCTATAACGCTAGAATACTCATTAATAGTTTTTGAGTTTAATTTCATAAATTCATTTTCAACATTAACAATTATATTTTCCATTTCCGACAAAAATCTCCTTTTTTCGATCTAAAGACCAACTCATTATACGTTAGAAAACACTTTTGTCAATGTTTTTTATATTACATTTTTGTTACATTTTCAGTCGATTTCCTGGGAAATAAGGGATTCGCCCCTACCCTTCCATATACTTTTCTAAAGCTTTTGCAATTTGATCTGGGCAAGAAGTCCCTCTACCTCTACAGTCAATCCCCTTTAATCTTTTAATTGCATCTTCAACCTTCATTCCAATAAGAAGCTTTGAAATACCAGCTGTATTTCCCATACAACCACCTTCAATTACCACTTCTTTTATAATATCTCCATCAACTACAAATTTCATATTATATGAACAAACTCCCTTCGGTTGATATGAAAACTCCATAAAAAGCACCTCCATTTATTTTATTTTTTGTTTTTATTTATATTGGCGTGGTAAACCACGTCCACGGACGACTAATGGTCGCCCCTACATCATCAATTTTTCTATATCATCTTTATTAAACACATATTTTTTTCCACAAAAATTACAAACTGTTTCAATCTTATTATCGGTTTTCAAAACATTCTTTAATTCCTCTTTTCCAAGAGAAATCAATCCTCTTTCAAACCTTTCTCTATTACAATCGCAAACAAATTTAGGAACATCTTCTCCCTCTAGAACAAAAATATTTGAATCACCGGTAACAATTTCTGCAATCTCTTCCAAACTTGCATTTTTTTCAAGCATACTACTAATTGGTGGAACCTTATTAAGGTTCTCTTCCAACCTAGAAATAACATCTTCATCAGCATCAGGCATTAATGTAACTAAATACCCTCCACTTGATTTAACACCATCTTTATCAACTAAAACGCCTAACGAAACAACAGAAGGCTGTTGCTCAGACTCAGCAAAAAATCTAACAAAATCCTCAGCAATTTCACCTGTTACAATTGGAGTAACACCAACATAAGGCTCTTTCATTCCCATATCTTTAATAACATTAATAAATCCATTTCTACCAACAGCTCCACCAACGTCAATTTTTCCGTTTTCCTTTAAAGGAAGTTCTACTAAAGGATTTTGAACATATCCCTTAATTTTTAATCCATAATTTACAACACAAACACAATTTCCAATAGGACCATCGCCTTTTACCTGAATTGTAAAACTCTCTTTATCATTTTTAAGTCCAGCTCCAATTAACTCACCAATTGTTAATAAACGTCCAAGAGCTGCTGTAGTTGTAGGAGTTAAATCATGAGTCACTCTCGCCTTTTCAACCAATTCACTAGAAGAAATCAAAGTAACACTAACCTTTCCTCCATACGCTAAACATCTAATCAATCTATCCATTTAAAATATTCCCCTTATTTTTAATTTTTATATATTATACAAGAAAAATGTTTGTTTTTCAATAGGGCGGGGATGGAACCCGGCCCCTACAGATTTCTCTATTCCATTTATTAATTTAAAAGAAAAGACGCTCGTCTGGCATATTGACGTGCGCCTTTTCTTTTCTATATTATAGGATTGTTATTTTCTTTTGAATACAAATAACATTGTAACCATTATTCCTGCAGCAATTACTATTGAAGCACTTAGAATTGCAACCATATAATTTGTTGTAGTTTCTTCTTGTACATCTAAACCTGTAGGTTCAGTGAATGTTAATAAGTCTGCAGCAGCTGTATCTCTCTCACCGTTTAGATGTTGTCCGTTTATTTCTTTAGCACCTTCATAGTCAGCAATTAGAGTATTGTTCTTATATCCTGTTGCTGCTTCATAAGCACCTCTAGAAATTTCTGCGTTACCAGGAACTGCATTCATATCTCTTCTACCTACTGTATTAGAGTAACTTAAGATTTCAACCATATTGTTGAAGTTCAAATCACTTGAATCAGCATCTGATGATGTTGTCTTAGATGTTGTAATCTTAATTCTTCCTGTTGTTTTTCCTTCACTTGCTGCACTTGTAGGAACTAACTCAGCAACTACATCTGGATTATAGTTTCCGTCTTCTGTTACAACTATATTAGATTTACCATTTCCTTCGAAAGATATTCCTTTATTGTCAACGATCTTACCTTCTGTATTATATACGCTATCAGCTAGAACTCTTCTTAATTCATCTGCTTTAACATTTTTCCAAGCATGGTTTTCAACATTTTGGTTTGCTTTAACGTCCATTCCAATATCATTATCAATGTAATCAATTATTTGATTTACATTTGTCTTAACAATTCTATCAGAATTATTATTTGTATTTGTATAGTAGTTATTACCTACATATCTACCATAAGTAACTCCACCAGGGATATCATAAGTATCTGCTAATTCATCAGCTTTTGCTGAGATTTCACTTGTTGCTAAATCAGCAATATCACCTGTCCAGTCAACTTCAGAAGTATTTTTAGCTTTAATTGTATACTCTAAACTAATTGACATATTATTTAAGTATGATTTTTCAATATTAGCAAATCTAATACCCTGAGTATTTCCAACTTGAGCTATATTGATTAGTTTATCACCTTGAATTGATTTTTCAAAATCAATTGATCCATCTTCATTAATAATTACTTCCATGATTGTATCTATTCCGTCATTCTTCATTAATGTAATCTTAGAAATATTCTTGCTTAACTCAATAGCTGTTTCAGATCTTTGCTCTAAACCGAAGTCAATTCCGTTTACAACATATTTTCTTTCAACAGTACCATCAGTTAATTTGTTCTCTGTAATATAATCAGGATGTTCAATCTCTAAGTTTAATTTAGCTGTATTAGCAACCATTTGAGTATTCTTAATTAATTCACTATGATCTGCTCCATTATCAGCACTTTCTAATATTGTACCCTTGTTATTATCAATTGTCTTAGAATATGCTATAACTCTCATTCTTTGTGGTTCATAATCTCTAGCATCTGATACTCTTCTATCTCTATTATTTACTTCTGCATCTGATTTAATATCTTGCCATTCTTGATTTAAATCTGTTAATCCTGCTTCATAAGCTGTATTTTTGTAATCTTGTCCATTATATTTAGCAAGTGAATCTTTATTACCATATTTAAATCTTACTACATAGTTACCAGCAAGAACACCTTTGAATGTATATTCACCATCATCATTTGTAGTTACATCTAATTCATAATTTTCAGGATTTACATCTTTGAAATTCTTAATATCTTCATTTTTCCAAATGTGTTCATATTCTTTTCCGTCAACTGTAATCTTTTCAACTAATTCTACATCAACATCTGGAATTCTAGTTTCATCATCATCTAAGTAACCATTAGCTACTTTTTGGTCAAACTTAATTGTATTAGTTTCTTTATCTTCCCAAACAACACCATTTATTTCTCTGTTTACAAAGTCTGTAAGTTCAATCTTAATAGCTGGTGCAGATTCTGTATCATCTTCATACCAAGCTTTATCAGTTACTTTATCTAACTTAATATTATTTGGAGCTGAATCTCTATCGATTTTACCAGCTACACTTCCATCTAAGTTATAACTTGAGTAACTTGCAATTTCAGCTACATTATTCTTTTCACCTAATAAGTTTCTTGTTGGATTTTCTGCTCCACCTTTATCAACTTCATAAGTTACGAATAATTGTAATTGCTCACCTGGATGTAATTTTAATCCACTGAATGATGTGATGTTACCTTTCTTGTAACTATCATTTGCTGTAGCCTCTGATGAAGCCCAATCAAATCTAGTCATTCCATTTGAAGTATAATCATATTTTGGACTTTCAGTAGATCCTATAACTCTATAGTAAGAAGGTTCTGCAACAACTTTGGCTGTTCTTGTATCTCCATCTACAATATTTGCTTTTTGTTCTTCTGTTACTAATGTAAATGTCTTATCATAGTAATCATTTAAATCATTAATAACCATATCATAAGAACCTTCGTTAAATACTGCAATCTTATATGTTAAGAATACACGTAAGTTTGTATCTGTAAGTGATCCAGTTTCACCAGTTTTAACAGCTTTAACTTGGTCAACTTCTTTCTCATAAACTGTTGATCTATATTCATAATCTGAATTATATAATCCTAATTTATAAGATTTTGTTTGAGCATTCTCTAATTGAATATTTAAGAATTCAGCATATTTAGCGTCTTCAAAATCTACTAAAGTATTGAATTTCTTAGTAATTTCTTTTTCATTAACAACTATTTTAGCTTTATATAGATCTTTAAGTACACCTAAATCAGATTCTTCTCTTTCTTTAACAGCTAAGTTAATGTGTTTCATGTAATTATAGATTGTATGATATGTTGTAGTTGTTTTATTACCATGTTTATCAACTGTTGATGTTACACTATCAGCATTATCCTTAGTAATTTCATGATTTACAGGAACATAAATTCCAGTATTAGCTGTAGAAGCTATCATCTTATATTGTTCTATTATATGTCCATTTGAATCTAAAGTAGTTAATTTAGATCTTCTCTTTGTATTATCTTTATATGTAACTGCTTCAGATGTATAATCTAATTTTAAGTTTCCAGCTTTTCCTTCTGTATTACCACTATCATCCATTGCCTTATCACCAGTGATAGTTTCGAATTTCTTATTATAAGTATCTCTTTCTGTTGCATTTTCACTAGCTAGAGAATCGCTTGCATATTTACTATCTTTTTCTGCTCTGCTAGCATTTATATAAGTTTTAGCATCGCCATTAGCTGTTGGTAATGGATTTGAAGCTGTATATGTTTGACCATCAAATTTAAATACTACATCATATTCGATATCATATTTATTATTCTTATCCTCAGTACCAGGAACTAAGATTTTAGGAATTGTATATTTACCATTCTCATCTGTGTAAATTGGGAATGATAATTCTTTATCATTATCTTTTTCATATATCTTAGCAAGTTCCCTTTTTACTTCTGTTCCATTGTTTTTATATACTTTATATACATAAACTTCCGCATTTTTGTAACCTTTTTCACCGTCATCACGTTTACCTTCAGTTACATTTCCATTAGCTTTATCTTGTTTTGTATCAATCCAAACTTCACCTTCAATAGGAATTGTAAGTTCTATTACTTTTTTCTTCTTTCTACTATAATCATCATCGTCGTCATCATCTGCTGTATATGGTGGAATTGTACGTCCTGGTGTTGGTGTAATAGGGTTTGGTGTAATTACTGGTGTTGGTGTTGGTATTGGTTCATCTTTAACAACCAAATCGCCATTAAATAATGAATAATCCGCATGTTCATACCATCTAGCAGCCTCAACACCTAATGCTAATTTTTGTGAAGTTTTACTATCAATGGCTGTACATTCTAATGTATGAATATATATTGGCCATTCTCCATCTGATACTACTTCTGTTTTTGGTGTCCATGATACAATGTTATATTTACCAGTTAAATTCTCATAAGTAGCACCTGCATTCATATATTTAAAATCTACTTTAATATCACTAATTTTTGTAACGCCTTCAATATAATCTAATACAATATAGAATTCTTCTCCATCATGAGGATATTCAGATAATGCACCTGATTCCTCTCTAACATTTGAATATTGTATATCCCAATTTGAATGATCTATTGTAATCTCTTGAGAACTAGATCCATTTACTTGAATTCCTTTTAAATCCATATTAGAAATTCCAGCAAATCTTACTTCTCCTCTATCTGTAGATGTTGTTACCCATTCTGGGAAATTAAGTGTAAATGGTCCAATTAAGTATTTTCTTGTTTCTTCATTATAGTTTACTGTTGCATTGTTCATTGTTGATGTAACTTGGTAATCAATTATTGGAGCTGGAACTGTTACTGTTGTTCCATTAACTGTTACAGTTTTATCAACTGTATCAGTTCCTTTTCTTACACTCTTAATATATTTATCAAATTCTTTTGCTTCAACTGAGAAATCGTTTTGTGTAACTGGATTACCTGTACTTCCAGCAGGACTGCTCCACCAAGCTTGTTGTACATATGTGTATGGGAAATAATCACTTCCTACTTGATTAATATCAACATAATAATAATCACTTTCTTCTTTTACAACATAAGCTGTAGGTTCTCCATTTGAATCTAAATCAACACCATAGATATAATCTGATTCATCTCTTACTGGTATTGCATAAGAATCAATAATTTCACCTTCATATCTTACATCTGTTACATTATAGAATACTCCTGTATTTCCATTTGTGTTTTCAGTCATTTCAGATAAAATGTATGCTTCTTCTGGAACTGCTGTAACAGGTCCACTTGTTTTATATCTACTTAATGTTTCACTTTCTGCGTATGAAAAAGGATTTCTTGAACTTTTTGTTTCACCTGTAGTAAATGCAACTTGTCCATAACTTGGATAAGGTATGTCTTTTGATCTTTTTCCAGATACAACCGTAGTTGCTGAACTTCCTGGAAGAGCTCTACCTTCTTCAGAACATAGTAAATTATAATTATTAATTAAATCACTTAATGTTATTGTTGGATATCCTGAAGGGTATCCAATTCCCTTTGAAGCCATTTCTGTTGTTATTGCAGCAGTTACGTTATACCCAATAGCTGCTAAGGCGGTAATTAATATAAATATTAAAATTTCTATAAAGATTTTTTTACGATTCATATTAATTCACCTCCTTTTTTTGTAAGTACCATTTTATCTTGTACCTATTCATCCTTATTACTATAAATAATATGATCGCCATCATTATTGTAGTAACAATTGCTGTTATATAAATTAATGTACTACCTGTATTGATTGATAGGATAGCATCAGCTCTTCCTAAGTCATCCTCATTTTGAGCTTTATTATTTGGACTTGAATCTTTATCAGCTAATCCTAATTTATTATAACTTTCTACTATTTCAGCTGTATTTGTTACAATACCTGTATTTTCTTCAGTCATTTGTTTTGAAAGAATTAATGTAATTGTAGCAGATTGTCCTTTTTCTATTACTGTATTAGCTAATTCTTCACTATATAGTTTTCCGTCTGTTCCTTGATACCAGTTTTTATTAAGTTCTGTACTAAATTCCATTCCAGCTGGTAAGTAATCTACTATTTTCTTAGCATATCCTTCAACATCACCTTCATTTTTAACTGTTATCTTATATTCAACATATACTTTAGTATCAGCTAAATCTTTAGGTGCAATTTCAACTTTGGCTAAGCCTAAGTTATTATATTCATTTTTCTTTGTTCCATTTTCATTTTGAACTGTGATACTTGAAATAGTTTTTTCTAGTGATAAATCAAATATCTTTGTATCTGTTAAACCTATATTAATATTTGAAATACTTCCATTTGAAATAGTTAATGCATCTGTAACAGCAACTGTTCTCTTTTCTCCATTTTCTTCTATTTCAGCAGAAATAACATTTGAATTTAGATTTTCAGGTACATTTTCTTTTCTATATGTTGCTAAATCATATCTTGTTGAATTATGGTAGAATATTACATAATAATTTCCGTTTGATAAATTACTAAATGAATATTCTCCATTTGCACCTGTAGCAACTGTTTGAATCTTGTTTAAGCTGTTTACATCAACCAAAACTGCTTCAATTCCTTCTAATCCAGCTTCATTTTCATCTTTTTGTCCATTTTGATTTGTATCAACAAATGCTAGACCAGTTATTTTATAAATATTTTCTGATTCGTTATTACCAGCTGTTTGAGCTTCTATTGTTCTTTCAATAGTATTATTTACTTTATTTGTTGTTGCACTATTTGCATTTGCCGTATCTATTGTAGCAACATTAGATACAGATTTTTGAGTTTGATCTATTGTATTAGCAACAGCAGATAAGTTAATTACTACTTCACTTTGTGGAGCTAAACTTGTATACACAACAGCGTCTTCATTTTTAGATACTGTTCTTGACAATTCAGTTCCATCAACTTTATATTTTAAAGATCTAACTTTTAATTCATTAGGTAAATTATCAGTTACTTCAACTTGTTCAGCTTGAACAATACCTTCATTTTTAACTTTTATTGTATATTCAACTATTTCACCTTCACCAATAAATTCACCATTTTTATTAGAAATTTGCTCTACAACTAATTTAGGTCTAGCAATTTTCTCATTTACATCAGCTGTATAGTATGTATTTGAATTTGCTGTTACTTTTGAATTTGTAGTAATTGTATCTTCATAAACATCACCAGTTAATTCTCCAGCTACTGCTTTTAATACAACATATCTTGTTGTTCCAGCTTTAATATTATCAATAGTCCATGTTACTTTTCTATTATCCATATCATAGTTACTATCAGCTGTATTTTCTATTAAGTTTAATTCTTCATCAAAATCTTGAACATAGCTTTCACTATATTTTAATAAATCTGGTAAGTCTTTTTCGACTTTAATATTTGAAATATCTTTATCAGATGTATTCTTTACAGCTATTTTGTAAATAATATCATCGTTTTCTTGTACTATATCAGCTATAGTCTCTGTAAATTCTTCAGTTATAATCTCACCTTTTTCAATAGTTGTTGTTATAACTTCAGATTCTAATGTTTTAGCTAAGTCCTTAGCTGTAATCTCTGTTTTCCAATCAACAGTAGTAATTTCATTAGATACTGAATTTGCTTCAACAGTAAATTCAATAACTTTTGTTTCTCCTGGTTTAATTGTATCAAATTTCTCTATGCTTTCTCTTCCATCAATATACTTCCAGCCTTTTGCTTCATATATTGAACCTTGTTTTTGATATTCAACAAATGTTGTTCCTTCTGGAAGTTCTGTTTTTACTACTACATCTCTAGCATCTTCTTCACCAGTGTTTTTAACTTCAGCTGTATATTTAACTTTTTCAGATTCTTTAATTGAATCTTTACCAGTACTTAATTTTGTAGTAACTGAAATATTTGGTCCTTTACCTGTTGTAAGTCCAACTAAGTCTGGTGTAGATATTTCTTGATTTTCAGCTATTTCTGATACATCTTTATAAATTGTTCCAAATGTACCATAGATATAATTGTTATGTTCTAGATTTTCAGGAATTGTATATTCATAAAAAAATCTTAATATATCACCTTTATTCATTTCATAATTGTCAGTTACTATTAAGTATGATTTAACCTTTGAAAAATCAGTAATATCTGTTCTCCAACCATTATTCATATCAGTTAGATCAGCTGTAGCTTCTCCATTTTCTGAATAATAAATTATAACATTTGCATTGTTTTCTTGGTTAGCTATGATTTGTGAAGTCATTGTTGTATCAACTGTTGTTCCTAATTCTTCACCTGTTCTAACATCTTTAACTCCTTTGAAAGGAATTCTACCTAAGATTTTAACATCTTTAGTTGTATTTTCGTTATTGTTCATAACTAAGATATCCATTGTTGCTGTTTTAGCATTATCAAATATTTCAATCTTATCTGTTTTTGTACCTTGATTTACAGAAATTACTTTTGAGTTATCTCCATTATAATTTGATGTAGAGTTAACACTTATAACTCCTGTAGGTGCTACATATGATATTTTAACTTCTTCATATCCGTTATCTAAATATTCTGTAGCATCTTCATTTATATATTTTAATGTAATTATATCTTCTTTAGAAGGTGTTAATAATTTTAATCTCATGTTTGTGTTGATAATTATATTTGTACCATCTGTTACATTATTTAGTGGATATGATTTTTGAGTTCCCTCAAGTTCAATTCTAATAACAACTCTACCGTCTTCAACATTAGCTTCTGCTTTAGAAATTTTGAAATCTTCTCCACCGTTAGCAATACCTACATCTTTGAAATCTACTTCTTGAATATATTCAGGTAAAGTAATTTCAAATTTAGGATTTTTATAAAAGTCTGTTCCTATTTTATCATTATTTAAACTTACTTTTATTTCAACATTTTCATTATTTACTATTGTACCTAATGATGTTTTATTTAAAGAAATATTAGTATCTGTTTTAGTATTTTCTAATTTAATAGATTTTTGCATATCTGCAACTTTGTTTTGTGTATCACCTGTTAAAGTAATACTTCCTTGTGCAGTATATTCCATTAAATCCCAAGCTTTAATATCGCTTAATTCATATTCTGTATCTTTTATTTCTTTACTTAATTTAATATTTAAGTTTCCTTCTGTTTTTGGAGCAGTAGTATTAACTGTTACTCTACTTACTTCTTTAGCTATTTCAGCTACATAACTACCATCTTCTACTTTAGAATCTTTAGTAATTGTAGCTATTTCTTCTCCTCTGCTCATAACAGAAATCTTACCATCAGTTCCTAAGATCTTTTCAAATTCATCTTTAGAAACTTTAACTTTCTTATATAATGAGCTATTTACTGTAGAATAACTATTTTCTCCAGCTTTAAAGTTTTCATCAATATCAGTAATAGAAATCTTTTCAACTAAATCTGTTGAAGAAATATTTATTCTATGGTTTATTTCATAGTTAGTTGTATAAGCCTTAGCTTCATTATATTTATCAGCTATAATATTTCCTTTATTTAAAACTTCTTCAGATAATTCAGAAGATATAGAAACGATTTCCCCAATCTTTTCAGAAACTGTGTATAACTCTTCTTTTTCTGTTTCTATTTTCTCATTACTTCCAAACATTTCAACTGTAGCTAATATTTTACTATTTAAAGATAATGGTAAAACATTAGTGTCTGTTCCAGTGAAAATATAAGTAATTAAGAATTCTTCTTTAACAAACTCTTTAGAGTTATCATTCTTAATATCGATTGTGATCTTATCATCACTTTGTTTCCAATCTTTTTCTGAGAAATCAGCTTCATTGTTTCTTATAACTGTTACTTTGTCTAGTTTTAGACCTTGTATTTTTAAAGCTTCAATTTCTAATTTCTCTTTTCCAACTAGTTCAGCTTTTTGACCCATGTTCATTTTTACATTTGTTTGAACAATTACTCCTGAACCGTTGCTAGAGCTATAAGGAATATATTTTGTTATTTCTGATGAAACAGTTAATTCTGTATTAACATTCCAAGTAACTTTTAAGTTTACTGTTTCTGATATTTTGTTCTCTTTACCAGAATTGTCAACATATATTCCAGACAACTTAGCAGATACAACTTTGCTTAAATTGTCTATTGAATCTGTGTTTTTGAATTTAATTGGAACTGTGATTTCTAAACTATCACCTTCGTTTATTTGATTTAGTTTTAATTTGTTATTTTCTAAATTTTGAACTAAATCATTTTCAGCGATTTTTCCAATCTCAAAATTCAATCCGTTTTCTGATTCAAATGAGATACTTGCATTTTTAAGGTATCCGCTATCTTCTACATTAAGTTCTAGCTTAATACCTGCGTTTTCTTCATTCATATCGAAAGCGTTTTCATAACCTTTTTCTTCTTCATTTACTACAAGTTTTGCATCATATTCTACGTTTTCATGAATATCGCTGGAATCTAATTTACCTAGATTTGAAGCAGCATATTCAACAACTGTGAACATATTAGCAAACATAATAGTAAATACTAGAAATAAGGCTAATACTTTCTTAGTACTTCTCCTATTCTTTAACATATCAACATCCTCCTATAATATATATTGATTTATTTTTTTTTTATTTTTTCGAGTACAAAAGCATTTTCAACTATTAAGCAATATTTCCATTATTTAATAGGTGAAATTCGCCTTTTTACCCAATCATACAATAATATTATACACCTTTATTTGGAAATTTTCAATATTTTATTACAAATATATTACATTTTTTTTACTTTTTTTTAACATTTTTGGCGTTTTTGATGTTTTATGTATACTTTAACATTAAATTTGGGGTTGGGCTTGTCCCCGCCCAATGTTTGATTTGGTGCGCGTCCCCATTTTTTTAATTGTAGGGGCGGGGTTCCACCCCCGTCCTCGGACGACCAATGGTCGCCCCTACCAAGCCGAAAAGGCAAAGGGTCAGTCCCTTTGCCTTATTCTTATTGATCATCCTCTTTTACTGTTTTTCTACTTTTGTCATATAGGATTGTTATTATTGGAACTGTAATTGATGCTATAAACGCAGTTGCAGTTGCAACAATCGTTACTATTAACATGTTATTACTTGTTTCCATTTTTTCGCTTAATCCTGTAGGTGGAGTTATTGTAATATATTCTGGTGAGTCTGAGTCTCTTTCTCCTCCTCCTGAACGTCCAGCTGCCCATGCACCACTTGATTTTGCAATCTTATTTGCATTTCCTGGAATAGCATCCATATCTTTTCTACCTACAGTATTTGAATATACTAATATTTCAGCTAAGTTATCAAATTTCAAGTTGTCTGAATCTGTTCCACTACTTATTGTTTTCGATGTTGAAATTCCAATCTTTGCTGTATCATTTGGTTTTAATTCTTTAGTTAAATCTGGATTATACTTATCTTGTGTATCATTTCCCTTATATCTTGCTTGAGTTGCAGATAGAGTTATTTGCCCTTCATCATATATTTTATCATCTTTGACTTTAGCATCTGTTCTCTTCATATGTGAATAGTATGTTTCTTTTTCTGGCTCGTCTCCAGATTGACTTGTTTTTATATTGCTGTTTACAGATAATGCAATATTTGATTTACCTGTTCCAAAATAGCTTACACCTTTTCCTGAATTTCCTGATCCATTGTCTGTTAATTCTTCTCCATTATATGAATCATTTGTAATTAATCCTGCTAAGCTATTTTTAACTGTTTTTCCATCATATATTTCTGCAAATTTCCATGCATGGTTTTCAACATTTGTATTTTCTTCAATATCTAGACCTATATCATTATCAATATAATCAACTACTTGGTCTACTGTTGTAGTAACAGGATCATCCCAACCAAAACGTTCATGTTTAAAGTAATATCCTCCTAGAATATTGTTTTCATCACATAAATAACCTCTTTGATATGAACCACTTTGTTCTAATTCACTTGCAGCTCTATATAACGCATCTGGTGTTTTCATATCTGCAACAGTATTTCTTATATAATCTTCTTCAGAAATGTTTGTTACATAGATATCATATTTTAAGTTAATACTTAAATTTGATAAATAACTATCTTCCATTTGAATATAGCGGAATCCTTGTTGGTTACCATCCTCAACAACTGATGTTAATTTATCGAGATTAATTCCATTTTCAATATCCATTCCTGTTAATTTATATTTATTATTTTCTGTATCATATTCATAGTCAAATTTTGCGTTAAATATAGCTTCAGTTCCATCTGATTTTGTTAGAGTAATTTCAGTTAATTTCTTGTCAAGATATAGTTTCGTTTCTGGTCTTTTCTCTAAACCAAAATCAACATCTTTAACATCGTAAGGCAATGTATATTCAAGAGTTCCTTCTTCAGTTTCTTTGATTTCTGGTATTAATTTCATTTTATATGAATCAGCTCTCATGTATGTGTTTTGTAATTTTTCTTGCGATTTTGAAGCTAAAACTGAGCCATTTTCAGCTGATATTGTTCTTGAATATGCTATATTTCTTAATCTTGCTGGAATATAGTCTACTGCATCTGAAAGTCTATTAGAAGAATTCTCAGATACATCCATCCACTCTTCATCTAAGTTTTGACTTACTTTTGTATTTTTATAATCTTGTCCATTATATTTATAATTAATATCTGTGAACTTTGAATTATTAATCATATCATCATTTGCACCATATTCAAATCTTAATGAATAAATACCTGGTGCCATTCCTTTTATTTTATAGCCATCTTCTGATGATAATGTATATGAATCACCTTGATTTGTACCTGCTTTAATATTGAATGTATCTGTATCTCCATCATATTTTCCTTTATGTACAAATTCATATTCAATACCATTATCAGGATCTTTTATCTTTTCTATTAATGATACTGGAATATTTGAAATACTTGTTTCTCCATCTATATATTGACCATCTGTTTTATCTTTATCTGAGTCATCCCAAACTACACCTGATATTTCTCTTATATGACTTCCTTCTACAAATACATTTAGTGTTGGTGCTTGACATTCATCATCTTCTTTTAGAGAACCAATTACCATATTTCCTGGGCATGAGTCTCTATCTATTTTTCCTGAATTTGAATCTACAGAATATGCAGAAGTATTATTCATTCTTCTTCTATATTTTGTTGAATAATTGTTTAATTCTATATAGTTATGTTGTTCACCCATAAGCTTTGTTCTAACTTCATTTGCAACAGCTTTAACATATTCATCTTGTGTTGCATCATCTCCTAGGTTTTCATATGCTGTTTTCATGCTTTCACGTATAGCATTTTGAGCTGTTTCTTGGTCAACTTCGAATGTTACAAATAGCTCTATTTTTTCACCTGGTTCCATAGATTGATTAATATTACATATCTTCTTACCTTTTTCAGCTGTATCTGTCCATGTAACACTATTATTATTTCCATATCCATCTGCAACAGCATCAAAATTATATACTCCGTTTTGTCCTGAATCTATTTTTCTATAGAAACTTGGATAAGCAACTACTTTATTATTATTTATTGTATTATTAGCTACACCCTCTTCTATAATTCCAGGTTTTACTTCATCCGTAATTAATGTAAATGAATCATCATAGTAATCAGCCAATTGTCCTACTACTGTTGTTACATTTGGAGACTCATTAATTACATTAATTCTATATGTTAAGAATAGTCTAAGTTCTGTAGCACTCATGAATGTATCAACTGCTGTATCTTCATAAATTCCTGAATTATAAATAAAGTCTGATGAATATAATCCAAGTTTATAATCCTGGCCTTTTACTGTGTAATTAATATCTTGATTATTAACTTTAAATGCATTATATTTATATGTTTGTTCATAGTGTTTTACAACTGTTTTAGCATAATACAAGTCTTGAATTACAGCTATATCTGACTCATCTCTTTCGACTAAACCTAAGTTTATAGATTTACTATATCCTTTTATTGTGTAGTGTGTATCTGGCTGTATTTTTGTTCTTTTTACTTGAATTGATGTATCTCTATTTTTTAGATGATAATCTTCAAGTCCAACTGGTATTGTATACCCTGCATCAAGCGTTGAAGCACTGATTTTTTCGTCATAATTTGGATTATTCTTATAATCAACTTGTCCATTTTTATTATCTATTGTAGATAATCTACTATCAAAATCTTTTCTTGTTGTCTCACTTTCTGTTACCCATGAACATGTATTTTCTTTATATTTTGACAAGTTATTAATCATATCATTAATTCTATATTGTTTTATACTATTAACATTTCCATTTGTACTATCAATACCATTATCTATGTCAACACTTGATGTTGATAAAAACTCTGTTGGTTCATATTTTTGACCATCATATTCAAATCTTATATTATAATAATGTCTATCTTGTCCCGCTGATGCAAGTGGAGGTAATATCCCTTCAAAAATATAGCTACTTTCCCCTGCTTTTATTGTTTTATCTATCGTATTAATTAATCTCGTTCCTTCATATTCCTCTAAGTGTACAGTCATATCTTGAGTTATTCTGCTATCATTTTCATCCCTTAATCCATATTTAGTATTTACACCTTTATCTGTGTCTGGACTATCTACCCAAACTTCTCCTCCAACTTCCATTGTAAAGTCCCAACCTTCTTCTGGAGGTGTTACTTTTCTAGAATCTGGTGTATCTTCATCATTTTTTCTAAATTCTTGAATTTCTTTTGCATATACAAGTTCTGGATCTTCACCTGGTGTTGGTGAAGGATTTCCTCTAAATATTATTGTAAATAGGGTTGTATCAAATTTATTTATAGCTTTTCCATCATGATGTAAGTCAGTTGATCTAAAAGACCAACGTAATTCATAAGTATCTGTATCAACATTATAATAGTAATTTGAAGGTATAATATTAGGATTATTTTCAGATTCATCTGAATATTCTTTTATATTATCAGGGTCTAAAGCAAATCCTTCTATATCTCCTAAATCAACTGTATATGTTTCTTTTCCGCTTCCATTCGATTCTTTTCTTATAAGTGTTGAATTTGCTCCATAATTTTCCCACATATCCTTTGTTGTAATCCATTCTAATCCATCATTAGTTTGACTTTCTCCATACCATGCAACTGTTCTCGCTCCATTTTTTATAGCTGGAACTCCAAGTGTATCTCCTAAGCCAACCTCACCAGTTATATTATAAAATACTAATGTTTTATCATCACCTTTTTCTAAGTCTACATAGAACTGAGCACCTCTATTTAATAGTCCTTCGTCTCTTATTGAAGGTAAATCTTCGATTAGATTTTCTCCTGCTTTGTTTAAAACTTCTCCTATAAACAATGTAGGTGCATAAACAAATATGTTTTGTATTGAATAGTCACTAAATCTTACTGTTATACATGAAAATCCATTTCTATTTACTCTGAAAATTGCTTTATTACCTTCTATATATTCATTATTAGCTGAGTTACCAAGATTTGATGTATATATAATTCCGTTTTCATCAGCATCGCCTACAATTGAAAGCATTTGCCCAGCATATCCATCTCCACCATAACCACTTTCATTAATTCTATATCTATAGTTTATTTCATAACTGATAGCATCTTCAAAATAAAGTTCTATATTTGCATAATGATTATATCCTTGATTTAAATAGCCTCTTTGTTCTACTCTAATTACCTGAATAGACTCATTATTTAAAGATATATCTCCACCATCTTGATAATCATTTAACAATTCATATTGTAAGGTCCAAGCATCTTTCTGATTTACATTCTCTCCTGTATTGAAATATACTTCCATATCTTTATTATTATATGTATCTGCTGTTTCAGTAATTTGTATACTATCATTGTTATTTTTTGCATTTATTACTGCATCTTTAAGAGAACTCATATTATCATCATAAGGTCCTTCTATATATAAATTATTTACATTTACGCCTTTTTCTAATGTTCTATTAACAACAACACTTGCAATTTTCTCAATTTTAACAGTTAAAGTAATTACATCTCCACTCGCATTTTTGAAAAGAATATAATGTCTAACTGATGCATTATCTTGAACTAATCCATATTTAGGCAAACCATTTTGTACTTCTAAGACTTTCTTATTTACTCTTTCTTCAAATTGGAAATCTCCAAAATATTTTTGAGTAAATCCTGCAACTGCATCAAGTATCTTTGATTCATATTGGGTAACAACTAAATCTTTATCATAAATATCATAATTAGGCGTACCAAATAAATCACCATAAGCTCCTGAATTAACGCTATCTAAAGTATATCCTTCTGGTATATTTTGAACTAATAATTGAAAATCATGATAAGTATTTGCATTAACAGAACCTTCAACACTATGGTCTTTTCTTGTTTTATCAACGAAAAATGCAGATTTGTCAATAGATATATCTAGGTCATATACTGGACTTTCTACTGTTACAATATAATTTCCAATAACATCTTTATAATTATTTCCTTGTGTTAGTATTTGTCCCTTATACATTATTTTTAATTCTATTGTAACTGTTACATCATTATTATGGTCATCTTTTACAGTTGCATTTATTTGTAGCGAGCGACCTTCTCCTAATGATTGTATCAATCTTTTATCAAATGTTATTTTAGCAACATTATTATCTATTACAGAACCAGTTGCTTCTTTAGCTTTATTGTCATCATAAAAATCTAAACAATAATCACTTGACCCATTTCTAAATGTAAATGGAATATTAAATGTAATTTTATCTTTACTTCCATCATTATATTCTGTATAGAATTTTTCATTTGTAAAATTAATTTTGTCATCTGCAAAATGTGTTGTACCTAATATTCTATAATAATTATCTTCTACAACATATGTTTTTCCATTATCATTACGTATAGCTTGTATATTTAAAACAGCATTTTCCCCAGCAGTATCTCTTACTAATATATAAAAATTAGTATATATATTATCTAATAGATTTTTTGCATTTGGTATAGTTATTCTATTGTTTGATACGCTTAATTGTGATTGTTGATAATAGATAGTTGGTGCTTTTCCACTAGAAACATTATCTTGTATCCAACCTTCTTTATAATTATAAGAAGCTAAGTGTATACTTGAAATACTTGCAGTTGTTGATTTCATTGTTACTACTAAATCATTACCATCCCACTCTACACCAGCAACTTCAGGTCTAATTCCACCTGTTAAAAGTCCATCTGTTGTAAATACTTTTAAAGCAGGATTTCCATCTTCTTCACTGTTTATTGTATTTGTTCTTACTGAATTTTCTTGTGTATATTCTTGATAATCTGAACTATTAATTAAATTTGCCCATCCAGTAAATAATGATGTTAATTGAGTATTTAATAATAATGATTCTTCTAATACTTCTTTATATGTTAGTGAACCATCTACTAAAGTTTGTAAGTTTCCGGCAATTGTTCCTTTTCCTAAAACGCTCTCTTCTGTTGGAACTTCAGTGTATTTTCCTGTTGTTTCTATTCGTATATATTGAACTATATTTGCTGATACTGATGAATCGTTTGAATCTTTTACAGTATACCTTAATTCAATGTCAAGAACAGGGTTTTGAGTTAAATCCTGAGATGATAATTTTAAATTATATCCTTTGTTTTCAAATTTAATTGTTTCAAAAACAGATAAACTTTTATTTGCAGTAATTGAATCTGTTGATGAAATATAATATCCACTTGATGAATCACTAAATCTTAAACCAAATAAAACATTTCCTGTTTGAGCAATATATGATGTACCACTTCCATCTTCACTTGTTCTCAATTCAGTTTCTTCAGCAATCTCTCTAGGTTTTAAAAATGCTAATTGATTTCCTTTTGTTCTAACTAGATAATTTATTCCATTTACGCTTTTACTCATTGTTGTTTCTATATCATCATTTACGGTTGCAGCAAATTTCTTTTCTAGTGTATTTGCTAATTCATTTGGTACTGATAATGTTATGTATTTTTTTAGTCCTGTTTTCTGATATTCTGTAAACCTGAATCCTTGATTTCTAAGCGTTCCATCTATTATTCCATATTCAACTTCAAGCCTCATATCAGATGATGATAATATATCTTCTGTATTAACTTCTATAGTCATTTTCTTACCACTTACTGTTGCTGTATATGTTTTAGAGCCCCATGTTACTTTATTTCCAAATATCTCTAAATATTTATCATTTCCACCTAATTCAGCTGTTATTATTGTTTTGTTTTTATTTGCTGTTAATTTTAAATCTGTTACTCTTAATTGTATATTGGTTGAAGCATTTGTAACAGCTTTTACACCTTCTGTTGCTTGTATTGTTTGTGTTGTTGAAGTTGAATCACCAGTAAGTTTCATTTGACCTGCACCTATTCCAAAACAAGTTCCTATATCTATTGAACTTCCATATCTTAAGTTATTTGTATAGAAGTTTATTGTTTTACTTGATTCCTCTAGTTTTCCATATACTATGCTATCACCTTTTGTAAATTGGTAATATTTATATCCATCTTCTGTTTTTAACTTAGATACTTGTATATCATTTGTTCCTACAGGATCAGCTACAGTTTCTAAGAAACGATAACTTGTTGAGTTATATTTTTTAACTTTATATTCTTCTTCTTCAACTTCTGTTTCTGAAGTTTGTGATGATGTATTTGAAGCATCTGCTAATAAAATTGGTTGGTCTATTTTTGCAATTTGTTCATATTCATCTAACGTTTTTTCAGGCATTGCAAGCAATGTATTTGTTGTTATTACATTTGGTGTTTCCGTTTCTAGCCCAAGAGCTGAATTTGTTGTAATTTGTGAAATAAATGTATAATCGTCTAATTGACTTCTTTTTAGACCAGTTCCATCATTTTTATTGTTAATGCTACTATTTTTATCATCTAAAACTATTTCATCATATTTTACCTTTAACAATCCAACTTCTCTTTTTTCCGTTTTTACTCCAATATTAATTTCACTTATTCCAGTAATATTATTCTCTTTTATAAAATCAGCTGGTATTTTTAAATTGAATTTCTCTTTTGCAAATGGAAAAGGATAATAACCTGGTCCCTTATCATTTGAATCTTCTTGTAAAATGAAATGGTTTTTTCCACTTATTTCACAAATTGCAGTTGAAGTTGTTTGACAACGTGTCTGAGATTTACTTATATGGTCTTCTATTTCTTGAAATTCTAAAGTAATACCTGTATCTGTACCTCCTTCATAGAATAGACCTGTTACTTCTCCATCAGAACTACACTTTGTAGCTCCTTTCTTATATTTTCCTTCTATAGGAGACATAGTATCATTCTTATTATTATTCTTATAAAATGTTATTTTTATATTAGTAATTCTAGGACTTAAACTAAATGTACAATCATCAGGATCATTTTTCTTTGATTTATGTGTAAACGAATCTCTTCCATTTGTTTTTATGTTTGATACGAGAATATAATCTCCTTTTCCATCATCATCATTCACAACAGATATAGTACTATTTGATGCATCAAAATAAAAATCGTCACCTAAAGCTTCATTTAATTCTTCATCAGTTGCATTATCTATTGTTTTTCCAGTTGTAGCTTTTAATTCACTTTCAACAGATTTAGCCCATGTATTATACTCAAAAGCTTCATCTAAAATATCCTGTGCTTCATCATCTAATTTTATTTTATTACCTTTTAGTTTAAACCATGCATTTTGCGCAGCTAAATAGCTAGTTCTCCTATTTTTTTCACCGCTTTCATTTTTACTTTCATTTGCTTTATAAATAATATACCTTTCTGTAAAACTTGGTTTATTTACACTATCATTTTTTACATATGTTTTTCTGCTAAAAGGTCTTCCATTAGTACCTATCTTAGAAGAAGATAAAAGTCTATAAAATGGCTTATAACTATTATCACTGTATACACCAGCTGGAACATAATTTGGTATAAAATTATAAAACGAAGTATTACCATTATATGTATCATATGCTCTAAATCCACATGATTTTGAATAATCTATAAAACTATATACTGTTTCATTATCATCATCATCTATCAAATCAACCCAACTTCCTGTATTTTCAGCTGCGATAGTTATTTCAGGTAACATTAACATGAATAAGATTATTATGATTAATAAACTTGCAATTCTTTTACTATTCATTATAATATCACCTCTCTATCTCTATCAATTTTTCTTTTTATTACATAGCCAATGAGTAATAGATTAATCAGAACCGTAATAAGGATTGAAGCGCTTATTAGCCCTCCACCAGTGCTTATTGAGATGATTACATCTGCTTGTCCCATATCATCTTCTGTAGAATTTGAATTTCCTGGAGATGAATCTATATCTTGTATTCCTAACTCATTTGATGCTAATGCTATTTCAGCTTTATTTGAAGTTAATCCAGTATTATTTTCGGTTATATCTTTTGATATTATTAAACTTATTTCCTTTGTTTCTTTAGGATTAATTACAGTTCCTGAAAGTTGTTCATTATAAGCATATCCATCATTTCCAATATACCAATTTGGATTTATCTCAGTATTTAAATTAGTATCTTTAGGAAGATAATCAACAATTTTTTGAACTATTCCTGGAATTTGTCCATTATTTGTAACTTTTATTTTATATTCAATATATACAGTTGAAGATGCCAAATCTTTTGCTTTTATTTCAACTTTTGCAAGTGATGAATCATTACCATCAATAACCTTTGTTCCATTATCATTTTGAACAGTTATTTTAGATACTGTTTTTTCTAATGTTAGATCAAATACATTTCCTTGAATTAGTCCTATATCAATATTACTAATACTTCTATCATTTATTACTATAGTATCTGTTCTAGTTTCTCCATTTGATAAAATTGCATCTGAATTTTTGTCACCAGATACTCCAGATTTTTGGTAATCTGTTAAAGAATATGTTTCTCCATCATATTCAAATATAATATAATAATTACCCTGTGATAAACCTGTAAAGATATAGCCTCCAGCTCCATCTGTTGTTGTTTTATCTACTAATTGATTTGTATTTGCATTAAATAATTTTACTACTATCCCTTCTAAACCTTTTTCACTTGAATCTCTTGAACCATTCATATTTTTGTCAATCCAAGCTGTTCCTGTTATTTTATACTCTCCAGCTGTATCTATATTAATACCGCCATTACTATTTTCTCTATAATCTGAACCACCTTCTGATCCATTTGATGTTTCAGATGATTGTTGAATTATAGTTTCAACAGATTCTGTTCTATATGTTTTCTTATCTGTTGTAACTGTTAAATAATTACTTACTTGTTTTTCTGAAGCACTTATATTTCCAGCTTCAGCTGTTATAATAATTTCAAAAGATTCATTAGGTAATAAATATTGTGATATAACAAATGAATTATTTGTTATATATCCTTCTGTTTTATAATCACCTTTTACAAATTCAACGCTTTGTAAGCTTAATTCGTCTGGGAAGTCTGATTCAACTGTAATATCTGATACAGTTTCACCTGATACATTTACAAGAGTTAATTTATATTTTATTTCTTCACCTGATTTAATATAATTATTTCCTGACAAATTACTATAACTTGCTTCAAATTCTCCTTGTTTAACAGTATATTGTTTAGTATTATTATATTCTTTATCAATATCATCAGATTGTACATTTGTTGTTATCTGAACTTCATTTGCAGATATTTCACTATCTACACTAAATTTCAATGTTATATATTCATATTTATCTATTGAATTAAAATTGAAACTTACTGTTCTGTTTGATGTATTATAACTTCCATTTGTATTTATATCATTTTCATTTTTAGAATTTGAGTCAATATATGTTAAACCCTGTGGAAGAGTTATTGTTACACCAACATCTTCTATTGGATTTGTTTTCATATTTCTAACTGAAACATTATATTCAATTGTTCCACCTTTAATTATTACCGAGCTTTCACTTTCGTTTTCAAATTGTATTTGTATTGGATCTGCATCAATTGGTGCTTCATATCTTGGTCTTTCATAAATAACATCTTCTAATATATTTGTTATTTCATCTGATGATTCATTATTTTCTGTTCCTGATGAAGCCCCATTTCCTGCTATATTTGTTCCGTAACGTACTGCTCTAACACTAAATAAAGATACTGTTTCCTCTGATTCTTGAATTTCTTCCTTTTCAGTTTCAAGACCAACTTTATTAGCCTCAACTAATTTTGTTCCAATTTCAGTATCATAGTAAACTCCAAAAGTTCCGAAAATACTAGCATTTTTTCCTAAGTTTTCAGGAATTTCAAAACCATATTTTAAAGCTAAACTTTCACCAATCTCAATATTTCCATCAACAACTATTAAATATGATTTAACCTTTTGTAAATCGCCAATATCTTCTCTCCATCCATTTTCAGCTTTATCTAATTCTTTTGTTGCTTCACCATTTTCTGAATAATATACTTTAACATCTTTTCCAACAATTTTCTCTATTCCGCTAGTCATTTTTGTATTTACATTTGCTCCCAAGCTCTCTGAACTACTAATTGAAGTAACACCATCAAAAGGAATTCTTCCTAATATAATAGGGTTTTCCATAATCTCTTCATTATTATTAATTAAAGCAATCTCCATTTCAGCTTGTTTTGAAGTTTCAACATCAGAAATAGAAGCTATTTGCTCACCTTGGTTCATAGACATTACATAATTATCAGCATTATATCCGCTTATTCTTTGGCTTGCTACAACACCAAATCCGCCCTGAAATTTGAAATTTAGTGTTTCTTTTGCAACACCGTCAACAACCTCAGAACCATATTCTGTAGCATTTTCATTTCTATATCTAAGTTCAACTGGAGCTTCTCTATTAGATAAATATCTATCTAATTCAATATCAGTTTTAACAACAATAGTTGTTCCTCTTTCAGTATCACCAATACTATAATTCTTTTGAACACCATCAAGTTTTACATAAATTACAACTTGATTGTTATCATTCAAACCAGTTCTTGACTCTTCTGACTTTATAAGCTCATTATTTCCGTATAAAACGTTGATATCTTTAATAGTAGCCGTTGTAACACCAGCTGGAAGAGTAATTTCAAATTCAGGATTAATATACATATCGCTTGAATCTTTTGAATTGTTTAAACAAATATCAAACTCAACATCTTCATTTTTAACAATAGTACTTAAAGTTCCCCTTGAAATCTCCATGTCTGCTCTAGTTTTTGTTCCAACCATTTCTGTTTTAATTTCTTTAATACCAAGCTCAGACTTGATATCCTCATCATATAAAGCAGCTGCATTATATGAATTAGCAATTCCTTTAAATTGAACTAAAGATTCTTTAGTATAATTACTCTTTTCAATTGCTTTTGTATTTTGAATATTTAAAATTCCCTCTTTTTCAGGATTATTAACCCTTACAACGATTTTTTCGATTTTGTTATTATAAGGATAAACAATATTTCCTTCTTCATTAGCTTGTGTATCTTTATTAATAGTAATTAAGCTATCTCCCTCCTCGTTTAGTATTTCTAAACTACCGTTTTCGCCAATTATATTAACTAAGTTTTCTTTATTAAAGGTTGATGTTTTGTAATAAGTATCTAGCCCAACATCAGTTTTTGTAGAATATTTACTACCATCTTCAATATAATAACTTTCATCATATTCTCTAATTTCAATTGTTTTTATACTATTGGCTCTTGAAATATTAAATGAAACCTCATTTTTATATTCTGTTTCATAGTAGTTATCTTCTTTGTTTATGTTAGCATATATATTTCCTTTACTTATTTTTTCTGTAAGAGTTCGAACATCATATGTAACCTTATTTGTAGAAGCTTCATCAAATTTGTATTCTTGTTCTAAAACACTATTTACATCTTTTGTAGATTTCTTGTCAAATAAACTAATAGTAGCTTCAATTTTGCCTTTTGCAGACTGTGTTTGAATATTTTCTGCATTATTATAAGTTAGCTCTATTAAATATTCATCTTTTCCATTTGTTTGTTTGTATTTTCCATCTTCAGCCTTATTTTCAACATGTATATTAAGTTTTCCATCATTGTTTACACTATAATTATCCTCAGTAAACTTAACATCTGAACCTAATTTACCATTTGTGAAACCAGTATTTTTTGCAACAACTAAAACTTTTTCAATCTCTGGCTTTTCCTTACCTTCCTCAACAGTTATTTCAGGAAGTTTGATTGCTAAATCAGTTGATTTAACAGGTAATATAAGGTTTTCAGCTGTATCTTGAATTTCAACCTTTACTTGGATTAACGCATATTCTTTACTATCTTGAGTATATTTAATAAATTTTTCAATGTTGCTTCCTATTTCGATTTTTCTTTCGTTTTCAACCTCAACGAAAACAGTTTGTTCCCTTTCAACTTTTTCTTCAACAGCTTGTTCGTCAACATATATTCCAGTTAGTTTTATCTTTGTTCCGTTTTCTATAGAATTTGCTGAAACATCAGCATTTTTCTTTAATTCAAGAGGTATTTCGATTTCATATTCTTCTTTTGCATCTATTGTTTTAAGTTTTATAACTCCATCAGAGATAGATTGAACTATAGGATTAGAGAATTCAGAAATAGAGAAAATTTGGTTTTCAAGATCAGAGATTTCAATCTTGCCGTTTTTCAAATAACCATTATTTTTAACACCAACCTTAATCTTAAGAACAAACCTACTTCCAGGTTTTTCTTCTGATTCAGGGGTGTTAGTTTGTAGGTTAACCTCAGCTTCTTGATTTGAACTATTTTCATCTTGTTCTTCAGTTTCAACCTGATTCTCCAGCTCTTCATTATTCTCTGTTTCTTCAGTGTTTTCATTATTTTCAGATTGTTCATTTGAATTTTCACTATTCAAATCAACAATTTCAGCCTTGAAAACAACTTCAGCTTTTTCATCACTAGCATAAGTTACATAGATACTACTAAATGTAGCCAAATATGACATAAGCAAACATATAACTAAAACACTAGCTGTGATTTTCTCTCTTATACTCCTATTCTTTTGCATTTCTCTACCTCCAAAATTTCTTAATATGGAGAACTTAAGTACTCCATTTCTTTGAACATTCTCACAATAAAAATATTCTGCCTTTATTTTAATTTTTATTTTAAATACTTTTAAAAACCTGTCAATGTCACTTTTTTTTATATAAGTAATTTTTAGTTTTCCTTGTAATCTCTGATTTTACGGAAAATACTGAATTTTGTCGAATATTACATTTAGATTAAATTTTTTGTAGAATAATTTTAAAAATCTATTTTAAAGTTACATAATATAGAATATTGTTTACCCAAAAAGACAAATTGTAAAAACATATAGACAATTTTTTTTATGAGATATTAAAATATCAATACTTTTAATTATAATTTTTTAGACACGCATATAAAATAACTCAAATCATATACTAAAACAAAGGAGATGAAACCAAATGAATAATAAAGATATAAATACCCTGCTTGATATGTTATCTAAAATGGATAAACAAGAACTAGAACAAGGAATCAACAAAGCCAAGCAAGTATTAAACAACCAAAACCCCGAAAACATCCTCAAAGACCTAAAAAACAAACCATAAATAGTAGGGCACTATTAGCAATGTACCCATTCTACAACGCCATACCCAATATTGTAGGGGCGAGCATTGCTCGTCCATTCTACGAAAGCATACCCAATAAAAAAGGAGGAATCCATGAACGACGACTTATTAAACAAATTCTCAGAAATCTTAAAAGAAAAAAACATCGACCCAACCACACTATTCGGCAATAAACCAGATTCCTCAACCCAAACAACCGAAACAAATACAAGCTCCAACAATATCTTTGACAACATAGACATAAACACAATAATGAAAATAAAAACAATTCTAGATTCAAACAATACAAGCGAAAACAACTCAAACCTACTCCAAGCACTAAAACCATACATGCGCGAAAGCAGAAGAAACAAAATAGACCAATACTCTCAAATCTTAAGATACATAAAAATATTCAAAACACTACAAAAACAAGGCGGTGATAAATAATGCCATACAACACAATATACCCGCCCTATAGCCCATATGAATACAGAACCAATAACCCATGGCCACCACAACCCAAAAACATCCCACCCAATACCGTAGGGGGCACTATTAGCAATATGCCCCTACAACCCCAAATTGGCGAAAATCAAATTGAAACCCCCGATTCCCGCAACACCACACTAAACACCATAATGTCGCATTTCAACATTCCCCTACAACTCGACGACCTAATCCTCTACGGAATACTACTATTCCTATTCTTCGAAAACTGCACAGATTGGTATTTATACATAGCAATAATCCTAATCCTCCTAGACCTAGACCTAACAAACCTAATAGACCTATGACTTTTGACTTTTGGGGACGCGGGTGGAAATGGGGACGGTTCTCTTTTCCAAGTTTTCCTTGGAAAAGAGAACCGTCCCCATTTCCACCCGCGTCCCCAAAAGTCAAAAAAATCGGGCAACGCTAACGTCGCCCCTACATTTTTTTATTCAACTACTATATTATCATTTTCATTTAAGTAAATAAAAGGGAATTTCACTTCTGTTGGTTCTATTTCTTTTACTATGTTTGCAATTCTTACTTGTATACAATCTATTGAATTTGCTGAAATTATAGCTTTCTTATTCCCATTTGCTCCTGCATGTGCTAATCCTCTTAGTGTTCCTAAAACAACAATATTTTCTCCTGCTATTACTTCTGCTCCATAATTCAAATCTCCTAGGATTACTATGCTTCCAGTAAATTCTTCTCTTTGCCCTGAACGAAGAGAGCCTTGAATGAATTTTGTTTCTGATGTATCAATTTCACTTTCATATGTCTTTTTGATTGCATGTAAACCAAGCAATTCAGATGTTTCTCCGAAAGAAACTCTTACATCTATTGATTTTGCTATTAATTTTCTTATTTCATCTTTTTCTTTTTCTTTTAAAACTTTTCCAATAATATGAATTGGTGTTTTTTCTTTATTATAATATTTCTTTAGTCTTGGCATCTTTGCTTCTAACTCTTCCAAAATCTGTGGCATTTCACCTTCAACATTTATTGTAATTTTTATTTCTTCTTTTGTAGCTGTAATTCTGATTACACTTCTCATATTATTAGACTTCCTTTCTTTTATTTTTATACAGAAAATATATAATTTATAGCTCATTTTATCTGATGCTTTCTGTTTCGTATGTCGCAGACATATTTTCTCGTATCTCCTCCATGTTCATTCCAAAATACTCGCCAATTATATCTCTAACAACCTCAGCTGTATAAGAACCATGTCCACCATTTTCAACTAAAACAACAACTGCTATTTCAGGATTATCAAAAGGAGCAAATCCTGCGAACCAAGCATTTGTGTAATTTCCAGCCTCTGTTGAACCTGTTTTACCTCCAACAGTTATATCGAAATCTTTAAAAGTACTATACGCTGTTCCTCCAACATCATCTGTAACAGATCTCATTCCCTCTAAAACAGCATTTATATTTTCTTCACTCATGTTTATACTTTCAGTAAAATCATCATCTAATCCAAGCTTTTTACTAACAAACTCATTAACTTCTTCTTTAGGAATTTGATTTCCTTCAGAATTTACAACATTTTGAATAATTGTAGGCTTAACTACTTGACCTCTATTAGCAACCATTGCAATATATTTAGCAACTTGTAATGGTGTAAAATCATTATAACTTTGACCAATAGCTGCAGATAAAGTTCCACCTTCTGTCCATTCTTCACCTTTTCTTTGAGCTGTTTCAACAGATGCAAGTGATCCTGAGCTTTCATTTGGAAGCTCAATTCCTGTTTTTCTACCTAATCCAAAATAACTAGCATATGCTGAAAGTTTATCTATTCCCATTCTTTCAGCTGTTTCATAAAAGAAATAGTTACATGAATGTTGTATTGCTCCAGAAACATTTAAATATCCATGTCCTACATGATAACTCGTATAATACCAACATTCAGGATGGTGAGCTCTTGGATAAACACCAGTATCATTAATATATTCATCTGTTGTAATTACCCCTGATTCAAGTCCTGCAATAGCTGTAGCCATCTTAAATATTGATCCTGGGGCATAAGTTCCTTGAATTGCTCTATTTAATATTGCTGAATTGTTTTGATATTCATTCCATTTATCAGTTGAAATTCCATTTAAAAATTGTCCTGGTTCATAATCTGGAAAACTTGCCATAGCTAGTATTTCGCCAGTTTTAATATTTATTACAACTGCTGCTCCACCTTGAGCATCATACGCTTTGTCAAATCCACCTGATCTAATTTTATTAATATTGTTTTCTAATGCCGCTTCTGTTATAGCTTGTAAATTCGCATCTATTGTTAAAACAACATTAGCTCCTCCAATTGCATCTTTAGTAGTATATTCACCACTCGATGTTCCATCAACTGTCATATCTATTTGTTTTAAACCATTTTCACCTCTTAGGTAATCTTCAAATAAATACTCAATTCCAGTTTTTCCAATATAATCATCTGCTTCATATTTATCTTTATTGTTTGAATATTCTTCTTCATTTATCCTTGAAATATAGCCTATTATATGTGATGCAAGTTCTCCTTGAGAATATACACGATTTGATTCAACCTCAATATTAATTCCTGGAAGCTCATTTCCTCTTTCACTAATTTGAAGCATACTGCTTCTAGAAACATTCTGAGCTAATTGAATAGGTGTCGTTGAAGTGTATCCAGTTTTCTCAATCGTATACCTTAAACCAATAACCTTTCTTAGGTCACCAACATCTTCTATTTCGCTTATTCCATATTTATCTTTAAACTTGTAAAAAGCCTCTTCAGGAGTAGCTTTTTCAGATATACTATATTCATATCTCCATTTATCTAATTTTTCCTCTGAGTCAAACTCAAAATTAAAAGGATCTATCGAAATCGGAAAATCATCAATATACTTATCCCCATTACTTTCTAAAGTTTGCGCTACTATTAATAAAGCATTATTAATATCATCTTCTGAAGCTTTTGTTTTATATAAATCAACATTAAATCCCATTTGAGTGTCTGCTAATATTTTCCCAGTTCTATCAAGGATTTTCCCTCTTGCTGCTTCTATAGTTGCTTCTTTTGATAGCCTAACATTTGATGTTTCTCTATATTCTTTTCCATGAACTATCTGAAGATTGAATAATTGAATAATTAATATAGCACCAACTATATAAACAAATGTCGTTATTAAATTAAATCTAAAATTCGTTCTCTCAACTTCTGTTTTCTTAGCCAATTATTCACCTTCTCTCTTAAAAATATCTTGTTAAAATATTTTTTTGCTTGAAATAACTTTCTATTTTATATCCTACCTTAGTTATTAATTTATAGAAAATGATTGTAATTATTGAATTATAGATAATTTCAATAATTAATATTTTAAAAAATGGTTTTAATTCTATAGGCATTTCAAAAATTATTACATTAAACAAATATAATCCTACTTCATAAATAAAAGTTACAACAGCTACCATTATTAGTATTGTAAGCTTACTGTTTTTTGAAAAGTTTTTGTCTATATATCCTGCAATTATACCAACTAAACATAGCATTATTGCACAAACACCAATTGTTTTTCCTATTATTAAATCAAGTGACAAGCCTGTTATTAGTCCCATAATCATAGCAAATGGCCCACTAGCAAATAGGCCCAAAAATAATATAAGCATAACGAATAAATTTGGCGACACTTTGGCGATTGTAAACCAGCTAAAAAAGTCTGCTTGTATGAAATATAATAGCAAGAAAACCAAATATGTAATTATTCCAATCAATAATTTTTTCATTCAATAATCCTTTCAAATTACAATATTAATTATTAATTACTAATACTGTATATAATTTTGAAAAATCAACTGATGTTTCAACAATTGCATATCTATCAGTTATATTTGATTTATCAACAACTTGTTTTATTGTTCCAATTGTAATTCCTTTTGGATAAATACCACCTAATCCAGATGTTACAACACTATCACCTGTTAGAAGCTCAGCTGACGTATCTATATAAGTTGCTTTTAATGTTGAATCATTTTCAACAGAACCCTTACATATAATGCTTTCATTACTTGTGCTTATTAGAGCACTTACACTACTACTACTATCAACAATTACTTGAACCTTTGCTGTATTATTTGTAACAGAAATAACATGACCAACTAAACCTTTATCAGCAATAACAGTCATATTCTCTTTAACCCCATCATCTTTACCAACATTTAATAATAGTGTACTACTATAATTACTAACATCTCTATCTATAACATTTGCTGGTATTGTTTTAAAATCTTTGTATTTATCAGTTAAACTCATATATTCTTGTAATGTTGTATTTTCTGCTTTTATTATTTCTAGCTCTCTAAGCTTTGTTTCAAGTTCACTATTTTCTTTTGTTAGCTCTTCATTTTCTTTTCTTAAAGTATCCAAATCTGTAAAAAATTGTTTATTTCCAGTAACTTTATTTTTCAACATAGCAAAGCCATTTTGTACTGGTCTAATAATTGAACTAGTTAAACTTTCTGCATATGACAAGTTTTTTATATCTATATTTGTCAAGATGACAAGTAAAATTAATATAATAATTGTAATTATAGTTCCAATAACATTAGAATGCTTTTTTCCAAACATACTAAATGGCCTCCTTTATTTTTATTCTGTCTCCTTAATGTCTCCATTCAACTCTTTTATAAATACCATCTCCAATTACAATGTGGTCTAAAAGCTCGATTTCAAACAGTTTACAACATGTATCAATTCTTTTTGTGAGTTCATAGTCATCTTTACTTGGAGTCGGGTTACCACTTGGATGATTATGAGTTATTATCATTTTTCTCGCCTTTATTTTTATAGCTTCTGATAATATATCTTTTGGATCAATAACAGCATAACTCGTTGTTCCAATTGATATATCTTTAATTCTTAAAACCTTGTTTTTGGAATTAAGCAAGATTATTTTAACAACCTCATTTTTCTCATATCTCATTTCATCCATAATTAGATCAACAACATCTTTTGAAGATTTTACAAAAATCTCGTTTTTAATAGGCTTTGACATTCTTTTAGTTAACTCTGATATTGCTTTTAAGCGTATTGCCTTGACTTTTCCTATTCCTTTTATTTTCATAAATTCTTCAACTGTACAGTTTTGTAAGAACCTCAGATTATTTTCATCATTATCTTCGGCTAATTTTAATATCTTTTGAGCTAAAGATATTGATGTTTCTTCTTTTGTTCCACTTTCAATTATTATTGCTAATAATTCTACATTTGTAAGATTTTCAGCTCCATAAAGTATTAGTTTTTCATAAGGTCTTTCAGATAATGGGAGCTCTTTTAATTTTAAAGCCATCTATACTCCTTCCAAAGTATAGCCCCAGTTAATATGGAGAACTCTAGTTCTCCGCTACAACGCTTGTGACATATGATTCGTAGGGGCAGGTTTCCATGCCCGCCCCTTATAAAATAATGGCGTCACATTAAATTTTTCTATAAATAAATATTGCTAAAATAATTCCTATTATACTTGCAACATTAATCTTAATCCAAAAACCTAAAGTTAGACTAAGAACCTTTAAATCTAATTGAACTGGATTTTGTAATCCAAAATCTTCTCCATAAGCTAACCATTTTAACCAACTTACCTCTGTAGCATATGTTGCTAATAATCCTCCTATTACTATTCCAGCCAATATAAAAATCAATAGTACCCAAATATTTTTATCTTTTGATAACATTTTTTACCTCCATTTTTTTCTACGGAAATTTGCTTTTTTAACATAATTATTATATATGGTAATTAGTATTTTTTCAAGTAAAATTTAGTATTATTTACCTTTATTTCCAGAATCTTATCTTTTAAAATCCACCACCCTCATGATACAATTAATATATACATGTATGGGCGAGCATTGCTCGTCCGCTCTTCGAAGCAATACCCTATACACAACCAATTAAGGAGGCCTCAAATGGAACTTGAAAACATTGATAACAAAACATTCCTAGCAAAAGGAACTTTTAATAATTCTAATATATCTAAACAAGAATTTATGATGAACTCTAACAATTTAATCATCTTTATTAATCAGATTAAAAATACAATTTTAAAAAAATATAATTTAACAGGTAATCTAATAGAAAAATACACATATATAATAAAAAACAGTTATTACATATATTTCATTACAACAAACAAAAACTACTACTTTAAATCAAATAAAGAATTTCAAGACTTTTGTAATTTTATTAGATTAACTAAATATAAAAATGACTTCTTATTAGATGAAAAAAAAGGTGAAATAAACATTTCACCTAATATTGACAATAATATATTTTATCTTTTAGAAGAATTCACATAACAGATTTCTCCATTATATTAATACACATAATTTTGTGGGTTTTGGCAAATTCCTCCAACTCTAACTTCTAAATGTAAATGCGGTCCTGTTGAATTACCTGTTGACCCAATTGCTGCAACAGTCTCACCTTGACTTACGCTTGTCCCAGCAGAAACATATAGTGCACTACAATGTGCATAATATGTTTGAACCCCATCAGCATGATCAATAACAAGTAAATTACCATAGCCACCTTTCCATCCAGCATAACTAACTGTTCCACTGGCTGCTGCTCCAATTGGAGTTCCACTAGATGTTGCAATATCTAATCCTGTATGAACACCTCTACTTCTTGGCCCATATACAGATGTTATTGTTCCTCCAACAGGTCTAATTAATGAAACACCAATTGGAGTATAACTATAAGATACTGTTTGTGAAGTATTTACAGAACCTGAAGATGAGTAAGCTGTATATGATGATGTTGAATATGAAACAGTTGGCTTAACAACAACTGGCTCAACATATAATGCTGCAACAATATCATCTTTTGCTGTAAATTCTTTTTGCTCTGTATTGTATCTAACTTCATATTTAATTTGATCTATATTTGTACTATTCTTTTCTTTTAATGTATTTATTATTTCTTCTGCCTCATCATAATTTTTAACATAGTATTTTTCTTCTGTATCTTCAATTATTGCATAATATTTATAATAAGATGTTCCTGTTGCAAGAATTTCATCCAAGATTTTGCTATCTTCTAATTCATTGTCTTTTCTAGAAAAGCAAGTTTCATACATAGGTAGTGTATCAAACTCAACAAAAGCAACATCTTCACTATCACCATTTCTTATATATTCATTTATTTTATCTTGTAATTTTGATTTATCATCTATATATCCTAAAACTTCACCATTTAAAGTTACTTTATATACTGGCTTATAAATAAAATATAATATACCAGCTATTATAAAAGCACCTAATCCAATTAGTAATAGAAGTCTTATTGATTTTCGTAAATGAATTATAATACTTTTCATTTATTTGATCACTCCTTCTGGAGATTATTATACAATTATTACAGAAATATTTCAATTACTTTTCATTTTTTTGTATATTTTTTTTTATTACGTACATAATAATTCTAAAATATAGGAGGTGCAAAATTATGCCAAATTTAAATCAAGTTGAATTACAAAATTTGAGACATTTAATTGGTAGTCAAGATACTAATTATCAAAAATTAACTAACTATGCTAATACATGTGTTGACCCACAAGTTAAGCAAATGTTTACAAAATCAGCTCAAGATGCATTAAATACAAAACAAAAATTAATGTCATTTTTGTGTGAATAATTTTTAGGAGGTTTATTATGGACGAAAAATATATGGTAAACGATATTTTAGAAGGTACAAAAAGTAGCTTAAAAACTTACGCTGGAGCAATTACAGAAACTGAAAACACAAACTTAAGACAAACTTTTCAAGAATTAAGAAATTCATGTGAAACTTTTCAATATGATTTATTTAAAGTAGCAAAATTAAAAGGATATTATACTCCTGCTTCTCAAGCCACTCAAGAAGAAGTAACACAAATAAAAACAGAAGTACAGGCTTAAAGAAGTGGCTTGCGCTATATGGTTCGTAGAGGAGCATTTTCCTATTATATAAAAATAGCACCATTACAATGGTGCTATTTTTCATGTTAATCACATTCGCCCGGTTTTAAATATTCGTCATCATTTAAAGATGCTGCAACAAGTACAGTAAAAGCAGCAAGGCCTATAGCCATAAAAGCAAACATAATTCCTACAATCTTAAATAATGTCTTCATAAAATGTCCTCCTTTTGTAGTAATTAATAATCCCAGTCACTCAGAGCTATTGCACAAGCTACATAAGCAATTGTGAAAAGAAAACCTCCTATTACAAAAAACTTCGCAACAGATTTCATAAGATGTCACCTCCTAGGCCGTCATTAAAAGTTACATAATATATTATACATTATTTTTTTAAATAAATCAATAAAATTGTAGGGGCGGGGCTTGTCCCAGCCCTCGGACGACCAATGGTCGCCCCTACAAATCTAATCAATTATCTCTAATCCTGCAAACTTCGCCATTAACCTCTTATGTCCAATTTTATCAAAAGTAATATCAACCTTCATGTCATCACCCTCTTGTTCAACATAATTAATCTTACCTTCACCAAACTTTTTATGAAACACTCTCTGTCCAGCTCTATATATTGAAACATCAACATTCTCATTTTTAGTTTTATTTAAATTACTTAAAAAGCTCTCTGCTGTTCTAAAAGCATATTCTGGTTTTTTCTTGACAACAGAACTTGTATCACCAATTTTGTAAGAATTAACTGAGGCAACACTTTGGCCATATTTCCACTCATATCTATAATCACCATAAGATTTTGTTTCTTCCATTTCGCCAAACGCTTCTTCATAACCTTCTAACAATTCTTTTGGTATTTCTTTTAAAAATCTAGAAATTTTATTACAACTTGTAGATCCAAATATTGTTCTTTGGCGAGCACATGTAACAAATAAATGAAATTTTGCTCTTGTAATTCCAACATAAGCCAAACGTCTTTCTTCTTCTAGTTCTTTAGGCTCTCCTATTGATTTATATCCTGGAAAAACTCCTTCTTCCATACCAACCAAAAAGACAACTGGAAACTCTAAACCCTTGGCGCTGTGTAATGTCATAAGTGTAACCTGATCTTCTGAATCATCTGAATTATCTATATCACTTGAAAGAGTAATTCCCTCTAAAAATTCCTCTAAAGAATTATCAGCCATCTCTTCTTCAAATTCCATAGCAACAGTTAAAAATTCATCTAAATTTTCCAATCTTGTCTCCGCTTCTGTCGTATTTTCATCTTCCAAAGCCTTTGTATAACCTGTTTTTTGTAAAGTCTGTTTAATAAGTTCAGAAATTAATATTGTATCTTTTAAACCTCTAAGCTCCTCAATTTGAGAAATAAAATCTCTAGAATTTAAAAATACTCTTCCAAGGCCAAATTCATCAGCTCTCTTGATAACTTCATACATAGAGATTTCATTTTGACCAGCTAATATCTCAACCTTATCAAGACTAGTTTTTCCAATTCCTCTTTTTGGTTCATTAATAATTCTAGTTAAACTTAAATTATCAGACGTGTTTTGTATCAACCTTAAATAAGCAATAATATCTTTGATTTCTTTTCTCTCATAGAACTTAAGACCACCAACAATTCTATAAGGAATATTCTCTCTTCTTAAAATGTCTTCAATACTACGAGATTGACTATTCATTCTATAAAGAACTGCAAAGTCTTGATAAGTCATATATTCTTCTCTTCTAAGCCTATTTATTTGTTCTACAATATAATTAGACTCATCATATTCATCAGTTCCCCTGTAAATATTTATACTACTTCCCTTACCATTTTCAGTCCATAGCTTTTTCTCATATTTAGTTTCATTATTTTTAATAACAGCATTTGCAGCATCTAGAATGTTTTGTGTACATCTATAATTTTGCTCTAATTTGATAATCTTTGTTCCTGGAAAATCCTTTTCAAAATTCAAAATATTAGTAATATCAGCACCTCTAAAAGAATATATTCCTTGATCATTATCACCAACAACAGTTATATTTCCATATCTAGCTGCCAAGATAGAAACCAAAGTAAATTGAGCCTTATTAGTATCTTGATACTCATCAACTAAAACATATTCAAATTTATTTGAATAATACTCTAAAACATCTGGATTTTCAGATAATATCTTAATTGTATAATTAATAATATCATCAAAATCTATCGCATTGTTTTCTCTTAGTTTCTTTTGATAAAGTTTATAAACTTCAGCTATTGTTTGTTTTCTAAACTCTCCATTAGTTCTAGCTGAATACATATCAGGCTCTAGCATTTCATTTTTAGCATTGCTAATTTCAGAAAGAACAGATCTATCTGTAAACAACTTATCATCAATATTAAGCTGTTTTAAACATTGCTTAACAAGAGTTCTTTGATCAGAACTATCAAAAATAATGAAAGAAGAAGTAAAACCAATTCTATCAATATATCTTCTTAAAATTTTAACACAAATTGAGTGAAAAGTACCAATCCACATATCTTGAGCCACTTCACCAACCAACTTTTCAACCCTTTCTTTCATCTCATTAGCAGCCTTATTAGTAAAAGTAATAGCCAAAATATTCCAAGGTTTAACACCCTTTTCATGCATTAAATAAGCGATTTTATGAGTAAGAACCTTAGTTTTTCCAGAACCAGCACCAGCAATAACTAAACAAGGTCCCTCCGTAGCTAAAACCGCTTCTCTTTGTTTATCATTTAGTTCATCAATTATATCAATCATCTTCTGCTCCTTATTTGCGAATTTATGTTTGTATTATATATTTTTTTATTCTGTTTTGTCAATACAGAAATTAAATAAATTGACGTTTGTTGAACTATGTTCAACAAACCGTAGGGGCACATTGCAATGTGCCCCTACATATATCTCTCACACATGCATAGCGACCAACCCCAATAAAAAACCTATTATATTCCCAATAACCGGAAACCTACCCTTATACATCTTCTTTGACTCTGGTATGAGCTCCCCCGAAACAATATAAAGCATTGCTCCAGCTGCAAAAGCTAAAGAAAAACTAACAAAACTCTCAGAAATATTTCCTAAAACACAGCCAAAAAATGCACCTATTCCAGTGCTTACTCCAGATAAAGCTGTATAAAAAATCGCAGATTTTCTACTCATTCCACCTTGTTTCAAAGGAACTGCTATAGAAATACCTTCTGGTATGTCATGAATTAAAATAGCAATAGCAACAGACAAGCCCAGCTTCATTGATGATTCAAATCCGCTTCCAATAGCAATTCCCTCAGGGAAATTATGAATAGCTAGACCAATACCAATAACAATTCCTGTTGTTAATAAACTATTACCCTTAGTTTTATATCTCTCAAGCTTTTTAACCCTATTCTCGCAAAAAATCATACCAATCACGCCAACCATTATTCCTAAAAGAGAAATAGAAATATCAGTTATTTTAAGCGATTCTGGAATAAGCTCAAAACAAATAATAGAAAGCATAAGTCCAGCAGCAAATTCTAAAATAAAACTAATAGTTTTATTAGATTTAAAATCAAACGAACTCCCTAAAAATCCACCAATTGTAGTTCCAAACATACCAAAAAACAAACCAGCAAAAGTTGTCTTTACAATCTCATACATAAAAAACTCCCGAAATATATTTATTACAATATATTTTAGGAGCTTTAAAATTATGCATAAAGAAAACCGTCCCTTTTATTCATTTATTCATAATTCGTAGCGGATAACTAGAGTTCTCCATCTTTATATCTCTTTTATTTTTCCTTCTTTAATCTCAACAAATCTCTTAATTTTCTTTGTTGTTGTTTTTATAAACTCGCCATCTTTGATTTCTAGACCCTTTATAGCCTTATAAGTTGTAACCTTTTTATTCATCAACTTAATCTTATTCCAAATAATATCATAAATCTCTTTCTCAGTCTTTTCACCATAAAGCTCTTTAATTCTATCATAATTTGGAATAGCTCTACATGTTACGATTAATTCTTTTTGGTCTTCAACCTCTTTTCCATAAACCATGCACTCTTCAATTTCTTCAACTCCAGCTAATAAAAGCTCTAACTCCTCAGGGAAAATATTTTTACCATTTTGAGTAACAATAACATTCTTTATTCTTCCAGTTATATAAATAAAGTCATCTTTATCTATATATCCAATATCACCAGAATGGAACCATCTTCTTCCTTCTTCATCATATTCTATAACTTCATCAGTTGCATCTTGATCTTCATAATATCCCATCATCAAAGTACCAGTTGAAATAACTAATTCACCTTCTCCATTTTCATCAGGATTATCAACCTTTACTTTTCCATTAATAATAGTTTTACCAGCAGAACCTACTCTAGTATCATAGTCAGGTGTAACCGCTGAAATTGGCGAAGTCTCAGTTAATCCATATCCTTGAAGGAAAATAACACCTAAATCAGTAAACCATTTTCCAACTTTCTTATCAATTGGAGCTGCAGCAGAAACTATAAACTCTAGGTTTCCACCAACACCTTCATATATCTCTTTAAACACTTTTCTTTTAACATCTATTCCAACACCTTTTAAAACATTAGTAAGCTGCATCATAGATGAAACCATTATTTCTTTTTTACTCTTCTTAATATTTTTCATAATGTTTTTATATAAGTTTTCAATCAAAAGAGGAACAGCTATTAAAACACTAGGCTTAGTTTCTTTTAAATTCTCAGAAATATATCTCAACCCTTGACATACAGCTATTGATGATCCATTTGCCAAAGGAATTAAGAAACCAATACTTGATTCATATGTATGATGTAAAGGTAATACCGAGAAGAACCTGTCTTCTTCATCTATTTTAACATATGCAGAAACCGCATTAACATTGTTAGCCAGTTGTCTATTATTAACCATTACACCTTTACTGTTAGCTGTTGTTCCTGATGTGAAGAATAATGCTTTAAACTCATCAGGATCAATCTTAATCTTCAAGAAAGAATCATCACCTTTTTTAATAAGTTCTTTACCTTCAGAAACTACCTTATCAAAACCAACCACTTTTCCTTCTAACTTAGAATTACTTTTCATTTCTATAAAATACTTAACAGTTGGTAAATTTCCCATTATATTATTAATTCTGTCTTTTATATGAGGCGAATAAATAACAACAGAAGCCTTTGATCTATTTACAACATTCTCTATCTCATTCTCTGGAAGTTCCTTATCAACAGGAACAGCTAAACCAGCTCCTAATAAAACAGAAATATATGATACATACCAGTCATATTGATTTTCACCAATAATAACAATTTTTTCACCTTGAACATTATATTTCTTTGTTAGTGCAGTTCCTAGAGCTTCAACATCATCTCCAAATTCTTTGTATGTATATTCTCTAAACTTTTCTTCCTTTGGATCATTTTTATCTAAAATAAAAACTCTGTCACTAAACTTTTTCATTGAATCTAAATATACTTCTTTAATTGTTTCATAATGTGTTTCTGGATAATGCTCACCTTTTTTAGGTTTTTCTCTTTTTTCAGTTTCAGAACTTGAATATCCTTCTTTAAGCTCTTCAATATCATCTAAGTCTTCCATTTTAATCTTTTTAAATTTAAACTTTGGCAATTTCTTGAAATAATCAAGCATTTTATTGTCTCTTCCCATTTATTCATCCACTCCTATATTTTAATAATTTGTACACATCGGGTGGGGACAAACCCCACCCCCTACAATTATATATATTACGTTGTATCTGTAGGGGCGGGGCTTGTCCCCGCCCGATACATAAAATTTTATTCTTCTCCACCTTTTAATTTTTCTGCTCTATCTGCTGCTGTTAAACTATCAATCATTTCATCAAGATTTCCGTTTAAGAAATCTTCCATTTGATAAATACTTAAACCAATTCTATGATCAGTTATACGACCTTGAGGATAATTATAAGTACGAATCTTCTCACTTCTATCACCACTACCAACTTGAGATTTTCTCTCATTTGCTAGCTCAGCATCTTGCTTTTCCTTCTCCATTTCATATAATCTAGAACGAAGAAGTCTCATTGCATATTCTCTATTTTGAACCTGAGAACGTTCAGTTTGACATTCTGCGACAATTCCAGTTGGTTCGTGAATTAATCTTACAGCTGATGAAGTTTTGTTAACGTGTTGTCCACCTGCACCAGAGGCTCTATAAACTTCCATTCTAATATCAGCTGGATTTATTTCAATTTCAACATCTTCAACAACAGGAAGAACAGCTACAGTTGCTGTTGAAGTATGAATTCTACCACTACTTTCAGTTTCAGGAACCCTTTGAACTCTATGAACACCACTCTCAAATTTTAATCTACTGTAAACTCCTTTACCAGTGATCATAAAAGAAACTTCTTTATAACCACCAAGTCCAGTTGAATTTTCATTTAAAATATCTAGTTTCCAATGCTTTCTCTCAGCATACATTGAGTACATTCTAAATAAAGTTCCAGCAAATAAAGCAGCCTCTTCACCACCAGCTCCACCTCTGATTTCGCAGATAATGTTTCTTTCATCATCCTTATCTTTAGGAATTAAAAGCATTTTTAATTCTTCTTCAATCTTTGGAAGCTTTTCTTTAGACTCCTCAATTTGAATTTCAGCAAGCTCTTTTAAATCTTTATCTCCAAGCATTTCACGAGCCTCATCCATTGCTTCTTTAACCTTTTTATACTCTCTATATTTTTCAACAATTTCAGCAATCTCACTATGTTCTTTCATGTATTTTTGCCACTCTGATTGTCTAGAAATAACATCTGGATCACTTATAAGTTTTGTAAGCTCATCATAACGTTTCTCAACAGCTTCTAACTTTTGAAACATACCAAATCTCTCCTTTTTTATATTTTCAATAAAGCTCCAATAATTATACTACAAATTTGGTTTAATTACAATAGTTTTATAATTAAAGTGGGCGGGGTTCCATCCCCGCCCTTATGATTATAATCTAAATATTCTCTTTGTATTATCAAATGTAATCTTTGCAATTTCGTCAATTGATATTTCTTTAATCTCAGCAATTTTCTTTGCCACTAATTTCACATTTTCTGAAATATTTGTTGTACCTCTTAATGGCTCTGGTGCCAAATAAGGACTATCAGTTTCAATCAAAATCTTATCCATAGGTACCAATTCAACACAAGGCTCAGCTTTAGCATTTTTAAATGTTATATTTCCACTAAAAGATATATAAAACCCAAGTTTTAACCCCTCTTTAATAAGTTCCTGATTCAATGGACAACAATGAAAAACACCCTTTTTCTTAGGACAATGCTCTTTCAAAATATTAATAGTATCAATAGTTGCATCACGAGTATGTATAACTATTGGCAAGTCTAATTTATCTGCAATCTCAATCTGTTTTATAAAAACCTCTTTCTGCTTTTCCTTATTATCTTTATTCCAATAGTAATCAAGTCCAATTTCGCCAATAGCTACAACCTTTTCATCACTCGCAACACTTTCAATTTTTTTAATGTTATTATCCACATTTTCATCAATATCATTAGGTGAAATTCCACAAGTTGCATACATATGTGGAAAACTTTTAGCAAAATTAATACCATCAATAGAAGAATCTAAATTATAACCAGCACAAATAATTCCAGTTATTTCATTTTTATACATTCTTTTTATTAAATCATCTCTATTCTCCAAAAACCTCTCATCATTATAATGAGCATGAGAATCAAAAAAATCCATATTGCCCTCCTATTTTCAAAATTGTTTGCTTTATAGCAAATTTGCAATTACAAACATTAAAGCCCGTGCGGGTAGTTCTATTATTTTTCAGCGAGGTGTTGTGGGGACCGATGAGGGCTGTTCGAGCAATAGCGAGTTACAGCCTCCATTGGGGAAACCGAAGCAAAAAAATAATAGAACTACCCTGTCGAGGGCAAATAAAACCATAAATTGCAAATTTAATTTATTTTAAGCTTAATGATAACAATTTTGAAATACCATTTTCCTCCATTGTGATTCCATAAACTGTATTTGCAGCCTCCATTGTTCCTTTTCTATGTGTTATTACTAAGAATTGTGTGCTATCTGTATATTTCTTTAAATAATCAGCAAATCTATAAACATTAACATCATCTAAAGCAGCTTCAATCTCATCTAATACGCAGAATGGAGCAGGATTTATCTTTAAAATTGCAAACAATAAAGCAATAGCAGTAAATGCTCTTTCACCACCAGATAAAAGAGACATATTTTGAAGTTTCTTTCCAGGTGGTTGAACCTCAATCTCAATTCCACTTTCTAAAATATTAGCTTCATCAGTAAGTTTTAGCTCAGCCTTGCCACCACCAAACAATTGAACAAATACTTCTCCAAAATATTTGTTAATTGTTTTGAACTTTTTGTCAAATTGGTCTTTCATTATGTCTACCATTTCAGTAATAACCTTCTTAAGTTTTGCAACAGTGTTTTCTAAGTCTAATCTCTGCTCAGACATAAAGTCATATCTTTCTTTTAATTGTTTATATTCCTCAATTGCGTCTATATTAATACTTCCAAGTTCTTTAATTTCTCCTCTAATAGAAGAAACTTTTTTCTCAACTTCTTTAACATTCTCAGGTTTAGTATATTCTCCAGGATCAAGAGGAGTAATTTCATATTCTTCCCACATTTTAGTTATAACTTGTTCTAATTCATATTCATTTTTAGATTTACGAACCTCACATTTAGATATTTGGTCTTTTAATCCATCAATCTTTTCAATCTGAGAAGTTATCTCCTCTTCTGTCTCCTCTAATTTTTTGTTTTTATTTACTCTTTCTTCTTTTAAGTCTGTTACTTTTGTATTTCCATTTTCAACATCATCTTTTAATTTCTCAATTTCTAATTTAAGCTCTTCAATTTTTTCTTCTAAAGCCTTATTATCCTCTAAAATCTTTTCTCTTTGCTTTGTCTTATTTTCAATAACTACATTAGTTTTTTCAATATCACTATCAATTCTCTCAATCATTTCTTTAATAGATACTTCACTTTCATCAAAAGAAGAAACTGAGATTTTTAAGTTTGTAATATCAAAATTTAAGTCATCTATATCTTTTTGTTTATCTTTATTTCTTACTGCAAATTCAGTAATTTCCTTATTCAACTCTTCATTTTGAGTTTCAATTTCTTTAATTCTTTCTTTCAAATCATCTTGAATTTTTAAATTGTCTTTTTTCTGACTTTCAAGGTCTTCCTTTTCTTTCTTTACTCTTTCAAGTCTTTCCTCAATTTTAGAAATCTCATTTTCAATAGAAATAACCTTCTGTTTTTCAGTAGCATAAACAATCTCACTATCTTGCATTTCTTTTTCGAAAGAAGCAACAAGCTCAATTGTATCTTCCATTTCTGTTTCATAGTCTTCTTTTTCTTTGATTGTTTTTTCTAATTTCGCTTTTAAATTTTTGATTTCTTTCTTCAAATCTTCTATTTCTCTAGAACGACCTAAAATATTTACAGTTTTCTGGGCAACACTACCACCAGAAATCATTCCAGATGGGTTTATAACATCTCCTTCTAATGTTACAATCTTAAAACTATATTTAAACTGTTTTGCTAGGAAAATAGCATTATCCATTGTATCAACAATTACAGTTCTACCTAATAGATTCTGAACAATACCATCATATTTTTTATCATATTTGATTAGGTCAGAAGCAATTCCAATTACTCCGCCGGTTTTACTAATTTTATCAAGTTTTTTACCTTTAACTGACGAAATTGGCAAAAACGAAGCTCTTCCAAGTTTATTAACTCTTAAATGTTCAACTAATTTTTTAGCATCTTGCTCTGTATCTGTAACAATGTTTTGCATTGCTTGTCCTAAAGTCATCTCTATCGCTGTTTCGTATTCTTTAGGAACAGAAATAAGATTTGCTAAAACCCCATGAACTCCCTTCTTCAAGCTAATATTTTTCTCACAATCAGTAAGTATTGCTTTTACACTTCTAACATAACCCTCTTTTTCTTTTTCTGTTTCTTCTAAGAAATGCAATCTAGAATCTTTAAATCTAATTTGTGATTCGATATTATTAATATTATCAACAAATCCTTTTAGTTTTGCTTCATAGTTCTTACGCTTCTCATCAATTTCTAATAAATTATTCTTTATTTGATTTCTCTTAGCTTCAATTTCATAAAATCCTGAATCTATCTCACTCTTTTTAATCCTAGAGCTATCTAATTCTGAAACATAATTTGAAATTTCTTGATTTATTGCAACTATTCTTTTATCAGCATTTTCAATATTTGCAACCAAAGTACTGATTGTATTTCCCATTTCAAACTTGTCATCAATATTTTTATCAACTTGCTGTTTTTTCCCTTCAATTTCAATCTCTTCATTAGATAGTTTTTCTGTAATTTCTTTAAGCTGTTTTTCTTTCTCCTCTAGTTCATCAGCAAATTTCTTTTTATTTTCAAACAAATTTGATTTTTTACTCTCTTTCTGATTCTTCTCTTCTTCAAGTTCTTCAATCATTTTCTTTGATTCTTCAATTTCAACTGCAAATCTATCATAATTCTCTTTATTATTAACAATTCTTTCTTGGTTTATCTGAATCTCAGAATTAAACTGTTCTTTCTTTTTCTCACTTTCAAAGCTTAATGCCTGCATTTCCTCTATTTTAGTTGTTATATCATCAATTGCTTTTTTTAGATTTTCCTTTTGTTCTTGAATATTAGATAATCTTTCTTCTTCTCTAACACTTTGAGTAGAAAAAATATCTTCTTCTTTAATAATCTCATCTATTTTAAGCTTATATTGCTCAATATTATGTATAAATAGACCTATTTCTATGCTCTTTAGCTCTTCACGCAAGTCTAGGAATTTCTTTGCTTTTTCAGATTGTATTTTTAAAGGTTCAATATTTGATTCGATTTCTGATAATATATCATTTATTCTAAGTAAATTAAGCTTTGTTTGCTCTAACTTTTTCTCAGATTCAACTTTTCTTGTTCTGTATTTAACAATTCCAGCAGCTTCCTCAAAAATATGTCTTCTTTCTTCAGATTTATTGCTTAGAATTTCGTCAATTTTTCCTTGTCCAATAATTGAATATCCGTCTTTACCAATACCTGTATCCATTAAAAGTTCTAAAATATCCTTTAATCTACAAGGTGTTTTATTAATAAAATAACCAGACTCACCACTTCTATAAATTCTTCTAGTTACTGTAACTTCACTAAATTCAATAGGTAGCTTTCCATCCTGATTATCAAAAATAATAGAAACCTCAGCAAATCCTAAAGATTTTCTTGCCTGTGTTCCAGCAAAAATAACATCTTCTGTTTTAGACCCTCTTAGTGATTTCATACTCTGCTCACCTAAAACCCACCTAATGGCATCAGAAATATTACTTTTTCCTGATCCATTAGGTCCTATAACAGTAGTTATTCCTGGCATAAAATCTAAAACTGTTTTATCAGCAAATGACTTAAATCCTTGCAATTCCAATCTCTTCAAATACATATTTCCCTAGTCCTTTTCTAACTCCATATTTTACACTTTTTGTGCACAATTATCATATCCTAAACAAAAAAAATTATCAACCCCTTGACCAATAAAAAATTAGGATATACAATTATAATAGTGTAAATGGAGCACTTAAGTTCTCCATAAAAAAAACAAAGGAAAATAAGATATGAAAGAAGAATTTGATTTTTATAGTAGAACCGCAATAAAATCATACAATCTTGATAAAACGATGAGATATCAATTAGCTATGCTAGATAGTCTAGATGTATACACTAGAAAACATTGTGAAAATGTCGCCAATATAACATGTAGATTATGTGAATATCTACATTTAGATGAAGGATTTACAATTTATACAACTGTATGTGCTTATTTACATGACTTAGGTAAAATGTTTATCCCACCAAGTATTCTTCAAAAAACTTCAAAATTAACTGATGAAGAATTTGAAGTAATGAAAACACATACAACAATTGGATATAATATGTGTATGAAAGACTTGAAACTTAGGCCTTATGCTGCTGGTGCATTATATCACCACGAAGCTTTAAATGGATCTGGTTATCCTCAAGGACTAACTAAAAAAGACATACCTTATGAAGCTCAAATTATTAGAGTAGCTGATGAATTTGAGGCAATAAGTGCTAAAAGGCAATATAAAACTCATATTGGAATTATAGATACCTTAAACATTTTAATAGAAAACTCTGAACCCGTTAAGCAACAAGATGGCCTTAAAATGCTTGTAAAAGATGCAAAAGTAGGTAAAATCGATAAAAAAATACTAAAAGCATTATTTAAAGTAATAGCAGATGATACTGAATATGAAATTTATGAAAGATACACCTATTTAGACTATGTTAAAAAAGAAATTCAGAGATTAGAAAATGCTGAAAAATATTATAAAGGATATGAAAAAGCAAAATCTGAAAAAAATAAAGAGTATTACAAAGCAGGAGTTGAAATGTATTTAAAAGCTCCAAATGAATCAATCGAAAACTTTAAATTTGTTTTAGAAGAATATCGAATTTCTTTAAAAGAAAGAATGGAGATTATAAATAGACTAAAAGGAGAATTAAAACAGATTAAAAAATTAAGAGTTTAGTTACAAGAGGTGAGCAATGCTCACCTCTTTCACTGTTCAAAATAATCCTGAATTCCTAAATAAATCCCCCATGCAATCCTACTCTGATATTCATCTGTTTGTAGTAACTTTTCTTCCTCAGGATTTGATAAAAAACCGCACTCAACTATAGACATTGGAATCTCAACATTATCAACAATATACTTTCCAGAAATACTTAGAGGAACTCTATTATTATCCTTATCAATACTATCATTTAATCCATTTTGTAAACACTCCGCTAGCTTTTTTCCTTCTTCTGACCTCTTATTATAAAACGTCTGCCAGCCATAATACTGACTCTGAGGTATTTTATTAAGATGAATAGATACGAATATGTCTCCACTACTCTCATTCCCGATCTTTACCCTATTTTTTATATCAGAAACCTTTTTTTCTCTAATTGAATTACTCTCAATATCATAAATTCCATTTTCATCAGAACGTGTTAAAACAACACTACACCCACTTTGTTCTAATAATTTTTGTACCTTTAAAACAATATTTAAATTAATCTGGCTTTCTGTTGTTCCATTTGAACTTTCAGCTCCTTCATCAGGCAAACCATGACCAGCATCTAAAATTACTACCCTATCGCAAACAGGAGAAGTCGCAGTCATAACAGTTTTCTCAACTTTTTTAACGCTAACTGCTACAAAAAAAATTGAAAAAACAATACTACTAACAATAACTAAAATTCTTCTTTTATCAATAACATACAAAAAAATCACCTCAACATATATTATACTTAAATATATGTTAAGATGATTAATTTATGCAAAATACACTACAACACTTGCAGTAGCATAATCTTTACAATGAGAAATAGATATGTCTACACTTATTTCATCTTCTCCCATATCTCTCAAAAAAACTACTTTAGGCCTTCCACTTTCATTATTAATAATTTCAACATCTTTCCAAGATAGCTCTTTTTTTCCGCTAAAAGCCTTATATATAGCCTCTTTAGCAGCAAACCTTGCAGCATAATGTTGATATTTCATTTTATTATGAGATTCACAATACCTTTTTTCATTTTCTGTAAAAATAGTATTTATGAATTTTTCGCCTATATTATCAATAGATTTTCTAACTCTATCTATTTCGATAATATCTGTTCCACATCTTATCATTTTTTAATTATTCCCCTTTTAAAAAAATCTGGTTGAAAAATAAAATTATTTTTCAACCTTATTATTTCAGATATAAATATGAAATTATAGTAATAGTATTTAATACAAGTGAAGTAATTAGAAGCATTACAACAATTATATTATCTCTATTATTCTTTTCTATGTTTAAATCTTTATAAATAATTTCGTATTTTTTCCCTATTTGCTCAAATAGTTCCTCAATTTCTAATGTTTCATTTAACATTTTATAATATAAACTTCCTGTATCATCATTAGTAATATCTTTAGCCCATAAAGTATTTGTAAAATCAATAAATTTTCGTCTTATTTTAATTATTCTCTCATAATTTTTAAATTCTGAATTAATATAATTTAAGAATAATTTTTGATATAATCTTAAAATATAAGTATAATAAATCATAGTTTCATATTCATAAGGAAGCTTTGTATAATTATACATATCAGCTGTTGAACATAATAGATTACAGTTCATATTTGTTATTCCTGTTCTAGAATACTTCATCTTTGAAATTACACTCAAATTCTGTTCATCATTGTTTTTATTTAGACCTACAATATAATTGCTTGGAAAAGTATTAGCATATTTCAGAAACTCACTTTCAAGATTCTCAAAATCATTTCTCTCATTCCAATAGTCTGAAGGAATACATGCATATGAAAATGTATAAAACTTATTATTTACTAAATCTGTTCTTTTACTATCTCCTGTTATCTCACTTATTACATCAGTTATTTTTTTAGAATCTTTATAAATTCCTGTTTGAATATTAATATTTTCAAATTTCTTTAAATCACTAAATTCAGAATTTATTTCCTTAAATTTATAATTAAAATTTAATAAATCAGCAAACTTTTCTGATTCTTCCATATGTGTTTTTATACTTAGAAAACATATTCCCGTTTTAAAGCATATTATCTCTATTTTAGGAATATTAAAGAAAATTCCATTTTCATTTCCCATTTTTCCTTGTATATCTTCAGCCATATTATAATTAAAAGAAACACAAGAATATCCTGATATAGATCTAGCTTTTTTCTCAACAGACATGTCATTAAATTCTTTTAATTTCTCATTTCTAAGTTCAAATGTTGGAAAATAATTATCTCTAATATTAGGATGAAAATAATTATATAAATCCAAGTCTTTTTCTTTTTCAAATATTTTTAATTCACAATTCTTATCTTTTAATAACCTTATAATATATCGTTCATATTTATCTTCTTCAACAACATAAGGATATAAGAAATATGAATATTGATATTTAACATTCAATTCCAAGATATATCTCTCCTCTTTTGTAATTTTATTTTTTACTCGTCTGTATATACTTCTAATCCGTCAAATAACTCTGTACGATGATATTTTCCAATGAAATTAATTATTAATACACTTTCATTTATTTCAAGTTTAGGTTCAACAATTACATTACCATCTGATTTTAATGCACCCCATTTTCCTCCTTTATTAACACTACAGAAACCATACTCATTCTGAGGCATTGCATCATCATAAATGCAATCAACTATTCTTTCTCCATCTTTGTTCTCATATCCATATTTGTTATTTTCTTTTACTAAGAACAATGTATTATCTGGGAAAATATCTTTCTCAGTTTTTTCTTCAAATTTTAGATTATAATATTTTACTTCATTATTGATTTTAACCATTATATAGCCTTTTTCAGAGTCTGCTCTTGATATTATTCCTGTTACCTTATATTCAAGCTCTCTACTATATAAATCAGATGTATAATCAGAATTATCACATACGAAAATGTTTACATCTTTTCTAAATTCTATATTTGAATATTTAAAATCAATTTTTACATCACCTAAAGTATTTATAACACCATATTTTCCTTCTTGTTTTGCTATATAAGTATCAGTATAACAATAAGATAAATCTTCATATTTAGGCTCTATAACAGTTTCACTTTTACTGTTTAGTATTCCATATTTGTCTCCATTTCTTATAATTATATTGTCTCCATCAATAGATTTTACTTCATCGAATCCAGTTGATAAAACTACTATATTCTCAGTGTTTATTACTATATTGTCACCTTCACTTTTAACATTATACATTCCATTTCCATTAATTTTAGAAATCTCATCATATTTTGTTTCTAAAATTACTTTTTTATCAGGTCCTATAATACCATATTTATCATTTTCGTCTTTAACAATATATCCATCATTATAAGTTTTTCCTAAAGCTTCAATAGATTTGTACTTTGGTTCTATAATAATATCTTTAGAAACATTATTATATAAACCAGTTTTTCCATCTTTGATTAAAAGCAAACTTCTTTCAATTCCATTTAAAGCTCCAATATATTCATATTCTGGAGAAAGAAGAACATTTCCATCAAAATCTATCAATCCATATTTACCATTCTCTTGATATTTTAATACATTTTCTTCAAACCATATTTCTCCATTTAAAGAATTACTAATTGCATCTATATTAGAAAAATCATCTAGTATTTCTTCATTGTTTTCATTAAAAACTTTAACTGTTACATTGTCATTTTCACCTGTTAAAGTAGTAATAAATAATCCTTTTGTTTTGTCTGGTACTATTACTAAATCATACTTAGCAGGTATAACAACTTCTCCATTACTATTTATAACTCCTAAACTAGGCGGATTAATCTCTTCTTCTCCATATTTTACTTTCTCATTATTTGAATTACTTGAATAATAAGCAAAATATTTTATATCTTCAGCTGTTGTATTTTGATTTTTACTTCTTTTGATTAGAATTATTATTGATGCTACAACCATTATGATAACTAGAAAAGCAATTATAGTAGCTATAACCTTTTTCATATTAATCCTAGGCTGGGCATCAAATCTTCTACCTCTATTTCTACTCATACATCCTCCTTGAATTATACAGTTATAATTTTACAAACTAACTATATCACAAACGCCACCTAAATTTCAATAGAAATAATAAAAAAAAGTGGCTTCGCCACTTATGGAGAACTCAAGTTCTCCGCTACAAACTTTTTTATAATTCTATAACTTCTTCCCATGGAAGTCCTTCCCTTCCAAAATGGCCATAATTGGTTGTCTTTCTATAAATAGGTTTTCTTAGTTCTAAATAATTAATAATACCTCTTGGTGTTAAATCAAATTTTTTATTAATCTTATCTAATATTTCACTTTCAGGAATACTATTAGTTCCAAAGGTATCAATATAAATTGAAACCGGTTTAGCTACACCAATACTATAAGCGAACTGGATTTCACACCTTTTAGCATATCCATTTGCAACAACATTTTTTGCAACATGTCTTGCCATATAAGCAGCAGATCTATCAACCTTTGTTGGATCTTTTCCTGAAAAAGCGCCACCACCATGACGACTATATCCACCATATGTATCAACAATAATTTTTCTTCCAGTAAGTCCGCTATCCCCTAAAGGTCCGCCAATTACAAATCTACCTGTTGGATTTATAAAAAATCTAGTATTGTCATCTAATAATTCTGGTGGTACAACTTCTTTAATTACCTTTTCTTTAATATCTCTCTTAAGCTGATCTAACGAAACATCTTCTCTATGTTGAACTGAAACAACGATTGTATCAATTCTTACAGGATTTGAATCTTCATATTCTACAGTAACCTGTACTTTTCCATCAGCTCCTATATAGTCAATTATTCCTTCTTTTCTAACATCAGTTAATTTCTTAGAAAGCTTATGAGCCAATGAAATTGGAAGAGGCATTAACTCCTCTGTTTCATCACAAGCAAATCCAAACATTAATCCTTGATCTCCAGCTCCCTCTGAATTAACCGCTTCTCCTTCTTTATCTTCTAAAGAATTATCCACACCTTGCGCAATATCTGGGGATTGTTTAGACACATTAACAACAATTTTGCATGTATTATAATCAATATCATAATTCTCTCCAAAATATCCAACTTCTTTTATTGCATTTCTAGCAACCTTCTCAATATCAACATTAGCATTGGAACTTATCTCTCCTGTAATAAAAACAACTCCTTTTCCTGCTACTGTCTCACAAGCAACTCTTGAATTCTCATCTTCTGCAAAAAAACTATCCAAAACACTATCTGAAATATAATCACACAATTTATCTGGATGTCCTTCTGTAACACTTTCTGACGTAAATAGTTTTCTCATAATACTTCATTCCTTTCAACATTTATTATTACATATATGTTATTCTTTAGCGGGCATAGGAACCCGCCCCTACAGTTTAGGTTTTAAAAAAACCCTTGTGCCTTAAATAGCACAAAGGTCTAACAATCTATACTATCTAATAAATCATCATCCAAAGCACTATAAAAGTAACTTTGTCGGTATTAGCACCTAAATTAATAGGTTGCTGTGGAGTCATAAAGCCGATTCTCTCGTCCACTCTCGATAACATATATTAAAGGTATTATAAGTTCATAAAAAAAATTTGTCAATACTTTTTTAATTTTTCTTAAGTCCAATTTTAGCAACAATAACAGTCATGTCATCTTTTGCTATTCCATAATTATTATCAATTGCTTCATTTAGAATAATATCAGCCATTCTCTGAACATTATTTGTATGAACATTTTTAAGTAATTTAACAAACCATTTATCATCATCTGACTCTTGATTTGAATCAATGATTCCATCACTGCACATAACAATAATGTCACCATCTTTTATTTCTTTATCACAAGCTGTGAAATCAACACTATTCAGAATACCTAAAGGTAAAGAATTTGAAATCACTTCATCAATATTTTTATCATTTTTGATGAATGTATTAACAGCACCATTCTTAATAAATTCAACTTGTCCAGAATATAAATCTAATATAGCTGTATCCATAGTTGCATATATTTCTTCATTAGAAAGTTTTATTGTAGAATTTATTAATTCCAAAGAATCATTCTTCTCAAATCCTGCTGATAATAGTTTTTTAAGCATTCTAACAACAATTTGGCTACTCTTTCTAGCTTCTTGACCTGAACCCATTCCATCAGAAATAGATAATAAATATTTATCATCATCAAGTTTAATTTGAATATCACTATCACCTGAAATATTATTACCTGATTTAGCTACTTTAGAAACACCAATTTGAACAGTATATTTATCTTCTGAAGAATACTTTTGCATATAGTTTTCTAAATCTAAATGCTTAGAGTCTTTTCTAAAAATTATTCTTTCATTACATACTTTTGTAAAAATATTTTCAATAAATCTAATTTCATCTTTAGTAATATCATTTTCCAAAAATAGATCAATAAAATACTTGCCAACTCTATTTTGTCTCATTTTTATATCAATAATACTAATACCCTTTTGTGAAAGCGTTTGTGTTATTATCTTTTCTTTTTCTTTAAACTCTGTCTCTTTAGGTTTAGATATATCTTCAGCTATATCAGTTATAGCTTTTGAAACACCTTTCATAGCTTTAGAAATAGTCGTCTTGTTTTCTTGTAACTTCTTTTTCCATGAGAAGTTTAATTCATTAACCTTATATGTTCGATTTGCTATTCTTACTATTTGCTCTACATCCATTCTTATTAAGTCATTATCTTGATCATCTATAATAAAATTATTTCTCTTTTCAAATATTTTAATTAAATCGTTTTCCGATATTTCTCCTTGTTTAACTATAGTTACATATATATCCTCAATTAAGCCATTCTGAACATCCACAAGATCTTCATATAGAAAATTATTAGGGAAAGCATCTATATTATTTAAAAAATCTTCTACAAACATTTCTCTACTAGTATTAATTCCCTCAAGCTCCTCTATAATTTTATCCTCTTCTGTAATCCCGTAACTTTTAATCATTTCGGTTATCGTTGACGAAATATTCTTTAGTTTAAAACTTAAGTCTCTTTTCTCTGATAATCCATTATCAATTGGTGGTGCTAACAACTTAGTAGTGCCAATTATACTTTCAATATTTATTTCAACATATTTAGGAACAAAAATTAAACCAACAGAAGCTATAAGTATCTCTTGAAATTGCAATATCTGTATTGTTGTGCCTGTTGAAATATAAGACAAAACAGTATTTCCGATTAAAAATCCGAAAGCAACACCAAATTTTCCAAATCTACTTAGAGCACCTGAAATTAATCCTGAAATCGCAAAAGAAAGGATTTGTAAAGGTGTAACAACTCCTATAACACCTAGAACCATTCCAATTGAAACACCAGCTGTTGAACCAACCAATATTCCATTTCTCCATCCTAATACTAATATTAGGAATATAGCTATAATATTTGATACAGAAAGTCCATAGATTCTAAATTCTGAAAGAGATACAGCTGCTATTGAAATAAAAACAGTAGCACCAATTATTTCTTCAATTGTAAATGCTCTTTTTGTTTTAATCTCTTCAATAACATTTAAACTATTTACAAAAATTTTATAAAAGATATAAGTCATAATTGCTGTAACAACTACAAACACTATATCATAAACCAATACAGTACCTGTAAAAATTCTGATAGCTTGTACAACTAAAATAGAAAAAATAACATTTTTTCCAAGTTTTCCTCTTTCATTTCTATCATCTTCAATTCTGGGTTTTAAAACGATTACTGATAAAACAAAAACAAGAACAGTCAAAGAATAAGTTAATAATTCATTAACACCAAAACTTATTAGCGTAGCAGCCATAGTACTTGCTAAAACAACTCCTGCAGGAATCTTACTTCCACAGGCTGCTGCAAACATAGCCATTCCAAAAGGAGCAATTGAATCATCTACCTTAACTGTAGATATTAAAAAAGATAAAATATAAACGATTATATTTTGAATTTTAAAAACTCTGCCAATTAAATTAGTCTTTATTTTATTAAATTTAACATCCTCTTTTTTTTGCATAATTTCTTCCGCTAAATTTTGAAACATCCTTACCACCTCTTACTTTTTCTTATAATTAAACACTATAATTATTAAAAATATTGTCACTTTATATTAAAATCAAGAAAAAGTTTTTTACTTTTTGTGATATATTACTTGTAAAAGCCCTAAATAGTGTCCTTATTTTATTATATGTTTTAAAAAAAAGCAATATTATATTAAAAAATAATGAGCTTATATAAGATAAAATTGGGCAGGGATGAAACCCCGCCCAATTTTACGTTTATTCAACTATATTTAAAACTTCACTTTTTAAATTTGCTAATCTTTCTTCAGCGTCTTCCATGTTTTTGCCCTTAACCCCCATATAGAACTTAACTTTAGGCTCTGTTCCAGAAGGTCTTGCACAACACCATTCATTATTTTCAAGCTCATAATAAAGAACATTAGATTTAGGAAGAGTAATCTTTTCCTCTTTTCCAGTTTCAAGCTCAATTCGAACACCTTTATCATAATCCCTAATAGCTACAATTTTGAACTTTCCAAATTTTTTTGGAGGATTGTTTCTTAAATTATTCATAAGTTCCTTAATCTTTTCAGCTCCTTCAGCTCCACTTAGAACAATTGAAGTTTGAGCTTCTTTATAATAACCATATTTCTCATAAATATTAAGCATTTGATCCCATAACGTTAATCCTTGCTTTTTATAAAAAGCTGCCGCTTCAGCTAGCATCATTACAGCAACAATTCCGTCTTTATCTCTTGCATGTGTTCCAACTAAGCAACCAAAACTTTCTTCAAAACCAAAAACATATTCATGCTTATGATTTTTCTCAAATCCTCTTATTTGCTCTCCAATATATTTAAATCCAGTTAACACTTCAATTAATTTCATTTTGTAAAAATCAGCTATATCGTCAGTTAAATTTGAAGAAACTATTGTCTTTATAATAGCACCATTTTTAGGAAGAGTTCCTTTTTCTTTTCTTTGAGAAAGAATATATTCAGCAATTAATAATGCTGTCATGTTTCCTGTATATAAAATATATTCACCAGTTTTAACATTTTTAACAAAAATACCTAATCTATCAGAATCAGGGTCTGTAGCTAAAATAATATCAGCATCAACCTTTTTAGCTAGTTTTAAAGCTAATTCATAGGCTTTAGGTTCTTCAGGGTTTGGATAACTAACAGTTGGGAAATTTCCATCAGGTAATTCTTGTTCTGGAACAACATATACATTAGTAAATCCAAGATCAGAAAGAACTCTTTGAACAGCTTTATTTCCAGCACCATGAAGAGGTGTATAAACAATTTTTATGTCTTTTTCAACTTCTTTAATAATATCAGGATTTATTGATAAATTCTTAAGTGTTCTATTATACATGTCATCTATTGATTTTCCAATAGTATGATATAAACATCTTTTTCCTGCTTCTTCTCTTGAAATAGTTTTAACCATTGAATAATCAGTAACTTTATTTACTTCATCAATTATCTCTCTATCTCTTGGAGCAACAATTTGTGCACCATCATCCCAATATACTTTATATCCATTATATTGTGGTGGATTATGGCTTGCTGTAATCATTACACCAGCTGTAGCACCTAATTCTCTAACAGCAAATGATAACTCTGGAACAGGTCTTAATTCATCAAAAATAAATGTTTTAATTCCATTAGCATTTAAACAAAGCGCTGCATATTCACTAAACTCTCTAGACATGTTTCTAGAATCATATGCAATTACAACACCTTTTCTCTCTGTACCTTGTTTTATAATATAATTTGCTAATCCTTGAGTTGCCTTTGAAACAGTATATTTATTCATTCTATTTGTTCCTGCTCCAATAACTCCTCTTAGTCCAGCTGTTCCAAAATCTAGATCCTTATAAAATCTATCTTTTATTTCTTCATCATTTCCTCTAATATCTAAAAGCTCCTCTTTTGTATCACTATCAATTAAAGGATTTGTACACCATTCTTCAAATTTCTTCATATAAGCAACTTTATTCCAGTAATCCGTATACAATTTTCTAGCTGTCTCCGGACTGTCGACACCTTCAGCATTTTTTATTGGAGCAAATTCTTCTTCTCTTTTTACTCTTAAAACAACTACATCATCTAGCATCTCATATGAATCAAATATAAATAATTCAAATTTATAAGCATTTGGTTTTTCAGGTATAATCAATTTTCCTTTTTTATCAATATATTTAGCTTTTTTAACAGCAGTATGATAAGGTAATCTCATATTACTTACTCTCTCTAAGCCTTTGATATTGTATAAATGGAAAACAGCATTTGCATCACCATAAACCAATGCACCATATTTATCTCTCATATTTGCCATTTCATGAGAGATCTCAGTGTATTCCATTACTGCAACTTTTTTATTCTTTCTACAGAAAACACCAACCTTTTCCTCTGGATCAGTTTTTTCTATTGTTTTAACAGCACCTAATACCTTATTTTCAATTGACATTCCTATTAATAATGGATCAACAGATTTTACTAGAACATTGTCAACACCACTTACGAAAATCCACTCAATTCCATTTTCTTTCCATTCATCAAGTATTTTATTTTTACCAAGTGCTTTTAATGTACCACCATGTCCATCAGCAGCTTGTTTTACTAATCCATTTTCATCAAGTAATATTTTACCTTCTAAATCAAGCATAGGTAATTCACCTTGAATAAAGAAATGAACCGCATTTTTAGGATATCCAAAATATTTATTATTTTCAAAAAACCTAACTGTTTCTTCATTATTCTCTCTACTTGTCATAATATACCAAGGAATAACAACACCATATTCGCTTCTAGCTCTTTTAAGAGTCTCGCATAAAAGCTCAAATAAAGATTTATGAGAATCTAGACCCATATCAAAAGTTCCTTTTGGACCATTATGACCAAGTCTAGTGCCTTGTCCACCAGCCATAGTTACTACTGCAAATTTATTTAGCTTAATGGCTTCTATACCTTTTTCTTCATATCTTTTTCTCTCAGATACAGTTAGTTTTGATTTATCAATATATTCAATAGGTTCAATATTTGATTTTTTATAATCAACCTTTTTATTAGCATTTTCATATAGTTCTTTCATTAAATCAAAATTAATAGATAATATTTGACTTAATAATTCTTTTTGCTTTGACTTACTAAGCTCATCATATTTAAGTAATAAATGTTCCTGATTATATTTCTTTAGAATCTCTTTTGCTTTTGAATAGTCATCAGCCATATAGGTACCTCCTTTATATATTACAGTGTACACATATAATATATCTTTAAAGTCTATAAGTCAAGATGAAAACATTTATTTTTAAGCGAACACCAAATTAACAACTGTAGGGGCGGGTTTCCATGCCCGCCCCAAATATGATTTGGTACGCTTTTTTTAAAAAATTCAAATATTTATAACCTAACATTATTCCTTAAATCTATATGAAAAACCTCAGATATTTCACGTTCACCCAAAGTATTTAAAATTTTGTCATGTTTTTCTAAAACACTACTAGCTCTTTTCTCAAAATCTTCTAATTTTATACAATTAATAATTTTTTCAGCTTTATTTTCAATTAGAAAATTAACTCTTTCTACAAACTCTCTGCTACCATTTATAATTACAATTCCATTTTTTAAATTTAGTTTTTCAATTTCATCTAATTTCTTACTATCCCAATTTATTTCTCTAATTTTTTTCTTTTTACTCTCATTTAGATTAGTTCTTTCTAATAAAACATCCAATTCATTGTTTAAATCTTTTTCTAATATAGTTACTATTTTAACGTTTCTTTCTAGATTTTTTTCTATATATGGAATCAACATAACTACAAGATGCATTTCATTTACATATAAACTACAAATCCTCTCCGTTTTCTTATTTTCAAACATATATAAAACCTCCTAGAATTTCTTACTGGTAAATATTACCATTGTGTTACAAAAATGTCAACAACATTCGTACGCCTAAATTCGACATGTATAATAATCACAAACATGTCAATAATTGAACTGTGGGAATCGAACATTTCCATCTTCGAAGAAATAACCCTATAAGGAGAAATACCATGTTAAATTTTATTAAAAAATATCAATATCACATAATTCTTATATTACTCTTCATCTTTTTCGTAACAATTTCAGCAATTAACTACTCAAACGCTGTGTTCTCAGATATTTCGAGTTCCATCTTTAGATTACATGTAATAGCAAATAGCGACACAGAAGGAGACCAAGAATTAAAACTGAAAGTAAGAGATTCCGTTTTAGAATATATTAATTCGCACACATCAAATATTAATACAAAAGAAGAATTTATAGAATTTGCAAATTATCATATTGATAAAATAACAAAAGTTGCAGAAAATAGAATTAAAGAAGAAGGATATAACTACCCCGTTTCAGTTGAAATTGGAAATTTCTATTTTCCAAAAAAAGAATATGAAAACATTTCTTTCCCATCAGGAAATTACGATGGTATAAAAATTAAAATTGGTAAAGCAGAAGGTCAAAACTGGTGGTGTGTAATGTTTCCACCTCTTTGTCTATTAGACAACACAACCTGTAAAATGGAAGAAAAATCAATAAATATACTTAAAAATAATCTCTCTGAAGAGGAACTATCTATAATTTCAGAAAATAGTTTTGATATTAAATTAAAATTTAAAATTATAGAACTATTTAATTAATACTTGTAAAACATTCAATTTTATGATATATTCTTTGGGAATTAATTAGTATATTAATAATTTGGAGGGATATATTTTGGAAAAGCTAGTAATATCAGGACCTACACCTTTAAAAGGTGAAGTTGAAATAAGTGGAGCAAAAAATGCTGCTGTAGCAATAATTCCTGCTACAATTCTTATAAATGGAGTTTGTACGATAGAAAACTTACCTCATATTAGTGATGTAAAATTATATTGTGAAATATTAGAACATTTAGGTGCTAAAGTTAAATGGATTGGTAAAAATACTGTTGAAATTGATTCTAGAAATATACATTCAACAACTGCACCTTTAGATATAACAAGAAAATTCAGAGCTTCTTATTACTTAATTGGAGCATTATTGGGAAGATGTGGTAGAGCTGAAGTTGGATCACCAGGAGGATGTAATTTAGGTCCAAGACCTATTGACCAACATATAAAAGGATTTGAAGCCCTTGGAGCAAAAGTAAAAGTTGGTGGTGGAAGTATAACAGCAACTTGTGATAAATTAAAAGCTAACTCAATATATTTAGATATTGTTTCTGTTGGAGCTACTATGAATATAATGATAGCTAGTGTTTTAGCAGAAGGAACTACTACAATTGATAATGCAGCTAAAGAACCTCATGTTGTTGATTTAGCAAACTTTTTAAATACAATGGGTGCTGATATTAGAGGAGCTGGAACAGATATTATAAGAATAAATGGTGTTAAAGAATTAAAGGGAAATGCTACTTATTCAGTTGTTCCTGATCAAATTGAAGCTGGAACATTCATGTTATCAGCTATTGCTTCAAAAGGTGATATTTTAGTAAAAAACTGTATTACAAAACACTTAGAACCTGTAATAGCAAAGATACTTGAAATTGGTGGCAATGTTGAAGCTGATGAAGAAAATGTTCATGTATGGTGGAGTAAAAGAACTACAAAGGCCAATATCAAGACATTACCATACCCTGGATTTCCAACAGACCTTCAACCTCAAATGGGAGTTTGTTTAGCAATTTCAAGTGGAACAAGTATAATAAATGAGAGTATATGGAATTCACGTTTTCAATATACTGAAGAATTAAATAAAATGGGTGCAAAAATAACATCATCTGGCCAACAAGCAGTTTTTGATGGTGTAGAATTTTTATATGGTGCACCAGTTTATGCTACAGATTTAAGAGCTGGAGCTGCATTAATAATGGCTGGAATAGCAGCTAATGGAACAACAGAAATATACAATTTGAACCATATTGATCGTGGTTATGAAAATATAGAAGAGAAATTTAGAAAACTAGGAGCAAAAATCGAAAGAGTAACAGAAGATTAGCGAACCGAAGTTCGTTAATCTCGTAGGGGCGGGGCTTGTCCCCGCCCTTACCTCTCATATAAAAAAGAACCAAAGAAACGAGGTAAAAGATGTTTAATTTTTGTAGTTTATATAGTGGAAGTACAGGGAATTGCCTTCTTGTACAAACAGATAAATCAAACATTTTAATAGATGCTGGTGTAAGCCAAAAAAAAATAAATGAAGCTCTTGGAACTTTAAATCTATCATTAGAAAATATTGATGCAATATTAATAACACATGAACATTCAGACCATATACAAAGTATTGGTAGTATATCTAAGAAATATAATATTCCCATATATTCTAATATTGAAACACTTAATAATATGCCAAAGCAAAAGGAAAAAATAGATTTATTAAACCAAAAAATATTTAAAAATAATGAGCTTTTTGAATTAGGTGATTTAAAAATATTACCTTTTTCAATTCCTCATGATGCAACAAATCCTTGTGGTTTTAACATTTTTCATGAAGATAAAAAACTTAGTATTGCTACAGATATAGGTCATATGAATGATGACTTATTAAATTATTTACAAAAAAGTAATTTTATAATGTTGGAATCAAACTATGATCCGGAAGTATTAAAATATGGTCCTTATCCATTTAAATTAAAGCAACGTATTGCTGGTAATTATGGACATTTATCAAATGCGTCTGCAGGAAAAACAATTACAAAATTAGTTCCAACTGGTTTAAATAATGTAATGTTAGGTCATTTAAGTAAAGAAAATAACTTCCCAGAACTGGCTTATCAAACCGTCAAAGAAGAATTAGAATCTCATAAAATAAAGGAAAATAAAGATATAATAATTAATGTTGCAAGTAGAAATAATCCAAGTAAAATAATTAAAGTCTGAAAAAATGGGGACGCGCACCAAAAGCAACTTGAAAAAATTTTTCAAGTTGCTTTTGGTGCGCGTCCCCATTTTTTCACACTCTTAAGCCTCTGGCTCAACTAATCCATAGTTTTTACCATCTTTTAATTTAAATATAACATTTACCTTATTTGTATCGACATTTATAAATGTTAAGAAATTATTTGTTGGTTTTTCTTGCAATTTTAACTTTGCATCATCAACAGAAATAGGTTTTATTTCATAATATAAAGCCTTTATAATCTCTCCTGAAATTTCGTTTCTATCACTTAAATTAGCTATTTCTTTTAATTTTATTGAATCTTCCTTATTTTGTCTTTCCTTTTTTGTTTTAGCTTTTCTAATTTGTCCTTCTAAAACATCTATATCTTTATCAATAGAAGCATATAAATCTTTATGTTCTGTAACAGCTCTAAACCTCTCTCCTTTGTAAACTACTGATAATTCAGCAATTTGCAATTCTCTTTCAGTTTTTATTGTTACAAAAACTTCCATATCTTCTGTATCAAAGTACTTCTCGATTCTCTCTAGTTTTTTTTCAACATAATTTTTGATAGCTTCTGTAGCCTTTAAATCTTTTCCTGTAATCTGGATATTCATAATAATCTCCACCTTTCTATTTATAGTGTATTCTTATTATAACCATTGTATCGAATATTGTCAATTGTTTAATAATTAATGTTTTTTCATTTTTTTTATTAAGCTTACGATTCCTAAAACAAGATAAAAAGGAATTGTTGCATGTCCCATAACCATAACAACTGGAAATAGATTTCCTGTTGCATTATATATTTGTTCTATTGGTGTATTAGGAAAGTTTCTTGATATAAACATTAAATTACTTCCAAAAATAGTATTTATTATAAAGGCTAAAATTCCTATTATTAATATAAAAACGAAATAATATTTAATATCCTCTTTTTCTAATTTAATATAATTCGTTACATTAACTAATAATCCTAAATATATCATAGAACCATGTAGTAAAAAGCTATGTATACTAATAAAATGAAAAATTGGATATGATCTTAATGATGTATTAGGATATATCAAAAAGCTTATTCCTGCAATAATTGCACCTGTTGCAATAAAAACATCTCCTGTTCTTTTTATTTTTCCCTTACAAAAACTAGAAAGAATTCCAGCATAAAGTATTAAACTACAAAAATATAAAGGAACATAATTGTTTAAGTTGCTACCATTTCCAACACAAAAATTAAATATTATTTTTAAAACTTCTAATACTACTAACAATACTGTAAAAAATCTTATAATATTTAAAACTTCTTTTTCTTTCTTTTTTCTTGTCAAAAATAACAATATTGCTATAATAATTGATGTGACTATAAGTAAAATAAAATGTCCTTCAGTAAAAATTCCACATGCATCATATTTTCCTGGTTTTGCTAAAAACATATTTTTCTCCAATTAATTATTTTTATGCTTTAATTTATATCATATAATGAGTTTTTTATCAATAGAAATGCATTCCATATTTAAAGTATATTCCATAATAGAATAGATAAGATAATCCCTAATAAGTCGCCAAGTAAAGCTATTATCATAACATCTTTTGCATTTTTTATATTTACATGTGATGTATAAACTGCAATTGTATATAATGTTGTTTCTGTTGACCCCATAATAGTTGAAGTCATAAGCCCTATTTTAGAATCGGTACCAAATGTTTTCATTGTTTCTGTAGCAATTGCAATTGTTGAGCTTCCTGAAACTGGCCTTAAAATGCTTAAAGATAATAGTTCTTTAGGCATTTTTATAATACTAAGAAAAGGTTCTAGTATTCCTGTAATAAATTCTATTATTCCTGAAACCCTAAGCAAATTAATAGCAAAAAACAAACCGTAAAAGAGTTGGAAATAAACTTAAAATAGTAAATAATCCCTCTTTAGCACCTTTACAGAATAAATCAAAAACATCTTTTTTCTCACTAACACCAAAATAAATAATCAATAATATAACCATTGGAATTATTGAAACAGTAATATAATTCAAAATATTCAAATTATCTTCTCCTAAAAGCAATTTTACCAATATTAACAACAAATAAAAACACCGATATACTAACAATCCATACAGGAATAATTATTTTACTTGGTTGATTTGAACCGTAAAGAACTTCTAATTGCAATAACCGTTGTAGGAATAATCTGTATTGAAGCAGTATTAATTAAAATAAACATCTTCATATCTTTAGATAATTCTCGCTTGTTACCATTCTCTTTTTTCATTTCTTCCATTGCCTTCAAACCTAAAGGAGTTGCTGCATTTCCTAATCCGTAGCATATTAGAAGTTATATTCAAAACAATATTTTTATATGAATTGTTTTTTTCATTAATACCTGGAAAAATTCTTCTAATAGCTGGCTTTATTGACTTTCCAAATCTATCAATAAAACTCGTTGATTTTAAAATATTCATCATTCCACTCCAAAAACACATTGGCCCAATAAGTCCAATAACTATATTTACTGTATCATTTACCCCTGAAAATATTGAGTTAGAGAGATCTGATATATTACATGATATCACACTATATATCACCGATATAGTTATGAGTGATATCCAAATAAAATTTATCATCATATAATTTTCACCTTTTTTACACTTTTGATCGTTTTTTATTGTCTTTTTTTTTATTCTATGCTATACTTTAGTTGTTTAGAATTCGCATCAAAGTGTTTAACTAGTCTTTTTTGGAGGTGGTAAAAATGAAATTATCAACTGGAATAGTAAGAAGAGTAGATGAGTTAGGAAGAATAGTAATACCAATTGAAATGAGAAATTCTCTAAACATTTCTCAAAAAGATCCTGTAGAAATATCTATGGATGGATCAAGTATTATATTGCGCAAATATGAAAATAGATGCGTTTTTTGTGGAGCATTAAGACCTGCAATAAGATTTAATGGTAAACTTATGTGTTCTAAATGTTTAAAACAAATTAATGAAGAAAACAAAGATAAAGAATAAAAAAGTGATTTTGAGGACATCTGGGGACACTCCCCGAAAGTACCCTAAAAAACAATTTTTTAGGGTACTTTCGGGAAGTGTCCCCAGATGTCCTCAAAATCACTTTTTAAATAAACTTTTTATATATTTCATCCTTCTTTACATCTCTATCTTTTGCAATCATTTTAATTATCTCTTTTTTTGAATATCCTTTTTCTTCATAAAATTTATAATGTTCCTCTATAGTAAGTGCATTTAAGTTTTCTATTTCAATTTCTTTTTCACTTTTAGATGACCCTTTAACTATAATAACCATCTCTCCTTTAGTAGGAACTTTTGTAATTATTTCTGATAAACGTCCTCTCAAAAATTCTTCATGTATCTTAGTAATTTCACGCCCTATAGAAATATCTCTGTCTCCAAAAACTTCTAACATTATCTCCAATGTATCTATTATTTTATGAGGTGCTTCATAGAAAATTAAAGTCTTAGTTTCATTTTTTAATTCTTCCAACTTTTTAACTTTTTCACTCTTTTTAGCAGATAAAAATCCAATAAAACAGAATTCCTTTGTACTAAATCCTGAACAAATTAAAGAATTGATTGCAGCACACGCTCCAGGAATTGGTATAATATCAATATTTTCCTCTATTGCTTTTTTTATTATTTCTTCACCGGGATCAGATATTCCAGGAGTCCCTGCATCGGATACAACAGCAATATTTTGTCCTTCTTTTAGCTTGTCAATTAGACAATTTGACTTAATTTTTTCATTTTCTTTATAATAACTAATTAAAGGTTTACTTATATTTAAATGATTTAATAATTTTAAAGTATGTCTTGTATCCTCAGCTGCTATTAAATCAACTTCTTTTAATGTATTAACTGCTCTATAAGTAATATCATCTAAATTACCAATAGGTGTAGCAACAATATACAACTTTCCATTCATTTGATTAATTTCCTTTCTTCTTATGATATATCTCTAATATTTCGTTTGTATATTCCCCATTTTCCTCATAAACAACCAAAGGCTCCTTAATTGTAACAGAAGATCTACCATTTTTTACGCCTTTTATTAATACTAAATTTGGCTTTTTATTAATCTTAGGATAAACAAACCTTATAATTTTAGGTTCAATTTTATTCTGCCTCATACAATTAATAATATCTACTAATCTATCTGGTCTATGAACCATATAAAATTCACCTTTATCTTTTAACATATCAAAACTAGTTTTAATCCATTCATCTAATGAACACATTATCTCATGCCTCGAAATAAGTTTATTTTCACTATCATTAATAAGTCCTGTATTTAATTTTTTATAAGGTGGATTAGTAACAATAGCATCAAAGTAATTTTTTTCAAAGTGTTTCCCTATTTCTTTTAAATTAATGTTTTTAACTTCTATAATGTTTTCTAAATTATTTAATTCTATTGATTTTTGAGCCATCTCTGCAACATCTTTTTGAATTTCAAATTCCAAAATCTTTTTAGGTTCAATTTTTTTAGATAATAAAATAGAAATAATACCTGTTCCTGATCCAAAATCAGCAACAATACTTCCCTTTTTTATATCTTTTGCAAAATCAGATATTAATACACTGTCAATTCCAAAGCAAAACCATTCACTATTTTGAATAATCTTTAAATCTTTCCACTCTAAATCATCTATTCTCTCATTTTCGTTTAATATTATATCCATATATACTCCAAAATCACAAAAATAAATCTAAATCATATTATACTATAGAATCCCTTAAAAGTAAATAATGGAGGCATTTATGAAACCTAAAAATAATAAACCAAAAATTTTTTCCGAAACACTACACAAAAAAAAAGAAACACTTACAAACTCCTTATTTGAAGTTGAGTGTTTCCTTGATAAGACTACAAATTTATCTGATTTATTTAAAATTTTTAAAATTATGAAAAAAAATAAGAAAAATTAATTTGTTTTTCTATATTCTCTAGATAAGTTAATATTACTATTTTTTAAAGTTATATTACTTTCCCCATCTATTAATATTTTAATTCCGTTAACTTCTCTTAAAAGAGAAATTGTATCTAAAATTGAATCTAAAGCCTTCTCCTGATCTTTTTTATTATTATCTTCTATTTTTAAAAAACCATTATCAAAATTAATAACTAAAACATCATCTTCTAGGTAACACTTATTAAGCTTTGTTCCCTCTGGTATACATGCTTCATAATTTTCATTTAAAGGCCCTTCTATCAACATGTTTATTATAACAGAATATGGATCATCCATAAGTTTTTTTACATCAATATTCCTAGCCTCAGGCATTAGTTCCTCACTATTAATGTCTTTAAAATACAGTGTAACAACAGTATTTCTCACCTGCTCATCACTAATCTCTTCTCCCGGAATAAATTCTTCAACCTCTGTTTCTACTTGAACATTTTTAGAACCGTTTAAAACTAAAAATGCTAGTGCGCCAATAAAAATAATAATAAAAACAACAATAACAATTTTATTCTTCAAAATAAAAACCTCCCTTAACTAATTTCTTGTCTAATTCTATTTATAAAAAATCAAAAATATGCATATTAAATTGAATTCATTCCCTATGGAGAACTCTAGTTCTCCTCTACGATTTTTTTGCTCTTTTTATCCCTATATTTCCAATCATTTTCATTGACAAATTAACCTTTTCGTTATAATATAAGAATTGATTAAAATTTGGAGGAATAAATATGTCAAAATTATTGCATGTTGGTTTAGACGTAGGTTCTACAACCGTTAAAATAGTCGTAATGGATAAAGAAAAAAATACAATATATAGAAACTATACTAGACATTTTTCAGATACTAAGAATACTCTTTGTCAAGTATTAGAAAAATTAGCAGAGGATTACCCTGATTCAGAGTTCACAATGGCTCTTACAGGTTCAGGTGCAATGTCTTCAGCAAAATTTTTAAAAATACCTTTTATTCAAGAAGTTATTTCATGTAAAAGAGCAGTTGAAACATATTTGCCTGAGACAGATGTAGTAATTGAACTTGGCGGTGAAGATGCTAAGATAATATATTTTGATAAGTCAATTGAACAACGTATGAACGGAACTTGTGCTGGTGGAACAGGTGCTTTTCTAGATCAGATGGCATCATTGTTAAACACTGATACTGATGGATTAAATGAACTAGCAAAAAACTACCAAACTATATACCCAATAGCCTCTAGATGTGGCGTTTTCGCTAAAACAGATATCCAACCTCTATTAAATGAAGGTTCACGTAAAGAAGACATAGCAGCATCTATTTTCCAAGCAGTTGTTAATCAGACAATTAGTGGATTAGCTTGCGGTAGACCTATAAAAGGAAAAGTTGCATTTTTAGGAGGACCTCTAAATTATTTATCAGAACTTAGAAAAAGATTTATTGAAACATTAAAATTAAAAGATGATGAAATATTAGTTCCTGAAGAAGCCCATTTGTTAGTAGCTAAAGGTGCTGCTTTAGATTCATATAATAACTCTTCTTTTACAATTGAGGATTTAAAGAAGAAAATTGAAAACTTACGTAACTCAAAAGATACAACAAGTAAGCCATTAGAGCCTCTTTTTGAGTCACATAAAGATTACGAAGAATTCAAAAAAAGACATGATAAAGATAAAGTAAATTATAAAGACTTAAAAACATATGAAGGCGATTGCTTTGTTGGAATCGATGCTGGTTCTACTACAACAAAACTAGTATTAATTGATACAGATAATAATCTTTTGTATTCTTTATATGGAAGTAATGAAGGAAATCCTTTAAAAAGCGTTATTAAAATGCTTAAAAAAATGTATAAAGAATTACCTGAAAAAGCTATTATTAGATATGCTGGTGTTACAGGTTATGGTGAAAAATTAATTCAAACAGCATTAAATATAGACTTAAATGAAATTGAAACTATTGCACATTATACAGCTGCAAAACAGTTTATGCCAAATGTTACGAGTATTATTGACATTGGTGGTCAAGATATGAAATATATCAAGCTAAAAAATAATGCAATAGATAATATAATGTTAAATGAAGCTTGTTCATCAGGTTGTGGTTCTTTTATTGAAACATTTGCTAAAAGCTTAGGATTATCAATAGAAGAATTTGTTAAATCAGCAATAGACTCAAAGGGTCCTGTTGATTTAGGTTCAAGATGTACAGTTTTCATGAATTCTAAAATTAAACAAGCTCAAAAAGAAGGATACAGCGTTGGAGACATATCAGCTGGTTTGTCATACTCAGTTATAAAGAATGCAATTCAAAAAGTTATGAAAGTGCGCGATGTGGATACACTTGGAGACAATATTGTTGTACAAGGTGGAACTTTCTATAATGATGCTGTATTAAGAAGTTTTGAAAAAATAGTTGGTAAAAATGTTATTAGACCTAATATTGCTGGATTAATGGGTGCTTATGGAGTTGCTCTTTTATCAAAAGAACAATATGAATCAAACCTTGATATGACTCATCATTCAACAATGTTAAAAGATGATGAATTAGATAATTTAGAAATAAAAACAACTCAAGTTAGATGTGGTCGTTGTGAGAATAATTGTCTTCTTACTATTAATAAATTTAGTAGTGGAAAATCTTTTGTATCTGGAAACAGATGTGAAAAAGGAAGTGGAAATTTCTCATCAGACAATAAAAATCTACCAAATATGTATAAATATAAATTTGAAAGACTATTTGGATATGAGCCATTATCTGAAGATGAAGCAAAAAGAGGAACAATAGGTATTCCAAGGGTTTTGAATATGTATGAAGACTACCCATTTTGGTTCACCTTTTTGACAAACTTAGGTTTTAGAGTTATTATTTCTGAGAAAAGCAACAGAAAAACATATGAAAAAGGAATGGAATCTATGCCATCTGAATCAGTATGTTATCCTGCTAAGCTTTCTCATGGTCATATAATTAGTTTATTAGATCAAGGAATTAAAACAATATTCTATCCTTGTATTCCTTATTCAAGAAAAGAATATAAAAAAGCAGATAATCACTATAACTGTCCAATAGTTATATCTTACTCTGAAGTTCTAAAAAATAATGTTGAAGAACTAAAATCAGATGATGTTAAATTCATCAATCCTTTCTTACCTTTAGATTATAAAAAATTAGCTAAAGTAATATTAGAATTAGATGAATTTAAAGAATATAATTTTACTAAATCTGAATTATTAGAGGCAGGTAAAAAAGCTGAAGAAGAATATTTTAAATATAAGAAAGATGTTTCTGATAAAGCAAATGAGATAATGGAATATATGGATAAAAACAATGTTAGAGGAATTGTTTTAGCAGGAAGACCTTATCATGTTGATCCTGAAATAAACCATGGAATTGATACTTTAATAACAAGCCTTGGACTATGTGTTTTATCAGAAGATAGTATTGCTTCAAAAGTTGAAGTAAAAAGACCTATACGTGTTGTAGATCAATGGATGTTCCATGCAAGATTATACGCAGCAGCTGAATTTACAGGTAAACATGATAATCTTGAAATGATACAGTTAAATTCTTTTGGATGTGGTGTTGATGCTGTAACAACAGACCAAGTAGAAGAGATTTTAAAAAGTTATGATAACATGTATACATTAATTAAAATTGATGAAGTAAACAATTTAGGTGCAGTAAGAATTCGTATTCGTTCTTTATTAGCAAGTATGAATAAAAAAATGAATCAAAATAAAGAATCTTCTGAAAACCTTGGAAATTATGAACAAAATAAAGTAATATTTACAAAAGAAATGAAAAAAGATTATACAATTTTAATGCCTCAAATGGCACCTATTCATTTTGAATTACTAGAATCAGCTGTAAAAGCTTCAAATTATAATATAAAACTACTTAAAGAATGTACACCAAAAACAGTTGAAACAGGTTTAAAATATGTTAATAATGATGCTTGTTATCCATCTATTCTAACAACTGGACAATTTATTGAAGCATTAGAATCAGGAGAATATGATGTAAATAAAACAGCCATAATCATGTCTCAAACAGGTGGAGGTTGTAGAGCAACAAATTATATAGGATTTATTAGAAAAGCTCTTAAAGACGCAGGATTTCCTCAAGTACCAGTTATTTCTTTTAATGTTGTTGGTATGGAAAAAATGCCAGGCTTTAAACTAACAATACCATTAGTAGAAAGATTATTAAAAACAATTATATATGGTGATTTACTTCAAAAATTATTAATGAAAAATAGAGCTTATGAAGTAAACAAAGGAGAAACTCAAAAGCTATTTAATGAATGGCTAGAAAAGTGTAAAAAACTAATTGAGAAATCTACAATGAAACAATTTAAGAAGAGTATTTACGACATTGTTGACGACTTTGAAAAGATAGAATTGGATACAACAATACAAAAACCTAAAGTTGGAATTGTTGGTGAAATTCTTATAAAATATCATCCATTTGGTAATAATTTTGTCGCCGAAGTTCTAGAACAAGAAGGTGCTGAAGTAGTGCTTCCAGACTTTATGGGATTTGTTAAATTCATGGCGACACATAAAATAACATTTAATCAATTACTTAAAATTGATGGTGCAAAGGCGACAATTTTTAAAGCTGCTTTGAAACTAATTAACATATTAGAAAAAGATACTAAAATAGCTTTGGCTAAATCAAAGAAAAACTATTTACCACCTTGTGATATATGGCACTTAGAGGATAAAGTTAAGGATATTTTATCAATTGGAAATCAAACTGGTGAAGGATGGTTTTTAACTGCTGAAATGGTAGAATATATTGAACATGATATTCCTAATATTGTTTGTGTTCAACCTTTTGCTTGCTTACCAAATCATATTGTTGGAAAAGGTGTAATTAAAACTATTCGTGAAAAATTCCCAGATGCTAATATTTCACCTGTTGACTATGATCCTGGTGCAAGTGAATCAAATCAAACTAATAGATTAAAACTTCTTATGACTGTTGCTAAAGATAATTTAGAAAAACAACAAAAAGAAATGATAGCATTACAACATGAAAATAAAAAAGAAAATATAGAAAAAATAAAAAATAGAGATTAATCTCTATTTTTTATTTTTTCTATATTTTCTTTTTTATT
>JAFWNC010000007.1 GCA_017510525.1 Clostridia bacterium | reverse complement strand
TTAGTGTCAGACTATAAAAAGTTATTGCAAAGTCCGCGTAATTGTTCGCGTGCGAAAATTTCGAAGAAATTTTCTGTACAACGTTAGCCGAAGGCTTTTATATAATAGGAAATGCGGAGCACTTTCCTATTATATAAAAAAGTTAGGGACAATCCCCAACCCTACATCTTATTCAATTAATTTATCCGTAAGGGCGAGCATTGCTCGTCCACCTACAACGGCATACCCTACAAAAATCTAAATCAATTCAAACGATACTGTTCTTAATTCCTTACTTGCTCCAATAACACGTATATTAACCTTGTCTCCAATTTTAAAAACACGATTAGACTTTTCTCCTATAAGTCTCTTACTGTTTTCATCACAAACCCAATACTCATCTCCCATATTTTCAAAACGAATAAGGCCTTCAACAGTGTTATCAAGCTCAACGAACATACCAAAATTAGTAACTGAAGAAACAATTCCCTCATATTCATTACCAATTTTATCTTCCATAAACTCAGCTTTTTTCAAATCAACAGCTTCTCTTTCAACTTTTTGTGCAATTTTTTCTCTCTCAGAAGAAACCCTAGCACATTTCTCAGCCTTTTTAACAAATCTCTCCTTTTGTTTCTCATTTGACTCCCAATATTCTGAAATCACTCTATGAATAAATAAATCAGGATATCTTCTAATTGGTGAAGTAAAATGACAATAATATTTACCCGCAATACCAAAATGTCCTTTATTTTCACTCTCATATCTAGCAACCTTAAGAGTTCTTAATATCAAATTTGAAACAACCTTTTCCTCAGGCTTTCCTTTCACCTCTTCTAAAACTTTTGAAAAAGCAGAAGGATGAATATTATCCTTTTTAGCATGAATTTTGTATCCAAGTCCACCTAAAAATCTATTTAACTCTTGAATCTTTTCTAAGTCAGGAGCCTCATGAACACGGTAAATAAAAGGATATTCAAGCCAGAAGAATCTTTCAGCTACAACCTCATTAGCAGTAAGCATAAACTGTTCAATAATTTCATTTGCAAATTTAAGTTCATATCTACTAACATTTATACATCTTCCAGTAACCGGATCTAAATCAATTTTACTCTCAGGGATATCTAAATTTAAATATCCGTTTTTAGTTCTTTTATCTTTTAAAATCTTTGCAAGTTCAGCCATTAGTTCAAACTCAGAAATATACTTTTCATAACGTTTCAATATACTTTCATCACTCTTGTCTAAAATTTTCTGAACATCATTATAATTCATTCTCTCTGTTACTCTAATAACAGCTTTATAAATATCAGATGAAACAACATTACCATTTGGTTCAATCTCAACTTTTACAGAAAGAGTCAACCTATCTTCACCAGCATTTAAACTACAAAGTCCATTAGAAAGCTCTCTTGGAAGCATTGGAATAACTCTCCCTAGCATATATACACTTGTACCTCTTATTCTAGCTTCTCTATCTAGTTTACTTCTATCTTTTACATAATGGCTAACATCAGCAATATGAACATCTAATAAATAATTTCCATTATCTAGTTTTTCAATCATTATTGCATCATCTAAATCTTTTGCATCTTCACCATCAATTGTAAAAACAATTCTATCACGCAAATCTACTCTATTTTTTATTTCTGCTTTATCAATCTTGTTTCCAAAAGCTTTAGCCTCAGCAACAACATCCTCAGAAAATTTAGAAGGTAAATCATATTCTTTAATCAGACTCATCATATCAACACCAGCCTGATTAATCCCGCCAATAACCTCTATAACTTCACCCTCAGCATTCTTTCCTTTTTCAGGATATTTAAGGATTTTAACAACAACCTTATGATTATCTCTAGCTTTTCCAAAATGCTTTTTTGAAATAAAAATATCACTATCAAATTTCTTATCATCAGGAACAACAAAACCAAAGTTTTTACTATTTTTAAAAGTTCCAACTAAAGTAGTTTTACCTCTCCTAACAATTCTAATAACTTTCCCTTCAGGTCTTTTTCCGTCAGCTTTTTGAGATAATATTTCTACTTCAACAACATCTCCATTTAAAGCACCATTAATATCATCCCTAGAAATAAAAACATCATCTTTATCATCATCTTCAGGTCTAACAAACCCAAATCCTCGCTCATTAGCCTCAAAAACACCTATTAATTTTTCCTTTTCAGTATTATTCATAACAATCTCCTTTTAATTGGATGGGCATGGAAACCCGCCCCTACAGTTTAAAAAAATATTTCAAAATATGTAGGGGCGACCATTGGTCGTCCGAGGGCAGGGGCAACCCCTGCCCTCACTTCGCCATATAATTCGTAGCAGAGCTACTCAAAGCGCTCCATAAAAACAAAAAAAGACAGATTAAAAAAACCTGCCCCAATTTATATCATTAAATTATTTACCTAAGCTTAAAATAGTAAGAACTACAGTTAAAATAACAAAAACAACACCTAAAGTAATAGTTGCTCTTTTAAGTTTTCCTTCTTTAGTTCTACCCTTATTTTTCTCATAAAAATTAGCACTAGAAGATCCCATAATCGCACCAGAAGCACCACCATCTTCACTTCTTTGAATTAAAGTTAAAATAATTATTACTACACAAATTACAGCATAAACAATATATAAAACATTTTCCAATATATCCATAGTTATTTCCTCCAAATTTAGTCTTTATTCACGTTCTTCATTTTAACACATAAAAAACAGAATTGCAAACAATTTTTAAAAATAATTTATCAAGCTATAAAATAATACCATTTTTTCCCCATTTTTTCAAGTTTTTTTTGCATTTTTTGCAAAAATATGTTATAATAATTATGTAACCACTGATTCTTATAATCAGTAAATTTTCTTTAAAAACACTTAAGGAGGACTTCAAATGGCTAAAGAAAATAATGAAAAAAAAGTTGAGAAAAAAATACGTAACGGTGCTACAATCACTGGAGAGTTCGTAATTCAGTACCCCAAGATTGATGACAACGATGTCTCAATTATGGACTATATCGAACTTAGTTTTAAAAAATATAACATACTTACAAAAACGAGTCATCTGTTGATGTTTACGTTTTCAAAAGGCGACATTAACAAGCTTTATAACTTTTTAGTACACTGTTACTACAACTCAAACGGCCTGCAGTTATTACTGCATAGTCAATTTGAGATTGACTCAATAAAGGAGATGTATGAAGTATTGGTGGAATCAATGCCTGAATTCAGTTTCGACTTTAAAAAGAGGAGCGACGATTCCATCCTTTACATCATCACCACTCCACATGCTTAAAACTTTTTTTCCAGCTCCCACTTCGGGAGCTGTTTTTTTCTGCACACCATATTTTCTTTTTTATTATATATTAATTTTTGCAAATCCCCGCGCAGCGACCAAACGAGGCTTTGCCGAGTGCGATTGAAACAGCCCTATCAGATAAAATACTCAAATTTTCAATTTATTGAAAATTTGTAGGATAAGGAATGTGACAGCAAGGGGTTAAAAAAATTAATATATAATAAATCCCAATTATTTTCCAAAGAACGTTAAAAGCCGTAGCACAATGCTACGGCTCAATATGAATTCATATAAAAATTATATGTTAAATTCTTATTTATTTACAACTTCTTTTAAAGCTTTTCCAGCTTTGAATACTGGAGCTTTTGATGCAGGTATTTTGATTTCTTCTTTAGTTTGTGGGTTTCTTCCTTTTCTAGCTGCTCTTTTTCTTACTTCAAAAGAACCAAATCCAACTAATTGAACTTTATCTCCTTTTTTTAATGCACCTGTAACAACGTCAACGAATGCGTTTATTGTTGCTTCAGCTCCTTTTTTTGTTTCTCCTGTTTTTGCAGCTACTGCTGCGATTAATTCAGCTTTGTTCATTTTTTACCTCCTAAATATATTTAAGTTTTTCTTGTAGATTTTCATCTACAATATGATTATTCGCCAATTTTAGCTAAAATCCTTCTTTTTTTTTGTTTTTTTCTTGATTTATCAATTGGTTTAAGTTTTTTACGTTCTATAATCTAGTTTTTTCAACTGTTTGAAGATTATGCATAAATTTTAATTTTTTTCAAAAATTTATAAATTTTATCTCCTTTTGGAAGCATTTCAATATCTTCTTTTGAAAAAATCCTAAATATTATTACAAAAATTAAGTATGATATTACCGCTACTAATATTGCAAATATTGTTGCAATTCTAATAGAAGTAAAACCAATCATAAAAATATAAATCAAATATGAAATCACACTCATAAAAGCAGTTGCCAATACTGGCTTTACCATTATTTTTGACAAAGAAAAATCTAGTTTAATAGTATTTTTCAAAACATAGTATCCTATAATAAATGAAACAACATTACACAATACAGAACCAATTGCAGCACCATTTTCTTGAAAAGCCTCCATAGGTATTAAAAAAATATTTGCAACTATTTTCACAAGAACACCAATTCCAAAAGCAATAGCAGGCGCATTAACCTTTCCAAGTCCTTGAAGTGCACCATTTATTGTTTGAGCAAGAGCAGCAAATATAATAGCAACAGCAGAAATAGCAAGTAAAACTGCTCCCTCACTCGCATTAGGAAATAACAATTTTAATATTCCATCAGAAAACACCATCATACCTACTGTACAAGGAAGACCAATAAGAGCAGTTAAAAGTAATGTAAATGATAATCTTTTATTTGCAGTATTTGTATCTTTTTTCGCCATAGCACCAGCAACAGCTGGAACCAAAGCAGTTGCAAATGCAACATTAAAAGCAAGAGGCATAGACGTTAATATATCAACTTTAGCACTTAAAATACCATATTTTTCTTTAGCAGCTGCCTCACCTATTAAAGGTTTCAAAAAACGAACAACAGTAAATGAATCAACGTTTTTATTTACTGAAGATAAAAGAGCTGTAACAGAAATTGGAATTGAAACAGCAAGAATCTTCTTAATAATACTCTTAATACTACCTCTATCTGTTGGAACACCATTTTTATTATTTAAAGGAACTTCTTTAATGGCAAGTTTATAAAATCTAAACAAATAAATAAAACTTAATACAATAGCAAAACTAGTTGCAACTGTTGCAGCTGAAGCCATAAGTGCAGTATCTGTAGCAGAAGCGTATGCAACAATTTCAACTAAAACAATTGTCAAAACAGTTTTAAAGAGTTGTTCAAAAGTCTGAGAATTAGCTGTAGCAGACATTTTTTCCATTCCATTAAAATAACCTCTTAAAACAGATGAAATAGCTACAAAAAATATTGCTGGAGATAAAACCATTAATGTATATTCTGCCTCTGGAATTTGCAACCATTCATAAGCAATTAATTTTGAAAAACCAAATAATAATAATGTACCTACAAGTCCAATAACAGCAAAAGTTGCAAAAGCAATTTTAAAAATTCTATATGCTCCCCTATTATCACCAACAGCCATTTTTTCTGAAACCAATTTGGCAATAGCATTTGGAACACCTATAGATGATAAAGCTAGTAATAATGCATATATTTGGTAACCACCCATATAAATAGCATTTCCAGCATCTTTAAATCCATTTCTATTTGTTAAGTACAAAGTTTGTACTAATCCTAAAACCTTTATTAAAACTTGAGAAAATACAAGAGCCAGAATTCCCTGCATAAAGGACTCTTTACTCATACTTCTCTTATTAACTTTTGTACGCATAAAAATAACCTTCCTTAAATTAAATGATTATAAATATTATATTTTTTTTCATAAAAAATAGCAAGTCTTTTACTAAATAATATGAACACATGCTATAAAAATTCATAAATTTATTAAAAACACTTGTAATTTTCCCTATTTTATAGGATAATATATATGTAAAAAAATGTAGAAAGTGGTGAATTATTTGAAAGCAATTGGTAACTTTATTTGGAAATATATAGATAAATTTTTAAAAATACTGAAAACAGATAGAAATACATTCTTTTGCTATGTATTAACATTGTTTTCATTTTATTTTTGTATAGATAGAATTGTAGAAATGTTATTTATGTGCTTCTCTGGAATGAGTGTAGATTATTGGGGACCATTTAAATATACTTTTGCTCTAGCATGCCCAGTATTTGCTTTCCTATTTTCAGGAGGTTCAAAATTTGCTACAGATGATAAGAAAAAAGTTTCATTATTTGTAGTTTACTATATTTCACTATATATTTTAGGGCTTTCAATGATAGTTCAATGGATTAATAAAATATTATGGGTTTTAATATTCTTCTTACCTAACTATGAAGGAATTGTTACAAACTTCTCAGACTTAATAAAACCAGCTTTTACAGCAATTGCTTGTTACTTGCCAATAGTTACATTTTATCCATTTTTCAGACATATATATACAAACCTACTTGATACAAAAACTATAATTGACTCAATAGCTGATTATAATGGAATAAATTTAAATGACAATAAAGAAGGAACTGGACCTTATACATGTGAAATGTTTATTTGTAAAGATGGTGAAACTGGTAAAACAATTAAAACTCCTGAATCTAGAAGATTTGAATCAACATTAATAGTTGGTGTATCTGGTTCTGGAAAAACAACAATGGCTTTTGAACCAATGATTGCTAGAGATATTGAAAAGAAGTTCTTCTTACACGAAGCTTCAAAAGAATTAGGTTTTACTGCATTAAAAACTGGACTTGCAAGTTTAAAGAATCCATATTCAAACGAATATTTAAATGATAATTTTAGTTTAAATATGCTTTCAGTAAATTCAAACAGAGATAAATTATTTGACCTTTATTTAAAAGATTTAATATATTCTTCTAGTGGTAATAAACGTGTTTTTAGAGATGTTGGTCTAACATACATGGCTCCTGATTATGAATCAATCTCGCATATTACTGATGTTGTAGAAAACTTTGGATTTAAATACAATTTAGTTGATCCTCAGAATCCAAATAGTATTGGTTTAAATCCATTTGCTTTTAATGACCCAGTAAAAACATCAATAGCAATATCTGCAGTATTAAAAAGAATGTATGATACAAATGAAGTAACATCTGAAGAAGCATTTATGCAAAACATTACGTCTCAAGCAATTGAGAATTTATCATTATTATTAAAAGAAGTATATCCAAAAGCTCATAACGGTCTACTACCTAATTTAGAAGATTTGCTTACAATGTTAAATAATTTTGATATAGTTGAACAATTCTGTGAGAAATTAAAAAATTATCCTGAACTTGCTGAAAAATACAATATTTTACTTACATATTTTAAAAACAATTTCTATAAAGGCTCACGTGGACGTGAAGATACAGAAAAAGCTTTACAGGCTGCAAGTTCTCAATTAGAAAATCTTCTTAGATTTGAAGGAATAAAAAATATATTATGTAATAGAACAAAAAATATTAACTTTGATAATGCATTAGAAAATGGTGAAATAACTTTAATATGTACTAGACGTGGTGATGTTGGTGCTGCTGTAAATAAAGCATTTGGATTATTCATATTACTTCTATTCCAACATGCAGTTATATCTAGACCTGGTACAGAAAAGACAAGAATTCCACATTTCTTATATATTGACGAATTTCCTCCATTTGTTTGCAAGGCTACTGAAGACATATTCACAATATTTAGAAAATATAGAGTTGGAACAATTATTTCTGCTCAAAACTTATCTCAATTTGGTAGCAATGGAAAAGATAATTATAGACAAACAATTATGGCAAACTGTACAACAAAAATTGTATTTGGAAATAATACTCCAGAAGATAATGAATGGTGGCAAAAAGAATTTGGACAGAAAAAAGAATGGTCATTCAACTCATCTTATGATACTGACAAAGGTCAATATGATCCAAAACTTGGATTTATAAAATATGGCTATACAGACAACTTCTCTGCTGGTAAAGTTCAGTCTCAAAAATTCAAAGCAATTATTTATAAAACAAGAGATTTAAAAGGAAAAATGTTAGTTGGTAAAGGAAAACTTGATTTTCTAGAATCAAAATATAAAGAAAAACATAATTCTAAGAAATTCAACTTCACAAAATATGCTGGTGGAACTACTTCAAATAATAATGATGAAGAAAAACCGAACAACAAATTCTTTAGTAGAAAAAAGTTTTCAACTGATATTTCTGATGAAGATGGACCAATAAAATATAATACAACAGATATGAAATATTTCTTTGATAATGAAAATGCAATTACATATAATTTAAATAATGATAATAAAAAATAGTATTAAAGACGGGTTTACCCGTCTTTAATATTGACATTATATATATATTATGTTAATATAATTATGTGATAATCAATTTATCATAGATAGTTTAAATGGTATTCTGTTTTTAGTATCCTCTGGGGGGAATTATTTCATATATAAAGAGAGAAAAATCCAAATAAAAATATCATTTAAACTAGTAAAGGTCTACCTTGGTTTTCCAAAGTAGACCTCTTTTTTTTTTAACCTAATAATTTAACTTCAACATTATTCATCTTGTATTTACCAGTATCAGGATCAGTTGTAAATTCAACTAAAGATTTCTCTAAAGTAGTTGAATTTTGGCTTAAATCATCAGTAAAATATAATTTAATATTTTTAATCTCAATTCTATTAGTAACAATCTCTTTAAAAATCTCAACCATATGTTTCTCATCTTCAGCAACAATTATAAGCTGAGGTATTTTTTCATAGCCAGAATCAAATTGAACAAAATCTTCATAGAAATCTTGATATAATCTCATTCTTTCAACTAATTTCTTTTGCCAATCCTCTTCTCTTCTAACAGCTTCAAAAACAAAATCAATTGATGCTTTTCCCTTTGTAAGCTTAACACCAGCATTTGCCTTAAATACCTTTCCAGCCTTTTTAGCTGTTAAAGCTGGCTTAACAGTATATGAATCAAAAGCTTTAACTTTTCTTAAATATGCTAGAATTATTTGATTTCCAGCTAATCTCTTTTTCATCATAGAAACAGGTTTAGTATTATCAGTAGGTTGCCACTTACAATCTATATTTCTAGAATTTAATAAGTATTTACCCATTTTTTCTAAACAATAAACTCTATAAATACACTTTCCATCTTCATTTGAAAAGAAATATCTTGTTAATATTTTTGTTTTAACTAATTGTTCTAGTTTATTATTTAATTTATCTTGTGATTTAATATCAACGTTCTTATAAACAAGCATTTGATAAATCTGACGTGATGTCATAAATTCAAATTCATTAACTAATTCTAATATTTTAAAATGAATTTCAGTAATATGTCCAATATTCATTCTATGAATAATTTGATTAATTGAAACATATCCATCCTTTCCATCGAAATTCTTAATTTCTCCTTCTTTCATTGCAAATGGTGAAACCGTAGTTTTAATTTTCTCATCTTCAACCATTTTTTTACCTCCTTAAATTATTATTTCTGGTTATCACAGATTAAAAGCTTAATCTTCTTTTTATCTCTAACAATCTTTTTAATAAAAACTTCAACCTCTTGTCCATATTCATACCCATCTTTATACTCAGCAAGACCAACTAAATTAGGCTTAAGTTCAATAAAAATTCCATTTTTATTTTTATCAGGTTCTTTAATAATACCTTTTACTCTCTCACCTTCATGAAAAGAATTTATATTATCCTCCCATGAACCTAGAAGCTCTTTATGAGTCAGTTCAATTCGATTCAAGTTTCTATCAATAGATTTTATCATAACTTTTATATTTTGTCCAATAGAAAATCTCTCCTCTGGTGATTTAATTCTAGAAACAGATATATCTTCAATATGAAGAAGACCAACAACACCTTGATTCACCTCAACAAAAGCACCAAAAGGTCTCATATTCTTCACAACACCATCAACAACCTCACCCATCTTAGCCTCATTCTGAATCCAATTAATACCATCCTCGTTCGTATATCTCTTATTAAAAAAATTATCCATCATACATTCTCCTTTTATCCTTAGTTAATTCTTCGCTTTACATTTTTTAAAATTATATATTAATTTTAATCCATTAAAATTTTTTTAACCTCATGAGGTTTTAGATATCTCCACTTTCCAAGAGGAAGATCCTTAACATCAATATCCCCAATTTTAGAACGATGAAGAGCTAAAACCTTTTTCCCAATAACCTCACACATCTTCCTAACCTGTCTATTCTTACCTTCATGAATAACAATTTCAAGTCTAGTTCTATTTTTCTCCTTATCTTCCATAATTCTCTTAGCTCTAGCCTTACTTGTAATTACACCAGGTTCAATCTCAACACCAGACCTCAATTTTTCTATTTCCTCATTTGAAACTTCACCCTTAACAGTAACAGTATAAGATTTTTCAATCTCATGCTTAGGATGAGTAACTTTATAAACAAAATCACCATCATTTGTTAAAATAAGAGCACCAGAAGTATACATATCAAGCCTTCCGTACAGGAACAACTCTTTGACTAACTTTAACCAAATCCAAAACTTTATCTCTACCAAATTGTTCACTAGAAGTTGTAACATATCCAATAGGCTTATTTAATAATATATACACCTTTTCATCTTTTATAACAACTTCTTTATTATCAAACTCAACCTTATCTTTCTCAGGATCAATTTTAAATCCTAGTTCAGTAACGACCTTACCATTAACCTTAATTTTTCCGCTTCTCAATTAATTCTTCCGACTTTCTTCTAGAAGCAACACCCGAATTAGCTAAGAATTTTTGAAGACGCATCTCTTCCAATTTTCAACTTTCCTTCCCATCTAAAATTTTAATAACATTCTCAAAATACTCAGGTAAAGGAGCTTCAAAGCACACCTTTTCCCTCGTTGTAGGATGAGTAAACTCAATCTTTTTAGCATGAAGCATCTGTCCCTCAACTCCAAAAGGATTTTTCTCATTTGAATAAGTATAATCCCCCACAATAGGAAAACCAATCTCAGACAAATGAACTCTAATTTGATGAGTTCTACCAGTTTCAATATTAACCTCTAAATACGTATATTCATCATATTTCTTTATAACCTTAATATGAGTAACCGCATTTTTACCATCTCTGCTAACAGCCATCTTTTTTCTATCTTTACTACTTCTTCCGATAGGCATATCAATCGTAGCCTCATTTTCCTTTAATCTCCCACGAACAAGAGCTACATAAGTTTTCTTTACTTCATGATTTTTTATCTGCTCACTTATATTAATATGAGCTTTATCATTTTTAGCAATAATAAGAACACCAGAAGTATCTTTATCAATCCTATGAACAATACCAGGTCTAATCTCTCCACCTATTCCTGATAAAGAATCCTTACACCTAGCCATAATAGCATTTACTAATGTTCCACTCTCATTTCCTGCACCAGGATGAACAACCATCCCCTTGGCCTTATTTACAATAACAATATCATCATCCTCATATAAAACATCAAGAGGAATATCCTCAGGTTTAATATCAGCATCTTTAGGCTCTTCACACACTACTTCAATAACATCCCCAGTCTTAACTTTATAAGACTGTTTTTCGTTCTTACCATTAACACTAATTTTCTTTTCATCAAGAAGCCTCTGAATAGCCATTCTTGAAAAAGAATCATCAGCCAATATAATAACCTTATCTAGCCTATTTCCACTAAATTCATCAGTTATTACATATTTTTTAACATCCATTATTTTTTCCTTTCAAATATTATAAAACTATCATCATAATAAATTCTTTCATATTTTGAATCTTTTCTTAAACTTACAGCAAGCTTTGAATTTCTATAAAGAATAACATGCGTAATATCATACTTTTCAAACACTTTCTCATAACCAGTAGATAATGTTACAACATTTTGTACATCCATAAAAATATCAACACCATCTTCTGGTTTACCAGTTTTTGTATTAAACTCAGGAGCATATAAATCAGCTCTAGAATCAATCATTACAGGAATATCTTCATATAGTAAATAACTTCCATAACTATATTCATTAAAAAGCCTAATTTCATTAACATCTAAATTATCTTTTATCCATTTAGATGCATGAACAGGATATAATTGTTCATTAACATATTTAGCATTTACTTGTGGTCTGAATAAGAATAATCCAATTATAATAACTAACCCCATAGAAATAACAGCACCAAAATAATTTGTAAATATTTTTAATAATTTCTCTTCATATTTACTATCATGTTTTTTAAACAATTCTGATGCAATCCTTATTAAAATAGGATAACATATTATAACAAACATTGAAATCTGTCTTCTACTCTTAAGAGCTAAATATGTTAAACCTGCAAAAAAGAAAAATTCTCTTAATTTAATTTTAGTATCTGTAAAAATTAACAAACCGAAAAACATTATAAGTGAAAATAAAAATCCAGGAGCATCAATCAAAGTTAAAGAACCATGTTCATTTATAACTTTAGTTGTATTCCCAATATAAGTTTTTATTAAATATGTATAAGGTGTTGTACCTGTTGGAGTTAAAAGACCAGTAAAAATTGCAAGCAAGAAAACAATAATTAAATACTTAACATTTTTATTATTTTCTACAATAACCTTATAAGGAGATTTTTTTATTTTCTCCTTTTTAATAGAATTCTCTTTTATCTTTTCTTCTAATTCTTTAACTTTATTCGTTCTATCTAGTTTCCTATTAATAAACATGTAAAATTTTAAAATTAAATTAAAATTAATCTTGTCTTGAGCAATAATATATTCTGCAATATATGGTAAAAACAAAACAAAATAAAAAGGCCATACTGCTAAATGTAAATTTGCAATCAGGGTAGGAATAATTAGTAAAGCAATTCCATCTCTAATTCTTGCTTTCTCTAAAAACTTCTCTATGAAATAAATTGTCAAAACAAACAAACAAAAAGTAACAAGCTGCGCTCTAACAGCTAAGTATGGTTGCAAAACATATAACCCCAAAAGAGTCAGAATAAGCGAAATTACAGGATTATTTGACTTCTTACTTGAAACAAAATAAATAAGAAGTCCTAAAATCACCGTAAAGAAAATAGTTGATAAATATAATCCATCCATTCCAAAAACATTATATATATTATAAATAAAAAAATCATATAACCAATGAGGAAAAGTATAGCTCAAATCATGCCAAGAAAAAGGATCTTCAGTTAAATTGCTTATTCCATTTTGAGAAATATATTCCCCAATTTTAATTGTATAAAAAGTATCATTTTGAAGCTCTTTTGGAGAAAGAGCCATTGCAAATAAAAAAATACAAACAATCGCAATAATATGATACTTTTTCTTCATCAACTCCATAATAAATCTCCCTTAAAAATTTCGAAGAACAAATCTGAAAATCGAAGATTTTCAGTAAATTTGTTCGTGTGCGATTTTTTCGCCAGAAAAAATCTGTACAATGTTGTCGCGAAGCGTAATTTAAACAATAGGAAAGTATTACTTTCCTATTGTTTAAATTATATCAAAACAAAAAAATATATGCAAGAAAAAATCTTCCAAATCTAAATTTGGAAGATTTTTTTAATTTTTTTCTTATCCAACATCCTCTACATCTTTATTATCATCATTTTTTTCAACAATTTCCATACTTGAAATTGAAACCTCATAAGCAACTCTCATTTCTGAAGTTCCATCTTCAAATTTTTTCTCATATTGTCTACTTTGAACTCTACCTACAATTCTAATCTCTGTTCCCACTTCAATATTCTGACAGAATCTAGCATTTCTTCCCCATGCAATACAAGGAATATAATCACTCTTATTATAAGAACGATTAACAGCTAATAAAACATCAGCAATCTCTCTATTAAAAGGTGTCTGACGATATATTGGCTTTTTACAAACATATCCTGATAAAACAACCTCATTAGAAACTGGCATTTTTCTTTCTTCTTCATTATCATCTTCTTGAGGAACTTCTTCTTCAGCTTTTACAATGTCTTTAGCAAAAACTGTTAAGATTAATCTGTTTCTTTCATTTTCATAATTGTTATATGATCTAAATTGACCTTCAACAACAACTCTGTTTCCAACTTCTAAATCAACCTCTGGTAAAAGTCTTTCAGAAACAGTAACAGGAATAATATCAACTGCATCACTTAATCTTTTTACCTCTAAATCAAATATGTAAAACTTTTCTCCATATATCTCATGACTATATCTTTTTTCATTTGCAACCTTTCCAATTAATACAAGATGGTTATTTTCTAAAACATTTGTAACCACTATTTTCTCCTCCTTATTTTATCTAAAAGTATTTTTTAACTTCTAAAAATCATTTGAAACATCTTAATTATAACATATTTTTTTACCTTTGTCTACATAAAAAGTTAAATTTATCCATATCTTTTTTATTATCTAACTCTATTCTATTAAACTTATTACCAATTATTCCTATAAAATCACATTTTAAAGCTCTTTAACATAATATGTATTAAAGCTATATAGCTAAAAAATATGAAGGAGATTTTAAAATGGAACAAGATAAAGAATTCTGTCCAGTAGTTAATGTTGACGGATTTATTGAAAAAGGAAAACAATATGATTTAGAGGTAATAGTACCTGAAGATGAAAGAAATGTCATTTACGGTGTATTAAAAAACAAATATGGAAAGCCAATTGAAGACGCAGTAGTAAAACTAATAGAAGTATCTCATGATTTTGGAAAAGGTGAAAGAAAACCAGTATCACACACTTTCACAGACAAACATGGAGAATTTGTATTTGGGCCACTATGTCCAGATAAATATTATGAAGTTCAAATTTGGGCAAACCAAGTAAAACACATCAAAATATGTGATGAATGTAAACACGAAGGAAAATGTTTAAAAGGAACAAAATTAGACGCATGTGACTTTAAACCAGTACCACCTTGTAAAGATGAATAAATTATATTGTGACTGGAAGCTGTTTTTCAGGACACTTCTAAAAAGCAGGTTGAAAGAATTTTCAACCTGCTTTTTAGAAGTGTCCTGAAAAACAGCTTCCAATCTTACCAATTCATCATCCCACTAACCATCTGCTTACCTTTTTTCATAATTTTTTTCTTAGCATGATCCATTTCTTTTGGGCCATACATCATAATTGCACCAGCTGTTATCATAGAACCTAATATAGCACCTTTTATAAATTTCATTTTAAATATCCTCCTATTTTTTTATTACATATTTATTATTTGCAATTCGAATTTTTAATATGCGAATTATAAAAAGCATATATTTCATAAAATGTAATAAAAATCAAAAAGATAGCAAATATCTTTCTTAAGAAAAAAGAAGAAACTCTTGTTGCCAAAATTCCACCGAATAATAGAACCCAAAACACCAAATAATATAACATATAAAGAACATTTAAAATCAATATTTTTATTTTTATAATTAATATAAATAGCAACAATAGACGTAGGAATAAAAAAAATTAAATTCGTTCCCTGGGAAAAATGTTGAGACAATCCACCAAACAAAGTAAGTAAAAAAATTAAAACCGTACCGCCACCCATTCCAAGACCACTTACAATACCTGCAATTAAACCAAAAATAATTTCCAAATTTAGTTTTCCTTTCTTATGAAACTAACATTTTAACACCAACATAACCTAAAAATAAAATAAAAATAATTTTCAAAACCTTTTCATCTAATTTTTTTAAAAGTCTTGAACCAATTACACCACCAATTATTCCACCAATTGCACACTTTATTCCAATATTCCATTCTATATAACTCTCCCTATAATAAACAAAACAACTAGCTAAAACCAAAAATAAAACACAAAAAATAGAAGTCCCCCTTGACCTCTTCTCATCCATCTTATCTAAAAAAACAAAAGCCGGAACCAAAATAAGCCCTCCACCAGAAGCAAAAAGCCCACTAACAATCCCAGCCAAAAAACCAATTACACCATTCTTCCAACTAAACTTTCCATTCATAAAAATATTATTTACCTGATACTATAAAAATATACTATAAAAAAATGAAATATAGAATTTTGAAGCGTGGCAAGGTGTTTTTCGACAAAGTCGAAAAATAGCAGAGCGTCCGAAGCCTAAGCTGAAAAATTACTATATTTCATTTTTTAAATTATTTTATAAAAATATTTTTATAACTCTATATTCTCATCAGGTAAATAATATTTTGTCCCCACCATTTTATCCGGCAAATACTGTTGCTCAACCCAATGTCCAGGAAAATCATGAGGATACTTATATCCCTCACCATACCCAAACTGCTTCATTCCACTGGCAGGAGAATTTCTAATATGCATAGGAATTTCACCAGTATCTTTACTTGAAACATCCTCTAAAGCCTTATTAATAGCAAGATATGTAGCATTAGATTTTTTTGAAATAGCATTATAAACACAAGCCTCAGATAAAATAATTCTTGCTTCAGGCATTCCAACACTCATAACAGCCTGCATAGCAGAATTAGCAACAACCAAAGCATTAGGATTAGCAAGGCCAACATCCTCAGCAGCAGAAATAACAATACGCCTAGCTAAAAAAACAGGGTCCTCGCCAGCATTAATAGCTCTAGCTAAATAAAAAACAGCAGCATCTGGATCACTTCCCCTTATAGATTTAATCATAGCGCTAATATTATCATAATGACTATCACCATTTTTATCAAACATTGTTTTTTTCTTATTAAGAGACTCTGCTGCAATTTCATTTGTAATTTCAATTACACCATCTTTATCCATTTTTGTAGTTAAAACAGCAACCTCTAAACCATTTAAAGCTGTTCTAACATCACCACCAGAAAACTCAGCAATTTTATCAATTGTATCATCTGAGATTTTAATCTTATAATTACCAAGTCCCTCTGGACTCTTTAATGCATTATTAAGTATTTGAATAATATTCTCTTTTTGTAAAGGTTCTAATCTTATAACCATTGACCTAGAAATCAAAGCCTTATTAACCTCGAAATAAGGATTTTCTGTAGTTGCACCAATTAAAATAACAGTTCCATCTTCAACATAAGGAAGAAGAGCATCTTGCTGTAATTTATTAAACCTATGAATCTCATCAATAAACAAAATGCATTTTCCACTTGGATTCATCAAAAGATTACTTGCTTCAGCAATTGCATTTTTAATATCTGAAACACCAGAAGTTACAGCATTTAATCTCATAAACTTATAATTTGTTGTTTCACTAATTACTTTAGCTAAAGAAGTTTTTCCACAACCAGGAGGCCCCCATAAAATAATACTAGAAAGCCTATCAGCCTTAATAGTTCTATATAACAACTTATCTTTTCCAATTATATGTTCTTGACCAACAAATTCATCTAAACTCTTAGGCCTCATTCTATACGCAAGCGGTTTATCTTCCATACTATTCTCCTTTCTAACTTGAAGATTATAGATGTAGGGGCACATTGTAATGTGCCCGTTAAATGTCTTCATCTATTTTTTGGGCACATTGCAATGTGCCCCTACGTAAAACAAGAGAACCGTCCCTTTGTTTCATCTTGCCAAATATTTTAACGCTACCTTTATAATATCCTCAGTAGATAAACTAGAAGTATCAATCTTTTCAATAGCTTTGTTAACCTCAGGTCTACTATACCCAAGCATAATAAGAGCCGCAAAAGCATCAGAAGAATTAGCTGAAGTATCCACACTTTCAACAGTAGTAGCTACCTCATTACCATCACCCTTTGAAATTGCATCCTCATTTTTAAGTTTGTCCTTTAATTCCAAAACAATTCTTTGAGCAGATTTAGTTCCAACTCCAGGTATTTTAGTTAAACTCTTAATATCATTAGAAATAACAGCAACAGCAAAAGCTGAAGGAGTTATATTAGATAACATTGTAATTGCTGACTTTGCTCCAATTCCGCTAACAGACAATAAAAGCTCAAACATTTTAAGTTCTTCATTACTTAAGAAGCCATACAAACTAATATCATCCTCTCTAACATGATAATGAGTGTGAACTTTAACAACATTTCCTAACTCCCCAATTTTATCAATAGAAGACGCTGACATAAAAACTTTATATCCAACTCCTCCAACATCTATAACAACAAAATTAGTAGATTTTTCTTCTAAACTACCTTTTAAATAAGCAAACATAACGTCCTCCAAAAACCAAACAAATTTTTCTTAAAACATATTCTATCATAAATAAAAAAAAAAGCAATATATTTTTTTAAAAATCAATTTTTCATATTACATAAAAAGGTGGGGACAAGCCCCACCCCTACACCTTTTGCAATTAATTTATTTGTAGGGGCAGGGCTTGCCCCTGTCCCCTCTACAGCGAATTTTTCAATAATGAAATAAGGGCAGCTACAGCCACCCTTATATTACTTACTCAAAAAGATTTTCCTTAATTTGATTAATCCAACCGAGGATTACCTCTTTATCCATGGACTTGCAAATTGCTTTTTCAAGTGATAACGAGAAATCTGAAAACATCATCGCACAAGCATTATAGTAAGAATACTTTAATATACCGTCCAACAGTCTATATTTAAGATCAGAACTTTTAGATAACTTTCCAATCTCATTTAAACTTTGAACTATTTCTTCTTCATGTATAATACTTGAAAATGCTTTATCAATTTTTTTATTATCCAATAAAGCTCTGCTCTCACCATCAGTTAGCACCATAAAAGAAGTTCCATTTTCTGTTACCATATTATTACAAATACAATAGCATACAACATCTTCTAAGGCTAAAGACAAATGCTCTCGACAGATCATAATAGAAGAATCAAAGAGATTTACACTGATTGCCTCAATAACCCTCTCTTTATATTCCTGCAAAGTACAATCTGCACCTAAATCTTTCCAAAGCATTTCAACCCAAGAATTAAAATTCGGATCAAAAAAAATTTGCCTAAAATACTTGGAAATCCTTTTACTTTTCATAAACTGATTCCAAATATCCCGTCCATCGTATATGAACTCAAATCTTATTGAATTTGGTGAATAATGTTGTTTAATTTTCATAATAACACCTCCATTTAAGTAATAACGTTAAACAAACAATCGCTAAAAATAGCAATTCACCTCCTAAAAGAATATAACTAAATTATACCATCTATCCAGTTTTACGTCAACTTATTTAAAAAAGGTGGGGACAAACCCCACCCCTACATCTTTTGCAATAAATCTATTTGTAGGGGCAGGGCTTGTCCCCGCCAATCTTTTTTCAAAAAATGTATACCCATTGATATCAACATAAAAAGAATAACGGACGACCAATGGTCGCCCCTACATTTTATCTTAACTCTGCCTTAAATTCTTTCTTAACCGATTCTATAACCTTATCCAAACAACCATTAATCTCTTCATCAGTAAGAGTTCTATTTTCAGCTCTAAACTCTAAAGAATAAGCAACACTCTTTTTATCATCACAAATTCCCTTGCCAGTATAAACATCAAAAACCTTGCTTCCAACAAGTAAACTACCTGCTGCTTTTTTTATCACTTTAGATATAGCCTCAGACTCAATATCTTTATCAACAACAACAGCTAAATCTTTCTTAATTCCTGGGAATTTTGAAATTTCTTTATATTTCATCTTTCCAACTTTTTTAGCCAATAATTTATCTAAATTAATTTCAAAAACAAATACATCATCTTTAGATACCTCTGGATGTAATTTTCCTACTATACCAACAATATCATTATTAACATTAATCTCAGCTGTTTGATATGGATGGAATTCTTCTGGAAGTTCATTTTTAACTACAAAACTATATCTATTAGCATATCCTAGATAATCTAAAATCTCTTCCACAATACCCTTAATAACATAGAAATCAACATTTTTATGACCATCTATTCCTAAATAATACTCACCAGACATTACAGAACAAAGTTTAGAATCTTCTCCATATTCTCCATTCTTTTTATAGAATCCTTTACCAATTTCAAAAATAGAAATGTCCTTTTCTCCTCTAGCCTTATTGTATTCATAAATCTTATATAATGAAGGAATCATGCTATATCTTAAAGTATTTCTATCTTCAGATAAAGCATCTAAAAGTTTAACTTCTTCAAAGTCATCTTTAGTATATTTATGAACCTCTTTATCATTAATCAAAATATAAGATAAAACTTCATTTAAACCAAGAGAAATCATCTTATTTCTAATTTCACGAGTAGTTTTATCATAACTACCTTTTTTCATACTAGATAAAGGAAGTTTTCCTTCAATATTATTTACTCCATAAATACGTCCAACTTCTTCAACTAAATCCTCTTTTATACTAATATCAATTCTTCTAGTTGGAACAACAATAGTAGCTTTATCTCCATTTTGCTTAACTTCAAATCCTAATCTTTCAAATACAGAATTAATCTCTTTATCAGAAATATTTGAACCTAAAACATCATTTATAAATTTGTACTCAATTTCAATTTCTTTTTCATTTTTATCAATATCTTCATATACAGCTATACCTTTTTGAATTTCAGCACCTGCATATTTTTCTAATAAAGTACAAGCTCTTTCCATAGCCATATAAGTTCTATTAGGATCTAAACCTTTTTCAAATCTATTACTAGCTTCACTTCTAACAATCTTATTAGAAGTCATTCTAACCTTTACAGAATCGAAGATAGCAGCTTCTATAACTATATTTTTAGTATCATCTTCAACCTCTGTTGTTAATCCACCCATAACTCCAGCTAAACCAATAGGCTTTTCTTTATCAGCTATAACTATATCATTAGAAGCTAACTCTCTTTCAATTCCATCTAAAGTAGTAAGCTTTTCACCCTCTTTAGCCATTCTTACAACTAAATTATTGCCTAATCTATCACTATCATAAAAATGTAAAGGTTGACCAACCTCAAGCATAACATAATTACTTATATCAACAACATTATTAATAGGTCTAATACCAGAAGCAATAAGTCTGTTTTTTATAAAATCAGGACTTTCTTTAATAGTAACATTGCAAGCTTTTCTAGCTAAAAACAATTTACAATTATCTTTAGTTTCAATATCAAGTTTAAATTCTTTATTAAAATCCTCTCCAGAATCTTTATGTTTTAAATCAATATCTTTAACTTTTTTATTATAAATTGCACCCAACTCATAAGCCATACCTAAAATACTTAGTAAATCACCACGATTTGCAGTTAACTCAAAATCAATAACTTCATCATCCATTTTCATAAACTTAATAGGATCTTCACCAGGAACAGCATCATCAGGTAATTCATGAATTCCATCTCTATCTTTATCAGTTAAGAACTTATTATCTAATCCAAGTTCAGCAATAGAACACATCATTCCATTAGATTCTACACCTCTAATATTACCTTTTTTAATTTTAAAATCTCCTGGAAGTTCAGCACCAACTAAAGCAACAACAACTTTAATACCAACTCTAGCATTAGGAGCGCCACATACAATTTGTAATACTTCGCTTCCTATATTAACTTTACAAACATGTAAATGATCAGAATCTGGATGTTCTTCGCACTCTACAATCTCACCAATAACTAATTTAGTTGCATTTATTAGTTTTTCAGCAGAATCATATTCACTACCAACATTTGTCATAGCTTCAGCAATATCAGTAATAGTTAAATTTTCATCTAAATCAATATAATCTTCTACAAATTTTCTACTTAATTTCATTACCCATTCACCTCCTAGTCTTCTTTCCTATCAAATTGTTTTAAAAATCTAATGTCATTAGTATATAAATATCTCATATCTGGAATACCATATCTAAACATTGTAAGTCTCTCTAAACCAGGTCCAAAAGCAAATCCACCCCAAACATCAGGATCATATCCATTCATTTTTAAAACATTTGGATGAACAATACCAGCACCTAAAATCTCAATCCATCCAGTTTGTTTACACAAACTACATCCTTTTCCTAAACATTTAAAACAAGTAACATCAACTTCATAAGAAGGCTCTGTAAATGGGAAATAACTTGGTCTAAAACGTAAATCTAAATTATCTCCAATAACCTCTTTAACAAATATCTCTAAAGTTCCTTTAAGATCAGCAAGTGAAACATGATTCTCTTTTTTATCAATAACTAAACCTTCACATTGACAGAATTGATGAGAATGAGTTGCATCATCTTCTTTTCTATAAGTCTTACCAGGAACAATAATTCTGATTGGCTGAGGATTATCTTTATATTTCATCAAAGTTCTAGCTTGAACAGATGAAGTTTGAGTACGTAATAAGTGCTCCTCAGTTATATAAAAACTATCTTGCATATCACGAGCAGGATGTCCTTTTGGAAGATTTAATCTTTCAAAACAATACTCATCAGTTTCAAGTTCAGGACCAGAAACAACATCATATCCCATAGAAACAAATAAATCCTCTATTTTTTCAATCATTCTATTAACAGGATGTTTACTACCTCTTTTAACCTTTTCACTAGGAAGAGTAATATCAATCTTTTCTTTTTCTAATTTAGCTTCAAGTTCTCTTTTAGCAAACTCCTTCTCAGCCTTTTCAATTTGCATTTCAATTTGTGATTTAACCTTATTTACTAAATCACCAATCTTAGGTCTCTCTTCTGGAGCCAAGCTGCCCATACCTCTAAGAACTTGAGTAAGCTCACCCTTTTTACCTAAAACATTAACACGTAAATCATTCAATTCTTTTGAATCTTTAACTTCTTGTATCTTTTGCAAAGCTTTTTTCTTAATCTCTTCAATTTGTTCTTTCATAAAATCCTCCTTTTTTGTGGCTTTGTCACCTGTGTAGAGGCGACCATTGGTCGTCCGTGGGCGGGGACAAGCCCCGCGCCTACAACAAAAAAGCATTTCATCCTAATAGGACGAAATGCTCCGTGGTACCACCTAAATTTATTAATTATAAATAATTAACCTTAACTAATGTTATAACGTAACAACCGGCCAAACCTACTATAAACCTTCAATCTAGCATCTAAAAAGCGAAATTTCAATTTAAGAATATATAAATAGGCTTTCAGCCAAGGCCTATTCTCTCTAAATATATTAACCCTAAATCTACTTAACTTTCTCAAAGATTTTTACTATATAATATATTAACATAATTTTAAAATTATTTCAATATCCTTTTTTCTGTTTTTTTCACTAATTCATCAATGATACTTAAAATGTTTTCTTCAGTATATTTAAGTTTTTTACTAAAAATCTCCTCAGAATCTCTTTCAAATTCATCAATTCTAACTTTTAAACCAGAAAAAACATTTCTCTCAATCATTTTAACAGGATTTAATTTTCCCATAAAAAATCTTGTAGCATTTTTTATAACTCTAGGGCCCTTTATTTCCCTTTGAATTTCCTTCTCTTTAGTCTCTATTGCGTAAAACAAAGCATCTTCTTTTTCTTTAATCTTATTACGTAATAATGTTTTAGTTCTCTTAACCTTAGTTTCACTTTTACTAATTTCCTCTTCAATAGCATAAATCTTTTCAGCAATCTCATCATCACTATTATCAAGCTTTTCCTTGGCCTTGTTTTCATCCATTCTCAAAGAATTTATTTGATTACTCTGTTCAAGTTGAAATAACTCTTCTTTTAAAATTTTAACATTTTCAAAAAAGATAATATTATCATAATATCTTGAAGCTTTATATAATAATTCCTTGTATCTCTCTAATAGTTCTTCAATTTCATCAAAAACATCTGAATATCTTTTTTGATTCTTAAGAACATTTTTATTAATTAAATTAATACCAAATTCAAGAGAATTTTTCTCATTTTCTAATTTTTGCAAAATAATGTCTTCAGAATTTTTAAGCTGTAATGCAGAATTAGATATTGCATTTACCTTTAATAAATTCAACATTTTCTTGATTACTTTATTAAATTTATCATCTACAAGTTCTTTCTTCTCTTTCATCCTTCCTCTTTCCTAACGAATTATCTTTTTAAGCTCTTTTTTTGTTTTTATTTTTTCTTTATCAACACTATCAACTAAATCTTTAATTTCATCTTTAGTCATAAAATCTAGATTATAAACTTTTTTATTAAACGCAATTGTTCCTAAATTCATTTATTTAATCCTCACATTTTATTTATTCTACCTTAATTACTTGTTTATCTTTACCATTTAATTTTACTCGATAAGTAGTGTAATAATAATAGTTATCCTCTATTTTATCTATATAATACATCCAGTTTCCAGATATTCCTATATAAGTATATGTTCCTTCTAAATCAACAACCTTTTCATCTTCTTTACTATTTAGTTTTCTCCTATATATTGACATCTTATTATCTTCATTTGTTTTATTATAATATAAATATCCATCGCTTATGTTATAATATCTAACAAAATTTTTAATTACTTCTTTTGCATTATCTCCATCTAAATCCATTTCATATAAATATTCATCGTTCATATTTAAATAATATATTTTTTTATTGTATATTTGGAATGATGAAATATTGGTATTAGTAATTTTTTCAACATTTTCACCATTTAATGACATTTTCTTCAATTCATAATCAGCACTAATAAAATAAATATCTTTGTTCACAATCTGGAAACATAGCATTTCTTCATTGCTAACTTGTTTTCTATCTTCACCTTTTTTATTAATAACTTCTAATTTATTATTAGAACCAATAAAGTAAATATTTTTTCCTTTTACCCAGATTTCATTTTTAGTTGCTCCACCAGTTTCTATATCATCTACTAATACAGTTCTATTTTTTCCATTTTTAGAAATTTTAACTATTTCTTTATTTTCATCATTTTCAACTAAATAATATATATAATTACCAGAAGCATTTATATAACGGACATTCTTTTGCTTATCTAATTCCTGTACTTTATTACCTGAAATCTTATATAAGCCATTTTTATCATTATCACCATTTTCAACATCTGTATTATAATAATATAAATATGTTTTACCACCTGCAGTATCCACCATTCCTCTATTATTTATATTACCCATTGATACTTCTTTATCTCTTAATACATTTAATAAAACAACAGCAATAACTATAAAAAGCAATGCAATAAAAGAAGAAACCATAATAATCATTTTCTTCTTATTATCTAATTCTTTGATTTTTTCAAAAAAATTCTTAAAACTTTTCATAATTTACCTCACTTTTCTTTTGTTAAACTTATCTATAATAATTATATCTTTAATTAAAATAATGTCAAGCAAAAAAATAAAAAAACATCTATGTAAAACATAGATTAATGACCCATTTAAAAACTCATCAAAATCATTGAGATATGGATTTTTCTTTTATTAAGCAAGACAAAGACGTACAAATGGTACGTCTCAATTAAAACAATAATTTAAAATCGATTTCTATTATTAAGATACGGCTCTTTATATGATTAATTAGACCAAAGGCGTACATAAGGTACGTCGAGGAATAATTAATCATATAAAAAGTCGTAGATTGATGATAGAAATCGATTTTTGGTGGAGATGAGGAGAATCGAACTCCTGTCCAACACCCCTTCCCTATAAACTTCTCCGAGTGCAGTTTATTATTTAAATTCGTTTAATAAACATTAATAAACAAACGATTATTAAATATATCTTCTAAAAATCCCTTTATCTCTGAAGAAAGAGACAAATTCGTTTCCTACTAATTTGGCGCCTTAATCTCTAGTCGTAGGTTACTGGAGTAAGACGTTGCTGCGCTTAGGCAACAAATGCTAATTCATTATTATCAGCGTTTATTTTTTATGCGTCTTTTATAGTGGCCTGGCGCTCCACTACTCGCTATTTATAGTTCCGAGATATTGTCGAAACCATTACATCCCCATAGTTATATTATACATGATTTATTAGAGATAATCAAGATTTTAGGACGTGTATTTATTTACACGTCCTTATTAATTACATATTAAATATTGTTTTTATTGTATTAAATACATATTCAGAAACTTGTTCTGTAACATCTAGTTCAAATGTTTGAAGTGTTGCACCTAAATTGATTATTGCAGCATTTGAAATGATAACATCTGAAACATATATAAAGAGTAAAAATAATGTTATAATTGATAATGCTTTTTTGGGAATTTTTCTTAATCTTTTTAATAGGAATGGTCTTAGATAATTTACAATTAAGCATACTAAAAAAGCAAAGAAAATACTTGTAACTAGCCATACTCTTCCATTTAATTGATATGAATTTTGACTATAATCCCACCATCTTGCATTAAAAATTACATCTAAAACATAACTTACTAAATATTCGAATACACTACATACAATAAAGGAAATTACAAATAATTTCATGGGATTTTTTCTGTATTTTTTCAATCCATATGTAACAATCAAACAACCATATCCATAAATAGAACACCAAGGTCCAATTAAGAAACCTCTATTAATGAATTCATGTTCCATACAATAGAAAACAATAACTTCAAAAGCCCAACCCATAATAGAATATATTAAAAATAATAAAAAAGGTATTCTTATTTTTTTAAATATATCAACTATATCTTCTACTAAGTTTTTTTGAAATGAAAGCACTTTATTCATACTTACAATATTTCAACCTTAATTCCTCTCATATTCTATATTATATCTATTTTACCTGAAATATGAAAAAAATACAACCTTTTTTTTATAAATAAGCAATTATATAAAGATCAAATATTTAAAAACAAACCAATACTGGCAAAAGCTACCTAACATAACAAAAATATGAAAAATCTCATGAAACCCAACGTATTTCGTTGTAATTTTGGGCCATTTAAAGCCATAAATAAGAGCACCTATTGTATAAAATATTCCACCTGCTAAAAGCCAAGCTAGGCCTTCCATTCCTTTATATAAACCTGAAAAGGTTTGAATCATCGGATATATAGCAATTACAACAGTCCAACCCATCATAACATATATTGAAGTTGTAAGCCATCTTGGAGCTTCAATCCAAACTGCTGTAAGAATTATACCAATAACTGCTAATCCCCATACAATTCCAAAAATTGTCCATCCCCAAGGTCCTCTAAGAGGTCCTAAACAAATTGGCGTATATGTACCAGCTATTAAAACAAAAATCATAATATGATCAAATTTTCTAAACACCCTAGTTCCAACTTCTTTCAAGTTTAATAAATGATAAAGTGAACTAAAAGTATATAATAAAATTAGTGAAGTACCAAATATAGAAAGGGTAACAATATCCCATGCAACTTCATTACTATTTTTAGCTGCACTAACTATTAATAAAACTAATCCTGCAATTGATAATCCAGCTCCAACTAAATGAGTTAATCCACTAACTGGATCTTTAATTTTAGCCATAACTTAAAAACCTCCGTTTATTAGAATTAAGGGCAAGGACAAGCCTTCCCCCTACACCTTATGTAATTAATTCATTTGTAGGGGCAGGGCTTGTCCCTGCCCATTTTATGATAATAATCCATAAGCAAAAATAATCTAGTATCGAATACTAGATTATCATTTACTAATTACTTTGTCAATATAAATCTATATATTTTTGTCGTCAAAATACCCACTAATTCTCTCTAATCCCTCAAACTTCGACTGCCTAAATAAATCATAAGCAACAATAGCTACTGAATTCGATAAATTTAATGATCTTAAGGTCTCTCTCATAGGAATCCTCATAGTCTTATCTAAATATTTTTGTAAAACATCTTCAGGTAAACCTTTTGTCTCTTTACCAAATAATACAAAGACCTCTTTTTCTCTCGAAACATCAATATCTGAATAAACATTTTTTCCCTTTGTTGTAACAAAATACATGCAGTTCTCCTCAGGTTTATATTTGTTCAAAAACTCTTTAAAAGAATCATGTTCCTCAATTTCTACCTTATCCCAATAATCAAGTCCTGCTCTTTTAACTTGTTTCTCAGTTATCTCAAACCCTAAAGGTCTTACTAAATGAAGTTTTGCGCCAATAGCAGCACATGTTCTAGCAATATTTCCAGTATTTTGAGGAATTTCAGGTTCCACCAAAACAACATTAATCTTCATAATCAACATTCCTCCCAAAAAATCTGTAGGGGCAAATCGCAATGTCCATGTTCTCACTGCTTGTCCCTACATTTTACCATAATCAACAACTGTAGGAGCTTATTTTCCATGCCCGCCCTAATCATAATATTTACACCAATCTATCCATAGCCTTTGCGCCACCGAAAACACAAGGTGCAGTACATTTAAACCCAGGATATGTACATCTTGCTCCCTTTGAATAAGGAAGTAAATAATTATAAAGATCTGGCTCACCTTTAACAGAATCAATATATTTAACTAATGTATCATAAGTTTGTTCCATAATTTCAAGCTGAGCAGCACCACACATACGCTCCATACATTTCAAAACAAAATTCTCAATAGTTCCTCTCTCATTAACTTTAATAAGCATACCTTGAGGAAAATTGTCACTTAAAGAAGAAATATCTTTAATCCACTCTTCTTCAAACTCAGTTCCTCTAATAATAGGTGGAACAAAAAATTCAGGTTTATCTAGAAAACTCATTTCATAACTTATTGTTCTATGTCTTTGAGCTTGAGCAAGTTCAGCAAAACTAACTAAATAATTAGTACAATAATTCTCACCAAACTCCTCTTTTCTATTATTTCTTTTTGCAAATAAAGAAAAACTTCTACTCTTAAATTTAGAATCTAAACCTTCAACCTCTAAATCAGGCATAGCATCAATAAATTCCTTTAAAACAGGTTTTAATTTTTTAGAAAAACTATTATCAGGTTCGTTTTCAATATAATCTTTAGCCCAATTAATAATATAATTAAGTTGTCCAAAATTAACAGTATACTCCATAACAGTTGCAGGAGTAAAAACAGAAATTAAATATCTTGCATTTTCCTGAGCAAGCTTCTTTACCCTTTTCTCATCTATATTAGGATATTTCTTTGAAATCTCGTTTTTATATATTTCAATCCACTTTTCATACAATTTTTGTTCTTCATCAGATGTTTTCATAACAGTATATCTAGCAGATTTCTCAGAAGTATTATATATTTTTTCATTATTCAAAATCATTGCTAAAATCTTAGGAATTCCCTCTAAACTTAAATTATAATTAATATGTCCAAAAACACTGTGATGACCTGAAGCAATATTACCATTAGCCCTTCTTATAGTTTTTTCCTCAGGTTCAGAAAATAAAGTCTCCAACGTATCTGGCAAATAACAAATTCCAGCAGACTTTCCCGAAAAATTAACAGCTTCATCCTTACTCAAAAAATAACCTGGTTTAGTAGAACCAATAACTTTAATCTCCATAAATCCAACTCCTTCTCCAATAAATCTACATTCTTCGAAATTATATCACACACAAAAAAACATTACCATATTTTTTACAAAAAAAATACCAAGGATTTTTACCCTTGGTATTTGGTGCAGATGGCCGGAGTCGAACCGGCACGAGGTTTAACCCTCGCAGGATTTTAAGTCCTGTGCGTCTGCCAATTCCGCCACATCTGCATTTATTGGCATACGTCAAAACAACTGACAAAAAGAATTATACAACTACTACCTTCATTTTGTCAATACCTTTTTATAATTTTAATAAAAAAAGGCAAAAAAAAATGAAGAAAAAAGGTACGCAAAAATAGCGTACCTGAATTATTATTCTTCAACTGGTTCAGCTGATTCCTCAGCATCTGGAGCTTCATAAGCTTCTAAAATAGCGCTTTGAATCTTCTCTCTAGTTTCAGCATTGATTGGGTGAGCTATATCTTTAAACTCTCCACTGTTAGGTATTTTTCTGCTAGGCATAGCAATAAATAACCCGTTTTGGCTTTCGATAACTTTGATATCGTGAACTACGAATTCATTATCGAATGTTACAGAAGCAACAGCTTTCATTCTGTTCTCTGAATTAACTTTTCTTAAACGTACATCTGTTATTTGCATTTTAAGTACTCCTTCCAATGTTTATATTTTAGACATATATTATAAATTAATATACATCCTATTAATATTATTCGCCATAAAAAAATCTTTTCCTTCTTTTTTTTACATATTATTCTATAATTTTTTTCACATTTAATAAAAAATATTCATATATTATACAAATATTCATATTTTTCTTGAAAAATGCGAAAAAGTATTATATAATTCAGCTGTTGAAAAAACGTATATTTATTATATACAATTTCTTAACTTTTTATACAAAAAGGAGTGTTAATTTTGGATTTTAAAATAACAGACTTAAGTAAATACAAACATATACATTTAATAGGAATTGGCGGAGTTAGTATGAGTGCAATTGCTAAAACCTTACATCAATGGGGATTTAAGGTTACTGGTTCAGACGCTTCTCCAAATGAATTCACTGATAAATTAATAGAATCAGGAATAAAAGTTACTTTTGGTCATGACTTAACAAATTCAAGAAATGCTGATTTAATAGTATATTCAGCTGCAATAAATAGTAGTGACCCAGAAATAGTAATAGCAAAACAATCAGGTATTCCATTAGTTACAAGAGGAGAATTTGTAGGTTACTTAACTAGAAGATATAAAGATAGTATCTGTGTTTCTGGAACACATGGAAAAACAACTACAACATCTATGATTTCAATATGTTTCCTAGAAGCTAAAACAGACCCAACAATACAAGTTGGAGCTATTTTAAAACAAATCGATGGAAACTATACAGTTGGAAACAGTGATTATTTTATTCTTGAAGCATGTGAATATAAAGATAATTTCTTAAAATTTTCACCAAAAGCTGAAGTAATTTTAAATATTGATAATGATCATTTAGACTATTTCAAAACATTTGAAAATATAAAAAATTCTTTTATAAAATATGCTGAGCTAATCCCTGAAGATGGAGTATTAGTTACAAATGCTGATGATCCAAATTGTTTAGATTTAGAAGAACATACAAAAGGTCTATTTGTTACATATGGAATAAAAAATCCAAATGCAGACTATGTAGCTAAAAACATAAAATTTAATTATTTAGGATTCCCAGAATTTGACGTATTCTGTAATAACCAATTTTACCTTCATATTAAATTATCAGTATATGGAACACATAATGTTTCAAATGCATTAGCATGTATTGCCCTATGCTCATATTATGGAATAAGTAAAAATGATATTATAAATGGATTATCTAAATTTACAGGTGCACACAGAAGACTAGAATATGTTGGTGCATATCATGGATTTAGCGTATATGACGATTATGGACATCATCCAACAGAAATTGAAGCAACAGCCAGCGCAATAAGACACAGAAACTACAATGAATCATGGGTAATATTCCAACCTCACACATATAGTAGAACAAAAAACCTACTAACAGAATTTGCCCAATCGTTACTAACATTTGACCATATTATAGTAACAGATATATATGCAGCAAGAGAACAAAATACTTTTAATATAACATCTGTAGACTTAGTAAAGAAAATAAAAGAACTAGGAAAAGATGCTACTTACATGAAAGACTTTGATCAAATTGCTGAATATATTAGAACACACGCAACACAAAATGACTTTGTTTTAACTCTAGGAGCTGGAACAGTAATTGAAATAGGACCAAAAATAATAGAAAGAGATAAATAAATGATGAAGTGAAACTTTTGTGGACGCGCACCGAAGACTTTTGGGGACGCTCACCGAATGCAACTTGGGCTGATAGCCCAAGTTGCATTCGGTGAGCGTCCCCAAAAGTCTTCGGTGCGCGTCCACAAAAGTTCTGAAAAACATTATCCCTACTTCATCATTTCTTTAATCATCAAGTCCGCAAAAACCCCATATCCAACCTCAGGATTAGAAACTAAAACATTAGTAACAACCCCAATTAGTTTTCCATTTTGTAAAATAGGACTACCACTCATTCCACAAATAATCCCACCAGTTTTCTCCATTAGCCTATCATCAACAACTTTAATCTTCATGCTTTTATTATCATAATTATTATTTAATTCTAAATTTTGAACTTCAATTTTATATTCCTCTACTCCATTTCCATCTAAATCGCAAAGAATTACAGCATCTCCAATCTCAATTTCATCTCTAGTAGCAACTTCAACAGAATTATTAACATCAACATTAAATGATGATAAATTGCTTAAATCTCCATAAATTCCAAAATCAGTATTAGAATTAACTTCTCCTAAAAAAGAACCACTAGAAATACTTCCCCTTATCTCCCCAGGCTCGCCAACCTTAGCCTTATCAATATTAATAACTTTAGAAGTAACTAGTTCACCAGATTCAATATCAATCAAATCACCTGTATCAACATCTAGTATTCCATGCCCAAGAGCAGCAAATTGCCCTGTTTCTGGGACATAAAAAGAAATTGTTCCAACACCAGTAGCGCTATCTCTAACCCATAATCCAATTTTATATTCATCATCAGATTTAACAGGTGTAATAGTAGAAGTTAAAAGAGTTCCATCTCTTTCATATTTAATAATTAAATCATTCCCATCAGAAGAATTAACAACATCTCTTAAAGTCTCTATAGAATCAATCTTATAGTCATTAATTTCAACAATAGTATCTCCCTCTTTAATACTTGAACCTTCATAAGGTTTTACAGCCTTATTATCCTCACTCTGTATCTCAGACATACCAACAACCAATACACCTTTAGTATACATTCTTAAACCAATCAAATTTCCCAAAGGAACAACATTAATCTCAGGTAATCTCGTAACAGAAACCTCCTTAACAGGAATAGTTCCAAGCAAACTAACAGTCATATTACTAGTTTCAACCTCTCCACTCTTCCAAGTTTCAATAACATCATCATAATTAGTTTTTACATCTAAACCAATTAATGTATTAATCCTTAATTTTTCATTATTCATCAGAATAACTCTAGATGGAATATTGGTAATATTGCAAACATATAAAAAAATAACAAATAAAAAAAATATTAATATTATCGCTTTATTTCTTTTCATAAATTACCTCTTAAATTTATGATTACCAAATTAAACGATAAATATTAATATTTTTACGGGAAATTTAATTAATCACGATTTTCTGATTCATCATCAGAATCTTCAATTACCTTTAGATTTTCAACAGAGAATTTCAAACAATCATTTATAAACTCATTAACAGAAGTAAGATTATTATCTAAAACTATTCTTCTAATTTTATCTAATAAATCAACTTCAATTCTACAAGTAAATTGTTCATACTCTTTTTTCTTTTTATTTCTAATTACAAAATCTGGCATGTATATCACCTCTTAAATTATAATAATATTAAATCAATATCACAAAAAACTTTTTCAAAAGTAAATTGGTATTTTTTTGATTTTACATATATTTTACAACAAAAGAAGAAATTTGTCCATTTTTTTTGAATAATTATTTATTTTTTTTACATTTTTTTATAATTTACTTTTTATATATTATAAAAAGAATATGCTAACAATTACTTAAAAATATATATTTTAATACATTTTTAACAAATCCTCTATAATATATTCTATATCAAATAAATCATCATTATCTGACTCTATAGAAAAAACCGGTTTACCATTTTCCTTATCACTTTTATAAACTGAAATTTTAATACAACCACATTTTTCTAACGGAACGTCATCCATTATTTCTTCCTCCTCATTAAAAAATAAATAATAAAACATAAAATAAGCCAAAAAAAAATAATTAACCCTAGATTTCAATCTAAAATTAATACTTTTTTAAAAACTTTTTTCTCAATTTTTTTAAACTAATAACTCATTTTTACAGTTTCAACCCCTTTCCATCCTCCAGCGGATAAATATTATTTTATATCTAATTAATACCATGTTAAATTATAATTGGAATAAATTGGATAGGCGTTTAAAATCAAGTTCATAGGTGGAAGTTAAGTAATTTCAGTTATTGTAACAATTTATATATGTTAAAAACAAAAAAAAACGATAAAACATTTCCAATTTTATCGTTTTTTATCTTTATCTATTAATATATTCATTTGTTTTATATAAATTGTTTCTTGCCCTTGCTAAATATCTATACCATGCACTCTTTCTTTTATTAAGCTCACTATTAGCAGTTTGTATAGTATTAAAAATATTTGTTCCATACTCAGTAAGCTTTCCATCACTAGTTATTACCTTATCAGATAATTCAAGTTCACCATCATCATTAAACTTTATTATTGGAATATAATTACTACTAACAATACATTCATAACATCCTGTATTTTTATGTTCATATAAATATACAACCATCGGTTCAGCATTTGCTCTTTGAAGAATTTCGTTATATTTATTAGTTCCTTGATTTTTAAGTTCATTTACGAAATTTTGCATAGACCCCCATTCTGAAAAATCAGAAATTTTTTCCCAATTAGATCTATAATATGTATTATTCCTTTCATCATAGAAATATACACCATCTCTACAATCTTGTAATGATTTAGAAGTAATAATACCAGGCTCAGTTTCATACTCTAAATTACCAGTATCTGAATTATACCACCACCCATTATATTTAGAAAAACATCTAACTTGTATTTGACGAGCATCATATTTAAATTCTGCACTAATATCTGCTTGATAATCTGTATTTCCAGTCTTACCAAGATCTGGACAATCAATTTTATGATAATCATAATAATAATTAGTAGTATCAGGGGGTCCAATTGATTCTGCAAAATACAAATTATTTTCATCAATAAACTGATTATTATTTGTACTAGTTATTGTAGTATAATCACTAAATCTCTTGTTACCACAAGGAATACCTTGTAAAAAAACAGTCATGCTTATATTATTTAAAATACTATCCCAATCACTTACTGATAAAACCGGTAATTCACTATCATAATCTCCATAATGTTGACTATATGTTGAAATAGCAGAATTTAAACTATATACTATAGAATTCTGAATTACAAGTTTTTTATGATCACTAAATATAGAAGTATCTGAATCAGGATTATTAATTAAATTATCTCCATTATATATTTTTAAAATATTCTGATTTGATTTTAATGTTCCTCTTATAGTATCTGTAATACCTGATGCACTTTTATCTAATATTTCAACAATATCATTTGAATTAACAATATCCCCTAAGTTTTCATCTACCCATCTAGAAAAGAAATAAGATTTTAAATAATACTCTTTTTCCTTTGAATCTGTCATATTAATACCTTTGTATGATACTGTTATTTTATCAGGATATAATATAAGAGAATCCTCAATTATTTCATCACCTGTTTGTAATCTATTTCCGTTTATAGTTTTATCACTATCTTTTATTTCATAATTAGTAATTAAATTATATATTTTATCACCGTTTACATCATAGTCAACAAAATCTGTACCACCTGAAAGCCTCATTCCTTGTTCAAGTTTATTATTTGCGACATTTTGATCTCTATAACTTGTTCCATCATATGTTTCGATATAAATATTTCCATTTAATTCAACATTTTTATAATCAATCAAATATCCTGATTTTGTAATACTTTGGCCCTCACGCTCTCCATAAATTGAAATATAATTATCTAAAGAATAATTAATAATAATATTATAATTATTTCCTGAATAAGTTGCACTATAATAAACATAAGGCTTTACCATATAATTATAACTAACTTCACCTTCATCAGATTTTGTAGTCTCATCATCATCATCAGTTTTACCTATTTCTCCATTATAACCTTCTTTTACATATTTAATATCTAAACCATCAGTTTTTCCCAATCCATTTTCATCTGTTGCAATTTCAGGCATTTTGGTTGGTGAATAAATATAATATCCATCATAATTAGTAAATAAAATAGCTGGCACATATGATTGTAACTCAATCTTGTCAGATCCAGAAACTCCCATGTTTGTAGCCAGACTATTAAAAAACGTATTAATTGATGCTTCAACATACCTTTTGTTTCCTTCACCTGTGGCTATAGTAGCACTCATTGTATTCATCTGATATGCGTTTACAGCATCATATGTAGAATCAACGAGATACTTCTTATAAGTTGCTTGCAAATCTAAAGTATCTATCATCTTATTTAAATAAGATGATAGTACCACAGATAAAGTAATAAAAATAATTAAAAAAATTATCATTAGTTTTTGAAAATCCATTTATATCAAAATCCTTTTATTTACCATTTACTTTTACAGTAGCTGAACCATTAGCTTGTTTAACAGCAGTTCCTTTTCCAAGTCCTGTATAAATAGCACTTTCCATTTCTTGAAGGAATGATTCATCTGTATTTTTAACAGTTACAGAAATTATATCTCCTTCTTTCATTAAGTATTTACCATTTTTAGCTAATTCATCAGAAATCTGAGATGTATAAACTGAATAATATGAGTTTTCACCTATTACAGAACTTGAAGTCCAAGATGATTTATTTCCTATATTCTCATCTAAGTGTTTAACCTCTATTTCTATTTTATATGTATGTCCTGTATTATTTAGAGATTGTTGAAAAGTATCATAATTACTTTCAGTAATCTTACCTTCATTAGCACATGTATTAATAAAATCAGATGTTAGAACAAGTGCTTTTTCTTCTGAAACATTATCAGTATTAATTGCAGCACCAATCATTACCATAAATGTTACAACTAATATGATTCCACCAACTACAACAGTTGAAGTTAAAGTATCACCATGATTATTTTTAAAAAAGTTAATCATTTTTTTCCCCTTTCTATCTTTATATTAAATTATTTTATTAACTTATATGTAATAATTGTTTTTTGTTGTCCATCAACAATTGTATACCAATTTCCGGAACCATCATTTTTATATTTACCCGAAGTATTATAATTAACATAAGATTCTTCGAATTTATGATTTTTATAATTAATAAGTGCTTTTGATGAATAATCTAATCTAAATCCTTGACCCTGATTATATTCAATACTATTTCCATATATAAAAGCATTAATTCTTTCTAATTGACCTTCATGATTTGTATAACCAACAGACCATGGAGCAGTACCATAAATTGAACCATATTTATTAATGATTTTTTCACTTCTCCTATTATTAGTATTATTGCTATTTAGTATACTTTCTAATTCAGTATCAAAGATCTCTTCATATCGGTTTTCACTACCTTCAGGACCATATATAATTCTAATTGATGGGCCATCAGTTTGACAATAAGTATATAAAGTTGGAATTATAGTTTCTAATCCAACCTCTCTTGTAACTCCATTCTGATTTGACTTAATATGCTGATAGAAATTAGTGCTATCTGAAGAAAACAAAACAATATCAGCTGTATCTTTTGCTTGACTATATATATTTATAGTTACACTAAGGAGCAGTATAAAAATTAATGCTGCTCCTGCCATTTTTATAGCTTCTGAAATATTTTCCATTTATTTAATACCTTACCTATTAAATATCTGTTCATAGTTAATTATTATTATTATTATTTGTTTATTTAGTAACTTCTGTTATAGTAACTTTTGTAATAATACCTGAACCATAAGTTGCAGAAATATTATATTTTTTAGAGCTTACTATTGATGACTTTAATTTAGATAATCTATTAGAAATATCATCAACATAAGTATCATCATTATCAGTATGTGCAGGATCTCCATATGATTCTTCTGTATCAGACTCTGATTTTTTATAAGTAACAGCTATAAAGTTACCAGATTTATCAATATTAGCACTATTACTACTAATTATACTTTGAATTAATGATTTTACATCATTTGCAGATGCATTATCTTTTACATATTGAGCAATGTCTTTATTGTAAGCCTCCTTTGCAATAGCATCCATTTTATCAACAGCCAACTCCTTTGGTTGTTGTGCAAAATTAAAAACATACATACCTACAGCTATTAATAAAATAGCTAAAATAATTGCTCCAGCAATAAGTAAAGCTTTTGACGCATTCTCCATTTTTTATTCCTCCTTTGTTTTTTTATTAGATTTTATAATAAATCTCAAATTTTCTTTTGAGAATATTAATAACTATTTTACCCTTACTCATTTATTATACTTTATTTTACATTATTTTGCAATATTTTTGACTTATTTTAATAAAATTATCTTTCTATAAATGTTACTTTATTAATTTTTCCTGATGAATTATATTTATTAATTTGAAATTGAAAATTAGAATCTGAATAATTCTTTATCCAAGTATGCAATTCTGATTGGCTTTTTACAGTAACATCCTCATTTATATTTCTATCATTATTAAATTTTACATCTATAATAATATAATCTTCATTTTGAGTTTGATCATGAACTTCAGAATCATATTCAAGACTATCATTAATATTTTTAGAATAGTTTATTATACTAATTACATTATAAATTGATATTTCGCCTTTTCTCAGATCTCCTTCACCATTGTCGTAATTTTCAGAAACTGCAGCTAAACTTGTAAATGGATTATTATAGCTAACAATTTCTTGCCTTAATATTTTTTCATCCATTGATAAAGCTGTATCACCGCCTTTTCTATAAATATACATTATTATAGAAATTGTCATTACGCCAATTAATATACTACCTGCTAAAATTAAAGCTTTTGAAACATTCTCCATATAAACTCTCCATTATCATGTTTTTATGTATTGTAGTCATAAGTTCCTTCGTCTAATTCTTGCTCTCTAAATATCATTTTTCTAACTCTTCCAGTAATTCCATTATACTCAACACCTTCACATAAAAAAGCTCTTCTTCTAAAATCATTTACCCAGCTATATGTAATACTATATGATTTATAATCAGATGCATATTTTTTTGTTGGATTACTATCAGCTCTTTTTACCAAATCCTCAAATTGAATCGGATTATATTTATTTCCATAACTACCACTCTCGCTGCTACCTTTTAAAGTAATTTTGGATTCACTTCTAATTGAATTGTTTGGATCAGTATTGTATGTACCTTTATATTTATATTTCTTTTCAGCAGAATCATATACATATTCAATCCTACGTCCAACAATACCTGCACTACCAATTTGGATTTCTATATCAATAAAATAATCTTCTGCTAAATCAGGAGAATCTTCATATTCATTGTAGTAATATCTATTATTATCTGCAGCCATTCCAACAACAGAAATAATATCTGTTCCATACATAAACGATTTATTATATGCTTCATATTTAGAATTAAATTCTTTATTTTGTTTAATTAACTCTGCTTCATTTTCAGCACTCTTATATTCACTTATACTATTTCTAACAAATAATAACATTGCTAATAATAATACAGTTATCAATACCCCTGCTGCTATTAGCAAAGCTCTAGAAGCATCTTCCATTTCTTTCTCCTTTTTATACTTGTGAAGTCATTGAATTAAATGCTTGTGTCATACTTATTAAACCTATAAAACATAGCGGAATAATTAAATAACCAACAAATAGAACTATCATTGGAGTAAAACCAATCGCTTTTCCTATTATAGATTTTTTACTTATTAATCTTTCATTAGATTCTTTTCTCTTTTCCTGATAATATGATCTTTCAGTATCTAATTCGTCAAAAGCTTCTCTTATAGGAATCTTTTCAACCGCTGATTGTAATCCTTCAACAATACGAATTAATTGTGGAAATGATATGTCATTTTTTAGTTCTTCTAATGCTTCCCATCCACCACTTTCAAAGTTATTAACGCAACGCGATATTGGATCTCTAAAAATATTAGAATATCTTTCAAGCCATTCTAATATCATTTCTACATTAACTCTTTCAATTTTCATAAGCATTAATATAATTGTTTGAAATTGCATTACCTCATTTTCCATTTCCAGCTGTCTCATTTTTGCTTGGAACATTAAAAGCCAAACAGGTGCGAAATATGCAACTCCACCAATACCAAATGCCAACAACAGTTCAAACCATTTAATATATTCATTTTGAATTGTTTTTAATTTATCATAAATTTTTTGAGCCTCTGATTGTCTCTCTTCTTTTGTTGATTTTAAATAATATTCATCATCAGCCAAATCTTCAGCAATTTCTTCAACTGTAACTTTTCTGTTATTTTTATATTTTTTCAAATATGAATTGTGAACTTGTAGTTTTTCAATTGCCTTTTTTTCGTCTCTTTCTGACATTGTACCTATTAAGTTATAATCAGCTTCTGGTTCGTTATAAATATAGTCAAGTGTAATTCTGTGTAACTGAGAAAAACAAAAAAAGGCAATTATAAAAGCAAGAATAGCACATCCTACTCTATGAATATAGAGCCATTCCATCTTTAGCTTTGTAGCAGAATCCTTCATTAATTTTATTTTTAGTCTATAATCACGTGTACCTTTTTTGGGAACAATCATATTTATAAATTGCTTTATAATTGGCTTTTTATATAGTTTTTGTTCCCATGGATTTTGCATATCTCTCTCAGTATTAACACTCCCATTGTCTTTTAATTTTCTAACCAATAAGTAGCAAATAACAGTTATAACAACCAATAACACTTGAGCAACAAAACCAAGTTTTCCATCATAAAATGATTTAGTAAATCCAAATTGTCCAACAGCCCATGATTTTATAGGTTGTATACATAAAATAGGAATTGCAGCTATTAATGACAAACTCTGGAATACATAATCTAACTTATCTCTTTTTAATAATTCAATTTGCATTTCTTGAGTTATATTATTTAAGTTCTTTAGATATAAAGATGCACCATCTTTATCTGTTCTATCACCAAATTCTTTTGTTAAATATGAAATACCTGCAAACTCCTTTAAATAGCTGTTTGGGGCAATATCATAATATTTTTCAAGTTCCATTTCTGGATCATCCGAAATTAATATCTCATATATTTTTTCAGCTTGTCTTGATACTTCTACTTCATCATTTTGTGCAACTTCATAAACAGCTTCTTCAACTAGGTTATATTCATGATATGCATGTCTCATTTCAGCAAACATGTTAATTTGTTGTTTTAATAATTCAGTATCTTTTTTATCAACATATCCTGATAATAAAGTTTCTATAAAAAAAACCTCAAATACTAATAGTGTAGCCATTAATAAAAAATTTGATTTTGTAAATATTATTATTGCTATTGTAATTGGTAGTACCGTTAATAAAGCTTTTGTAATCATTTGAGCAGTATCACGCCTAGTTCTATACTCATCACCTAAATTAATTATTTCAAGTCGTCTTCTTACCTTTAAAACATATCTTCTTAAAAAAGGTATTTCCATGTATCTAACATATAATTTTTGATATGTTATTTCCATTGAGTGTTTTTTTACTTTTGTACCTTCTGTTAGAGATGCTACAAATTTTGTATTTTTACGCATTTTTCTATTTAATATCATATATGCAATAACAATTACTGCAAATGCACCTAATGTAATTAAAATTAATGGTAAAAGTATGTCGTTTGACATTTTTTATTTAGCACCTCCTTTAGTTTGTTTGTTATTTTAATTATTGTTTTGTTGGTCTTCCTCTTCTACGTGGTTTTTCTTCTATTTCATCTCCAGATGTTGGAACAGTATTTACAGGAATAAGTTCTTCTTCTTCATATTCATAAGCTGAAATCTTTTGTGGTTTAATTCCCCAATTTCTTTCCAAGAAATTATCAAATCCTTCTAAGTCAGAATCATCTAAGTTTTCTCTCATTCCCTTAATGTTTTCATCAGAAATTGGATTTACCAAAACATATGAATCGTTTGAAAATTCTAATATATTTCTATATTGATATAATTCTCTATTTGTACTTTTAGAAAAGAATACAGTTGCATTATCCATAAACTTCTCAATTTTACCTTCCATTGTCTTTTCTTTTCTATAATCATGTGTATACTCATTTTTTTGTTCAACAGGTATACATTCTGTAATTCTTTCTATATATCTTCTACCTCTAAAGTCTTTTACTAAGTGAATATCAAAGTTCAAAACTTGAACAACTTGCTCTTCAGCTGTTCTTTCATCAGTAAACACGCCAGCTCTTAACATTGAGTTACGTAATGCTGTTACTAAGTTTGGAAAAGTCTTAGCATGGTGAGTAAATAATGTAAATTTAGAAGCAACCTGAGCAGATTGAATCATCCAAGAAGCTACAGGGTCTGTTGCAACCTCTCCGGATTATATTAACAGAACCATCAGTTTTCTTCTGAACGTCCAAACATTCTTGACCTTCAATAGTTTCAGTTTCACGCATTGATAAAATATTTCTTGTAGGATATATTTTTCTTAAGTGCAACTCAAACGCAGTTTCAGTAATACGAAGGTTCATTGTTTCATAAATATTTTCAATCATAGCCATAAGCATTGTTGTTTTTCCGGCAACCTTGCTCACCTGTAAGAGCTGTAATTCTAGCACCCTTTACTAGATATTTCAAAAGCTCAATAGCCTCATCTTTTCCCTCACCTCTAACAATTTGTTCTAGAGTAGCTCGTTTGGTATCAAATTTTCTTACGAAAAATGCCCATGTTTCAGACATACTAGGTCTAACAACAACAACACGAGAACCATCTTTCATTTCATTAATTTTATAACCATTTGTGTCAGATAACTGACCAGGGTTATTATATTTATAAATATTTTGGCAAACTCTTTTAAGTTCAGCTTCTGTTCCAAATGAAAGAAAAGCTAAACGAATTGATTTACCTTGGAAAAATATCCAAATACTATCACAAGCTCTTGGAACTTTAGCTTCCATAACTTGATTTAAGTAATCTCCATCTGTTTGAGCAACCTGGCTTAAAAATGATTCTGGAAGACCAGATACACCGCCAGAAACTCCATCAATATTCATATCTCTTACTTCGTCAATACTACTATAACCTTTATATCTTTGATAAATTCTTTGAACAACAACCTCTAATTTGTCTTGAAAATCTAAAGGAAGATTTTCTTTTTCATAAATTTCATCTATTTCCTCTGAAGTTATTACATAACAGGGCTTAGCCTCTCCAGCTATATATTTTAAAGAAGCTAAATTATATTTTTTAATAAGCTGTGTTAAAGCTTCATATCCGAATTCTTTTTTATATTCATGAATTAAAATATCAAATTTATCTTGAGCAGTTAATAAAGAAGGAATATCAAAAGGAATACCTCTTGAAATATTAGCTTCAGTAACTCCATATTCTTTTGATAATAAATCAAAAATTAATTCTTTAACATATTTTTTATCATTAACATCTCCATATGTACAGCCTTTTAATGCCTTCTTTAATTCATATTTCTTGTTCTTTCTTCTTTTTAACTCTTCTTCTGAAAGACCAATATCATATAAATTAACTTTAGTAATTTCATCTAGTCTTCTTTTAACAAAATCAATCATTTTGTCTAAAGTATATGTTTGATCATCTACTTCAACTAGACTTTCTGTTTCCTCATTTTGCCTTTGTTTTATTTTATGCATTACAAAAACTATTACTAAAGCAATTACTGCAAATGTTAAAATAATATTCATTATTGTCATAGCAAAAGAAACTCCCTTCTTTTTTATCTTCTCATTTGATTTGTTTGAATGCTCATAATTAGATTTTCTGCTGTATTTCCTATTTCTTGTATAAAAATAGAATTTCTATCAGAACTATCTATCAAATCTTTTCTAAACTTCATAAAGTAATCTCTTACTCCACCTTCACTAGCAGCTTCAAAAAATAAAGTATTATACGGAACAGCTGAAAACTCTCTCCTAAATCCTAAGTGTCTTGCAACATTCTTCTTAGTATATTTAGAAAATCTATCATATCTTCCGAATTAATGGAAAGATTTTTTCAGTTCTAAAAATTGGATCATTTTGTCTTAATCTATTGAATTCTTCTAGGTCTCTCATTCTTTGTGTAATATTAGTTACTATAACATCTGATATCTCTAATGATTTTTTCACAAATGGTTCATCTAAACCTTTTGGTAAATCAACAAAAACGTAATCATAATAAAGTCCAGCCATTTTAATTAACTCAGGAAATCCAGCCTTAATTTTCTCAGCTTCCATTGGGTTCTCAGGATTTACATTTGTTAATAACTCTAATCTATTGTTTTTAAAAATAATTTTTGTATAATCCGTGATCGACTCAGGATTTATTTTTCCAGATGTAATAAGCTTTGTAAGCCCTGTTATTCCTGTTCCTAGGTCAACTTTTCCAGCTCTTACAGATTGTGCAGACTGATTATTGCTATTAAAAAAACAATTATTAATTGTTGGATTATTAAAATTAGTATCCACTATTAATATCTTGCTATTATGCTCAACCGCCATATATGTAGCAATTGCAACAATTGAAAGGGTTTGAGCAGTTTCTTTTTTTATATTACTCCAAAAAGATACAATTGCCATCTTTTTTAAGCTCCTTTTTCTATTTTTCTAATTATATTTCTAATTTCTCTAGATGAAACATTTTCATCTAATAATATTTCTTCAGTCAAATAAGCTAAAGCATCTTTATATTGTGACGTTAAAAATTTAAATTTTATTCTTGCTAATCTTTGATTTTCATTTATAACACTTTGATCTCCTAAATCAAATGGAAAATATATTTTTTCTTTTGCCCAATCAACAGGATAATCTTTTGCAAGAAAATCTAAATATTCATCTTCTTCTTTTAGATTATTTCTCGAAAAAAGAATTTTAGTCATCTTAACAGGTTCGTCTAAGCCAATCAAAGTTTCTAAACCTCTTTTCAAAGAATAATTATCAAAAGCTGTTACAAAATACGTTTTATATGTATTTTGTAATTCAAAATTTATATATCCAGGAAAAGTATCAATATCATACATAACAATATCATATTTTAATTCTTCATATGAATTAACACCTAAATTTGCGAATAAATTTCTAGAATTTTTAAAACCAACTGCAACATCAATTCCTTCAAATTCCGTAATATATGATAAAGCCATAGTATCTAGAGCTGGAACCGTATACTTAGATTTCTGCATTACGGTTCCATCTATTATCAATATTCTTTTCCCTATAACAGTCATGATCTTGGCTAGATATATCATCATATCTAGTTTATCATAAGACCCTAGAAAAGCTATTTTTTTCATTTGTTCCTCCACAAAAATTAGTAAGTACCCATTAATTCATCCCTTGTTGCTTTTAATGATGATGCTTCTGAATTAAATCCAGATTGTACTAAACTTGCTCTCTCATCTGATGTTTTTCCATCTAATAAACTTTCAACAAATGCTCTCATTCCAATTGGAGATGAAACATCTATATTACTATTTGCTTTTATTACACTTACAACAGTATCATTTGGTGTATATGTAACAGTTGCTTTTGCTTGAGTAGAATCTGTATATAAAGTAGCATATATCTTTGTACCTTCAATTATATAACTCTCAATAATAGCACAATTTATTGTCATCATATCTTTTTCGCCAAGTTTTAACCAAATTGTTGATGCATTTGCATCTTCAACATATTTCTTACTAGCAACAACGAAATCAGCACCAGTTGAAAAAGCGATTCTTAAATCTATATATTGACCTGCCTCTAATGTTGAAGGTAAAGTAAACATATTATATTCAACAAGTCTTAAACTATCTGACTTATCAGAGTTTTCCTCAACCATTGATTTAGTAACTACTGTATGTGGTTCAATATCAACAAGAGCTTTAAATGTTTTTTGCTTATATTCACCATCTTCATCCTCATAATCAAAATCCGATGATGTTAATATATTGTCAGGAACTTTAGTTATATCCATTTGAAGTGGTGTTAATTCTGAAATTTCACCATCTTTTGAAATTCTTTCAGAAACTGTATAAACTGTAGTCATAACAGGCTGACTATCAATCAATTCTTGTTTCTCATCTTGCAATTTTTTAATTTTAACAAATAATAACATTATCACCAAACCAGCGACCAAAACAGCCACTAAAATTCCCATTACAAATGATAATCTTGATTTTCTTTGCATTGGATTTACTGCCATATTTATTTCCTCCTTATTCTACTATAAAAGCAGTTTTTTAAACAATTTTCGATAAAATCATACTAAATATATTGTACAATAACTGACTTTTATTATCAATATTTTTGCTTATTGTAATTAAAAAGAAATGTTATTGTAATATTTTTGTAATATTAAAAACCATAAAAGGCACATTGCAATGTGCCCCTACGTTTTTTTAATTTTATAATACAAACTTTTCAATCACTTCTGCAACCCCATCTGAATTATTGTCAGGTGCAACATAATCTGCAATTTCTTTAATCTGAGGTGAACTATTTCCCATAGCAACACCTAAACCAGCTTCTTCAACAAGTTCTTTATCATTTATATTATCACCAATTCCAATAACTTCATCTTTTTTTATATTTAGTCTATTCAATAAGTCTTCTAAAGCAGTCCACTTATTAACATCTTTATTAGTAATTTCTGTATAATAATACTCAACTGATACTTCTTCAGTTCCAGACTTTATAGTTTTTCTAGACATATGAGCAACATCCAAAACATCAATATCATTAATATTTCTCATTTTTTTAGTAATACTATTAAATATAATCTGACTTTGATCGCAAACAGTAACCTTTAAAAAATTTTCATTTTCAGATTTTAAAATATAATCTCTAACATCAGAAACAATATTTATAGTAGTTCTCTTTTCTTCCTCCTTATGCTCATTTTCTTTATGATAAAAAAGAGTATTATAATTTAAAGCCTTGGTAATAACCTCATTTTCGGAATAAACATTATAATATATACTATTTTCCTCACAAATATCAATTATATTCAATAATTGTTTTTTTGTTAAAAATTTATCATAAATAATCTCTTCATTTTTAATATCATAAACAATTGCGCCATTTCCAGAGATTAAAAAATTATTAGCACCTATTTCATTAGATAAATTTTCAACAGAAGCAATCGGTCTTCCTGAAGCTAATACTATTTCAACTCCTTTATCTATAGCTTTTTTAATAGCATTTTTCGTTCTTTCAGTGATTTCACCATATGAATTCAAAAGTGTTCCATCTAGATCTACAGCAATTAATTTATACATAAACTTCTCCTTTATTAATACTCTATTATTTATTATACTATTTAATTTATTTTTTTCAATCACTTTTTATCAGAAAAAATTTCCAGTTTATTTTTTATTATTTTACACATGATATATATTGAAAAGACGAAAAGTTTTTTCATATTTAGAAAATTTCAGGAGGTGAAGTTAAAATGTCAAACACAAGTAATAGAAAATTAGTTCCAGAAGCTATGGAATCTTTAGAAAAATTCAAATATGAAGTAGCTAACGAAGTTGGAGTTAACTTAAAAAACGGATATAACGGAAATATATCAGCTAGAGATGCCGGAAGAATCGGTGGAAACATGGTTAAGAAATTAATCCAACAAGCTGAAAATTCAATGATTGGTAGATAGTTAAATAAACTAGAATACTAAATTTTTTTAAAAGGTAGAAATTTATAACTGGTTTTTATTAATAGTCTAACTATTACATAAAAGGCAGAAACTAAGTTTCTGCCTTTTACTTTTTCACCTTTAGTACAATTATACTTAAGGTTATTATTTTTTTCTGGTACGATGGTAGATCAATAATGCCTTTGTGAAACCAACGACGTCTTTTATCTTTTTTCCGGTTTTGATGAATCCTATAAGATTTACTCTATCATAATCAATAAAGATCTTTTTATATTTTTTCTTATATTCATCATGACCAGCATCCAGATATTCGTCTTCGACATCTACATTTACTGATTTCTCTTCTTCGCAACTATCATTTTCTGCACGTGCATCCTGTTCTAAAGTTCTGATCTGAAGTTCGATATATCGACCTTCATCATCTTTAAAAATAACATGGATTGCCTGATAGCCATTTGCCTTAGGTGTTAAATTGTAATTTTTAAAAAAACCATAATAATCACCTAATATCTCTTCTACCTTTTCTTTTTCAGGAATATCGATACTACATTTGTTTTTATCAAAGCCATCAGTTTCTTTTACATCGTCAGCCTTACAAGGAATATACCCCTGACCTTCGAAAAAATCAACACAGATTTTTGCAAGACGATGAGCATCATAAATCTGCTCAATTTCAGATTTGCCAGAATAGATTACAATTCTAAATCCAACAAAATCTTTAATCGTATCCAACGACTTCTTCTCGCTCTGTACTTTCATTTTCTTTTCAAGAGTTGACTTAAACGATTTACCTCTAGCTTCAATTTCAAAACCATAGTCGACAACATTTTTCTTAACAAAGTCATGAAGGGAATTGAATAATCCTCTTAATCTGTCATGATACTTTTCATCAAGAGCACTTTTTAAATAGAGTTTCCAAAATGTTGCTTCCTGACTTGGACCAATATCTTTAATATATGACGCAATTGCTGATACAAGATCAACCTTTTTTTCGCCATAAAAGTACTCTAAGATATTCCGCTTTAATGTTCCCATAAAAAATTACCTTTTTGCAGATAAATCTATCCGCAACCTTTCTTAAAATATTTGTAAAAATTTACATAACATTATTATACTATACTTTAAGCCATATATCAAGGATTTTTGTCCTTGTCATAATTCAAACAAAGTACCTTACAAGTATATAAAAAAAGAATATTACAATGTCACTTTATATTTACTATATTTTTCACATATATTAATTGTAGAATTATTATTGATTATTTCTTTAGGTATTATATATATTTCCATACTATCTAATAAAATAAAAAGTTCTTCTATATCTGTATCCTTTACTGTTTTATAAGTTTTTCCCTTTGTTCCTCCACAACTCTTTAAAGCAACCTGATACTTTCCACGTTTATCTTTAAAACTTGAACCCTTTACTTGAATTCTCTTAAGTTTATTATCTTTATCAACTATCAAATCATAATCTTGTGTATCATTTAATGGAATTGAAACTGTATACCCGTTCGAAGAATAATAAGCAATTGCAACACCTAATGAAGTATTTCCTTTTTCTTTATTTGTTGAAAATATCATTTTCCCTCCTTTTAGAACTTTTGTTCGTTTTACGTATAAAAATAAAATACAAGTTACACTTGTATTTTATGGTGGGCAGGGATGGATTCGAACCATCGTACGCTTTCGCGGCCAGATTTCTTACTACTATAGCTTTCGCTACCAATTTCTTGTTTGTAGTCTGGACTTTCTCTTTATCTTTCTCAAGATACCTTGTATAAAGTCTCTACACTCGAAAATTTCTTTTCTAGCTCGGGATTGCCATCAGCCTAACTGTTAAGGGTTCCCCGAATTAGCAAGGTGTTCATCATATAATCACTTATATGAGCTGCAAGTTTAGGTCATAAAACCAAAGACCACAGTCTGGTGCCTTTAACCACTCGACCACCTACCCATATATTAAAATTTTATTAGTGGTGCTCCCTCAAGGATTCGAACCTTGGACCCACCGGTTATGAGCCGGTTGCTCTGACCAACTGAGCTAAGGGAGCGTTTTCTCAACGCATGATTAATTATACTTGAATGATTTAAATATGTCAATAGTTTTTTTATTATTTATATAAAGTTTTTTATAAACATAAAAAGTGCCCCCACAACCTTTGCAATTTTTAAATTAAAAAAATATTGTAAATAACAAAAAAGACGACCTAAGTCGTCTTTAAAAATCAAAATATTAAAAATTATTTTCTCCTCTTCCTTCAGGTAATAAAGGCATATCTAAAACAACTCTTATCTTCATTATATATCTAATAGTTCTAATTAATTTAGAATTCTTAATTTTTTGCCATAATGAAGGCTTAACTTCAAAAGTAGTTTGTTGTAAATATGATTCATCAACAATAGGCTCTTGAACAGGTTGAACATTTTGCACTTTCTGAACCTCATTTTTTATAACAGTTTCAGTCTTAGGAGCAGAAGCAGTTGCTTGAACAGGAACAGTTTTTTCTACCTGTGAATATTGTTCTACTGGAGCAGGAATATATTTTAATGACTCAGCAATTTCTATTCCTATGAAACTTAATGCTTTAGATTTATCTTCAATTCTTTCCATATCAATTTCAATATGGAAATTAGACTCTAAGTTTTTAATTCTAGCTTGAACCAATTTAACAGCTGCATCTTTTTCAGCTTTATCTTCAGTTCCATTTCCAATTATATTTAAAGCATCTATAATATCTTCAGAAAACTTATCTTTTGAACTATCAACAACATCTTGCCATCCATCAGCATTTTCTTCAGTTTTCTTTAATATATCTTTTAATTCAAAAGCAAGACCAATATTATTTTCTCTTTGAATTATCAACTCTTCAATTTTTCTAGTATTATCCTCAAATTGATTTGTTGCAAATTCAACTAAATCATAAGCAGCTCTATAAACACTTACAGGAAAATTCTTTTTCTTAGGATATTCAACTAAATAAGTTTTAACTGAATCTACTAAATCTCTAAAATATGAATCTTCTTCTAATTGAACTATTTGTTTTTTACTGTTAGGATTAATCATCTTTTGAATTTTTTCTATATTTGATAAAATCTTTTCTTCCGTGATTACCATCCTCACGTTTACTATGCCTGATTTACTAAACATATTGAATAAAAATGACATTGTAAACATTACCTCCTTTGTACATCTTATACTATTAACATTATACTTTTTTCCTACGGAAACTGCAATTACGTTTGTATTTCTTTTATGTTACATTTTTGTTACATTTTGTAACATTTTTTCCATTTTTGTAAAATAATATATTTTATTGGTTTTCTTTCAAAACCTCAATAGCTTTTAAAATTGCTTCATCTTCAGGAGTAGACTTATTATCTTCTACCTCTACATCAGGCTTTATACCAATTTTATTAATTTTATTACCTTTAGGGGTATAATATTCATATGATGTTACTTTCAAAGCACCACCTAAAATATTTGGTATTATTGTTTGAATTACACCTTTACCATATGTTGTTTTTCCAATAACTGTAGCTTTTCCATAATCTTTAAGAATGGCTGTTAAAATTTCAGAAGCACTAGCAGAATTATTATTAACTATAACAACTATAGGTATATCAATTTCAGGACTTTTCTCAGCTTTTGTTTCTTGTCTTTTTCCATCCTTATCTTCAGTTACAAGTAAAGTTTCCCCTTCAGGAATTATCAAATCAGCGATTTTTAACGCAGATGTAACATAACCCCCAGTATTATTTCTTAAATCTATAATTAATTTTTTAGCACCTTTCTTTTCTATATCTTCATATGCTGCTTTAAATTCATCGTAACTTCCTTCTGTAAAAGAATCAAAATCAATATAACCTATATCGCCATTAAGAATGTTTTCATCATCTTTGCTACTAGTATCTGAACCACTAACACCACTATTATTACTATTTATAACTTTATGACTAATCTCATATAATTTTATTCTCTCTCTAACAATAGGAATTTCAATTACATTTCCATCTCTTTTGATAGTTACATTAACATTAGTTCCCTCAGTCCCTTTCATTTTAGAAGTAACTTTTTCTAGTTTCATTCCATCAACATCTTCACCATCAATCTTAACGATAATATCTCCTTCTTTTATTCCAGCTCTTTCAGCAGGAGAATTTTCTTTAACAAAACCTATTATAATAGTTTCATCTGTAGTTTTTAATTTTCCAACATAACAACCTATACCTGAATAATCAGATAAACTTGTTTCTAAGCTATCAAGTTCAGTTTCAGTCATATATGTTGTATATTCATCACCTAAACCATCAACATAGCCCTTTATTGCTGCTTCTTTTAACTTATCATCTTCAATATCACCTTTATAATATTTAGATAAAACTGTTCTAACAACATCTAAATCAGAAGCAATATCTCCATTGCTTTCATATTTATCGATTATTACATTTTTAGCTTCTAAATAATGATAATATCCAAATATAGTACCTGAAAAAGTAATTAGAGCAGTTATACAAATTGTACAAATTATTACTGCCTTATTATTTGCTTTCAAAATTCATTTCCTCCTCTTATAAAAAGTAATTCAAACACATTAATCAGGCGGGGACTAGCCCCGCACTTATAAATTTCCTTAAAAATAATTTATCATAATCAAATCATTATGGTAAATAAGGGAATGGATTTACCGGACTTCCGCCTACACGAACCTCAAAATGAAGATGTGGACCGCTTGAATTTCCGGTTGAACCAACAGTTCCAATAACCTGTCCTTGTGAAACACTTTGACCTTCTGAAACCGTTCTAGAACCTGCTAACATGTGTGCATATAAAGTCATAGTTCCATCATGATGATTAATAATAATATATTCACCATAACTTCTATAATTTCCATTTGAATATCTTAAAGCTGTTGAAGTAACAACTGTTCCAGCTTTTACAGCAACAACACTTCTACCAACAACATTTATATTAACATCAACACCAGTATGTCCTGAATATGATGGATAATTATGATTAGCTATATTAGCTGTTGAAAGTCCTGCTACTGGGAATATGTAACCTGAAGCACTTGGATTTGAAGAAATAATAGTTGTTCCCCCACCAAAACTAGCTCCAGATGATGCTGCTTGTCTTCTAGCAGCCTCTTCTGCTTCAATTGCTCTTAGCTTATTATATATATCTTTCTTATCATTTTCCATTTCAGTAAGAGAAGCTTCTAATGATTTCTCCTCAGCAGATAAATTTGCAACCTTTGAATCTTTATCAGCCTTTACAACTTTTAAAGCATTTTGTTTAGCCTCAACCGTTTCTTTAGAACTCTCTAATTCCTTCTTACTCTCTTCTAATTCAACTTTTTTATCTTCAATCTCTTTTTTTGTCTTTTTTATTCCTTCGATAAGTTCAGTATCATAATTAGCTAATTCTTCAATCAAATAATAATTTGAGATAAAATCAGTAATTCCCTGTGAACTTAACAATACATCAATATATGTAGTAGATCCTGATTCATATAAAGCAACTAACCTCTTAGCTAATAGATCTTCTTTTTCTTTTAGATCTTTTTCAGCTTTTGCAATTTTTTCCTCAGTATCAGCAATATTTTTTTCAGTTTCTTCGATCTGGCTATTTAGTTCTGTTATTTCAGTTTCATATTCAGATATCTGAGCAACTAATTCTTGAACTTCCTTCATTGCTGCTGACATTTCTTGTTCAACCTCAGTAATTTCATTTTTTGTATCTTTAATCTTTTGATTAGTATTATTTAAGCTATTATTTAATTCTGTCTTTGATTGCGCAGCCCATGATATTAAATGATTATACGCAACAGTCAGTATACTAATAATTATGAACGCACTAAGTATTTTAGAACTTATCTTTTTCATGTTTACCTCCAAAATCTTTCGTTTTTATTGATTTTCTTCTCCTGAAGTATCCTCTTGTTTTGTTATAAATGGCATTGGATTTTGATACTGGCCATTTACTCTAACCTCAAAGTGTGCATGTGGACCAGTTGAATATCCAGTTGATCCAACTTTTAAAACAGCATCTCCTCTTTTTACCTCTTGCCCAACTTGTACAAGTATCTCTGAACCATGAGCATATAAAGTAGAAACACCTCCACCATGATTTATCATAACCATATTACCATAAGCAGAATTAAACTCTGCTTTAACAACAACGCCATCATTTGCTGCAACAAAATTTGCACCAATAGGAGCAGAAATATCAACTCCTGTATGAAGTTTATAAACACCTGTAATTGGGTGAGTTCTCATTCCATATTGAGAAGTAATTCTAGTATAACCTGGAACAGGCCAAGCCATTTCACCACCAACATAATCTATACCAATATTAAGCTCAGCAGCTTGTACTATTTCAGCTTCAACTCTTTTTATAGCACTTTGATATTCTGCAATTTTTTCTTGAATTTCTTTTTCTTCATTAGTTAATTGATTAATATAGCTATTTTTTATAACACGCATATTTTCAAGAGAAATAGCCTTTTTTTCAGCATTTTCTCTTGCATTACTTAATTCCTTCTTAGCTTTTTCTAATTCAAGCTTTCCAATTTCTAACTCTTCTTTTTTATCTCTAATAGTTTCAAGTAGCTCTGTATCAGACTCAACTATCTCAGAAATCATGTAATAATTAGATATAAGTTCAGTGATAGATCTTGAAGTTAGCAATATATCTAAATAATGCGTTTCTCCAGCTTCATACATAGCAACCAATCTTGCCTCTAACATTTCTTCTTGATTATTATATTTTTCAGTTGCTTTTTCTAATTCCTCTTCAGTAACTTTTATTTTTTCAGTTAAGCTCGCCTCTTGTGTTTTCAAATTTTCTATTTCAATTTCTTCAGATACAATTTTATCATTTAAATCAGATATTTCATAAACCAAATTAGAAAGATCCTCTTTGACTAATTCTAATTCAATATTTGAAGCATCAATCTGAGTTTGTATCTGTTGTTGCTCTTTTCTTAAATTTTCAGAATATGAATAGCAAGATAAACAAAATAAAATTAAGAGTGTACAAAATACAACAACAATACTCTTTTTCATTTATCTCCCTTCTCCCTTAAACTTCTAGGTATTTTCTCATAGATATAACACTTCCTACAACACCAATACCAATTCCTAAAATCAAATATACAATTGAAATTAATAATGCCATATCATTAAATTGTAATAAAGTAACACCTAAGTTCAAATTAGCAAACATCTTTATTACTTTTATAGAAACTAAATGATAGCCACCAGCAATTATAAGCATTGTAATTAATCCAGAAATAATTCCTATAATAACACCCTCAACTATAAAAGGTGAACGTATAAATGAATTAGTAGCACCAACATATTTCATAATTGAAATTTCTTTTCTTCTAGCATGAACAGTAAGTTTTATTGTATTTGAAATAATAAATACAGATATCGCAATTAATAAAACTAATATAATACCAGTAACCAATCTAATACCATTAGCAATTCTAATAAGAGCGTTAATAGTATCATCACTACTTGTAATCTTCTTTATGTATTTTTGACCATTTATTTCTATTTTATTAATTTGTTCTTGAACTTCAGCACTTTTTTCAAGATTGTCTAATTTAACAACAACTGAATCAGCAAAAATATTATTATCGCCTTCATAACCCTTTAATAAATCTTTATTATCCTTAAGTCTGTCTTTCATTTGATCAAGAGCTTGCTGTTTAGTAAATATTTTAGCTTCTGCAACACCATCAATTGTGCTAATTAAATATCTAACATCTTCAACTTCGTCTTCAGTAGCTTCATTTATAATAAAAACCTGAATACCTTGGTCTTCTTCAATAGTATTCATTATGTTATTAATATTCTCTCCTATTAAGAAAAATATACCAAACATAAACATTGTAGCAACCATAATACCAATAGAAGCAACAGTTGACTTTTTGTTTTTAAAAACATTTTTTATTCCTTCACCAATGTGATAACTCAAAATATTATATCTCACCATAACCACCCTTCATATCGTCTCTAACGATATGACCTTTATCAATTTGAATTACTCTTTTTTTCATAGTATCAACTATATCTTTAGCATGTGTAGCAACTACAACTGTTGTTCCTCTTAAATTAATATCATTAAGCAAATTCATAATATCCCAAGCAGTTTCTGGATCAAGGTTTCCTGTAGGCTCATCAGCAATAATCATAGAAGGATTATTAACTAAAGCTCTAGCCAAAGCAACTCTTTGTTGCTCACCACCTGACAATTCATTAGGATACATTTTTGCTTTAGCACTAAGTCCAACAAGAGAAAGAACCATAGGAACTTGTCTTCTAATATGTCTAGGAGTAGCCTTAACAATATACATAGCAAAAGCAACATTTTCATAAACAGTTTTATCAGGTAATAGTCTGAAATCTTGGAAAACAACTCCCATACTTCTACGTAAAAAAGGCACTCTCTTAGGCTTTAAAAAAGTAGTATCTTTTCCATTAATAATAATACTTCCTCTAGTAGGTTCTTCTTCTTTAAGAATAAGCTTAATAAGAGTAGATTTTCCTGAACCAGAAGTTCCAACTAAGAAAACAAATTCACCTTTATCAATTTTAAAGTTAGCCTTATGAACAGCCTCAGTACCAGTTTCATAAACTTTACTTACATTTTTAAACTCAATCATTATTAGCTCCTTAATCTAGCATAAATTTTTTGTCTGATTATATTTTAATTCATCAAAACTTAAAATATCCTTAAAACAAAAATACCTATTCATTAAAATGATACCAATAAACAAAAATAAATGCAATAGAAAAATTTGAAAAAAATATTTTTTTGTAAAAAAAAGAGGCATATTGCTGATAATGCCCCTCGATAATTTCTCACTTTTAATTTTGCTTAATATTATAGAATTGAAATATATAATTTTGAAGCGTGGCAAGGTGTTTTTGACGTAGTCAAAAATAGCAGAGCGTCCGCAGCCTAAGCTGAAAAATTACTATATTTCAATTCTATATATTAATTAGATTTTACAACATTAATAATATCAACACTTAATAGATTAAATTTTTCCATAAGCTCTCCACTAGTTCCAGACTCACCAAACCTATCATTTATCCCCATTTTTATAAGCTTTTGTGGATACTCTTCAGCTAAAACATCAGCAATTGAACTACCTAATCCACCAATAACATTATGATCTTCAATAGAAATCAATTTCTTAGTCTCTTTCGCGCATTTTACAATCATTTCACTATCAATAGGCTTAATAGTATGAATATCTACAACTCTAACATTAATTCCTTGTTTCTCTAATTCTTCTTTAGCCAAAACAGCTTCAGAAACAGTAACACCTGTTGCAAAAATTGTTGCATCTGTTCCATCACCAATCTTAACAGCCTTTCCAAGTTCAAACTCTTGATTTTCATTATAAATAACTGGAGTTTTAGCCCTACAAGTTCTTATATAAACAGGTCCATTAATCTTAGCAGCTTCAGAAACAGCCCATTTAGTTTCAATATCATCAGAAACAGAAAATACTGTCATATTAGGAAGAGCTTTCATAATACTAATATCTTCAAGCATTTGATGAGTTGCTCCATCTTCACCTACAGTAACTCCGCTATGGCTACCACATATCTTTACATTTAACTTAGGGTAGCAAATTGAATTTCTAATTTGATCATAGCTTCTTCCTGCAGCAAAAACAGCAAATGTACTAGCAAAAGGAATTTTACCACAGCTTGCCATTCCAGCAGCAGTCCCCATCATATCTTGTTCAGAAATTCCCATATCAAAAAATCTTTCAGGAAATTCTTTTTTAAACATATTGCTTTTAGTTGCAGTAGATAAATCAGCATCTAAAACAACAATATTATTGTTCTTTTTTCCAAGTTCTACTAAAGCCTCACCATAGCTTTGTCTTGTGGCTTTTTTATTATCAATATCCATACTCTTCTCTCCTATTTAATATTATTATTAAGCACAATATAGAATTTTGAAGCGTGGCAAGGTGTTTTTGACATAGTCAAAAATAGCAGAGCGTCCGCAGCCTAAGCTGAAAAATTACTATATTGTGCTTAATTTTAAAATTTTAATTCTTCAATTGCTTTATTAAACTCCTCTTCATTTGGAGCCTTCCCATGCCATTCTTCCTTATTTTCCATATAAGAAACACCTTTACCTTTTACTGTATTAGCAATAATTGCACATGGCTTTCCCTTAATTGTTTTAACCTTTTGAAGAACACTAATAACTTCATCAATGTTATTTCCATCGACCTCAAAAACTTCAAAACCAAAGCTTTCAAGCTTTTTGTTAAGAGGATCAACATTCATAACATCCTTAGTTCTCCCATCAATCTGTAAATTGTTTTTATCAACAATCAAACATAAATTATCTAACTTATAATGACTTGAACTCATAGCCGCTTCCCAAAACTGTCCTTCCTGAATCTCGCCATCACCTACTAAACAATAAACTCTAAAACCTTTACTATCAAGCTTTGAAGATAATGCCATTCCATTTGCAATTGATAAGCCTTGTCCTAAAGAACCAGAACTCATATCAATTCCAGGTAGCTTATTTTTATCTGGATGTCCCTGAAGAGGACTACCTAGCTTTCTAAAACCCTTCAACAACTCTTTATCAAAATAACCTCTATGAGCCAAAACAGCATATAAAGCAGCACACGCATGGCCTTTAGACAGAATAAATCTATCTCTATTCTCATCATCAGGTTTTTCGGGATTAATATTCATCTGATTAAAATATAAAGAAACCAAAATATCAACACAAGAAAGAGCACCACCAGGATGACCAGATTTAGCTAAATAAACCTCTTCAACAACACTTTTACGGACCTCAACCGCAACCCTCTCTAAATCTCTAATATCATCATCACTAACCCTCATAAAAACCTCCTTTTTTCTAGTCGCCCCTACAATCTTTCGTTAGGTATTCTTCATTTTCTTCAAGTACAACATTATATTTGTCTTTTATAAAATCTGCCAAATTTTCAAATCTTGTCATTAACATTAAATGTTCTAATTTATTATCCTCATTTTCTTCTAATAAAATTCCAATATTTTGATTAATTTCCTCCAAATAATCCTCAATATTAGAAACCTTTTCAAAAATTCTTTTCAAAATTTCGTCATTATTCATATATACCTCCTAAAAGGTATAGCCCCATAAATAAATTACCATTAACCCCCAATAATGTCAAGAGAACACTAATGATTACTTAAAAAGTAAATAAGAACCTAAAGCCCGTGCGGGTAGTTCTATTTTTACAGCGAAGCGTTGTGGGGACCGATGAGGGCTGTTCGAACGATAGTGAGTTACAGCCTCCATTGGGGAAGCTGAAGCAAAAAAATAGAATCTACCCAGTCGAGGGCAACAAAGAACAAAAAGACTTTTTAAGTAATCATCATATACTACTATTCTTTCTTAGCAATCTCGGGCTTATCTTTTAGAATCACCCTCCAAACCTCATCTTCAATCTCAAAAACAGTAACATATCCCTCTAAAGTATTAGCCTTATTACGTAAATTCCTATTCTTATTATTAATATAAATTCTAGCCTTTCCCTTACCATTCTTAGCTTCTTGAATCAAATTATAAACAGGAGAATTACCATCTAAAGCAATAACTATTGAATCCCTTCTTTCAAAAACTTCATAATTAAAACTCTTATAAATTCCAAAATCATCACTATCAATAGCAGGCCTTATCCCAACAAGACTACTTTGTTTTAATCTCTCTAAAACATCCTTCTCAACCATATTAGGAATAATAGAATATACCTCAATCTTATTATTAAACTTCTTACACAAATCAAGAACCTCTTTTTCATACCCCTCAATTTTATGTCCAATAACAAAAAACGCCTTCTTCTCATCAATATTTAAAATTAAATTTCTCAAAATACTGATTTCTTCTTCATAAGCAATAGTTTGGTTATGTTGTCCATTAAAACTACCACCAGCAACAATAATCGGAATCTTATCAGTAGGTAATTCTTTAATCATATCTCCAAGCTCATTTTCAACAGGAATTTTTTCAGTTAATCTAAGCTTAACATTCCTCTTTAAATCCTCATCAATTACTTTATATTCCTCTTCAAGTAACCCATCTCTCAAACTTCTTCCATTTAAAAACTTCTCAAATTTCTTAGATTTTTCCTTAAAATAAGCTCTACTGTTTTCTATAACCTCATTTTCAACATTTCTCATTTTTTCAAATTCTTCACTAGTTAATCCTAAAATATTTTTTAATGCCAATTGTTCTTCAATAGCATCAGTTCCATACATTCCGCATCCATCTGTTCCTTGAACACATCTTATTCCTTCAGACAAATATTTTTTTAAAGGATGTTTATCAAGTCTACTTAAATTATTTAATTTAACATTTGAAGTAATTTGAAACTCTAAAATAGCATTAGAATCTTTGATTAATTTTATAAGATCTTGCCCAGCTTTTGAAGAAAGCTCAGGAGTATATAAACCATGTCCAATACGAATTTTAGGCATAGTCTTAGATTTTTTAAGCGAGTCTTTAACGCACTTAATAGAATAATAAACATTATCTTTTATTCCATCATTTTCACCAGCATGCATCTTAATAGTATAGCCATTATCTTCATTTTCAACATATTGAACAATTTCTTCTATAACAGGCTTTAATTCACGAATATCATTTATTTCCTCACCAATAAAATCACTACCAACAACATAAGGATCTTTACTAATTGTTTTTAAAACACTCAAAGCCTCTCTTAAATATCCACTTCCTTGAGTATTGTCATTAACTATAAAAAGAGGAACTCTTCTAAATCCAACTAAAAATCTAATTCTAACTCCAGTTTCTTCCTCTATTTTAGGCATTATCTCATGAACCTCTTCAAGGAATTCAATTGCAGGAAGACCCTTTTTAGCCAAAGTTGTTTCAGAAATTTCAACATAATAAATACCCTGTTTTTGATACTCCCTAGCTACCCATAACAACTTATTTTGTCTTAAAGTATTTTTTCTATAAATACTTCCTCTTTTCTTATCATCCAACATTTTAAAAACAATGTTTTTTATATCTTTTTGAGGGATTTTATCAATTTTATCTTTTTCTAATTCAATTCTCTCAGTTTTATCACTCTCAACTCCCTTAGAAAAAACATATCTATAAATATATGCTTTTTCTAGGTTAGAAAAAACAGCCTGACCATCTTTTATTATCGCCAAACTCTTTCTTATTTTTTTAATGTTTTCCTTACAATTATCCAAATTGTTTAAAATTAAATCCGCAAAATTAATAAAAGTATTATCATCTATTTTTCGAGTTAAGTATTTGCCCATTAAAGAAGAATTTTTGAACTCTTTTTCAACTTTTTTTCTTTGCTTATAAATTTCTTTTTCCTGAGATTCTGATAATTTCAAATCTAACTTCTTTATATAATATAACGGATATTTAATTTGATGACTGATTCCAAGCGCAACTAAACAGTCAGTAGACAAAATAGCATTCATATGAGTATGTAAATCTGTTTTAAATTTTTCCTTTTTAAGTAAATAAGATTTAATAATTGTTTTATCAACACCAAATTTATAATCCTTTGTTTGAGACATAAAAGTCTTCATAAGAGATGAAATAGTAGCCTTGTTCTCAATTCTTCCATCATTATAAATATTAGCAATCTTAATTCCACCAAGTCTTAAAATATATACCTCTTCATTATCGCCATTTAAACTTGCCGGAATAACTCCTTTAATAATCTTCATATCATTTTCATCTTTAACAGTTGAAGCGCCACAAACCTTAGCCAAATTAGAAATTAAATTTCCGGAATTATGATTAGGAGTCTCAACAATATAAGCCATTTCATCTTCACCAGATTTAAACAATTTAACAACAATATCTTTTTCCTTATCAAGATAAATCTCATTAAAAAAATCCATAAACATCTCCCTATTTTATTTATTATTCTTATTATTATACAACAACAAAAGGGTAAGAACAAGCCTTACCCTAATATTTTTAATTATGTGCAATGGGGACAGAAAAATCTGCACATATTATCTTATCTCAGTTCCACCCCATTCTACAATTACAAATCCCTTTCTATATACCTTATTCAATTTTTGTTCTTTAACCTCAATAGGAGTATCTAATCCTTTATAGGTCATAAGAACTCTTATTAACGTATCTGGTGTTACAGAAAAATCTATTGGCATGTTTTTATTAATTTCATCCATTGTAGCAAATCTAATATAATTATATTCATGCTCTTGTAACTTTGGAAGCCAGTATATAATAAATTCTTCTGACTCTTTTTCATTTAATCCTAAAATTTCTAATTTTTCTTCTAAGAATTTTTCTATTTCATCTCTTTTTACTATAAATCCATCTTTTTCAACCTTAAAATCGTATACTGAATCGCTTTCATAATATAATGAATACAAATTTCTTCCATTCTCAATATATTTTAGATTTCCATTTGGATATGCGATTACATCCCAACCTTCTGATTTATAGTTAGGATATGATACCATTATTTTATTTGGATACCCTAATTTTACATTTATTTTTGTTTCTTTTTCAGGATAAAAATATATTATTGGTTTTAGTGTCGGAACAGCTATATCAATATCATCCTCATAATCAACTACTCTTCGTGTTAATGCTGTATATTGTTCTTTTGTATAAGCAGGAAAAACATTGACTTTCCCAACATTTTTATCTGTTGGAATAATTATATAATAAGCTCGTCTTTTTTTATCTGTTAGCATTTTATGTTGATCCCAAATATATAAATTAACAGTATCTACTCTAGGGAATTCAACTCCTCCCAATCTAGCCGATATTTCTCCAACATAATCAAATCTATATGAAAACACAATATAATTTTTAGCTTTATCCTTATATTTTTTATTTAAACCATACTTATTACAATATTCTTCATATTGCTCATATGACATAACTTCTTTTTTATCAAAATCATTATTTATTTCATTATTAACTTCAATGATTCCCAAGTCATATTCACCTGAATAATCATGATTAATAATATAATATTCCTCTCCATTATAACTTGTTTTCCAATTTTCTAACTCATTTATTTCATTATCTTCTACTGGTTGATTATTATTAGTATTACTATAATTATTGTTACTTACGTATTTTTCACCTGAATTAGTATTAGTTTTTTTAACATTATTTGAATTATTAAATATTAAATATATAATACTAAAAATTAAAGCTAAAAGGAGTAGAACAATAATATATATAATTTTTAAGCTTATATCGATTGTCTTTTTTTCTCCCATTTATTATCTCCTTAATTCTTATTCTTCTCTGCATTTTTTGCATATTTCTTTAATTTCTCATAAGCCAAATAATTAATTGTTCCAGCAGGGAAATTTCCATATTTATCTCTCTTACCAGCAGGAACACCAGTTAAAATCTCAATTCCTTCCTCAACACTACTAATAGCATAAATATGAAACAATCCATCCTTTACAGATTTAATAACATCATCATTTAAATGAAGATTTCTTACATTTTGAACTGGTATAATTACACCATGTTCACCAGTTAATCCTCTCATCTTACAGATCTGATAAAATCCTTCTATCTTTTCATTAACACCACCAATAGGCTGTATCTCACCTTTTTGGTTTATTGAACCAGTAACAGCAATTGACTGACTAATAGGAATTTCAGACAAACTAGATAAAATCGCATAAACTTCTGTACTTGATGCACTATCTCCATCAACGCCACCATATAACTGTTCAAAACAAACACTAGCTGTTAAAGATAATGGCATCTCTTGAGCAAATAGCTCACCCAAATATCCAGTTAAAATCATAACGCCCTTTGAGTGAGTAGAACCAGACATCTCAACTTCACGCTCAACATTTATAATTCCCTCTTGTCCCATATAAGTGTTGGCAGTAATTTTAGATGGCTTTCCAAAAGAATAGTCTCCAATTGTAATAACAGTTAATCCATTGATTTGACCTGTTCTATATCCAGAAGTATTAATAAGTAAAGAACCTTCTTTTATCATTTGAATATATTTAGTATCATATTTCTTTATTCTTTCAATTCTTTCATCTAAAGCTTTTTGAACATATTCCTTTGTTATCAACTTAGATTTATCAATTCTAGCCCATGTTGAAGCCTCTCCAATTATTTCACCAATTTCACTAAACTGAGTAGATAGCTTTTCTTTATCTCCAGCCAATTTTGAAGCAAATTCAACAACTTTAGCCATTGCCTCTTTATCTAAATCCAAAAGTTCTTCTTGACTGCAAAAGCTTTTTACAAACTTAGCTAACTTTTGAATATTCTCTTGAGAACGAGGTGCATCTTCTTCAAATTCAACTTTAATCTTAAATAATTTTCTAAAATCATCATCTAATGATAATAAAGTATGATAAATATCTGAATTTCCAATTAAAATAACTTTTAAATCTAATGGAATAGGCTCAGGTTTTAAAGAAACCAAAATCATTGAAGAACGCTGTTCAGCGGCATTTTCAATACTTATCTCTTTAACTTTCATAACCTTTTTCAAAGCTTCATAACACATTGGATTTGTAAGCAAATCTTTAGCTTGGAAAATAATATAACCGCCATTTGCCTTTTGTAATAAACCTGGTTTAAGCATTGTGTAATCAGTTTTAAACATACCAAATTGGTTTTCATATTCTAATCTACCAAAAATATTTAGATAGCTATAATTTGAATCCATTATAACAGGAGCACCCTCTAAATGACTGTTATCAACAAATAAATTAACCCTATAATTTAGCCATGGTTCAGGCTGTCTTTGCATTTGAGGATTCGGCTGTCCATTTTGTTTTTGTTCTTGAGATTCATCTTGAGTAAAAGCTGTTATATTATTCAAAATATCTCTTTTAACATTATCTAAAAATGTTGTAATCTTTTTATTTCTTTTATAAATTGACTTAACTTCATTAATATGAATATTAATTGTTAATAATGCAATATTTGATTGCCATTCTTCAATCTTCTTATCAGATTTTTTTTCTGCTGCTTTTATATCTGATAATGCCTCGAAAATCATCTCTTGAACATGTTCAGACTTTGATTCAAATTCAAGTTTAACAGCTTGATCTAAACCTTCATATTCCTCTTCTTCAATGATTCTACCATCCATAACAGGCATCATATAAATTCCATTTTGAGCTGACTTAACAGTAAATCCTTCTTTCATTGTTTTATCATTAAGCTTCTCTAAAATCTTAGCTCTTTTTTCTTCATATTCCTGTTTTATTAGTTTTTTCTCTTTTTCAAAATCATCATTATTGAAGGTTTTCTTAATATCTTTTCTAATATCTTTTATAAATGAATCCATTGTTTCTTTAAATTCTTTTCCTTGACCAGCTGGAAGTGAAACAGCTATTGGCTCATTTGCATCATCAAAATTATAAATATAGCACCAGTCATTTGGAACTTTTTCCTTACTTGCTTTTTGTTGTAAAAACTTTTTAGTATACATAGTTTTTCCAACACCAGCAGGACCTTCAAGATATAAATTATATCCTTTAAGATCAACATTTACTCCAAATTCTAGTGCTTTAACGCCTCTGTCTTGGCCATATACTAGATTTGTAGTATCTTCAATTTCATTAGTATTTTTAAACTTGAAAATATCAGTACTACAAACATTTTTTAATTCTCTATAATTTAACTCTCTCTCTTTTTTCATTCGTAAAATCCTCCAATTATTTAATTAGATTTTATATCATAGTTTTTTTTTATGCAATATATTTTTAAGATTTTTTCATTAAAATCGCATCTTTATTCCCATAATATTTTTTCCTAATTCCAACTTTTTCAAACCCATATTTTTCATATAACTTTATAGCAGGAATATTCTCCTCACTAACCTCTAGAGTAATAGATTCTTTATCACTTTTCTCGTATATTTCTAAAATCTTTTCCATGAGCAAAGAACCTATCTTTTTATTTCTCTTATCACGTCTCACAACAATATTCATAATGTCAATATCAAAAGGGCCATATTTTAAGCCAAAAAAGCCAACAATCTCGTCATTTTCTTTAGCAATAAATAAACAAGAATCTTCATTTTCAAATTCAGACTTCACAACATTAAAATTCCAAAAATCATCAAAATCATCTAATCTTTTTTCTAAAATAATCAAATCTGAATCTGTTATTTCAACTACTTCTATCATTTTTTTAACCTCTCTGCCTGTGATTTTCTTAGGTATATTGGATTAATAGTATTATGATTTTTTACATCTATTCCCTCTTTAAACTTATATAATCCACATAATCCACATGATTTTCCGTTTTGTTCATTATTATCACTAAATAAAACATTACTATTTTTAAAATTCTCTTCTAGTAGCTCTCTATGTAAAACCTGTGCATCTCCAACAAATACAATGTTATTATACCTTTTCAGTTTATCGATAATAACCATAATATCATCAGCAATATAATCTTCTAATAACTTTTTATTATAATCAAAAATTCCACAATAAACTTGATTATTTCTAGCGTCTATTATAGAACAAATCACTTCACTGTTCTCTGCAACATTGTAAGCTAAGCTCTCAAGTGAAGTAACTGAAACAACAGGAATATACTTAATCTGAGCTATTGCCTTTATACTTGCAATTCCTATTCTTATTCCAGTAAAAGATCCTGGACCTACAACACATGAAATTAAGTCTATATCATCAAGAGTTAAATCAGCTTCTTGTAAAGTTTTTTCCATTAAAGGCATAAAATTTTCAGAATGAGTTAAACCGTTATTTAAACTATTTTCTTTAATTACAACTTCATCATCTAATATAGAAACAGCACATATTTTACTAGATGTATCTACTGCTAATATTTTCATTTATTTTTCTCCTCAATTATAATCTCTCTTTTATTTTCATCATCTAAATTTCTACTAAAACTAATCTGTATATATTTGTTAGGCAAAGCACCTTCAATCATTTCTCCCCACTCAATTAGGCATATTCCTTTTTCAAAGTATTCTTCTCCACCTATAGCATAAAACTCATCTTCATTATCTAAACGATAGACATCAAAATGAAAAATAGAAATATCATCTTTTTTGTATTCATTAACTATAGTAAAAGTTGGACTAGAAATCTCATTTTCTAACCCAAAATATGATAAAAAACCTTCTGTGAATTTAGTTTTACCTGAACCTAAATCTCCAGTTAAAACAACAACATCACCATTTTTAAGTTTTTTAGCAAACTCTCTAGCAATTAATTTAGTATCATTTTCGCTATTTGAAATAAATTTTTCCATTATTTTTCTTCCTTCTCACAAATCATATTATAATTTTATCGTACAAATAAGTATTTGTAAAGTTTTTTAGATTTTTAAATCTAAAAAAACATTGTAGGGCGACCATTGGTCGTCCATTCTTCGAAGAAATATCATTTTTTTTTTACAAAACTATTGACAAATATATTTTTTTACTTTATAATCTATACTTGTCAGGGGCATGCAGGTGTAGTTCAATGGTAGAATTCCAGCCTTCCAAGCTGGCTATGCGGGTTCGATTCCCGCTACCTGCTCCAAAATAAAAAAACGTAGCAATGCTACGTTTTTTTGTTATAGAACCTAAAACGTTGGGAATCGAAAAGGAAGGTGCAAAGTTTCGCGCTGGTCTGGAGCCAGCCGAAACGCATGCAAAAATAGTCCGGTGGACTATTTTTCTGACGCGAGTGCGAGTGGCCCCGCTACCTGCTCCAAAATAAAAAAACGTAGCAATGCTACGTTTTTTTGTTATAGAACCTAATGGGAATCGAAAAAAATCCCCCAGTATAACTAGGGGGATTTTTTCTTAAAGTATTATTCATTTCTATATATATTCTTCAACCATATTCCCTCTTGTGATAATTGATCCTCTGTCCAATTACTTACACTATCTGTTGTTGATTTTAATAATGCTGATGATTCATCTTTATTAGATAAATTCCAACAAACATATCCTATTCCATTTTCTTTTAACATAGAAATCCATTTATCTGCTTCACCTTCATCTATATTTCCATTTCCTGAAGCATCACAAATTCCAAATTCACTAACTAAAACAGGTAAACCATTACCTAAGGCATTTTTTAATTTATTTCTTAAATCATCTTTATGTGTTGCAGCATAATAGTGCAATGCATATACAATATTATTATATCCTGTTACAGGATTTTCTGAAGCAATATCAACATCTTGTGACCAATTTGGTGTTCCAACTATTATTATTGCTTTATCATCTATACCTCTTATTAACCCAATCATTTCTTCTGCATAAGGTCTTATGTCTTCATTCCATGTTACATTTCCATTTGGTTCATTACAAATTTCATATAAAACATTGTCATAATCTTTATACTTGTTTGCCATTTCTGTGAAAAATGCTTTTGCTGATTCTTTGTTTTGATTTGGATTATTATCATTTAATATATGCCAATCTATTATTACATACATACCTAGTTGTTTTGCATATTCAACACCTTCTGAAACTTTTTCATGTAATTCTTCTTTATACCCTGCATTTCTATCACTATACATTGCAAGTCTTATAGTATTTACATTAAAATCATCTCTTAATGTTTTAAAAGATTCATAATTTATATATTGTGGAAACCAAGCAATACCATGAGTACTAACTCCTTGTATTATAAAGTTTTGTCCATCTTTATTTACTATTTTGGTTTCATTTACAGATAATCTTCCATTAATATCAACTGGAGTTCTCTCTTCATTATTTAGGTTATTACTCTCTTCATCTGATTTTTCAATCTGATTCTCATTTTTCTCTTCAACTTGAGTATTAGAAGATTCCTCTTGTTTTGTATTATCTTTTATCATCCAAATACATAAACTAATAATAATTAATAAGATAATTGTAATAATAAATATTAATACTTTTTTATTTTTCATACTATTCACCTATATTAATGTGCCTTTTCCCATTAATATCCTTCCTTTCTATTCTTTTTGTGTCTAAAATTCATTTATTTCTAATAAAACGGCTTCTATCATAGCACCACCTCCGTTCTCACAACACATGTTGCGGACTAAAAGTGGCAAACCACATCTGCTTATTTTCATTTTCCATGTTAGCTAATATAACATATATTATTTAATAAATCAATAAAAAGCAAACATTTTTTTGTATTTTTTTTATTGATAAAAAATGTTTCTTTTTTTATTATTATATAGTATAATAATAATATATAAATTCGCGGGTATAATTTAGTGGTAGAATGTCATGCTTCCGACCTGATAGCGCGGGTTCGATTCCCGCTACCCGCTCCACGTCAGAGCAAACCTAAAAGGTTTGCTTTTTTTGTATAACAAAAAAGCTTAACCTTTCGGTTGCTCTTCCTCTTCCAAAAGAAATATCGCTCGCTTCGCTCTCTAACAATTTCTTTTGGGCTTCTTTTTTCCACGTAGCGAAGCTACGTTTTTTTGTTATAAAACCTAAAACGTTGGGAATCGAATTTGGAATTATTCACTTTTCATTTTTCATTATTAATTATTCATTAAATAAATTGTAAAATTAAAAAATAACTGATATAATTTTCAATATAAATATTATCTTAAGAAAGGAAATTTGATTATGCAAGAATTAAAAATAAATGGAATTTATAAACATTTTAAGGGAGACCATTATTTGGTAGTAGATGTCGCAATTCATTCAGAAACAAAAGAAAAATATGTAATTTATAGAAGATTATATAGTGATGGTAGTCTATGGATTAGACCAATTGATATGTTTTTAAGTGAAGTGGATCATATAAAATATCCAAATGTAAAACAAAAATATAGATTTGAATTACAAAACATTGAAAGCGTTGCTGATAAATTTGAAAGTTAATATTTCAATATTATCAATACATCTCTTGAAAATTCCATACTTTCATGCTATAATTACAACAGTTTTTTAAAAAACTGTTTTTTTAGTTTCCCTTGAAACTAAACGTACCTGTTAACCTTAGAATAATTATTGTAAGGAGGAATTAACTTGAAAAAGAAAATTGAAGACGCAATGAGGTTCTATCTTTTAGCCACGCAGCTTAAATATAAGCTCAGGAGTGGTTGGGATAGCGACCATTGGGCCGTAACAAAAGAAAGACTTGAAAGTATTGCTGAACATGTTTATGGAACATGCATATTAGCACTTAGCATCTATTCAAATTTTGATTTTGATATAGATATCAGTAAAGTACTTAAAATGCTAGTTCTTCATGAGATCGGTGAAGTTTTTATTGGAGATATCACTCCATTTGAAAACATTACACCTGAAGAAAAAATGAGAATTGAACATGAAGCAGTACAAAGAGTTCTTGGCGACTTAGTTAAAAAAGATGAATATTACTCTTTATTAGTTGAATTCGATGAAAAAGAAACAAAAGAAGCAATTTTCGCTTTCTACTGCGATAAACTTGATGCTAATATACAGTGCAAAGTTTATCAAGATACCGGATATCAAAGACCTTTAGATACTTCTTTTAAAAACCCTGTTTATACAAGCAATCGAATAAAAAATGCAGTTGAAAACGGTGCAAAAACAGTATTTGAAGCTTGGTATTATTACGACAAAGATCTCTACAACGACGAAATATTTACTAACATTCTCGAATTCATAAAAGAAACAAACACCCAGAGTATTATTTAATCACACAATTTTTAAGGACAGGTTTAATACCTGCCCTTTATTCGTGTTTAATTTATATATTAATATTCATACCATAATCCTTGAGATTTTAACTCTTTAATAGTTTTCTCATGACCTGAGTTTGAATCATTAAAATAGACTTTTCCGTTCTTATCGGCTACAAAATACAATGCATTTTTTACTTCTTCATCATTTGATGGATTTAAAACTGCAGCTATTGCTGATTTACTAGGACTGCATATTGGTCCTACTGGTAATTCACCTGCTGTAGAATAATTTCCTGTATTATATGGATTTTCTTCAGCTAAATCTTCTTTAGTTAAATTCCTATCATCTAATTTTATATTTAAAGCATAATACGTTGTTACATCACTTTGAAGAGGCATTTTCTTTTTTAATCTATTATAAAAAACTGTAGCAATTTTACTTCTATCATTTTCACTTAATCCCTCTAATTCAACAATAGATGCTAAAGTTAATATCTCATGAGTAGAAAAATTACTAGAATTTATTTCCGCTTCATATTCCTTAATAACACTCTCCATTTTGTTAAGCATAAAACTAAATATTATTTCTACTGAAACATCTTTGTTTTCAAATGTATAAGTATCAGGGAAAAGATATCCTTCTATAGGATAATAGATATCATCATTTTTTATCTCATCTGTAATAAAACTATATTTATTAATCAAAGAATTAATATATTCCTCATCTTTTAATAATTTATATACATCTTCTTCAGTATTATTAGTGTTTTCAGCAATTTTTTCTGCTATCCAAGATATGTTCTTTCCCTCTAAAAAAGTAATAGTAATAGTCTCGTCAGCAACTTCTCCACCTTCCAAAATATCAACAATTTTTGCTACATCCATATTTTTATTTAATTCGTATTTTCCAGCTTTCATACTACGTTTATTTTTTAATTTACAATAAATTTGAAAAGTAAAATCATTATGAATCAACCCTTTTTCTTCTAGTAATTTTGCAATATCTGCAACTCCACTCTTTTCAGGTATTTCAATTGATACCTTTTCATCTTCATTACTCATAGCAGATAATGAATTTCTATAGTAAACAAAACTGCCTAAAACACCAACAACTATTAAACATAAAAGAATTATAAATACCTTCTTCATCTAATTTCTCCTTTTAAAACTATTTTTCTATAATATCATCTGCAATTTTTTCAATTATTTTTTTATCAACACTTCCATCTTTTGAAACAACTAAAAACATACCATAATCTTGTAAATATGGCTTTAACTCTCGTAAAAATCTATAATAGTTTTCAATATTTTTCACTTCGCCTATATCAACATTAACACCATTTAATTCATTCATAATTGCAGCATCTACAACTTTGTCTATTATTTCTTTTCTCTGCTCAAATGTAGTAATTTGATTTTCAAAATCATCTTCAAAATCTTCTCTTGACAAGGTTTTTATTTTTCCAGATTCCATATCAACCTTATACTTTATTTCACCCAAATCATCTCTAATACTGTTTTGATTAGATAAATTCTTATCTTTAACATATCCAATATATCCCTTATTTGTCTTTACCCTTGTCCAACTGCCTTCCATATCTTCAACAATTACTACAGTTTCACCCTGTTCCAAATCTTGAATACTTCTTGATAAATTTTTCATTTTATATTTTAATTTAGTATTTTTGTTAATCTGAGCTGTTTTTTTGGCTTTATATAAATATTCTATATCTAATCTTTTGCTATCTTTTATAAACTCAAGCTCAATATTATAAACACTCTGTAATTCCGATATTGGAAGATAATACTCACCATTCTTTTTCTGCAAACTTCCTTTTATTTTCACCCTTACACCATTAATGAAAATATGATTTTCACCTTCATCAATAGCCAAAACCTTATTCAAACATGTAGAAACTATTTTAACTTTATCATTATCTTTTTTCTCCTCATATAAGCTTTTATCAAAATATTCCTTAACATCATCTTCAGATAAATACACAATATTATTATCATCAACAAAAATATCATTTTTCAAATTATCTATTTCAACATTATCTAAAACAAGATGAATTTTGCCATCATCATTTTCTTTTTTGAAATATGCAGCATATCTTAATATAGTTAATACAACAATTAGCTCAAGAAAAACTATAAAAAGTCTCTTATATAGACTTGTTTTTCTTCTCTTTCGTTTACCCATTTTTATATCTCCTTCTACTTTATTCTCCTTATTTATATCATAAAATACAATTTTATCATAGTAGTTTTTATTTATTTTTTTATTTTTTTAAAAAAGTCTTTATTTTTGGCTGTTTCTATGGTATAATATTTATGGAATCATGGAAATAATTTCAAATTAATATAAATATTGTTAGAGGAGGAAAAAAATATGCCAACAATTTTTGTTTTAATATTTTTAGCATTAATTATTATACTAGCTTTTAAATCTATAAAAGTAGTCAAACAATCTGAAGTATATATAATTGAAAGATTAGGTAAATTCCACAAAGTAGCTGAAGCTGGTCTTACAATAATCGTACCTTTTTTAGATAAGGTTAGATCAGTAGTAAGTTTAAAACAACAAACAATGGATGTTCCACCACAAGGAGTTATCACATCAGATAATGTTACGATTACTATTGATACTGTTGTATTCTATAAAATTGTAGATCCTGCTAAAGCAGTATATGAAATTCAATCATTAAAAAAAGGTATTGAATATTTATCAATTACAACAATACGTGATATTGTTGGTAAAATGGAATTAGACGAAACTTTCGGATCAAGAGATTTAATTAACGAACAATTAAAAACAATCCTTGATGAAGCTACATATCAATGGGGATGTAGAATTGACCGTGTTGAAATAAAAGACATTACTCCTCCACCAGATATTAGAGATGCAATGGAGAAGCAAATGAACGCTGAGCGTAATAAAAGAGCTTTAATCCTTCAGGCTGAAGGTGAAAGGCAATCTTCTATTACACTAGCTGAAGGTAGAAAAGAAGCTGCAATACTAGACGCTGAAGCTGAAAGGGAAGCTAAAATTAGAAAAGCTACTGGTGAGGCTGATGCAATTCGTCAAGTAGCTGAAGCTAAAGCTAAAGAAATCCAAATGATTTATGATGCAATAAAAGATGCTGATCCAGATGAAAAATTAATTCAATTAAAATCTTTAGAAGCACTTCAAGAAGTTGCTAAAGGTGATGCAAATAAAATTTTTATTCCATTTGAAGCAACATCAACTCTAAGTAGTTTAGGAGCTGCAAAAGAAATGTTTACAGATACAAGAGCTCATAAACGTAGAGGTCGTCATAAAAAAGAACAAGTAGTAGATACTAACGAGATAAAAATTGAATTACCAGATCCTGAAGAGAATGTTGATGAATAAAAAAAGAAGGATGGTTCTTTTAAAAGAACCATCCTTCTTTTTTTATTTTCTATGACTTTTGGGGACGCGTCCCCATTTTGCTTTTTTCTAATTTCTATATTTTTTTAATATATCATCTAATGATTCTATTAGATATTTAACATCATCTACACTGTTTTCTCTTCCAAAAGTAACCCTAAGAGCACTTTCTGCAATTTGTTTATTTGCTCCTGTTGCCATAATAACTCGTGAAGGTTGAATTATACCGCTACTGCATGCAGATCCAGATGAACAACAAATTCCTCTTTTATCAAGTTCTTCAACTAAAGCTGCTCCTTTTATTCCTAAAAAAGAAATATTCATATTACCCGGAAGTCTTTTTTCAATATCTCCATTAACGTGAACATATTTAAACCTTTTCAAAACGGTTCTTACATAAATATCTCTTAATGTTTTCAAATGTTTATTATACTCAAATAAATTTCTATTTGATATTTCAATTGCTTTTCCTATTCCTACAATACCTGCAACATTTTCTGTTCCAGCTCTTTTATCTTTCTCTTGATGACCACCATCTTGTTGCCTAACAAAAGGAATTCCATCTCTAATATAAAGAGCTCCTACTCCTTTTGGTCCATAAAATTTATGTGCAGACATAGATAAACTATCAATATTTTGCTTTCTAACATCGATTTCTATGTTACCAACTGCCTGAACACAATCTGTATGAAAATATATTCTATTTTGCTTAGCAATTCTACCAATTTCTTCAATAGGCTGAATTGTTCCAATTTCATTATTTGCATACATGATACTAATTAAAATAGTATCTCTTCTAATAGCTCTTTTTAATTCATCTAGTTTAATAAGACCATTTTCATCAACATTAATATAACTAATATTAAAGCCTTCTTTTTCAAGTGTTTTACATGTTTCTAAAACTGCTGGGTGTTCTATTTTACTTGTAATAATATGTCTTCCCCTTGATTTATTTCCTTTAGCAATCCCTTTAATAGCCAAATTGTCGCTCTCACTACCACAACTTGTAAAATAAATTTCTTCAGGTTTTGCACCTATACTATCAGCTACCTGTTTTCTAGCTTTATCTATATTCTTTTTATTATATTTTCCAATACTATAAACTGATGACGGGTTTCCAAAGTTATTTGTAAAACAAGGAATCATTTCTCTTAAAACACTTTCATCCACTGGTGTTGTTGCTGCATGATCTAAATATATAATTTTATCCATTTATAATCATCCTTTTTTATTATTCTTATATAATATAATATGTCTATTATTATTATATTGTTAAAATATATTCTTTAATTTTAAATCAATTTTTTCTTTCAAATGTTCTAAAATAAATTGAAGTTTACTAATATCAGATTTAACATCATCCCATTGCTCAGATTTAATATTACTCTCTAAAACTGCAAGTTCAGTTCCAACCTTCTCCAGCTCATCATGTTCTAAGTAATAAGAAAAACTTTTTTCATACTCTGTCCATAAATTATCAACTTTATCGTATTGTTCACTTATTAAATTAGTATCCTCACTATCTATAGTTTCATCTAATTTAATTAATTCATCACATAGATTATCAATATTACTATCTAATTTTTTACCTAAGACCACATCGATTGAAACAATAAAAATAAGTATTATTAAAATAACAATAATCTCTCTTTTCATTCTTTCTCCTACACTAAATAATAATTAACTACCTTTTTTTTGACAAAAGATTTCACCTGATGCATCAAGTGTTGCAATCAAAGCTTCCTCAGGTTCAAATCCAAATTTTTTTATCTGACTTTTAAGCCATTTATAATCCTTTTTTAGGATTTTTAAATTGTCATACATAATTTTACCATCAACAACAAGATCATAAGCAATCCCCTGATATTTCTTTTCTAAATTTAAATCTTCAATTGTAACTATCTGCTTTTCTGGCTTTAAAATAACATTAATTTGCCCACTAGTCTCTAGAATTGCATATTCTACATCACCAATATTGATTATATTATTATCTCTTAATCTCTCTTGTAATTCATTAATTGTAAACCTTTCTTTAATTAATTGTTGCTCATCTATCTTTCCTCTATAAATTAAAATAGAAGGCTTTCCACATATAAATTCTCTACATTTTACACTTTTCATATTTAAAAAAGTAATAAAAAGATGCATAACTAATAAACCTAAAATTGGAGCAATTCCGATTTTCTATTGGAATTCCAACATTAGCCATAGGAGTTGAAGCAACATCAGCAATCATAATTGAAATAGCAAGTTCAAAAGGCTGAAGCTGTCCAATTTCCCTCTTTCCCATACATCTCATAACAATTAAAACCAAAACATATAAAACAATTGCTCTAACAAAAACAACTAACATATTTTTTTCCTTTTAATATTTATTATTTTAAGTATATTTTTTTCAAAAATAACAAATAATATACAAAAATAAAAATTTTGAATAAAAAAAATTTGCAAGTTAATACTATATATATAAACCTGCAAAAAGACTTTTTACTTTTTATAAAAGGAGGTTTCTAGAAATGAATGATAATGATTCTAATATACAAAGCGCTCAAATGGGAACTTGGGGACAAATTTTAGGAAGACTTTTATCAGCTGCTATTATTCTAGCAGTAACAGCTTTCTTTACTCCAGGATTCTCTATAAATAATATATGGTCTTTAGCTATAGCAGCCATTGTTTTAACAGGGTTAGACTATTTAATAGTAAGATTTACAGGACTAAACGCAGTAGCATTTGGTAAGGGCTTTGTAGGATTCGTTCTAGCTGTAGTTATCCTTTACGTAACACAATTCTTTGTTGCTGGATACTCAATTTCATGGATGGCTGCCATAATAGGTGCTTTAATCTATGGAATAGTAGATTACATTCTTCCTGGTGAACAGGGAATGTAATTAACTAAATAAAATTATAAGGACGCACACCAAACTTGGTGTGCGTCCTTATAATTTTATTTAATTTTTATTCCAATCTTTCTTCACTACCTGTCTTTCTCTTGCTATTGCTAAACTATCAGCTGGAACATCATCTGTTATTGTAGAACCAGCAGCTATAAATGAATTATCACCTAGCTTCACTGGTGCAACTAAGTTTGTATTTGAACCAATAAAACAATTATCTCCAATTATAGTCTTGTTTTTATTTGTTCCATCATAATTACATGTTATTGTTCCACAACCTACATTTACACCTTTTCCAATCTCGCAATCTCCCATATATGATAAATGAGGTATCTTAGAACCATCTCCAACAACAGTTTTCTTCAATTCAACAAAACTTCCAACCTTAACGTTATTTCCTAAAACACAACCTTCTCTAATATAAGCATTAGGCCCAATTTCGCAATTATCACCAATTATAACACCTGATTTTATAGTAGTATTAGGATGAATAACTGTATCTTTACCAATAATTACACCATCGTGAATATAAGTACAATTTGAATCTTCTATTGTAACTCCATCTTTCATATGCCCTGTATTTATTCTCATTCTTAAAACCCTAGTCAATAGCTCTAATTGAATTTTATCATTAACACCAAGAATCTCAGTATTATCCTCAACTATCATAGCACCAGTTTTTAAGCCCTTATCATGCATTATTTTTATAACATCTGTTAAATAATACTCACCTTGTGCATTATTTGGTTTTATATATTTAATAGCATCTAATAAAGCCTCTATATCAAAACAATAAATTCCAGAATTTATTTCTTGAATCTTTCTTTCAGCAACACTTGCATCTTTTTCTTCTACTATTCCTATAACTCTTCCAACTGTATCTCTCATTATTCTTCCATAACCTGTTGGATTATCATAAATAGCAGTCAATAAAGTTGCCGACTCTTTATCTTTAATACTTTTATTAACTAATTTCTCTATAGTCTCTTTTCTAATTAAAGGAACATCACCATATAAAATTACAACCTTACCTTTTTTTCCTTCTAAATATGGTGCTGCTTGCATTAAAGCATGACCAGTACCTAATAATTCCTTTTGAATAGCATATTTAGCTCTATCACCAATTACAGCTTGAACATGTTCTCTTTGATGTCCAACAACCGCAATTATCTCGTCAGAACCAATATCTTCAGCCAAATCTATTACTCTTGTAACTAATTCTTTTTCATATATTTTATGTACTAATTTTGATTTATTTGATTTCATTCTAGTGCCTTTACCAGCAGCCATTACAACTGTTATAATATTATTCTCCATTTCAATATCTCCTTTTGCAATTTTTTCTAAACATTATTGCAATTTTATCATATTTAAGTAAAAAAAGCAATATTTTTTCAAAACATACAGGCACGCCAATTTGAGCGTGCCTATTTAATAATTATTTTTTATTCTTACATCCGCATAATCTATAAACAATAGTTAATAAAGCTAAAATAGCAAAAACAGTTAAAATAGCTAAGAAATATACAAGTCCAATAGTTCCAACTATTCCAGTAACAGCACCTATAATAATTCCTAAAACAAATATTGCTAAAACAACTAAAACAACAATTATCAGATCTAAACAAGAACACTTTTTATCTTTTTTGCACCCACAAATTACTACATTTGGTTCCATAATATATTCACCCCCAATTAAATATGGATTAATATATTATATGTTTTAATTTATAATAGGGTGATTGATAAATTGTATGGGCAACCATTATTCGTCCGTCTGTAAAGAAATAGCCCTAGTTTATTTATATATCATAGAAATACGTAGCTTCCAAATCAGCCTCATGCATCAAAAGAGCAATCGGATATTTTTTATAAGCCTGCCCAATAGTATTATATAATTCCTTAGGCTCTGTATAACCCATATGCCACCTAATAGCATATTTCTCTTCAACAGAAAGCTTAATATACTCAGTAATCATCATAACAGATTTTTCACCATGGCCATAAGGAATAGTATCATCTACAGTATAATAAGGAACTTTTTCCCACTCTCCTCTTTCATTTTTAGCATTCCTGTAATCAGTTTTATAAAAATTAACCTTACAAATATCATGCAATAAAGCAATTAAAATCAAACTCTCATCAGGAATATCAATATCAATCACTGCGTTTTTAACCTTATGTTTAAGAATCTCATAAACCTTCATGCTATGCTCCAAAAGGCCACCTTCATAACTACCATGAAACCTTGTACTAGCAGGAGCTTTAAAAAAATCAGATTTTTCTATAAAACTAATTAAATCATCCATTCCTTCCCTATTAACACTTCTTAGTAAATTCAAAAATTCTTCCTTCATTTTTTTACTCCATTTCATTTCTAAAAATATAGACATATTTTAATACTAAAACAAAGAAATGTCAAAATAATTAGTTCAAATCAATTATTTCTAACTCGTCAATATTATAATTCTGGTCCCATAACTTTCTCAACATGTTCTAACTCTGACTGTAGTGTATTATATAAACTAGAACCAATAGAAGTATCACCAGATTCATATTTACTTAATTCTTCTCTAATATCCATAACTTTAAAAGCATTAAGTGCCTTTCCATTATAAATATTATACATATAAATTGGGGTATATTTAATACTATCAATAGTAAATTTACCATCATCTCCATGTTTTGTAATTTGTATATTTAAAATAACTGATTGTCTGCTATTCTCATGATTTTGACCTGACATGAAATTTCCTAAAGAATATACAATAAATCCATCTTTTGTTGTTCCATCTTCAAGCTCAACAGTTCTTCTCTCCATTGGTTCTAAGCAATGTGTATGACTTCCTAAAACAAGGTCAACACCATTCTTAAAGAGAAAATCAGCTAATTCTTTTTGTTCTGCTGTAGGCTGCTCGCGATATTCTTCTCCCCAATGCATATTTACAGAAATAAGCTCAGCTCCTTCTTCTCTAGCCTTTTTTATATCAGCTTGCATTTTATTTTTATCTATCATACTAATAGCATATTCATATCCATCAGGAATTGGAATTCCGTTTGTTCCATAATCATAAGTTAAAAATGCAATTTTAACACCTTTAACATCTTTAATCAAAATCTTTTCACTATCTTCTTTTGTTAAATAAGTTCCATAGTTTTCAATTCCATTATTATGAAGAACTTCAATTGTTCTAAACATTCCCTTAATGCCTTTGTCTAAACAATGATTTGTGGCAGTTGCCATTACATCATATCCTAATTCTTTTAAATCTCTCGCAAGTTCATCTGGAGAATTAAATAATGGATAATTGCTATACCCTATATCTTTTCCTGCAAAATTTGTTTCCATCGTTCCAACACAAATATCACCAGCATCAAAATATTTTTTTACATCATCAAACATATATGAAAAATCATATGTATCTTCAGATGGTATATATGCATCAAAATATTGCGTATTATGGCAAAGAACATCACCTGTGACTGTCATATTAAAAGTAATATCTTCAACCTTTTCCTTTTCAGGCTCCTGCTCAGATGAATCACTTTTTTTACTTCCAATATCATCTTTTTTTGATACTAGAAAACAAACTCCACCAATAATAGCAGCTAAGATTAATAAAAGTAAAAAAACTCTACCAATTCTAATTCCTCTTTTTTTCTTTCTATTCATTTTTCTCTTCTCCTTTTTTATTATGAACTTATTATATAACTACTTAAAAACATTTACAAGTACTATTACATATGTTATAATAATTATGTTAACATTGGTTTTGCATTATATAATAAGGAGGTGTCATAAATGTATGACATTAATAAGCTTCGGAAAGAACTTGCAGAAAGTCCAAAACAATTAGAACTGCTGAATTTAATTCATCTTCAAATCGCAAACAAGCAAACAAACAAAAAGGTAACCATCATTGTTCCAAAATCCGGCTACAGCCAAAAAATCAAGAAAAAAATTATCCATATGATGGGCTATAAAATACCTTATGACAAAATTTATGGAGATGAAATTCTTATAATAAAGCAGGACTAAAAAAAGAACGGCCTTAAAATTTTAAGGCCGTTCTTTTTTTATTTTGGGTATATATCTGATACCTCATTATTGGCATCTAAATAATATGTCTTCTGCAGTTTGTCTCCTTTGTATTCGTAAACCGCATTTCCAACTTTTACAAGCTGAACCGGCTTTGCATTATATACAATACCTGTAATGCAAAGAGCAACAACTACAAAAGCTATACCTATACCCAACCGTTCCATTTTGTTAAATTTCATAATCTGTCTCCTCCTTAGAACGTTTTTCAAATGGTAACTACTTATATTATAGCACATTTTTCCAATAATTTCAATTTATATTAAACTTCCATAATAATTGGTAAAATCATTGGGTTTCTCTTAGTCTTAGCGAAAATATAATCTCTTAAAGAATCTTTTAATTTAGATTTAATTGTTGACCAATCTCTTATTCCATGAGCTTCAAATTTTGTAATTTGTTCTCTTAAAACATTCTTTAATTCTTCCATCAAATTCTCAGACTCTCTAACATAAACAAATCCTCTAGAAATAACATCAGGACCTGCAATAATTTCACCTGTTGCTGAAGACATAGTTAAAACAACAACAATCAAACCATCTTGTGATAAATGTTGTCTATCTCTTAAAACAATGTTTCCAACATCTCCAACACCTAGACCATCAACCATTACTTTTCCAAATGGAACAGTTCCAGTAAGCTTAGCTTCCTCCTGATTCATTTCCAATATTCTACCATTTTTCATTAAGAATATATTTTCAGGCTCAACACCAACTTTTTTAGCAGTTTCACTATGAGCAATTAATTGACGATACTCACCATGAACAGGAATAAAATATTTAGGTCTAACCAAAGATAACATTAATTTTTGTTCTTCTTGGCAAGCATGCCCAGAAACGTGAATATCAGCAAGAGAACTATAAACAACCTCTGCACCAATTTTCATTAAATCATCTATTACCTTAGCAACATATTTCTCATTTCCAGGAATAGGATTAGCCGAAATAATAACCAAATCATTTGGTGTTATAGTAACTTTTTTATGTTCTCCAGCAGCCATCCTTGTTAAAGCTGACATTGTTTCACCTTGACTTCCTGTTGTTATAATAACTAATTGATCATCAGTATAGTTTTTAATCATATCAATATCAACAAAAACATTATCTGGAACATCAATATATCCAAGCTCTTTGGCAGTTGTAATCATATTTATCATACTTCTTCCACAAACTGCAATTTTTCTCTTATTTTCAACAGCTGCATTTACAATTTGTTGAACCCTGTGAACATTTGAAGCAAAAGTTGCAACAACTATTCTTTTTGTACAGTTTAAAAACAACTTATCAAAAACCTCTCCAACAGAGCTTTCAGACATTGTAAATCCTTTTCTTTCAGCATTAGTACTATCAGAAAATAATGCAAGAACACCCTTATTTCCAAGCTCAGCTAATCTTCCAAAATCCATTGTTTGACCATCTATAGGAGTATAATCAATTTTAAAATCTCCAGTATGTATAACAGTTCCAACAGGTGTATGAATAGCTAAAGCTACAGAATCAGGAATACTATGACAACTTCTAATAAATTCAACTCTAAATTTTCCAAGAGTAATAGTTTGTCCCTGATTAACTATTTTCATTTTTGTACTTCTAACTAACTTATGTTCTTCTAATTTATTATTAATCAATCCAGCTGTAAGCTTTGTACAATAAATAGGAACATTGATCTGTTTTAATAAATATGGAATTGATCCTATATGGTCTTCGTGTCCATGAGTTATTACCAAACCTTTTATTTTTTCCTTATTTCTTTCTAGATATGTAAAATCAGGTATTACCAAATCTATACCTAACATATCATCTTCTGGAAACGCTAAACCACAGTCAACAACAATTATTTCATCTTCATATTCGAAAACAGTAATATTTTTTCCTATTTCTTCAATACCACCAAGTGGAATAATTTTTAATTTAGATTGTTTAAAACTAAAATCAGGCTTAATATCTTTCTTTAAGCTCCTTGTTGATTTTGTATTATCTCTTTTTATAAATTCTTTCTTAACTGTTTTTTCTTTATTCTCAACTTTTTTCTCAGTTGTTGCTTTCTTTAAATCTGAATTTTCCTTTCTATTCCTATTATTAACTTGTCTTCTAGGTCTATTACTATGAGCTTTTTGACCTACTATTTTACTTAATTCTTTTTTCTCCATAAATCCTCCTTTTTTTCTCATAAGTAAAAAAAATTAGTTAAAAAATAACTAATTAATGATTCTAATATTTATTTTTTTCTACAAATATTTCCACTTTTTAAAAACAAAACACGAACAAAACTAATGACTTTTCTCTTTAATCATTAATTTTCATTTTTAATATTTAGTTTTTTAATTATTAACCACCGCTCTATTAATAATTATATTTTCCGAATCATTATTTTAATTTTTTAAACATCTCTTCTTTACCACTTTTGGTAACAACTGTTTAATATTATACCAGTTTTATTAATATTTGTCAAATTTGACAATCTGTGTTATAATAATTATGTAATGTTGTTTTTTATTACTACAAGGGAGGGAACATTCTTATGATCCGGACAAAAAATTTATATCTTAGGGAACTAATCTCATCTGATGCAAAAACTTACCACTCTATCTCTACAAGGGACGATGAAGATCTTTGTAACTATGCTGTATTTTTTGCAACCAGCTCAGAAAAAAGATCAAAGGAATTTATTTTGGAATACTATAATTCCAAAACAGCATTGCTCTATGGTATTTTCTTATCAGATGATACTCTTGTTGGTGCAGTTATTTTAACCCAAAGTTTCTACAGCCGAAATTATATGAATGCAATTGAAGTAAGTTATTTTATCGGTAAAAACTATAGAAACAAAGGCTATGCAACAGAAGCGCTGCAAGAAATAATCAATTACTATTCTGATAAAAAATTACTCTTGGACGCATTGAAGTTTTCAGTAAAAACTACTAATGCTCCAAGTATAAGAGTTCTTGAAAAAATTGGTAGTGAGTTTTACAAAAAATCCGATTTTGGTGAATATCTAAGGTATAAACGATATTTAAAATAAAATAACAAGGCTTATAGCCTTGTTATTTTATTTAATAGGAAAGTACTCTGTATTTCCTATTGTATAAAAAAATACATTTATTGTTCTTTATCCAAAAATTCCTCTTTTCTTTATTGGAGGTTGTTCATTCATTGTTTTTGCTAGTTTTGTAATTAAGTCTCTTTGTTCTGATGTTAATTTTTTAGGAACCTGAACATTAACAGTAAAAACATAATCGCCTCTCCAGTTATTATTAACACTCTTAAATCCTTTATTTCTTAGAACAAATTTACTTCCTGTTTGAGTTCCTTCAGGAATCTTATATTTTTCCTTCGAACCATCAACCATAGGAATTTCAATCTCAGTTCCAAGAGTAGCACCTGTGAAAGTAATTGGAATATCAACTAAAACATGATCTCCTTTTCTTGTAAAATAACTATGTTTCTTAACATGAATATTAATATATAAATCACCTTTTGGTCCACCTTTAGAACCAGGTTCACCTTCGCCTCTAAGAACAATAGTCTGTCCTTCACTAATTCCTTCTGGAATTTTAACTTTAATTTTAGCTGATTGTCTAACAGTTCCTTTTCCTTTACATTCTACGCAAGGTTCTTTAATTACTTTTCCTTCACCACCACAAGTTGAGCAAACTTTTTGAGTTGCCATTTGACCAAATGGAGTTGTAACAACTTGTTTAATACGTCCTGTACCATTACATGTTTTACAAGTTTCAGGTTTTGTTCCCTCTTTAGCTCCTGTTCCATGACACTTTGAACATTCAGTATGTCTATTTAAAGTAATAGTTTTTTCAACACCTGAATATGATTCTTCAAATGTAATATCAATATTAGCTTTTAAATCTGCACCTTTTCTAGGACCAGAAGATTTTCTATTTCTTGAACCACCGCCAAAAGCAGCTGAAAAAATATCACCTAAATCTCCAAATCCAAAGTCTCCAAAATCAAATCCACCAAAGCCATCAAAACCAGACGAATATGAATAATATCCGCCATTTTGACCACCGAACCCCTGAGGTCCATCATGGCCAAACCTATCATACATTTGACGTTTTTGACTATCAGATAAAACCTCATAAGCTTCACTTACTTCTTTAAATTTAGCTTCAGCTTCTTTTTTATTATCAGGATTTGCATCTGGATGGTATTTTTTTGCTAGTTTTCTATAAGCTCTCTTTATTTCATCATCAGAAGCATTTTTTTCAACACCTAATACTTCGTAATAATCTCTCTTTTGTTCTGCCATCTATCCCTCCAAATTTTATTCGTAAAGGGCGGGCATGGAAACCCGCCCCTACGGCATTTATAAAATCATATCTACAATTTTCAAAGAATTGTGCTTTTGGCTAAGTGAGTAATCGAGAATAATCTGAGGCGTACATGGGTACGTCGCAGGATTTTCGAGTGAAACGAACAAAGCCAAAACGCAATTATTTTTTAATTTTCAAAGAATTGTGCTTTTGGCTAAGTGAGTAATCGAGAATAATCCGAGGCGTACATGGGTACGTCGCAGGATTTTCGAGTGAAACGAACAAAGCCAAAACGCAATTATTTGGAAATTTATTTGTTATCGTTGTCATCCTCAACCTTATAATCAGCATCAACAACAGTTCCGTCTTGTGCCTCATCAGCTGAGCCAGCAGCTTGTGAAGGATCAACCCCAGCAGCTTGAGCGTCAGCATTTACAGCACTATATAATTTTTCTGAAATTTCATAGAATACTTTTGTTAATTTATCTGTTGCATCTTTAATTTCATCTACATTGCTTCCTTCTAATGCTTTCTTAACATTTGCAACTTCAGCTTCAACTTTAGCTTTTTCTTCACTAGAAATCTTATCTCCTAGATCATTTATAGTTTTCTCACTATTATAAACTAAGCTTTCAGCATTATTTCTAACTTCAACTTCTTCTTTTCTCTTCTTATCTTCACTAGCATGCGCTTCAGCATCTTTAACAGCTCTTTGGATATCTTCTTCTGTTAAGTTTGTACTAGCTGTAATTGAAACCTTTTGCTCATTTCCAGTTGCAGTATCTTTTGCAGATACGTGAACAATACCATTTGCGTCAATATCAAAAGTAACTTCAATTTGAGGAACACCTCTTGGAGCTGCTGGAATTCCTGTTAATTGGAATCTTCCTAATGTTTTATTATAAGCAGCCATTTCTCTTTCACCTTGAAGAACGTGAACTTCAACTGAAGTTTGACCATCAGCAGCTGTAGAGAATATTTGAGATTTCTTTGTTGGAATTGTTGTATTTCTTTCAATTAATTTTGTAAATACACCACCATAAGTTTCAATACCAAGCGAAAGTGGAGTTACATCTAATAATACTAAATCTTTAACATCTCCAGATAATACACCACCTTGAATAGCTGCACCTAAAGCAACACATTCATCAGGGTTAATTCCTTTATTTGGTTCTTTTCCAGTTATTTTCTTAACCATTTCTTGAACTAATGGAACTCTTGTAGAACCACCAACTAATAATACTTCTTTTAAATCACTAGCTTGTAATCCAGCATCTTTAAGTGCTTGATTAACTGGTCCCATAGTTGATTCAACTAAATCTCTAATTAATTCTTCAAATTTAGCTCTTGTTAAAGTAATATCTAAGTGTTTTGGTCCTGAACTATCAGCTGTAATGAATGGTAAATTAATGTTTGTTTGACCCATTCCTGATAATTCAATTTTAGCCTTTTCAGCAGCTTCTTTAAGTCTTTGCATAGCCATTTTATCTGATTTTAAATCTATTCCATTTGATTTTTTGAATTCATCAATTAGATAATCAATAATTTTTTGATCAAAATCATCTCCACCTAATCTGTTATTTCCACTTGTAGCTAAAACTTCAAATACACCATCACCAATATCAAGTATTGAAACATCAAATGTTCCACCACCTAAGTCATAAACCATTATTTTTTGTTCTGTTTCAGCTTTATCCATACCAAAAGCTAATGCAGCAGCTGTTGGCTCATTTATAATTCTTAAAACTTCAAGACCAGCTATTTTACCAGCATCTTTAGTTGCTTGTCTTTGACTATCACTAAAATAAGCTGGAACTGTAATAACAGCTTGTTTAACTTCTGATCCTAAATAATTTTCAGCATCAGTTTTTAATTTTTGAAGAATCATAGCTGAAATTTCTTGTGGTGTAAATTCATCTTCTTCAATTTTAACCTTTTTATCACTACCCATATCTCTTTTAATTGAGATTACTGTATGTTCTGGGTTTGTTACAGATTGACGTTTAGCAATCTGTCCTACTAATCTTTCTCCATTTTGTGAGAAAGCTACTACTGAAGGTGTAGTTCTATTACCCTCTGTATTTGGGATAACTACAGCCTCTCCACCTTCCATAACTGCAACACATGAATTTGTTGTTCCTAAATCAATTCCTATTATTTTTGACATTTTACATTCCTCCTAAAATTTATTTTTTATCAAATTATTATTCTTTTGTAAATTTATTTTAATTATAAAAATTAAAAACACAATTTAGTAATAAAATGTAGAATATGGAAATATCATTTGAGGTATTACAGTAAATGATGCTATTATAAATAGAAAAGAAATTACCCATAAAATCAAAATTATTTTATTTATTTTTTTATAGTGAATTAGATTATATATGAATAAAATTGTTAATAAAATAAAACATACTATTGATATTATCTCAATTTGTTTGTTTAATATAAAATTTATTTCTGGGTAATATCCTTTTGCAAGTGGAAATTCACCATCTACCTCAAGATTATCTTTATTTATTAGATTCATATTCAATATTTCTCCTTTAATTTGCAACTATAACCATTGAATGTCTAATAACCTTGTTACCTATAATGTATCCTTTTCTAAATTCTTCTTTAATAATATTTTGTCCTAAATTTTCATCTTGAACATGGCTAACAGCCTCATGTAATTCAGGATCAAAAGGCTTACCAACAGTCTCAATCTCTTTAACCCCATTAGAAGATAAAACATCTTTAAGCTGTTTTAAAACCATCTTAATTCCATCTTGATAAGCTGTATCATCTGTTCCAGTATTACAAGCCTTTTCTAAATTATCAATAACTGGTAAAATCATTATCATAATATCAGAAACCAACATGTTTCTAAGCATTTCTTTTTCTTTTACATTTCTTTTTTTGAAGTTTTCAAATTCTGCAAGTAGTCTTTTATATCTATCTTCCATTTCCTTAAGTTCTGGATTTTCTTCAACAACCTCAGGAGTGGTTTCTTCTACTTTTTCTTCTTTAACTTCTTCTTTTATTTCTTCATTTTTTGTTTCCTGCTCCAATTAATTTCTCGCCACCTTTCTTTTAAAAATCATTTTTGTCAAAATCTTCTTTAAGCTTTTTACTAATATATTTCATAATAGAAATAACTTTTGAGTAATCCATTCTTGTTGGTCCAATAATACCAATTGTACCAATATCTTTATCACCTAATAAATGATTGAAAGTTACAATACTAAAATTCTTAAGTTTTTCGTCATTTAGCTCTTCCCCTATATAAACATTAATATCATCTGCCAAGCCAGTATTTAAAACATCTGCAACCAAATCTTTAGCATCTAATACATTCATAAAGTCTCTAGCTAAATCTGATTTCTTAAATTCAGGTAAATCAAAATTTTTATTAGTTCCTTCAAGCATAATCCTATTTGATTCTTCTAACAATTTATTGATTTCAACAATAATCTTTTTAATTACATTAATACCTGATTTCATCTCTGCTACAATATATTCTTCTAAGGATCCTTCAAGCTTTTCTAAAGGTTTACCAACAAGCTTAGAAGAAAAAATATCATTTAAATTTCTAATTTGTGGTTCAGTAACATCTTCATCAAACTTAATTATAGCCTCTCTTATTATTCCAGAATCAGTAAGAATAATTGCCATCATAACTCTACTACCAAGTAAAACAAATTTAATATCTACAATAGTATGATTTTCAATTTTAGGTCCAACAGAAATTGTAGTATAATGAGTTAATTCAGAAATTGTACTTGTAGCAATTTTAGTTAAATCTTCTAATTCATTAACCTTTGTTTCAAGTTTTTTCTTAATATAATTCATCTCTTTAGCAGTTAAATTATCATCTCTTAAAAGTTCATCAATATAATATCTATAACCGCTTTGAGAAGGAACACGACCAGCTGAAGTATGAGGTTTATCTAAAAAACCAATCTCTTCAAGTTCAGCCATTTCATTTCTAATAGTAGCACTACTACAATTTAAATCATAATTGTTCACTAAACTTCCAGAGCTTACAGGCTCAGCTGTTTCAATATATTCTTCAACAATAGCTTGTAATATTTTTTTCTTTCTATCATTCATATTTTTAGGCATTTTCTTCACCTCTTTGATATTAGCAATCTTTTTCTCGGTTTGCTAACGTATACATATATTATACCCAAAATTAGCAAATGTCAATACCATTTGCTAATTATTTTTAAAAACTTTTTCTAATATTTCTTTATATCTATTTGTCAAGTTATTTTCCTTTATATTTTCTAATACCGCGTTATACATTTCTGTATAATACCATTTTTGTAACTTATAAGGCCTATTAAATGAGTTCCAAACACTATCTCCCTTTTCTTGAATTAATTCATATAATGTTTCAAGATTATTTATTTTATCAACACATTCAACCATTTTTCCTTCAAAGCTAGCTTTTCTAACTTTCTCTATAGCTTCTTCTTTTCTTGGTTTCCATTCCAAAGATTTATTCTCCGAAACTTCATCAACAATATTAGCAACTCTATCACCAAATTCATTTCTAATATCATCTAAAGAATATTTAGTATCTTCAACAACATCATGTAATACACCTGCAATAACTGTATCTTCATCCATATTATTATCTTTTAAAATCATTGCAACAGTAAAAGGATGAAATATCATAGAAACATTATCAGTTTTTCTTCTTTGACCATCATGAGCCTTTGTTGCAAATAAAATAGCATAATCAACTCTCTTCATATTTTCTCTCCTATTCATAAAAACAAGTAAATTATAACACAAAAAAAGACACCAAAAAAGTGTCTTTATATTATTTGATTTTAAATATTTTCAAAATCTTTTGATAAATTTTTTGGTACCATTTTAAGTTTTCATATTTAACTAAAGCAACAGTATCTTCTTGTTTAATCTCAGGTTCTACAACAGTATCAGTCTTTTCTTCTTTTTTGAATAATTCATCTGGATTATACTTCTTTCTTTTTTCTTCTTCTTCTCTTATTTGTTCCTCTTTTTCTAATCTAATAAGCTCTTGACGCTCATTTTCATCGCAAAAATAATCCCTATAAATTAGAGACAATATTGCCTTTGTTTCCTCAGAAATATCCTGTTCCAAAAGTCCTTTATTTTCATCAACAACAAAACTATAATCGTTAGCCTTATTATCTCTAACATAATTCATAAACTTCTCAGGTATTTTTTTAACCAATTCATCATCAGTATTCTTTAATATAGCCTCAACTTCAACTAAAGCTCTTCTATATTCTTCCTTCATTTGTATTCTCCTTTATATATTATTTATAAAAACATGTTAGCATATTTTTATAAATATTGTCAATGGGGACGGGGAAAAGCAAAAAGTGGAAATGGGGACGGTTCTGTTTTCCACGAAAAAAAATTTCGTGGAAAACAGAACCGTCCCCATT
>JAFWNC010000006.1 GCA_017510525.1 Clostridia bacterium | reverse complement strand
ATCAAAAGATAATATAAATTTATTACCAATTTTTAAAGATTATTATTGCTATTGGAATAGTGCTGAGAAAAAAGGATATTCAGGAACAGCATTATTTACAAAAATTAAACCTATTAATGTAACTTATGGAATTGGAATAGAAGAACATGATCATGAGGGAAGAGTAATAACAGCTGAATTCGAGAAGTTTTATATGGTTACAATATATACTCCAAATGCTAAAAGAGAGTTAGAAAGATTAGATTATAGAGTAGTATGGGAAGAAGCGGTAAGAGATTATTTGAAAGGTTTAGATAAGAAAAAGCCAGTAATAATGTGCGGAGACTTGAATGTTGCTCATAAAGAAATAGATCTTAAAAATCCAAAAACTAATGTAGGAAATGCTGGTTTCACATTTGAAGAAAGAGAAGAGTTCACTAAATTACTTGATTCAGGTTTTATAGATACTTTTAGATATAAATATCCAGATAAAGAATTAGCTTATTCATGGTCGTCCCCAAGTCCATAGCAGCATCTGATTCAGCATTCCAACCATCAAGTTCAGCAAATCTTTCTTCAAGTTTAGCTGCTTTCATTCCATCTTCTTCTGAAAAATCAGGTTTAGAATAAATAGCTTCTTTTTCTTTCATTATGTTGTATAATTCTTGATTTCCCATAATAACTGTATCAATAACTTTATATTCTTCAAAAGCAAAGTGATCTTGTTTTAAAACAGAAAGTCTTTCTCCTTTTTCCATAGTAACTTCACCTTTACTAGGTTCAATTTCACCAGATAAAACCTTTAAAAATATTGATTTACCAGCACCATTAGCACCAATCAATCCATAACAATTTCCTTTAGTGAACTTAATATTTACATCTTCAAATAAGACTCTTTTACCAAATCTAACAGTAACTCCAACTGAATTTAACATTATAAAACCTCCATAAATTAATAAACATTCTGCAATATTATACAATATAAACTAATAAAAAGCAAATTTTAGTTTGAAGTTATTATTGATATTGATGAAAAAATATGATACAATATTTACATAAAATTTATCTTGGGTATTAAGATATAAAAGAAGAATACCTATTATTGAAATTTACTTCATTAATAATTATTAGGAGGTAAGAATGGGAAGAGTAATAAAAATTAATCCACGGGATGGTAACAAGCATTATTTAATGGAAAAAGACGTTACATATGATTCTTCAGAAACAAAATCACTCATCAATACAACTCTTTCAACAAAAGGATGGTCAACAAAACATTTTCCTTATATACTCAACAAAATAGGATTAAAAACACCTATAGTAATTGAAAAGGTGAATGCAAGCTCAAATATGTATCAAATGGTAGGAAATTTAAAATGTACAGATGCTAACGGCATGGTTGCAGAATTATTTATTTCATATCATATAACAAATATATTTGATTTGGCTGTTAAGATAGATAATATTACAACATCTTATCTTTTAGGCAATGCTATAAGTAGGGATGATAAACCTGAAATATATATTGTTAAGAGAGAATTAGATATTGATGGTAAAAGAAAGCTAATTGTTTTTTTTGAAAGTGATTTTGCTTCATGGGAATTAAAGTTGGAATTAAATTATAGCTTAAAAATCAATGTGGACTGGGGAATTGAAAATGATGTAAAAGCTGGAGAAATTGAAAAATACAAAAAAGTTGAGGATTATTTATTGAACCTTACTGATTCTTCAAAGACAATTCAAATTTTCAAAGATCTTTCTAATATTTTAGGTTTTTCAGAATATCAAAAAAATGAATTATTTAAAGTAATTATTTTAAATGAAAGAACAACTGACGAATTTAAAATTGTAGAATATGGGTTAGTATGGATAAAAAATAAGATGACTCAATATATTGTAACAGAAAAAAGCGAAACCTTTATTATAGGAATAAATGGCTCTTGGGAATATTTTAATAATGGGGTAAGAATTGTTAATGATTCTGTAAAAGAGAAAATTCAAATATTTATTCTTGGTAAAGAAGAAGAAGTTATAAAAATGAACTTGAATAAAATTATTTCAGAAGTAAAAGAAAAAGTGAAAGAAAAGTATATAATTTTCAAAAATTAATTTTTCCCTAAAGCATAGAGAATTTTCTCTATGCTTTTTTTATCCCAAATAATATGATTGATAAAATAACAGAATTATGATTTAATAATAAAAAGAGGTTGGTATGAAAGATTTAGAAGTATTGTTAAGAAAAAAGAAGATTGATTATGATAAATTAATTAAATATGGATTTAATAAAGAAAATGATAAATATATTTATAAAAAAGATATATTAAATAGCGAATTCATGATATACATTAGTATTTCCGAAAATGAAAAATATTCAAAAGTTATAGAAAAAGCATGGAAAGATGAATATTCTTTAGTTGATGTCGAAGATGCAGTAGGGGAGTTTGTTGGGAAAGTTAAAACAGAGTATGAAAAAGTAATTTTTGATGTTATAGATAAATGTTCTGAAAAGGAAATATTTAAATTTGATCAAACAAAAGAGGTTATTGAATATGTAAAGAAAAAATATAATGATGAACTAGAATTTTTATGGGAGAAGTTTGACGATAATGCAATATGGAGAAATAAAGTAAATAATAAATGGTATGGATTAGTTCTTACAGTTAATGAGGAAAAACTAGGAATAAATTCTGATAGAATTATTGAAATTATTGATTTAAGATATTCAAAAGAAGAAATCGAAGGTATAATAGATAATAAAAAGATTTTTCCAGGATATCATATGAACAAAAAAAGCTGGATAACAATAAAACTAGATAATTCAGTAGAAACAGAAGAGATAATTCATTTAATTGATAATAGTTATGAACTGTCTTTAGGAAAAAAAAAGTAATATTAAAGGAGAAGTTCAATGATTAAATCAATAAAAAAGATTTGTATAATTGGTGGAAGCGGAACAGGAAAAACGACATTATCTAATAATTTGAGTAAAATTTTAGATATTCCTGTATGTCATATTGATGGATTAAATTATCATCCTAACTGGGTTGAGAGAGATAGTGAAGAAAGAGACAAAAAAATATTAGATAAAATAAAGGAAGATAAGTGGATAATAGAAGGGACATATAAAACAACTTTAAAAGAAAGATTTGAAAAAGCAGAATTAATAATATATTTGGATTATTCATCAATTGCACAAGTAAAAGGTGCTCTAGGAAGATTTATAAAATATCATGGTCAAGAAAAACCTGAAATTCCAGGGTGTGAAGAAAGGATGTCTTGGCATTTTTTATTATGGGTTTGGAACTGGAGAAAAAGTAAAAGACAAGTCGTATTAGACAACTTAGAAAGCATTAATAAAGATAAAGTACTGATTTTTAAAAACAGAAGACAATTAAATAAATGGTATAAAAAAACATTTGGAATAAAGATGAAGTTAGTTTAAAATATATAGGAGAGACCAATTATTATAACTATAAATAGATAAGGAGATTGAGTATTTATGAAGTTAATATCATGGAATGTAAATGGAATTAGAGCTGCAATAAATAAGGGGTTTGAGAAGTTTTTTGAAGAGATTGATGCTGATATTTTTTGCCTTCAAGAAACTAAAATTCAAATGGATATAAATGAAATGGGACCTTTAGAGCAGACATCATTATTTGAAGATAAAAAAGAGATATCAAAAGATAATATAAATTTATTACCAATTTTTAAAGATTATTATTGCTATTGGAATAGTGCTGAGAAAAAAGGATATTCAGGAACAGCATTATTTACAAAAATT
>JAFWNC010000022.1 GCA_017510525.1 Clostridia bacterium | reverse complement strand
GAAATTATTATGGTTCAACATATGAAATAAAAAATATTACAGTAGCATCTGGTAAAAAGTATAATGGAGTACATTCTGGAAGTTTAACTGGAACAATAGGAAATGGAAATGTTTATGTTGCATTAGATTTCACAACTCAATACACAATCACATACAACCTAGCTGGTGGAAGTATTTCAGATGAACCAACAACTTATGATATTTATACAGAAACATTTACTCTTCCAACTCCAACAAGAGCAGGTTACACATTTGTTGGCTGGACAGGAAGTAATGGAGATACTCCAGAGACTACAGTAACAATAACGAATGGTAGTCAAGGAAATAAAACATATACAGCAAACTGGGTAGATGACATTCAACCAATAATTACTTCAGCAACAGCTTCATCAACATATGATTTATCAAACTATGTTGATATAGTAGCAACAGATGGTGGAACAGGAATTGTTGGATATAATATAACAACTACAAATACTGCACCTACTACATGGATTCCAGTAATTGATGGAGTAGAGGCACATACAGAAACAAAATATGCTGAAAGTGCTGCATGGGCAAGAGTATTCCACCATAATACTCACTGGGGTTCAGTATTGTTTGCTAATGAAACAGAAGCAAGATTAAGTGATACTTCTGATAAATATAGTGTTCTAGATAATTTATCTAATTATATTGGAACAGATAATAAATATGAGTTCTTATTAGAATACCCTCAAGTTAGTGCTTCAGGATATAATAGATGGACTCAAACAGGAAACCCTATAACTACAAGTACAACAGCAGCTGCTGGTTACACAGCTATTCAAAATAGTTGGACAGGTAATAACTTTAATGGACTTGGAATTTCAGGTAATTCAAGTGAAACATTTTTAGATGGATCTATAGGTGTTAATAACTGGTGGTATGCAATTGGTGCTTATCATGCATATCAAGGTGGTATACCTGGACCAAACAATGTTAAAACATCAGTAGCTAATTTATGGGCTAGAATAGATAATCAAACAGCTACAACAACTAATAGTTTAACAGCTAGAATAGGTGATTTAAGAGCTAACCAAACATATTATGTATGGGTAAAAGATAGTGCAGGAAATGTAAGTTCTCAATCAGTTGTTATAGATAAAGTAGATACAACAGCTCCAACAGCTTCAATTACTTCAACAAATAATGTGGCTAGTAGTCAAACAGTAACATTATCAGTTGGAGATGCTACAAAATATTATTGGGGTACATCAAATCCTACAAGTACAAATGTAACATGGTCAAATGTTACAGGAACATCAATGGAAAAAACAGTTAATAATAATGGAACATATTATTTAGGAGTTCAAGATTCTGCTGGTAATAGAGCAGTTGTAAGTAAGGTATTTTATAAAACTACTCTTACACCAAATAAAGGAACAGTAAGTCCTACAACAGTAATAACAATGAGTGGAAATAGTTTTGCTATTCCAAGTCCATCTGCAGTTACAGGATATACTTTCAATAACTGGTGTTCAGATTCAGGATTAACAGCTAATGTAAGTTCACCATATACTCCTTCAGGTAATACAACAGCTATTACTTTATATGGAAAATGGACAGCTAATACATATACTGCTAATTTTGATGGAAACGGTGGAACAATAGCTAGTTCAGATGATTGGACAGTAACAACAAATGGTGATAGTTATTCAAGTACAAGAAAAACAGTAACTTATGATTCTACTTATGGAACATTACCAACGGTTTCAAGAACAGGATATACATTTAATGGTTGGTATTCAGCTAGAACTTTCGGAGATCTAGTTATACCTGCTTCTTCAAGTAAATGGAATTATAAAGAAATTCAATATAATGTTCAACCAGGTACTACTTATACAATTACAATGGATAATGCAACTGTAACAGCTGGTTCAGCATCACAATTTGCAACATTAATTTATGATTTTACTTCAAGTGCAGCTCTAGCAACAGTTAAAACTGCTTTTGGAACAAATAGATCATATACAATTACATGTCCTTCAACAGCTGATGTTTCACATAAATTACGTATAATTGTTTATGCTGGTGTTAATGGAAGTACAACTAATATTGCAGCTGAATATACTAATGTTAAAGTAGGTACAATGGGTAACACTACAGCGACTATGTATACAGATTCATCAACTGTAAATTATACAAATAATCATGTTTTATATGCTATTTGGACTGCAAATACTTATACAATATCATTTAATAATAATGGAGGTAATGGAGGTCAATCTTCAAATGCTACAGCCACTTATGATCAAAATATGCCCGAGATTTCAACTACTGCACCAACAAAAACAGGATATACATTTGATGGCTGGTATGATACAAGTGCAGCTACTGGAGGAACACAATATTATACAGCAGCTGGTGCAAGTGCAAGAACATGGAATAAAACAGCAAATACAACATTATATGCAAGATGGATTCCAAATCAATACAATATAACATATATGTCAGGAAACTTGATGTATGGATTAGAGGATTGTGGAGAGACTGTTGAACCGTATGGAAAATACAGTATTAGTAATGGAGTTGCTACTGTAACTGCAACAAGAGATGATGGATGTGTTTATTCTTCAGGTCGAGTTTACTTAGAAGCCAATAAAACTTATGTATTTAGTTGTGAGACAACTGGAACATGGGGAACAAATGGTAGTGATACAGTTGAAGCATATTTATGTAGAGATGGTTCATCATCTAATGGATATTTCTATAGAATGGGTTCAAATAATAACTATGAGTTTACACCAGATACATCTGGTACATATTGGCTAAGACTAGATGTAAATAAAAATGAGACAACACATACTTTCTCAAACATTAGTGTTTATGAAAAAGCTAGAATAGATACAAAAGATTATGGAACTACTCTTGGAACATTACCAACAGTAACAAGAGATGGTTATACGTTACTTGGTTGGTACACAGATCCTACTGATGGAACTGAGGTTACAAGTTCAACCTCAATCCCAGCAGCAAACACAACATATTATACTCATTGGATGGCTAATAATTATCAAAACACAAATTCTTTAGATTATTATGATGTATTAAATAATGCTTTACAAGCTGCATCTACTGGCGATACAATTAAGGTTTTAAATGGCGTTAAGGAGACTACAGCTCCTGCTACTAAATCTGGAATTACAACTAAGTTAGATTTAAATGGAAAAACAACAACCTTAAATGATGTTGCATTAACGAATAATGGTACTTTGGAAATCTATAGTTCAGTTGATAATGGTATTTTAGAAGGTTCTGGTGCAAGTGTTATCACTAATGCTGGTACTTTAACAACTAACCCAAGTTCAAATAATACAAATGCTATTACAATTAGAAATACTTCTGATTCACCTTCAGCTAGAGTATTAATAAATAATGCTTCTAAAACTATGATTTTAAATCAAAACACAAATATAACATTTACAACAGCTATTAATCAGCCTGAAACAGCTGTAGTAAGATATTTGATTAATGCTAGTGGTATTGTAGATATTGAGGGAGCTTCATTAGTAAATACAGTAAGTGGAACTATTTATGATAGAGGTATTGAAACTAAGGTTTCTGCAGCTAGAGTTATTATGAATTCTGGTAGAATAGAGACTTATGGTATTGGTATATTAAATTCAAGTAGTTCACAAACTACTTCACCTGCTGTTAGTATTTCTGGAACAACGAGCGGAACAGTAATTACAACAACAGGAGGAAATGCAATTCAAAATAATGCTACAGGTACAATTAAAATAGAAGGTGGTAGTATATCTTCTGTTTCAGGTGCAGCTATATATAATAACAAAACAAATGCTATTGTTAATATAAGTGGTGGTAGTTTATCATCAACAACTACAGATAATAATACTATTAGAAATCAAGCTGCTGGTACTATTAATATTTCTGGAACAACTTCTATAACTTCAGCAACTACTTCTGCAGTTTATAATAGAACTTCAGGAACTATTAATATAAGTAGTGGAACAGTTTCTGCTGGAAGTTCTTATGGCGCATATAATTATGCCGCAGGATTTATAAATATTTATGGAACTGCTTCAGTAAGTTCTACAAGTTCACATGGTGCTGGAAGTAGAGTTGGTGGAACAATTACTATAGATGATAGTGCAACTGTTACTGGAACAAATGGTATTTATAATGGTGCTGCTGGTATAGTTACTGTTGATGGTGGTACTGTAAAAGGTACTTCAGGATGTGGTATTAGAGGACAAACTGGTACGATGACTGTTAGTGGTGGTACAATTACTGGTAAAACTCATGGTATTCATGCTACTACTGGTTCAATAAGTATTACAGGTGGTTCTATTTCAGCAACAGCTGGTAATGGTGTTACTCTTACTTCAACTGGTACTCTTACTATAGGTGATGATGATGGAACAGTAAGTACTTCTATTCCAAGTATTAGTGGTACTGGTAGTTCAACATATGGTGTTAGCGCCACAGCTGGAACGTTTAATTTCTATGATGGTGTAATTAGTGGACCAACTAGTAGTTCAATTAATGGAACACCTGGCACTCCAGATGATTATATTGTTGTTAAAACAACGTCAAATAGCGTTGAGAGCGCTAGACTATATAAAGAATATGATATTGAATATAATCTAAACGGAGGAACAGTACAGTCAGCAAATCCTACAACATATACAGAAGCTTCAAGTGCAATTACTTTAAATAACCCTATAAAGACAGGATATACATTTAAAGGCTGGTCAGGAACCGGATTAACAGGAGATACAAACACTTCAGTAACAATCCAAACAGGAAGCACAGGAAACAGAACATATACAGCTAATTGGACTGCTAATAAATATACAATTACATATGATTATAATAATCCAAGTACATCTCTATTTAATGGAACTAATGAATATGAAGATACAGGATACTTAATTGATTGGGATAATGATTTCACAATTAGTGGTGTTTATAATCCTGTTACTTCAGGTAAGAGATATTTAATAATTGGTAATTATAATGATGGAGCTAAAACTTTAAATATTGAAATTAATACTTCTAATAAATTTAGAGTTTACTTTGGTAGTGCTGCTGTTGATAATCAATCAAGTACAACAATTGGTACTTTCAATACAGATATTGCTTATACATTTACATGGACTGCTTCAACTAAAGCATATACATTAACAGCTACAGGAACAAATACAAATATTTCTATGAGTGGAAATTATTCTGGTGCTTCAGGAAATGCTACTAAGACTCTTCGTGTAGGTAATACTGATTATAGATCAAATGGATCTTCAACATTTAATGCATATTCATATGCTAAGAGTTTGAAGATAACTAAGACATACACATTTGGTGGACAATTAAGTAATCCTACACCTGTAACGAGAAAAGGATATACAAATAATGGTTGGTATACAGCTGCTTCAGGAGGAAATGAAGTTACAAATAGTACGAATATTCCTTCAGCAAATACTACATATTATGCTCAATGGACACCTAATGAATTAGTATTTAATAACCAAACAATAGCAAAAACATATAGTACATCTGCTCAAACAGGTACTATAACAGCTGCAAGTAACGGAACTGGAGCATATACATATTCAGAAGTTTCAGAGAAAAATAGTAATAATACTAATACAAATTATATTAGTATAGATGGAACAACAATTAATATTGCTGCTAGTACACCAGCTGAAACATATACTTATATTATTAGAGCAACAGATTCAAATTCAGGAAAAACAAAAGATGCTACTTATACAATAACAATAAATAAAGCAACATTAAGTGGAAGTGTAGCAATAACAGGAACAAATACATGGGGAGAAACTCTAACGGCAGATGTAACAAATACAAATAGTGCAAGTTTAGCTTACCAATGGTATTCAAATACTAGTGATTCAACAAGTGGAGGAACTGCAATAAATGGAGCTACAAGCTCAACATATACAATAGATAAGAGTTTAGTTGGAAAATATATCTATGTTGTGGTTACAGCTACAAAAGATAATTATAATACGGCAACATGGAACGCTAAAACAGGTGCTACAGAAAATACAACTGCTGCAGTAGCAAAACAAGATTTATCAGTAACAGCAACTCCTTATAGCGCAGTTTATAATGGAAATACAAATTATGCAAAAGTACAAGTAACAAGTAGTGAGTGGAACGGAGCAACAATAGTAAGTGGAACAACTACAAGTTATGGAACTAATGTAACAACTAGTGGAGTTAAGAATACTGATTACAACCTATCACCAGGATACAAAGATTGGACAAATGGAGATAAAACAGTGTACTTCAAAGTAACTGGTGGAACTTATTATAATGATTACACAGGAAATACAACAGTAACAATAAATAAGAAGAGTTTAACAAGAACAGAATTAACTATATGGTATCAAACAAGTGGAAGCCCAACTTATTTAAGAACTATAGAAACAGGAATAGGAAATGAAACAATAGATTTAACATATACACCTTATTCAAGTGCACCTGGAAATTATAATTATTCAACAACGGCTGCAAGTGGAAGATTTACAATAAGTCATTCAAATACAAATTATAGTATAGCAAGTGCTAGTGCCTTAAGATTAAATCCTATAGTATCATTTAATGGTAATAATGGATCTGGAACAATGAATGATCAGGTTGTAAAATATAATGTAAGTACTAAATTAAATGCAAATACATTTACTAGAACAGGTTATAATTTTAGTGGATGGAACACAGCAGCAGATGGAAGTGGAACAGCTTATTCAGATGAAGCAAGTGCAAGATTAACTGCAAATACTACATTATATGCACAATGGACACCTATTACATATATAATACACTTCTTGCCTAATGGTGGATCTGGTGTAATGATGAATGACACTATAAATGCTCAATATGGAACACCAATTAATTTAGAACCGAATGTATTAACTAGAACAGGATATAAATTTTTAGGTTGGTCAGCAGATCCTTCTGCTACAACGCCAACTTATACAGATGGTCAGAGTGTAATGAATCTATCAGACATAGATGGTGATGTAGTAGAACTTTATGCTGTTTGGTATAATTTAAGGTTGGAAGATGGATCGACATTTGCTGGCCATATTCCAAATAATGTTACAAGAGTTGAATTTACTGATATTACACCACCAGATGGAGCTACATTAACAGACGTTTCAGCAGATCAGAATAATGCAGTTGTTGCTTGGACAAGTGGAACAACAATGTATGTTTCAACTGGAATAAGTGGACAAAAAGTTCTTGCAAATGAAGATTGTTCATATATGTTTGCATATAATACTTCAATTACTGATGTATTATTTGATAAATTTGATTCATCAAATGTAACAATGATGAACTCAATGTTTGACAATTGTTCATCTTTAAGATCAGTAACATTTGGAGATGATTTTGATACATCAAATGTTGATGACATGAGTATGATGTTCATGGAATGTACTAACTTAAAGGTTTTAGATTTAAGTTCATTTGATACTTCAAATACATCGATGATGATGATAATGTTTGCAGAATGTGAAAATTTAACAACTATTTATGCAAGTGATTCATTTATTGTTATGATGGGTGATTATATGTTTAATAATTGTACATCATTAGTCGGAGGCCTTGGAACAGTTTATGATTCTTCAAATGTAGATGGAAATTATGCTCATATAGATAAAGGAATAGTAGATCCAGGATACTTTACAAATAAAGGAACTGTAACATTAGAAAATGGTAGTGAGTTTAATAGTCATATTCCTTCATCAGCAACAAGTGTAGTGTTTACATGTACAGTGCCTCCATCTGGTGCTACTTTAACAGATGTTTCTGCAAATGATGATAATTCAGTAGTTTCTTGGTTAGATGGAACAACAATGTATGTATCACCTAGAGATGGTAAATCTAGAATAATGGCTAATCCAAGTTGTGCGGGAATGTTTAATGCAAAATCAAATTTAACGAACATTGCTTTTAACAATTTTGATACAACTAATGTATTATATATGAATGATATGTTCTCTGATTGTTATGAATTAGCAAGTATAAATATAGGTAGATTTAATACATCAAATGTAACAGATATGGACTGCATGTTTTATGAATGTAATTCGTTAACTAGTCTAGATTTAACTGGTTTTGATACTTCAAGAGTAACTGATATGACTGGTATGTTCAATGCTTGTGAGAATTTAGCAAGTTTGGATCTAAGTAGTTTTAACACATCAAAAGTTACAGAAATGAATGATATGTTCTATAGATGTAGTGGATTAACAAGTTTAGATCTAAGTAATTTTAACACAACTAATGTTAATGAAATGTCTTGTATGTTCCAAGACTGTTCTAGCTTAACAAGCTTAGATGTAAGTAATTTTGTAACATCTAAAGTAACTAATATGAGTTGTATGTTCGAGGGATGTAGTGAATTGACAAGTTTAAATGTAAGTAACTTTAATACATCAAAAGTAACTAATATGTCTTATATGTTTAGTGGATGTAGTGAATTAACAAGTTTAAATTTAAGTAATTTCAATACATCAAAAGTAACTAATATGAGTACTATGTTTAATGGATGTAGTGAATTAACAAGTCTAGATTTAAGTAGCTTTGATACTTCAAGAGTAACTAATATGCAAAGAATGTTTATGATGTGTTATGAATTAACAAGTTTAAATGTTAGAAGCTTTAATACATCAAATGTTACAAATATGAACATGATGTTTATAAGCTGTGAATCTTTGAAGAATTTAGATTTAACAAGCTTCAATACTTCTAAGGTAACAAATATGGGATCAATGTTTGCATATTGTGATACACTAAAAACTATTTATGTTGATAGTAATAGTTTTACAACAAATAGTGTAACAAGTAGTATGAACATGTTTATGGAATGTACTGCTTTAGTCGGAGGAGCTGGAACTGTTTATGATGAAGATTATGTTGATGATGATTATGCTCATGTAGATGAGGGAGTTTCAAACCCAGGATACTTCACAGAAAAAATGATATTAGAGACTGGTAGCAATTTCAGATCTCATATTCCTTCTACAGCAACAACCTTAACATTTACTAAAAATGCACCTCCATCTGGAGCAACATTAACAGACGTTTCATTAAATAAAGATAATTCTATTGTATTATGGATGGATGGAACAAATGCTTATGTTGCACCAGCTAGTGGAAAAACTAAGATTTATGCAAATTCAAATTGTTATAATATGTTTGCTTCAAAAACGAAATTAACAACTATAGAATTCGATAATTTTGACACATCACTTGTAACAGATATGCATATGATGTTTTATGTTTGTCAAGGTTTAACAAGCTTAGATTTAAGCGGTTTTGATACTTCACATGTAACAACTATGAATGCTATGTTTTATGCTTGTACATCATTAACAAGCTTAGACTTAAGTAGTTTTGACACATCAAATGTTACAAATATGAGTCAAATGTTTATGAATGATATTGTTTTAACAACTTTAGATTTAAGTAGTTTTGATACATCAAATGTTACCGTTATTAGTTCGATGTTTGCTCAAGATTCTGAACTGGTAACAGTATTTGCAAGTGATAGTTTTAGATTACCAGGAATATCAAGTTCAACTATTCAAATATTTACTGGATGTTCAAAAATAGTTGGTGGAGCAGGAACAACATATTCTAATATTACTGTATCTTATGCTCATGTAGATGGTGGAACAAATAATCCAGGTTACTTCACAAATAAAGCTGTAACATTAGAGACTGGAAGTGAGTTTAATGCTCATATTGGAAGTAGTATTACTGAAATAATCTTTACAAAACAGACTCCACCAAGTGGAGCAACTCTAACTGACGTATCTGCTGCAAAGAATTATTCTATAGTATCTTGGACAAGTGGAACAACAATGTATGTTTCACCTATAAATGGAACATCAACAATTTATGCAAATGCGGATTGTTCAAATATGTTCCAAAGTAAATCATCATTAGTAAGTATTGAATTTAATAATTTTGATACTTCAAGAGTAACTAATATGAGAAGTATGTTCCCAGGATGTACAAGTCTTACTTCATTAGATTTAAGTGGATTTGATACATCAAATGTAACTGATATGAAGACAATGTTTGCTACAGATAATTTAACTTCAATTAATTTAAGTAGTTTTGATACATCAAACGTTACTGATATGAATAGTATGTTTGCAAGTTGTCAGAAATTAGAAGTTTTAGATTTAAGTAGTTTTGATACATCTAATGTTACAGATATGAGATGTATGTTCCAGATTGCAACAAAGTTAAAAACAATATATGTTAATGGTGATATATTTGATACAAGTAATGTAACAGATAGTACATATATGTTTGATGGTACAGTTTTAGTAGGTGGAGCAGGAACAACATATAATTCTTCAAATACAAATGCGTCTTATGCTCATATAGATGGTGGAACAAGTAATCCTGGTTACTTTACAAATTATATGACTTTAGAAACAGGATCAAACTTTAAAAACCATATTCCATCAACATCAGATGTAGTATATGTAGAATTTGTAAATAGAGTTCCACCAAGTGGAGCAACTTTAACAGATGTTTCAGCAGCTCAAAATAATTCTATTGTATCATGGGTAGACGGAGACACGATGTATGTATCTCCAAAAGATGGAGAAGGAACAATTTATGCTAATTCAAATAGTTCTGGTATGTTTAGAGGAAAAAATTATTTAGATTGTATCTATTTTGATAATTTTGATATATCAAATGTTACAACAATGTCAAATATGTTCAATGGATGCAATGGATTAACAAGACTAGATTTAACTAATTTTAATACTTCAAATGTTGAATCTATGTATAATATGTTTCAAGAGTGTACTTCATTAGATAGCTTAGATTTAAGTAGTTTTGATACATCAAATGTAACTGATATGGATAGTATGTTCACAGGTAGTTATAGTTTAGAGAGTTTAGATTTAAGTAGCTTTGATACTTCAAATGTAGAATGTATGGATAGTATGTTTTTTGAGTGTGAGTCATTAGAAAGTTTAGATTTAAGCAATTTTGATACTTCAAGTGTAACAGATATGAGTAGTATGTTTGAAGGATGTGAATCATTAACAAGCTTAGATTTAAGTAGTTTTAAAACTTCAAATGTAGAAGAAATGGATTGCATGTTCCAAGAATGTTATAATTTAGAGTATTTAAATATAAGTAGTTTTAATACTTCAAATGTTTGTGATATGTATTATATGTTTAATGAATGTAATAGTTTAGTAAGTTTAGATTTAAGAAACTTTGATACATCTGAAGTTAATTCTATGGAATGTATGTTTAGCTACTGTTCAAATCTAACAAACCTAGATGTAAGTAGTTTTGACACTTCTAATGTAGAAAAAATGACAGAGATGTTTATGGGATGTAATAGTATTACAAATCTAAATTTAAGTGGTTTTGATACATCAAATGTAACTGCAATGGATTGTATGTTTGAGGTATGTAATTCATTAACAAGTATTGATTTAAGTAATTTTGATACTTCTAAAGTAACTAATATGGGATATATGTTTAATGGATGTAGTTCTTTAACTAGTCTAGATTTAAGTAGTTTTGATACTTCTAAGGTAACAGGTATGCAATCTATGTTCTTTAATTGTGGTAATTTAAGAACAATAACTGTTGGAGCTGGTTTTAATACATCTAATGCTACAAATGATCAAAACATATTTAAAGGTTGTACATCAATTATCGGAGGATTAGGAACAACATATAATAGTTCAAAAACAGATTTATCATATGCACATATAGATGGCGGAGCATCAGATCCAGGATATTTCACATATGATAGTAGGGTATTAAATTATACTGTTTCATATAATTCTAATGGTGGAAGCGGAACAATGGATGATCAATTCTTTATAAGAGATGAAGCTAAGAGATTAAGAGATTGTACTTTCACAGCTCCATCAGAAGAATACATATTTAATGGATGGAGAGACAGTAATGGAAATAAATATACAGATAAAGAACTTGTTTCTAATATAGCATCATATAATGGACAAACTATAACACTTTATGCAATATGGAAAAATCCAAACGTAGCTTATTCACATACAGCAAATATTGATGATGAAGGTATAGCTACTGGAACATATGCAAATAACTTAGCGGTAAATGATATAGTAACATTTGAAGATGCAACATCACTAAATATTGAAGTATGGTTCTCAACAGAATCTACTACATATGACTGGTTAGCAATTTATCCAGCTGGAATTACTCCAAGCGCAACAAATTATTCATCAGCAACAATTTCTGGAGGAAAACTAGGTAATGGTAGATCTACAACAAAACCTGCTGACTCAGATACAACATACCACAAAACATTTACTGTTGAAGGAAATACAGCTCAGTTCTTCTTTAGATCAGATGGTAGTCAGACTTATTATGGATATTATGCAATAATAACTCCAGTAAGAGCTACAAGGTCATTAAGTATGATGTTATCTAAAGGTATTTCAATGCAGAAGAGTCAATTAGAGGTAGAAAAGTCTGAGAAAGATGATAAGGAAGAAACAGAGGAAACAGAAGAAACAAATCAAATCGAAATAAAATTCGATGAAAATGTGGAAATTGTGGAAAACGTTGAAACAAAACTGGTAGATGAAGACGGAAAAGAAACAAAAATTGACGATAAAGAAATAGAACCGGTAAAAGAAAACGGAAACGAAAAATCTGAAATTACTGTAAAAATGCCAAAGAATGAAAATATAAGAATAGATGAGGATGAAAAATATATTAAAGAATACACATTTATAGGATGGTTCGACGAAGAATATAAAGACATGCCTTTGAAATTCTATGTAGATTCAAACGAAGAGTTACAGAAACATCTAGGTTATGAAACAGAAGAAGAATATGAATCAAGCTTTGAATATGACGAAGAGAAGATTTGGAAATACTACAATGAGCGTATAGAAGAGGAAGAAAAGAAACCTGAAGAGGAAAGAGAAGAAATAATTATAGCACAATACGAAACAGAAAAAGAATATACATTCAAAGAAGACACAACATTATACGCTGGTTGGGTATTAACAAAAGTAACAGAAAAACCAAAAGAGGAAGCGAAAGTTCAGCCAGTTGAACAACCAGTTGATCTAATAGTTGAAGATGAAGAAGAGGAAGAAACTGAAGAAGAAAGCATGATAGAGCAAATTCAAGAGATTGATGAGTTAACAAACAAGAATCTTCTTCTTCAAGTAGAAGAAATGGTTAGATCAGAAGAGGAAGAGCTAGAACAAGAAGATGAAGAAACAGAAAAATAAAATAAAAATACCAAGAAATTTTAAAATTTCTTGGTATTTTTATGTGCATTTGGGGACGCGCACCAAAAACAACATGCATTTGGGGACGCGCACCAAAAACAACATGCATTTGCATTTGCATTTGGGGACGCGCATAAATTAAAAATTATTTTAATTTTATTATGACTTTTTATTTACATGAAAATTGGCTTGTGTTATAATATGTGTGTAAAATGGGGTGATAAATTTGAATCAAATTTTAGACCATAGTGGTCCTAAGAAAAAATCAAATAATAATCCTACTAGAAATGTAGGAGATATAAGAAAAATAATAAAAGTTTTTGCTATTATTATTTTAGCTTTTGGTGTTGTTTTAATTGGTGATGGAGCGTATGCTGTTTTAAATAGTGGTAAAAATAAAAAGACAGAAGAAAAGATTACAGAGCCACTTATTACAGTTACTAATATAGATGATAGACTAACAATAGATGTAACTCATGATAAGGCTATTGAAAAGGTTACTTATCAATGGGATGATTCTAAGATTACTGAGACTAAAGGTGTTGGAAAAAATGAAATGAGAATAAATGGAATAGGGCTTTTACCTGATACTCATACTTTTAAAGTTACAGCTATTGATATAAATGGTGTTGAGTCATATTTTGAAGAAGAATATTATTCAGAAGATGGAGTTGATACAATTCCTCCAGTTATTGATATTATTACTGGAAACCCTGTTAAAATTATAGCAACTGATGAAACTGCTCTTTCATTTATTACAATTACAGTTGATGGCCAAGAAGAGAAAACAATTTATGCTTCTGAGGGTGATAATAATAAGAAAATAGAATATGAATTAGATATTGTTTCAGATGAGAGTGAATTTACTGTTTCAGCTGTTGATACAAGTAATAACCCTGCTACAAGATCTAATGTTAAAGTTCTTAAAAAACCAAAAATTGAGTTATCTGCTGAAGATGATTATAGTACAATTTATGTTAAAATTTCGAGTGATTTGGGCTTAAAGAGAGTACAATATACTTTAAACGGAAAAGAATATGCAAATGATTTTGATAATCCTGAGGAAGTAACTTATTGTGAATTTACTATTACTCCTGATTCAGGATATAATGAACTTGTTGTAAAAGCATTTACAACAAATGATGATGTTTATGATGAGCAATCTGGAAGTTGTACTTACAATCCTTAAGTTTATGTGATTTCAAAAGAAAGAGTGTATAGATGGATATTATAAGAATTTTAAATTATTTTGTTATATATTCGTTTTTCGGATGGATACTTGAATCTACTTACAAGAGTCTTCATGAAAAAAAGTTCATAAATAGTGGCTTTTTGGTTGGACCATTTTGCCCTATTTATGGATATGGTGCGCTTATAATGTATTTGTTCTTAGATAGATTTTCAAATAATTTATTTTTACTTTTTATTTCTGCTTTTTTGATTTTGTCTTTGTTTGAATATGTTGTAGGTGTTGGATTAGAATTAGCTTTCCATACTAAATATTGGGACTATTCAAGAAAAAAGTTTAATATTAAAGGTTGGGTATGCTTAGAGAATTCTATGTATTGGGGAATTTTAGGTGTTGTTTTTATTAAGTTAATTCATCCTGGAATTGAGACTTTACTTGAAGTAATTCCAAATAGAGTTATGATTATTTTTACAAGTATAAGTATTGCTTATATTTTTGCAGATACTATTCTTACAACTATTAAGTTAATTAAAATTAATATTAAGCTTACAAAATTGGACGAGCTTACAGAGCGAATCCAAAGCCATTTACCTCATTTAAATGGTGTTAAAGTTCTTAACAAAGCTACTGTTTTAAGAGGAATTGTTAAAATTAAGAAAACAAATAGAATGGCTATTTCTGAGCTTGCTCAGAGAAGAGATGAACTTATTAATAAAATTGAACTTCAGACTAAGAGAATTAGAAGGGCGTTTCCTAACATGAAGTCTGAAAGATTTTCAAAGTACATTAAGCTTCCTGCTTTAAGAAGTCAATCATTATTTGAAGAAAATACAGAAGATATAAAAAGGAGTAAAAAATGATCCAAGATATTTTTATTATTGATAATACAGATAATATAATTACTTGTTTAAGAGAAATATTTAAAAAAGAGCCTGATTACCAGTTTAAAACGGTTAAAACAGATGAATTGAATATTGCTCTTAGAAATATTCCAGATATGATTATAATAGATGAAGATACTATTGATGTTGAGATTGTTAAATTATGTTCTGATATTAGGAAAAACGAGGATAATAGTATTACTCCTATTATTGTTTTATCTTCAAATTGGGATAAAGATCATAGAATTGCAGTTTTAAAGGAATCTATTGAGTATTTTATTGTTAAACCTGTTGATAGGGAGTATTTGTATTATACAATTAAGAATGTCACAAGGCTTTTACATACTAATAGAAGGGTTAGTCCTCTTACTGGTCTTCCTGGTAATGTTCAGATTCAAACTGAAATGAAGAGAAGACTTCTAAATAGAGAAAAATTTGCTATTTTATACTTAGATTTGGATAATTTTAAGGCTTATAATGATATTTACGGTTTTTCAAATGGTGATGAGATTATAAAGTTTACTGCTCATGTTATTACGGAAAATGTTCATCATAATGGTGTTTCTGATAATTTTGTTGGACATATTGGTGGTGATGATTTTATTGCTATTGTGTCTGATATGGATTATGATAAGTTGTGTCAAAATATTATTGCTGAATTTGATCAATATGTTGTTAATTTTTATAGCCAAGAGGATATTGAAAAGGGCTATTTGGAGGTTGCTAATAGAAGGGGAATTATTGAACAATTTCCTTTGACTTCAATTTCTATTGGTGTTGTTGAGATCGATGATGGTAGGTTTAAGAATACGCTTGAGATTGGCGAGGTTGGTGCTCAGGTTAAGCATCAGGCAAAATCAATCATGGGTAGTACATATGTAATAAATAGAAGAAAAAGATAAAAAGTAGCGGAGCTACTTTTTATTTTTTGAAAAATGGAGGAAAATGGAGAAAATGGGAGATATCGAGAGATTTTATATATTTTGACACATTTTAGTCTTTTTGCGGAGTTTGTGCGTTTATTTGATAGGTTATTTGATGGAATAATTTGTTTGATTTCTGATTATACTAATGGTATAATTAATTTTACGTGACGCATAAAATTCTAAAAAAAGGAGAGTGTTATTTATAGTAAAACGTTTTAAATATTACGGAAAACATGTACTAAAGATAGCGTTAATTATTGGTGTTGCAGCTTTTATAGTTGTTGCCATTTTATTAAAAAAATATAAACCTGTTTATAAGGTTACATTAGATGGTGAAGTTATTGGATATGTTGAAGATAAACGTTTAGTTGAAAAGAAAATAGAAGAATATACTAATAATTTAGAGGGAAACGTTGTATCTATTGATATACCTAATATGCCTAAATTTGAATTGGAATTTGTAAGTGATATAGAAGATACTGATGAGGAGGATGTTCTTTTAGCAGTTGAGGACTCATCAGAGGTTACTTGTAGAGTTTATGCTATCAAACTTGACGACGAGGTTAAGGCTGAGGTTAATACTAAAGAAGAGGCTGATAAGGTTGTTAATGATATTAAAGCTGAGATTACTTCTGATTTAGAGGTTAACCTTGAGGTTCAAGAAGAATTAAAAAATAAAAAAGAATTAGAAAATGTTATTGTTGCATCTGATGTAGCTATGGCTACTGTTAATGAAGATGTTTCAAAAAAGGTTGATGAATATGAAAGACAAAAGGCTGAAGAGGCTGCTCAAAAAGCTTTAGAAGAAGCTAAAGCTATTGCTTCTAGACAGTCTAGTGTTACTTCTAGAGGTGTGGAGAGTTCTAGGTCTTCAAGTGAAGAAATTGATGCTGGTGAGGTTAACTCATCATTTTCAGGAATGTTCATTGAACCAGTTTCAGGAACTTTGACTTCTCCATATGGTTATAGAGGTTCCGGATTCCATACGGGGTTAGATATTGCTACTAGTTCAGGTACTCCTATTGGTGCAGCAGCTGCTGGTACAGTTGTTTTTGCTGGATGGAGTGGTGGCTATGGTAATTTAGTAAAAATTGACCATGGTAATGGATATCAAACTTATTATGCTCACTGTAGTGCGATTTATGTTTCAGTTGGTCAGAGCGTTTCTGCTGGTGAAACTATTTCGGCTGTTGGATCTACTGGTAATTCAACTGGTCCTCATTTACATTTTGAGATTAGGATTGGTGGAGAAACAGTTAATCCACAAAGTTTTGTATATTAATATTAAATAAAAAAATCGAGATTTATCTCGATTTTTTTATTTATGTGTTTTTTTGGACACTTATTTTCTCTATTGGGCGGGGGTGGAACCTAAGCCCCTACAGTTCTCTATGTGGCGAAGCCACGTTTTTTATACAATATGAAAGTATTACTTTCATATTGTATAAAAAACGCTTCGCGACAACATTGCACAGATTTTTTCTAGCGAAAAAATCGCGCGCGAACAAATTTACTGAAAATCTTCGATTTTCAGATTTGTTCCTTGACAGTTTTTGGGGGCAGTGGTATACTTTTGGTAGATTATTCTTAGGAGGTAGTTATGTTTTATATTGGTGCTGATCACAGGGGTTTTGAGCTTAAAGAGGAGATAAAAAAATATTTAAGTGAGAAAGAAATTGAGTTTGTTGATAAGGGAACTTTTTCTAAGGAAATTTCACATTATCCTGTTATTGCTAAAGAGGTTTCTAGTGAGGTTATAAAGTCTAAGGATAATATGGGAATTTTAATCTGTAGTTCTGGTGTTGGTATGACTATTGCTGCTAATAAGTTTAAAGGCGTTAGAGCTGCTACTGTTATTAATGAGGATATGGCTAAAGAGGCTAAGGCTCATTCTAATATTAATGTTTTAGTTTTACCTGCTGATTATGTTAGTGTTAGTCAGGCTGTTAATATTGTGAGGGCTTGGATTGCTACTGAGGTTATGGGCGGTAGATATCAAGAGAGAGTTCAGATGATTGAAGAGATTGAGAAAGAGAATATGAAATAGAATATGGAGTTTGATATATATGTTGTTTGGGCGGGGACAAGCCCTGCCCCTACAGTGTATATATGAAACACGAAAAAATATATATAATAATGTAAAAATGTAGGGGCGGGGCTTGTCCCCGCCCAAATAAGAAACATATATTATTGAAAGGATGTTGTACATATGGTAAGTGTTTGGGGAGATGTGGCGATTGCTTTTCTTCTTGCTTTTATTACTGCATTTGTTATTACTCCAAAGACTATAAAGCTTGCGAGAAAGCTTCGGTGCTGTTGATAACCCTCAAGATGAGAGAAGAATTAATAAGGTTGAAATGCCTAGACTAGGTGGTTTAGCTGTTATATTAGGTTTTATTATTTCTGTTAGTTATTTATTAGTAAGTCTTAATGTTGATAAAAAGATTGATTTACTAGAAGATAGTTATAATATAAAACTGATTGGCTTTTTTGTACGGAATGGCTATTATTGCTTTTATTTGTTTTATTGATGATGTTAAAGGCGTTCCTGCTATAATAAAATTGATATTTCAGATAGCTGCAGCTGTTGTTGTTGTTAAGTCTGGTATTTTAATTGATGGTATTAAAATTGGATTTTTATCTGATAAGGTGTTTTCAGAGGCTTTTTCAATTGTTTTAACTGTTGGTTGGATTGTAGGAATTACTAATGCTATTAATTTAATTGATGGGTTAGATGGCCTTTCTTCTGGTATTGGTATTATTTCTTCAATTTCATTGGTTATTATATTTTCACTAAATGGTTCGCCTTTGATTTCAATTGTTTTAATTACTGCTTTAGCTGGAGCTTTAGTTGGATTTTTACCTTATAATTTTAATCCAGCTAAAACGTTTATTGGTGATACTGGTTCGAATTTCTTAGGTTATTCATTGGCAGTTATTTCAATTATGGGTGTTGCTAAAACCTATACTGCTATTGTTATTATTGCTCCTTTGATTGTGTTGGCTTTACCTGTTTTTGATACTTTAGCTTCGATTGTTAGAAGGGTTATTAAGGGTAGATCTTTAAAAGCAATTTTTGAACCTGATTCTGGTCATTTACATTATAAGATTCTTCATAAAGGTTTTACTCAAAGACAAACTGTTTTAATGCTTTATGGAATTAGTGCAGCTACTGGTATATTCGCAATTGTTTTACTTGAGAGTGGCATTTGGAAGGCATTATCTTTTGGATTAATTGTTATCGCGGTTTTGTCTGTTGGATATAAAGAATTGTTTAAAAGACAAGATTAATTTTGGGTTTTTATGGCGTTTTCGATGTATGTCGAGAACGTTTTTTTATATAATAGGAAAGTTTTAGTTTTATGCAAAAAGGGGACGCGCACCGGGGGTGGAAATGGGGACGGTTCTCTTTTCCAAGGAAGACTTGGAAAAGAGAACCGTCCCCATTTCCACCCCCGGTG
>JAFWNC010000005.1 GCA_017510525.1 Clostridia bacterium | reverse complement strand
TAAAAGTATTGAAAGAATAAGTAGTACTGTTCAAATTGCTGATACTGGAATCGTCCCTGGTGCTGGTGTTGGAAATACTAGAAGAGAGCTTTCTGAAAGAACTTTAGGTATTCCAGTAATTAGTATGGGGATACCAACTGTAGTAGATGCTGCAACTATAGCTAATGATAGTTTGGATTTGTTCATTGGAAAACTTCAGGAGGATGCAAAGTCAAATGAGTATCTTAATTCATTAAAGGAAAATGATAATTATGAAGAGATAAAAGAGGCACTTTTACCTAATGATTTTAATTTTATTGTTACTCCTAAGGAGATTGATGAATTGGTTGAAAATATGAAAGATATAGTGGCGAGGGGAATAAATTTTGCATTATAAAACGAGATGAAAAATATTGACAAAAAAATTAATTATAAATATAATATTCAAGAAATAAAAAACACATGAGATAAATTTGGAGGTATACAAAATGAAAAGAAAAATTAATTGGAAATATAAAATAATCAGCATTTTAACAATTTTTATTTCAACAATTATAATTTTTGAAATGTATGTAACAGCAGCAACAGGGAGCAATGAAATCTTCCATATTATTGGGTATGATGAAAATGATATAATAAAAGATAGTGATGGTAATGTAATTTCAGGGCATGCATACTGCCTTAACAAAAAATCTGATACACCATATTCTACTGATGATTACACAAGAGTAAAACTATCTGAAATAGATACTTTAAAATCAAATTACCAAAACAGATTAGATAATGATAATTTAGTTACATTAGAACAAGAATACACAGATAAGGTTAAAACAAGATTAATTAAATTTCTAGTTGGATATACTGATATTATTCGTTATGTTAACTCAACATTTGAACCAAGTTATAATGATAGGAATGCACAAGAAATAATTGATAGGTTTAATAATGATGAATCGGATACTGAAGGGTTAAAGGAATTTGAGATTGTAAGACTAAGGTCTTTAAAATATCCTGATCAATATAATTATATAAAAGAGAATAATGTTCAATTAACTGAACAACAGTATAGATATAATTGGAACAAATTTATTTATTTTATTCCACAAAGAATAGTATGGGCTATTGTTCATGATGACAGTAAATGGTCTGAATTTGTTAATGACGATGGAACAGTTAGTGGACATACTGACAGCTATTATTTATCAGAACAAGATGGATATTGTTATCATTCAAATGATCCAATAAATGATGATGAATCAATGTGGAATGTATTATATAAACCTATAATTGATTATATTGATAATAATATTCCTGATTATTACGCTCAAGGTTATGATGCGTGGGTATATCTTGCTCCTGAGGATAGTTATAGACAAAATATTTTAGGCACTGCTTTTAGAACAACTGATGTAAACATATCAAAAACTGATATTACAAATGGTCAGGAACTTAGCGGTGCAGTTTTAAAGCTAAAATCTGATACAAGAGGAATGACTATTGGAAATGTTACTGCAACTAGAAATGGTACAGATATCGAATTAACAAAGAACTCTGATAATACAGAAATAACATTTATATCTGGAGATTCTGAGACAACTCTATCAAGAGTTCCAGAAGGTGAATATACATTAACAGAGGAAAGTGCTCCAAATGGATATTTGGTAACATCTGAAACAAAATTTACTGTTAACAGAGACGGAACAATAACTCAAGGTGAAACTACTGTAAGTAATAATATGATTGTTATTGAAGATAATATAACAGAAGTTCAGATTAGTAAGAAAAAGGTTAGTGGAGAAGATGAATTAGTTGGAGCTAAATTTGCATTGTATAAAGAATCAGACTTTGACGCAAATGGAAATATAAAAAGTGGAGTTCAAGCAATAGACACTTGGATAAGTGGTGATGATACTGATAATGAAGGAAAAGTAATTCCTCATTCAATTAAAGGACTTTCTACAGGTGTTAATTACATAATAAGAGAAATAGAAGCTCCTGAAGGATTTAAAAAAGCAAATGATGTAGTGTTTTCTTTTGAAAAGAAAGATGAAAATATTGTTACAGTTAATGGAGAAAGATTAACAAATAATCTAATAATAATAAGAAACCTAGAAGTTGAAGATCCTGGAAGTGAAGCAAAGGAAACGCAAAATACTACAAACGAAAATACTGATGGTTTAACAATAAATAGTACTCCAAAAACTCGGAGATAATATTTACCTATGGCTTATTCTTGGGGCTATATCAATTATTGTAATATTACTAACAATTTTTATAAATAGAAAGAAAAAAGATTAAAATAACAAATAAGGCATGAGAAAAACTCATTGCCTTATTTTTAATTCAATAAGAAAGTGCTTAGAAAAAAATACGCATAAACAAATTAACTGAAAATTATCAATTTTCAGATTTGTTCTGTAAATTCATTGACAAAATTATGTAAAAGGGATATAATATTATAGCATGTTTAAAGGAGAGGAGCGAGATAGAGTCGCTCTAATTTTTATATAGGGAGTAATAGAAGATGAATAATGAGAAAATTAGAAATGTAGCAATAATTGCACACGTTGATCATGGAAAAACTACTTTAGTAGATGCTATGCTTAGACAAAGTGGTATTTTTAGAGAAAATGAACAAGTTGCTGAAAGAGTAATGGATTCAAATGATCTTGAAAAAGAAAGAGGAATTACAATTCTTTCAAAAAATACAGCCGTTACATATAATGATATTAAGATTAATATTGTTGATACACCAGGACATGCTGATTTTGGTGGAGAAGTTGAACGTGTTTTAAAAATGGTTGATGGTGTTGTATTATTAGTCGATAGTTTTGAAGGAGCTATGCCACAAACTAGAGAAGTTTTAAAGAAATCTTTAGCATTAAATTTAAAGCCAATTGTTGTTATTAATAAAATAGATAGACCTGGAGCTAGACCTGAAAAAGTAGTTGACGAAGTTTTAGATTTGTTTATTGAGTTAGACGCAAATGATGAACAACTTGATTTCCCTGTTGTTTATGCATCAGGAAAACAAGGAACTGCAACTTTAGATTTAAATAAACCAGGTGAAAATTTAAAATGTTTATTTGAAACAATAATAAACCATATTAATGCTCCTAAATGTGATCAAGATGGACCAATGCAAATGTTAGTTTCTAATATTGACTATGATGATTATATTGGAAGAATTGCAGTTGGTAGAGTTGAAAGAGGAACTGTTAAATTAAATATGCCTGTTGCAATTTGCAAAAAAGATGATAAAATCGAAAATGCAAGAGTTACAAAATTATATACTCATGAAGGTTTAAAAAGAGTTGAAGTTGAAGAAGCTTCAGCTGGAGATATAATTGCATTATCAGGTATAGCTGATATTAATATTGGAGATACTATTTGCGATTATAATAATCCAGAAAAAATTCCATTTGTTGATATTGATGAACCAACAGTATCAATGACATTTAGTGTTAATAATGGACCTTTTGCAGGTCGTGAAGGACAATTCATTACTTCAAGACATATTAGAGATAGATTATTTAAAGAATTAGATAGGAATGTAAGTTTACGTGTTAGAGAAACAGAATCACCTGATTCTTTTGAAGTTTCTGGTAGAGGTGAGTTACATTTATCAGTATTAATTGAAACAATGAGAAGAGAAGGATTTGAATTATTAGTTTCTAGACCAAAAGTTATTATTAAAGAAATTGATGGGGTTAAATGTGAACCAGTAGAAAGACTTATTGTAAATGTTCCTGATGATTCAATTGGAAATGTAATTGAAAAATTAGGTAAAAGAAAAGCAGAAATGGTTAATATGGAACCTGCTGAAGAAGGACATACTAAAATAGAATTTAGAATTCCTGCTAGAGGAATAATCGGATATAGAACTGAGTTTATGACTGATACAAAAGGTGAAGGAACAATGAATCATATATTTGATTGTTATGAACCTTTCAAAGGAGAAGTTGTTGCTAGAGTAAGAGGAACAATTATTGCTTTTGAAAATGGAAAATCAGTTACTTATGGTTTATATAATGCTCAAGACAAAGGTGAATTATTTATAGGACCTGGCGTTGATGTTTACGAGGGTATGATAGTTGGATTAAACTCAAGAGGTGAAGATTTAGCAATAAATGTTTGCAAGGAAAAACATTTAACAAATACTAGAGCATCTGGTTCAGATGAAGCTTTAAGATTAGTACCACCAATTCAAATGTCTTTAGAAAAGGCTATTGAATTTATACAAGATGATGAATTAGTTGAAGTTACACCATTAAATATTAGATTACGTAAGAAAATATTAGACTCAAAAGAGAGAGAAAGAGCTAATAGAAATGGTAATAAATAAATTAAAGGAAAGGGATGTTTAATTATGAAAAATAAAACACAATCTAAAGCTATTAGAAATATTACAGATACAAAATATACATTAATGGAAAGAAATTATAAAAAGCCAGAGAAAGAACCTGTATCACAAGATACAATTGATAGAAAAAATTTACAAGCATTTATAGAAAAATCTATTAAAGAAGGTTATAATGACGAAGATATTAAAGTTGTATTAGAAATGAAATATCCAAAGTATAAAGACTTTTTAGATGTTTGGATTTCAAATAAAAGAAAACAATTTTCAAGTAGTAAGAGTGATAGAGATGATAAATAAAGAAGAATTAGAAATACTAAAGAAAAAAGCTCTAGATGATCATATTCCAATTATTATGGATGATACTTTAGAAAAAATTAAAGAAATTTTAGAAGATGAAAAGCCAAAAAGAATTTTAGAGATTGGAACTGCTGTTGGTTATTCAGCTTCTAAGTTTGCTGAATATACGGAAAAAGATTGCGTTATTGATACTATTGAAATAGACGAAAATAGAGCCAATGAAGCAATTGAAAATGTTAAGAGAATAGGAGTTGCTGATAGAATTAATATTATGATAGGAAATGCAGTTGATATTTTACCAACACTTGACAATAAATATGATATTGTTTTTATTGATGCAGCAAAAGGAAAATACCCTATTTTTCTTGAAGAAAGCATTAAGCTTATAAATGATAATGGGCTAATTTTAGCAGACAATGTTTTATATAAAGGTTATGTTATGAGTGATTATAATCTTCATAAACAACGAACAGCTGTAAGACATTTGCGTGAATACATAAAAGAAATTACTGAAAATGAAAATTTAGAAACTGAAATTCTTGAAGTAGGAGATGGATTATCTATAACAAGAGTTCATAAATAAAAAAAGTAGAGGCACACTGCAGTGTGCCCTTTTTGTTTTTTGAATAAAATTCAAAAAAATGGATATATTATTAGTAAAAATATTATGAAAGGATGGAAGAGAAATGAAAATCATAGATAAAATTGCTTTATTACTTATAATAATTGGAGCTATAAATTGGGGCTTAATTGGATTGTTTGAGTTTAATCTAGTTGATACAATTTTTGGTGAAATGTCATTATTAAGTAGAATTATTTACACATTAGTTGGAATATCTGGACTTTGGGGAATAAAACTTTTATTAATGGATAATGATTAAAAATGTCGAAAACACTTGAAAAATTTAAAAATCGTGTTATAATTCATTTGGTAATGGAAGTAAGTTAAGAAATTGTCATATTTGACGAAAGAGGGGTTGATTTTATGACAAAGTTTATACGAAAAATGCTTCTTAAAGAAGTATTGGATGTATATGGTGCACCTTACCGGGATATACCCCAAGACTTATTAGACACACAGCTTTATACCTATGGTGAAGACTTTAAACATGATATTGAGTCAGACGACTGCGAATGGCTTGATGAGAAATTTGAAAAGTATTTCAATTCCAACAAATTTATGTACGATATAAACAGAGTACTTAAAGGGTTGGAAGAGAAAGAAGAAGGGTATGAGTATGAAATTCAGCTATGCTACGCCTATGAAAAGGTGGTTGCAATAGGTTATGAAAAGAGGCAGAGATTTGTGTATAATAGGTAAAAAATAAAACGTGATTCTCATTTTTGAGGATCACGTTTTTGCATTATAAAAATTATACATTTTCAGTCATAACAGGTATAACTTGTTTTTTTCTAGAAACAACACCTTTTAATAATGCAGTATTATTTACTAAAGTAACTCCATAAGCTCTTTCTGTTATATTTGCTTTATTTCCAAGAACTATAACTTGAGAATTGCTATTAACAATATCTGTTATAAGAAGCATATTTAAATCAAGTCCAAACTCTTCAATTTCACTATTCATTATAGCTTCAATATCAGCTTTTCTAGTCATTACGTCATCAATATCAACTGTATTAACTTGAGCTATTTTAGCTTTAACAACATCTCCAAGTTTAGTTTGTTTTGCATCTAAATTAAGCAGTTCTTTTGTAGTAAAATCTGATAAGTTTGTTCCAGCTTTTAATAAATCCATTCCATATGTTTCTAAATCAATATTTGCGATACTTGCTAAAAGCTTTGCAACTTTTATATCTTCTTCAGTGCATGTAGGTGATTTGAATAATAATGTATCAGAAATAATTGCACTTACCATTAATCCAGCAATATATGAAGGAATCTCAACACAATTTTGAGTATATAATTTATATAAAATTGTACATGTGCATCCGAACTGGTTCAGCATAATAATATAAAGGTTCTTTTGTATTTATTCCATTAATTCTGTGATGATCTACAACCATTTTTATAGTAGCATTTTCAATATTATCAACTGATTGACCTGGTTCATTATGGTCAGTTAATATAACTTCTTGACCATCTTCAACTTTTTCTAAAAGTTCAGGTTCTCCAATTTTGAAGTAATCTAATGCATATTTTGTCTCTTTAGAAACATTGCCAAGTCTTCTTGGTTCGGCAGCTTTTCCTAATTTTGTTTGTAAGTAAGCCATTGAAATAGCTGAAGCAATAGTATCTGTATCTGGGTTTTTGTGTCCGAAAACAAATATTTTATTCATAATTAAATTCTCCATTTCTATTTAAAATTTCTATATAATAATATCTCATTTTTATTAGAAAATCAATAGATAATATGAATAATTCATAGGATGTGGGCGGGGACAAGCCCCGCCCCTACAACCTTATGTCATTTATCATCGTCTTATTTTCGTTTATTCATATTTATTTGATAATATACTGGATTTTATGTCAAAAATATGATATATTATTATATATTTATTTGGATAGGAGAGATATAAATGAAAAAACCAGAATTATTAGCACCAGCTGGTACTTTTGATAAAGCTAAGATTGCTTTTTTATATGGAGCAGATGCAGTTTATGCAGGAACATCTAGCCTTTCTTTAAGAACTAGAGCTGGAATGGATGATAATGATTTAGCTGAAACTATTAAATATGCTCATAGTATTGGAAAAAAAGTATATGCTGCTCTTAATATTTTTGCTTGGGATGAGAAATATGAAGAGGTTAAAGAGCAAGCAAAGATGTTGAATGATTTGAAAGTTGATGGAATAATTGTTGCTGATGGTGGAGTTGTTGAGATCGTAAAAGAATATGCTCCTGATTGTGATATTCATATTAGTACTCAGGCTAATACTATTAGTTACCATGCAAGTAAGTTCTGGTACAATAATGGGGCTAAACGTGTTATTCTAGGTCGTGAAATGAATAAAGAACAAATAAAAGAATTGATAAAAAACAAACCTGAAGACTTAGAAGTTGAGATGTTTATTCATGGTGCTATTTGTTTTGGATATTCTGGAAGATGTTTCTTAAGTGATTTTTTAGCTGGTAGAAGTGCAAATTTGGGTGATTGTGCTCAAAGCTGTAGATGGGCTTATAATGTTTATGTTGAAGAAAAGAATAATCCTGGAAATTTAATGCCAGTTGAAGATGATGAGAAAGGTACATACATTTTTTCATCAAAAGATTTATGCTTGGTTAATGAAATTCCTGAGATTTGTGAAATGGGTGTTGATAGTTTAAAAATTGAAGGAAGACTTAAAACTGAGTATTATATTGCTTCTGTTGTTAATACTTATAGAAACGCTATTGATGATTATATGAAAGATCCTGAAAATTATGATGGTTCAAAATATATAAAAGAATTAGAAAAAACAAAAACTAGAGGGCTTACAACGTTTTATTTTAATGATAGAGGTAATAAAGATTTCCAAGAATATGAAGGAAAACAATATAATTTAGAATATGAATTTGGCGGAAAAGTTGTAGAACCAGGAGAAGAAAAAGATATTATAGAAATTAGAAATAAATTATCAATTGGAGATGAGATGGAAGTATTAATTCCTGGAAAGCTAGAGCCTGTAAAGTTTGTAATTGATAAATTATGGGATATTGATACTGATGAAGAAATTGATACGGTAAATCCTGGTGTTGCAAATCAAAAAGTAAAAATGAAATTACCAATCAAAGCTGAAAAAGATTGGATTTTAAGAAGAAAAAAATAATTTACAATATTTTATTTTTATTATATAATATATCCATTAATTTGAGAGGGGAGAATAGTTATGGCTGAAAACAATAACAATAATAATGAAGTTGAAGAATTAGATATTAATCATTTAATGCAAATTAGGAGAGATAAATTAAAAGAACTACAAGATGCTGGACAAGATCCTTATGAGGTTACTAAATTTGATAGAACAAATACTGCTGGAGAAATAAAAGCTAATTATGAGAGCTTTGAACAAAAAGATGTTACTGTTGCTGGTAGAATAATTGCTAAGAGAATTATGGGTAAAGCTTCTTTTTGTACTATTCAAGATTGTGATGAGAGAATCCAAAGTTATGTTAGTATAAATGATTTAGGAGAAGAAAGCTACAAAGCTTTTAAAACATGGGATATTGGAGATATAATTGGTATTACAGGTTTTGTATTTAAAACAAGAACAGAAGAGATTTCTGTTCATGCAAAAGAAGTTAAATTGCTTTCAAAATCTTTAAGACCACTTCCAGAGAAATTTCATGGTTTAAAAGATCCAGATTTAAGATATAGACAAAGATATACAGACCTTATCGTTAATCCAGAAGTTAAAGAAAGCTTTGTTTTAAGAAGTAAAATTATAAGTTCAATTAGAAAAATATTAGAAGATAAGGGTTATCTAGAAGTTGAAACTCCAATACTTAATACAATTTCAGGTGGAGCAACAGCTAAGCCATTTATTACACATCACAACAGCTTAGATTTAGATATGTATTTAAGAATAGCTCTAGAGCTTAACTTAAAAAGATTAATAGTTGGTGGATTTGATAAAGTTTATGAAATTGGTAGAGTATTCAGAAATGAAGGAATGGATATAAGACATAATCCTGAATTTACTGAACTTGAATTATATGCTGCATATCAAGATTTTCACGATATGATGGATATAACAGAAGAAATTTTTTCTAAAACTGCTATGAATGTTCTTGGAACAACTGAAGTTGAATATCAAGGGCAAAAAGTAAATTTAGCTCCAGGATGGAAAAGAATTACAATGATTGATTCTATAAAAGAAGCATGTGGAGTTGATTTTAATCAGATTCAAACTGACGAAGAAGCGGTTGCAATTGCTAAAGAAAGAGGTATTGAAATTCCTGATAAAACTAAAGAAACAAGAGGAGATGTTATTAGCTTATTCTTTGATGAATATGTTGAAAAAACACTAGTTCAACCAACTTTTGTTTATGAATATCCAATAGAGATTTCACCTTTAGCTAAAAGATGTAAAGATGATAAGAGAATGACAGAAAGATTTGAAGTATTTATTTGCGGAAGAGAATATGGAAATGCATTCTCAGAGTTAAATGATCCTATTGATCAATATGAAAGATTTAAAAAACAAGTTGAAGCTAGAGAAGCTGGAGATGAAGAGGCTGGTATGATGGATGAAGATTTCATTCAAGCTTTAGAGATTGGTCTTCCTCCAACAGGTGGACTTGGAATTGGTGTTGATAGATTAGTTATGTTATTAACTGATGCGGCTTCTATTAGGGATGCATTATTATTCCCAACAATGAAACCATTAAATTAAAATATAAAAAATGTATAAAAATGCATATTAGAAAGGGATTCTAATGAAAGAAGAATTAAGTGAGTTTTTAAAAATTGCATATAAAAATGGCAGAGTAAAAGATTTAGAAGAAGCATTTGAAGAATTTCCAGTGGAAGAAGAATGGCACAAAGGTAAAGTAGAAAACGTTTTAAGTGAAGATAATGAAATATATTCTATATATGAAATAGGCGATATTGTATTTGTTAAAGAATATATCTATTCTAATGGAAAAACTGGCAATAACCATTTATTTGTAATTATAGATCAAAATAATACTGCTGTACCAATAGAGAATTTTGGAATGCTTATTTCTTCAAATTTAGAAAAACTAAAATTCAATTCAAATATTTTAATACAAAAAGATAATAAAAATAATTTGCATAAAGATAGTATAGTTAAAACTGATGTTGTTTATAAAATATTAAATGATCAAATATTATTTAAAATTGGTAAAGTGGATGATGAAAAAATAGAAGAATATAAGAAAAGTTTTTATAATACTTTATAATATTTACAAAAGAAAGGAATTTATATGTTTGGTTATAATTTTGATAAACGTAGTTTGTTTATTTTAATGGGAGTTATGATATTATTAACATTTGTTAGTCTTGGAACTAATAATATTATAATTTCAATATTGACATTACCAGGAGTAATAATTGCAATTTCATTTCATGAGTTTGCACATGCTTTTGCTGCTGATAGATTAGGAGATAGAACTCCTAGAAATCAAGGAAGGCTTACAATAAATCCATCTGCACATTTAGATCCAGTTGGAATGGTTGTTTTACTTTTTGCTAAAATTGGTTGGGGTAAACCTGTACAGATTAACCCAAATAATTTTACTACAAAATCAAAGGAAAAAGGTGAGGCTATTGTTGCTATTGCCGGACCTTTGATGAATTTTTTGTTAGCAATAGTTTTTACAATTATTTTTTATATTTTATCTATAGTAGATGGTTCTGCGGTATTTGAGATGATGACATCAACACAAATACCTGGAATGAGTTTTATGGCTTTAATTACACTTGTTGTATATTATGCAATAATTGTTAATATTGGTCTTGGAGTTTTTAATCTAATTCCAATTCCACCTTTAGATGGGTCAAAAATATTTTTAAGATTATTACCTTATAAAGCCCAAAGATGGATTGACCAAAATGAAACAATGATTTATATGATCTTTTTATTACTATGTTTTACAAGAATACTAGGAATCATAACTGGGCCGGTTATAATGTTTATTGGTAATGGAATATTCTGGTTAATAGGAACATTATTTTCATTGTTTATTTAAAAGAAATGGAGAAAAAATGGAAGATATTTATGTATTAGGAATTGAATCAAGTTGTGATGAAACCTCTGTTGCTGTTGTTAAAAATGGCAGAGAGGTTATTTCTAATGTCATAAATTCTCAAATTGATATTCACACTGAATATGGTGGAGTAGTTCCTGAAATTGCGTCAAGATGCCATGTTGAAGTAATTACTAAAGTGATGGAAGAAGCATTAAAACAAGCAAATATCAAAATAAATGATATTGATGTAATTGCTACAACTTATGGACCAGGATTAGTTGGTGCATTATTAGTTGGAGTTTCTTATGCTAAAGGATTAAGTTTTGCGACAGGAAAACCTTTATTAGGTGTTAATCATATTGAAGGACATATAGCAGCCAATTACATTACACACAAAGATTTAAAGCCTCCATTTTTATGTTTAATGATGTCAGGTGGAAATACTCAAATTGTTTATGTTAAAGACTATAATGAATTCGAGGTTTTAGGAAAAACAAGGGATGATGCTATCCGGAGAAGCTTTTGATAAAGTCGCTAGAGTTGTAGGACTTGGATATCCTGGAGGACCAAAGGTTGATAAATTAGCTAAAGAGGGAACTATTCCAATTGAGTTACCTACAACTAATATAGATAATCTAGATTTTTCTTTTAGTGGAATAAAAACAGCAGTTATTAATCTAAATCATAAAGATTCTAATATTAATAAAGCAGACTTATGTTTAGGATTCGAAAAAGCTGCTACAGAAATGTTGGTTAATAATACTTTAAAGGCTGTAAATCAAACTGGTATAAAGAAAATTGTTTTAGCTGGAGGAGTTTCAGCAAATTCATATATTAGAGGTTCTTTTGAGAAACTAGCTAAAGAAGAAAATTTGGATATTTTCTTCCCAGAATTAAAATTATGTACTGATAATGCTGCTATGATTGCTTCAGCTGGTTATTATAATTTTATCGCTGGGAAAAGATCTGATTTGAGTTTAAATGCAGTGCCTAATCTTAAGTTAGGAGAATAAATATGAATGGAAGCCCTGCCCCTACGAATATAAATAAATGTAGGGGTAGGCCTTGTGCCTACCTTTAAAAATGAAATGTTATGATTTAAAAGAAAGGAAAAAATATGTCAATTTATGCAATAGGTGATTTACATTTATCTTTTGGAACTAATAAACCAATGGACATTTTCGGGTTTAATTGGGAAAATCATAGTGAAAAGATAAAGAAGAATTGGATAGATAAAGTTAAAGAAGATGATTTAGTTTTACTTCCTGGTGATTTTTCTTGGGCAATGGATTTAGAAAATACCTATGAAGATTTTAAGTTTTTAAATTCACTTCCTGGAAAAAAACTATTATTAAAGGGAAATCATGATTATTGGTGGACAACACTAACAAAAATGAGGGATTTTTTAAAGAGTAATAACTTTGAGAATATTGATTTTATTCAAAATAATTACTATGAATATAATAATATTGTTATTACAGGAGTTAGAGGTTGGACAATTGATAATAAAGAAGAAAATGAGAAATATCAAAAAAGAGAAAAAATAAGATTAGAAACTAACTTAGAAAAAATAAAAAAAGAAAAAGGGGAAAATACTGAAATAATTGTATTAATGCATTATCCACCATTTACAAAAGACCTAAATCCAAGGACTGAGATTGATTTAAGCAAAGTAATGGAACAATATAATGTACATACTTGTATATATGGTCATCTTCATGGAGATGCTTGTAATCAAGCTTTTGAAGGAGAAAAAAACGGAATAAAATATATCTTAACAAGTTCAGATTATTTAAAATTTGATTTGAAAAAGATAATATAAGAAAAAAACACGTTTAGGTATTGCCAAACGTGTTTTTTTGTGATAAAATAAACGAGTTAAAAAATCACGCGGGTTTAGTTTAGGTTTGTGCTTATCATAGATAAGTGGCCCTAAATGCTAAAATTCAAGACCCAGCGGAAGAAAAAACAAGGAGGAATTTAAAATGGCAGTAGTTGCAATGAAACAATTACTAGAAGCTGGTGTTCATTTTGGACATCAAACTAGAAGATGGGATCCTAAGATGGCTGAATATATTTTTCAAGCTAGAAATGGTATCCACATTATCGATTTACAAAAGACTTCAAAGAAAATTGATGAGGCTTATAATTTCTTAAAGGAACAAGCTGAAGAAGGAAAGGATATTCTTTTTGTTGGAACAAAGAAGCAAGCTCAAGAATGTATTAAAGAAGCTGCTATCAAATGTAACATGTTCTATATTGACCAAAGATGGTTAGGTGGAATGCTTACAAACTTTGATACAATAAAAACAAGAATTCAAAGATTAAAAGACTTAGAAACAATGCAAGAAGATGGTACTTTCGATGTATTACCTAAAAAAGAAGTTATTGGTCTTAAAAAAGAAATGGAAAAATTAGAAAAGAACCTTGGTGGTATTAAAGAAATGAATTCTTTACCAGGTGTTTTATTTGTAGTTGATCCTAAGAAAGAAAGAATCGCTATATTAGAGGCTAAAAAGTTAAATATTCCTGTTGTAGGTTTAGTTGATACTAACTGTAGCCCAGAGGATGTTGATTACCCAATTCCAGGAAATGACGATGCTATAAGAGCTGTTAAATTAATTACAGATGTTATGGCTAATGCTGTTATTGAAGGAAGACAAGGTGAAGCAGCTGACGTTCCAGTAGTTGAAGAAACTGAAGAAGTTAATGAAGCTACAGATATGGAAGAAGTTGTTGAAAACGTAGAAGAATAATATGTAATGGCGGGTTTACATGCCCGCCTGTTAATACATAAATTTTCAAAAATAAAAATTAAATAATAGGAGGTATTTTCATGATTACTGCAGATCTTGTAAAACAATTAAGAGAGAAAACAGGTGCTGGAATGATGGACTGTAAAAAAGTTTTAACAGAAACTGATGGAGATATGGAGAAAGCAGCAGAATTATTAAGAGAAAGAGGAATTGCAAAAGCTGCTAAAAAATCAAGCAGAATTGCTGCTGAAGGTTTAGTATGTGCTTATGTTTCTGATGATAAGAAGGTTGGAAGTGTTGTTGAAGTTAATGCTGAAACAGACTTCGTTTCTAAAAACGATGAATTTAGAAAATTTGTTAGCGAAGTAGCAGAGCAAATTGCTAAGAAAAATCCTTCAAGTGTTGAAGATTTATTAAGCCAAAAATATTTAGATTCTGATAAAACTGTTCAAGAAGTATTAACTGACAAAATTGCTACAATTGGTGAAAATATGACAATTAGAAGATTTGAAAGATTTGAATCTGACGGATTAGTTGAAAGCTATATTCATGGAGATGGAAAAATTGGTGTTTTAGTTAACTTTGAAAAAGGTGATAGTGAAACAGCTAAAGATATCTGTATGCAAATTGCTGCAGCTAGACCTGAATATTTAGATAGAGAATCAGTTCCAGAAGAGAGAGTCGCTAAGGAAATGGAAATATTAAAAGCTCAAGCTATGAACGAAGGTAAACCTGCTGAAATAGCTGAGAAAATGGTTCAAGGTAGAATTGGAAAATTCTATGGAGAAATCTGTTTATTAGATCAAGAATTTGTTAAAGATTCATCTGTAAAAGTTGGACAACTTTTAAATCAAAAAGGATATAAAATTGTTAAATATGCTAGATTTGAAAAAGGTGAAGGAATAGAGAAAAAAGAAGAAAACTTTGCTGAAGAAGTTATGAAACAAATTAATGGATAATTTGAAATAAAATTAACGAAAGAGGATTGCTAAAAATGCAATCCTTTTTATGTAATAGGTAATTAAATGGGCGGGCATGGAAACCCGCCCCTACGGTTGTATTTTTTATATAAATATATTGCATTTGTTTTGTTTTATGGTATAATTATGGAGTTATTAAAGAAATTGGAGGAGTTAAAATGAGTTTAAAAATAGAAAAGACAGATAACAAAAACGAATTAAAATTAGAATTTACAGTTGAAGCTGAAAAATTCGAAGAAGGAATAAAAACAGTGTTTAAGAAAAATGCTAGATATTTTAATGTTCCTGGATTTAGAAAAGGAAAAGTTCCTTTTAATATTGCAGTAAAACATTATGGCGTTGAAATCTTTTACGAAGATGCTTTTAATGAAATTGTTCCAGAAATATATGATAATGAATTAAAAGAAAACAATATTGAAGCTGTAAGTAAACCAGAGATTGATATTGTTCAAATGGAAAAAGGAAAAGATTTAATATTTACAGCTGTTGTACAAACTAAACCAGAAGTTAAAGTTGGAAAATATAAAGGTGTTGAAATAGAAAAAATTGAATATAAAGTAACTGATGAAGACATCGAAAAAGATTTAAAACAAAAAGCTGAGAAAAATTCTAGAATGGTTAATGTTGAAGATAGAGCAGTTAAAAATGGTGATTTTGCTGTTATAGATTTCGAAGGTTCAGTTGACGGAGTTCCATTTGAAGGTGGAAAAGCTGAAAATCATGAATTAGAAATTGGAAGTAAATCTTTTATTGATGGATTTGAAGATCAAGTTATTGGTATGAAAATCGATGAAGAAAAAGATATTAATGTTAAATTCCCAGATGAATATTTTTCAAAAGATTTAGCTGGAAAAGATGCTGTATTTAAAGTAAAATTACATGAAATTAAAGTAAAAGAATTACCAGAAATGGATGATGAATTTGCTAAAGATGTTAGTGAATTTGATACAATTAAAGAATTAAAAGAAGATATTAAGAAAAAATTAGAAGAACAAAATGAAAACAGAGCTAAATATGAAACTGAAGATAAAGCTATAGAAGCTGTTTGTGACAATACTGAAATTGATATTCCATCTGGAATGTTTGAAGCTGAAATCGACAATATGGCTAAAGATTTAGAAACAAGATTATCTTATCAAGGAATGAAATTAGATCAATATTTAAAGATTATTGGAAAATCTGAAGCTGATTTCAGAGAAGAAATGAGACCACAAGCTGAAAAATCTGTAAAAACTAGATTAGTATTAGAAGCTGTTGCTGAAGATGCTAAAATTGAAGTTACAGAAGAAGAAATGAATGAAAAAATCAAAGAAATGGCTACAGCTTATGGTAGAAACGAAGATGAATTAAAGAAAAATGAAGAATTTAAAAAATATATTGAATCTAGTATAAAATCAGAAAAAACAGTTAAATATATAGTTGATAATGCAAAAATCAAATAAAAAAGTTAAAAAATGAAAGGGCACATTGCAATGTGCCCCTACATATATTATAATGTTTAATATAAAATTTATTCAAAAGAGGAGGTTCTTATGGAAAAAAATAGTTTAGTTCCTTATGTTATTGAACAAACAAGTAAAGGTGAAAGATCATACGATATTTTTTCAAGATTATTAAAAGATAGAATCATATTTTTATCAGAAGATGTTAATCATGTTTCAGCTAGCTTAGTTGTTGCTCAATTATTATTCTTAGAATCAGAAGATCCAGATAAAGAAATATATTTATATATTAATAGCCCAGGAGGGTCTATTACTGATGGAATGGCTATTGTAGATACTATTAATTATATCAAATGTCCAGTTTCTACAATTTGCATTGGTATGGCTGCTAGTATGGGTGCTGTTTTGCTTGCCTCTGGAACAAAGGGTAAGAGATTAGCTACTCCAAATGCAGAAATATTAATTCACCAACCTTTAATTTCAGGTGGACTTTCTGGTCAAACTACTGAAATTAAAATACATGCTGATCACATGGTTAAGACTAGAGATAAACTAAATAAATTATTAAGTGAAAAAACTGGTCAAGATTTAGCTACAATTGAAAGAGATACTGAAAGAGATAATTATATGACAGCTGAAGAAGCTTTAGAATATGGTTTAATTGATGAGATTATAAAGGAAAGACCATAAGCAAAAGAAAAACTATGAATGTAAAGAGGTGTTTATATGCCAAATAGTAAAGATAAATTTGTTAAATGCTCTTTTTGTGGTAAGCCACAAGAGAGTGTTAAAAAAATAATTGCTGGACCAGGAGCATATATTTGTGATGAATGTGTTCTTGTTTGCCAAGAAATTATTGAAGATGAAGTATTTGAAGATGATGAGGTAGAAATTGTTGAAGAACAAAAAATACCAACTCCTGCTGAGATAAAAAGTGTTTTAGATGAATATGTAATAGGACAGGAAGAGGCTAAAAAGACTTTATCTGTTGCTGTTTACAATCATTATAAAAGAATTAATAATTTAGAGCTTACTCAAGATGTTGAAATTCAAAAGAGTAATATTTTACTACTAGGTCCTACAGGATGTGGTAAAACATTGCTTGCTCAAACATTGGCAAAAGTTTTAAATGTTCCTTTTGCAATTGCTGATGCAACAACTCTTACAGAGGCTGGATATGTTGGTGAAGATGTTGAGAACATTCTTTTAAGATTAATTCAAGCTGCTGATTTTGATGTTGAAAAAGCTGAAAAAGGTATTATTTATATAGATGAAATTGATAAGATTTCAAGAAAGTCTGAAAACCCTTCAATAACAAGAGATGTAAGCGGTGAAGGCGTTCAACAAGCCTTACTTAAGATTATTGAAGGAACAACTGCGTCTGTTCCACCTCAAGGTGGAAGAAAACATCCACATCAAGAGTTTATTCAAATAAACACTGAAAATATTTTATTTATTTGCGGTGGAGCTTTTGAAGGAATTGAAAAGATTATAGAAGATAGAACTGGAAAGAAATCTATTGGTTTTGGAGCTGAAATAGAAAGTAAGAAAAATAGAAGTAGAACAGAGGTATTTAAAGAATTATTACCTCAAGATTTATTAAAATTTGGAATGATTCCAGAATTTGTAGGAAGATTACCAATTGTTGCTACATTAGATGAACTTACAAAAGAAGCTTTGATTGAGATTGTTACTAAGCCAAAGAATTCACTAGTTAAACAATATAAGAAATTAGTAGAATTAGATGGAGTAGAACTTGAATTTAAACAAGAAGCTCTTGAAAAGATAGTTGATAAGGCTTTAGAGAGAAATACTGGTGCTAGAGGTTTGCGTTCTATAATTGAAGAAATTATGAGAGATGTAATGTATGATATTCCTAGTAATGAGAAAATTGCGAAGTGCATTATAACTGCTGATACAGTAGAAAAACATGAAAAGCCTGAAGTTATAATTGATGAAAATAAGAAACCAGTAAAACATCAAGTTAAAAACAAAAAAAGTAAAAAGAAAATAGATAAATCTGAAACAGCATAGAATATATAAAAAACGTGGAGATTTTTTCCACGTTTTTTTGCTTTAAGTATTGATTTTTTGGTGATTATATAGTAAAATAATGGTGTTAAAATATACCATTTACTTAGAAAAAGGATTGAAGCGCTACTTTTCCTCAGTTTATGGTGAATTAATAAAATATGTGAGGAGGCGATATTTTATGACAAAGGAAAGAAAACAAGAGATTATCAATACTTATAAAAGAGATGAAAATGATACTGGTTCTCCAGAAGTTCAAATTGCTCTTTTAACTGAAAGAATTACAGAATTAACTGAACACTTAAAGGTTCACAAAAAAGATAATCACTCTAGAAGAGGTCTTTTAAAAATGGTTGGTAAGAGACGTAATCTTTTAAACTATTTAGCTAAAAAAGACATTCAAAGATATAGAGATATAGCTCAAAAATTATCTTTAAGAAAATAATCGAAGGCGTGGCTATGGGCTACGCTTTTATTGTAGGGGCGACGACGATGTCGCACCTACAAATAATATTTAAATTTCGGATTAGTGTTAGATGTTAGATTTAAGGAAATATTAGGTATTTCTTTAAATCTGATTTCTGCACTTGTTCGAAAAGAATTAGGAGGTATTTTTATTATGTTTAAAACTTATGAAACAGAACTTGCAGGTAGAAAATTAGTATTTGAAACTGGAAAGATGGCTGGACTAGCTAATGGAAGTGTATTAGTACGTTATGGCGATACAGTTGTAATTGTTAATGTTACAGCTTCTAAAGAGCCAAAGGACGGAATTGACTTTTTCCCATTATCAGTAGATTTTGAAGAAAAACTATATTCAGTTGGAAAAATTCCAGGAAGTTATTTAAAAAGAGAAGGTAAACCAGCTGATAAAGCTATATTAACTTCAAGAGCTATTGATAGACCACTTAGACCATTATTTCCAAAAGATTTTAGAAATGATGTATGTGTTGTAGCTACTGTATTATCAGTAGATCCTGATAATTCACCAGAGGTTGCAGCTATGATTGGTGCTTCAGCTGCATTATCAATTTCTGATATTCCTTTTGGTGGACCAACAGCTGCTGTTAATGTTGGAATTGTTGATGGTGAAATTATTATTAATCCAACAGTTGCTCAAAGAGAAGTTTCTGATTTAACTTTAACTGTTGCAGGAACTAAAGATAAAATTGCAATGATTGAAGCTGGTGCTAATGAAATTTCTGAAGAGAAAATGTTAGAGGCTATTAAAACAGCTCATGTTGAAATTAAAAAGATTTGTGATTTTATTTCTGATATTAAAGCTGAAATTGGTAAACAAAAATTTGAATATAAATCTTTTGATGTTGATCATGATTTATTTGAAGAAATTGAAAGAGAATTTAAAGATAGAGTAAAATCTGATGTTCAAAATGTAGATAAAGCTGTTGTTGACGCTAATATGGCAAAACTTCAAGAAGAAATCAAAGAATATTTAACTGAAAAATATGGTGATGAGGCTGAAGAAAAAATTGCTAATTTAGGAGAAGCTTTCTATAAATTAGAGAAAAAAGTTGTTAGAGAAATGATATTTAATGAACATAAAAGAGTTGATGGTAGAGCTTTAGATGAAATTAGACCTTTATCATGTGAGGTTGGATTACTTCCTAGAGTTCATGGTAGCGGAATGTTTACTAGAGGACAAACTCAAGTATTATCTGTTGCAACTTTAGGAATGATGAGTGAAGAACAATCATTAGATGGTATTGATGAAGAAACTTCTAAAAGATATATGCATCATTATAATTTCCCATCATATAGTGTAGGAGAGGCTAGACCTTCTAGAGGACCTGGAAGAAGAGAGGTTGGTCATGGTGCTTTAGCTGAAAAAGCTCTTGTTCCTGTAATTCCAAGTAAAGAAGAATTTCCTTATGCTATAAGAGTTGTATCTGAGGTTTTAAGTTCTAATGGTTCAACTTCTCAAGCTAGTATTTGTGGAAGTACTTTAGCTTTAATGGATGCTGGTGTTCCAATTAAGAGACCAGTTGCTGGTATTTCTACTGGTTTAGTTACAGATCCAAATGATGATTCAAATTATGTAATGCTTACAGATATCCAAGGAATAGAAGATTTCTTCGGAGATATGGATTTCAAAGTTGGTGGAACTGAAAAGGGTATAACAGCTATTCAAGTTGATATTAAAGTTGATGGATTATCTTATGATATTATCGCAGAAGCTTTTGAGAGAACTAAAAATGCTAGAAAGTATATTTTAGATGAAATAATGTTAAAACAAATTGATAAACCAAGAGCTGAAGTTTCAAAATATGCTCCTAGAATTGTTACAACAACTATTGATGTTGATAAGATTAAAGATGTTATCGGACCTGGTGGAAAGATGATTAATAAAATCATTGAAGAAACTGGTGTTAAGATTGATATTGAAGAAGATGGACAAATCTTTATATATTCAAATGACCAAGAAAAAGCTGAGATGGCTTTAGCAATTATCAAAGAAATTACAACTGAAATTGAAGCAGGACAAATTTATAAAGGTGTTGTTTCAAAAATAGCTACTTTTGGTGCATTCGTTGCTCTTCCAGGTGGAAAAGAGGGATTAGTTCATATTTCTAAGATTTCAAAAGAAAGAGTAGAAAAAGTAGAGGATTATTTGGTTGTTGGTGAAGATGTAACTGTTAAAGTTATTGATATTGATAATCAAGGAAGAATTAATTTAACTATGAGATTTAATGAGGAGAATGAAGAGAAGAGCGAAGACGGCGAAAAATGTTCTTCTGAAGAATAATGATTTAGATTGATGTAGGGGCGACCATTGGTCGTCCGTGAGCTTCGAAAATGTTCTTTGGAGAATTGTATTTAGAATAAAGAAGAGAGGTAAGATATGAAATATTTGTATATACTTCAACAAGCTTTAGTATGGATTATTATAGTTTTTTGGTTATATCAATTAATTATTAGTGCTTGTGCATTAATAAAGTTTAAAGAAAAACCTTTATTAAAAAATAAAAAACATAAATTCATGGCTATTATACCTGCTCATAATGAAGAGGCTGTTGTAGGGAATCTTATTGATAGTTTAAAAGAACAAGATTACCCCAAGGAGCTGTTTGATATTTATGTTATTGCAGACAATTGTAATGATGATACGAAAAAGATTGCTGAGGATAAAGGAGCTATTGTTTATGTGAGAACTGATCCTACTAAAAAGACTAAAGGTTATGCTATGCAATGGTTCCTAAGTCAAATGATTGAAAAAGATGCTGACTATGATGCCTTTTGTGTTTTTGATGCTGATAATGTTGTTGATAAGAATTTTTTAAATGCTATGAATAAAAAACTATGTCAAGGTGAACAAGTTGTTCAAGGTTATAGAGATATAAAAAATCCAACAGATTCATGGATTTCAGCTGGATATGCTATATTCTATTGGACTATGAATAGATTTTATCATTTAGCTAGATATAATTTAGGATTATCTCCCCTTATTAATGGAACTGGTTTTATGGTAGATTTTAATCTTGTGAAAAAAACGGGATGGAATACAATTACTCTTACTGAGGATATAGAGTTTTCTTTAAAAAACATTGCTAAAGGAAGAAAATTAGGTTGGGCTACAGATGCTATTGTTTACGATGAACAACCTGTTAAGTTTAAACAAAGTTGGACACAAAGAAGTAGATGGACAGTTGGACATTTGCAATGTATGAAATATTATACAAATGACTTAGCTAAAGGCGTTATTGAAAACAGAACTTTAATGAATTTTGATGGGTTGCTTTATATATTAGGTATTCCTATGATGATAATAACATTTTTACTAATTGGTGTTAACACTGTTTTATATATGTCTCATGGAATGTCAACTTATGAATTTATTAGAAATTATGTTATGTATTTCTTCTCAACATTTATAATTCCTATATTAACAGCTATATTTATTATGATTGTTGATAAAAGAAAAATCAAACCTATGCTTAAAGGATTAATATTATTCCCAGTTTTCATGGCTTCTTGGATTGTAATTAATATTAAATGTATGATTAGACCTAATACAACTTGGGAAAAAATTGAACATAAAAAAGATGTTAAAATTAAAGATATTAATTAGTAAAGGAGAATTAATATGCTAAAGATGAATAATGAAAAAGGTGTAACGATGCTTGTACTTGTTATTACAATTATTGTATTACTAATTTTAGCTGGAGTTGGTATTTTCTATGCGGTTCAAGATGCTGGTTTTGCAACCGATAAGAAACTAATTTCTGAACTTAATATGGTTGCAACTGCTGTTCATGAGCAATATATTAAATATCAAAAAACTGGAACAAAAGAATTTTTGGTTGGTGAATCACCATATAGTTTATCAGATACAATTACAAAGGATTATGATGATAAAGATGTTACAGTTGTTAAAACTGGTTGGTATAAACTTGATGAGGATGCTCTTGAAGAAATAGGTATTAATAATTCTAAATATGAATATGCGGTAAAATATGAAACTGGTGAAGTTTATAATATAACTATGAAGGAAACTAAGAGTGGTAAGACACTTTATACAAGACTAAATAAATAAGAGAGGATTATGTATGTTTTATGATGTTTTAACTAAAAAGATTGATCCTAAAAGAGTATTAGTTAATGAGGAAATGAGTAAACATATTTCTTTTAAAGTTGGTGGAAATGCTGATTTCTTCATTACTGTAAATAATATTGATGAATTAATTTACTGTTTGAAAACTGCAAAAGAATGTGGAATTAAAACATTTGTTATTGGAAATGGTACAAATTTAATAGTTACTGATAATGGTTTTAGAGGTGCTATTATTAAGTTGAAATTTGAAAAATTAGAATTAAAAGATGATACAATAATAGCTCGGTGCAGGAACATTATTAGTTTTACTTTCAAAATTTGCTTCTGATAATGGAATTAAAGATTATGAATTTGCAGCTGGAATTCCTGGAACTGTTGGTGGTGCTGTAAGAATGAATGCTGGTGCTTATGGTGGTGAGATTAAAGATGTTTTAATTTCTAGTACATATTTAAATGAAAACTATGAACTAGTTGAAATTAAAAATGAAGATCATGAATTTAAATATAGAGACAGTATTTTTTCAAAAAAAGACTGGATTATTATAGAATCTAAATTTAAAGTTCAATATGGAAATAAAGAAGAAATAGAAAACAAAAGAAATGAGAATATGAATTCTCGAATAGAAAAACAACCATTAGATAAACCTAATGCAGGAAGTACTTTTAAAAGAGGAGAAGATTTTATTACTGCTAAGGTTATAGATGAAGTAGGTCTTAAAGGTTATAAAATTGGTGGAGCAATGGTGTCTGAAAAGCACGCTGGTTTTATTGTTAACTATGATAATGCTTCTGCTAAAGATATTTTAGATTTAATAGAGTACGTTAAGAAAAGAGTTAAAGAAGAGAAAAATAAAGATTTACAATTAGAGGTTTTAATTATTGGAGATTAGAAAGGAATGTTGAATATAAAATGAATGGTTTTTTTTCTTGGTTTAATTCTAAGACCAAAATAAAAAGATGGATTTTATTAATAATAATTGGTGTTATTCTTGTTTGTTTTTCAATTGCAAATATTTTAGAAGAGAAAATACTTAAACCTAAAGATATAATGATTATTGTTGGAAGCTTTATATCTGGTTTCCTAATAATAGTTTTTTCTAATATTTTTATGCTTAGAAGAATTTTAGAAATATTAATTGAAGCTAATAATACATCTACTAAAAGAGGCGAAAATGCACAATTAAATATGAAAAGTTTAATTTTTAATAAAACTATGTATAATGAAGGACCTAAAGTAGTTGTTATTGGTGGTGGAACAGGTTTAAATACTGTTATTAGAGGACTTAAAAAATATACAAATAATATTACTGCTATTGTAACAATGTCTGATTATGGAGATATTGATACAGATTCTAGAAAAGCTTTAAACATGTTACCTTTTGGCGATGTAAAAGAAAGTATAGTTTCTTTATCAGATAAAGAAGAATTGATGGAAAGATTAATGAATTGGAACTTTAAGAATAGAAAATTAAAAGGCTTAGAGTTTGGTGATATTTATCTTCTTGCTATGAACGAAATGTTTGATAATCTTTCTGAAGGTATTAAGAAAAGTACAGAGGTTTTAAATATTAATGGTAAAGTTCTACCGTCAACTTTAGATGAAATTACTATATGTGCTGAACTTCAAGATGGTACTATTGTTGAGAGTAAAGAAAAAATACCAGAAGTAGTTTATGATAAGGTTTCTAAAATAGATAGAATATATATTAGCCCTTCAAATTGTAAAGTTGCACCAGGTGTTTTAGAGGCTATTCAAGATGCTGATGCAATCATTATTGGACCTGGTAGTTTATATACTAATGTTTTACCTAATTTATTAGTTAAAGGCGTTTCTAAGGCTATTAAAGAAAGTAAAGCTTTAAAGTTTTATATTAGTAATATAATGACAGAGCCAGGACAAACTGATAATTATTCAATTTCAGATCATTTAGATGCTATTTTTGAACATACAGGAAAAGATATAATTGATTATTGTTTAGCTGATACTGGTGAAATTGTTCCAGAATATGTTAGAAAATATAATCAAGAAGGTTCTGATATTGTTGAACAAGATATTGCTAAGGCTAATAAAAAAGGAATAAAGATTATTCAAAAACATCTTTCAATGATTGATGGTGAATTTATTAGACATAATCCTGATACTATAGCTCTTACAATAATGGAATTGATTGGAAATGATTTGAAATTTAGAGATATGAAAGCAACTCCTCAATATATGCTTATAAACGATGTTTTGGCTGATGAGAAAAAGAAAAATAGAAAAAGAAATAAATCTCATAGAAATGAAATAAAGCAAAGAGAACAAGCTCAAAAGAAAATTAGAAATAGAAGAAGAGGTAAGAGTAAGTTTAGCTCTAAATACAAAGATAGAATTGATTCTATACAAACGAGCGATGAAAAGAAAAACGAAAATATCAAAATGTTAAAAAGAATGGAAAGATTAGATAAAAATAAATAAAAGAGAGGAAAAAGAATATGAAGATACCAAAGAAGAACTTGAATTTAGAAGAAGGATTAGAGAGAGAATGGATTATAGGAAATGGAATAGGGGGATATTCTAGTAGTTCTGTTTTAGGGACAAATACAAGAAAATATCATGGACTATTAGTTGCGCCTCTTATGCCACCAGGTAGACGATTTATTATTTTATCTAAAGTTGATGAATCTATTTATTTTATGAATCAGAATAAAGAAGAAATACTATATACAAATATTTGTAAGAATTATATTTCCGAAGGATATAAGAATTTAGAGAGTTTCGAAAAAGAGTATAATCCGATTTTCAATTATAAAGTAGATGGAGTTCAAGTAAAAAAACAGGTAGTTATGGTTTATGGTCAGAATACAGTATGTGTTTATTATAAAGTGAAAACTGATAAAGATATTGTATTTAAATTAGCACCAATAATGAATTATAGAGATTTTCATAGAGATAATTGTAATCATGAATATGATGTTAATGAACATATTGATGGAAATAAGGTAAGAGTTACAATTGATGGAAATAAAGTTTCTCCAATTTATATGTTTTTAAAAGATGGAGAATATTTTGAACATAAAAATGATACTTTTAAGAATATGTTTTATATTCAAGAAGAGAAAAGAGGATTTTGTCCTGAAGAGAATTTAGTTGTTCCTGGTAGATATGATATTGAGATTAAAAAGGGAGAAACTAAAGAGTTTACTTTTATTTGTTCATTAGAATCTAATATTGAAGAATTAGATGGGAAAAAGGTTTTAAAATCTGAAAAAGAGAGATTAGATAAGATTATAAAGGATTCAGATTTATTAATAAAAAAGGACAAGCTTACTAAGACAGATGAAGAGAAAAATGAGGTTATAAAAAACTTAGTAATTGCTTCTGATTTATTTGTTGTAAATAGACCTAAATTTTCATTACATACAATTATAGCAGGTTATCACTGGTTTTTAGATTGGGGCAGAGATACTTTGATTTCATATGAAGGTTTATTATTAAAGACAAAAAGATTTGATATTGCTAAAGAAGTATTGTTAATGTTTACAAAAGATATCAAATTTGGTCTTGTTCCAAATGGTTATTCTGGATATGATAGCAGACCTTTATATAATAGTGTTGATAGTTCTCTTTTATTATTTGAACAAGTTATGAAATATGTTCAATATACTGGAGATTATGATTTTGTAAAGAAAAACTTATATGATGTTTTGAAAAATGTTATTCATTCTTTTGAAAATGGTATTAATTTTGAGAATAGTAATATTTATATGGATACTGATGGACTTATTTCAGCTGGAACAGATGAAACTCAAATCACTTGGATGGACGCAAAAATAGGTGATTTTGTAGTTACTCCTAGAAATGGAAAAGCTGTAGAAATTAATAGCTTATGGTATAATAGTTTAAAAGTTTTAGAACATTTTTCTGGAAAGTTTGATGATAAAGAACTTAAAGATGAAATGAATAAATTAGCAACTAAGGTTAAAAGGGCTTTTGGAAAGAAGTTTTACAATAAAGATAAGAAGTGTTTATATGATGTAATTGGTGATGATAAAATTAGGCCAAATCAATTGTTCTCAATTAGTTTAACATATCCTGTTTTATCACCTTCTTCAGAAATTGTAAAAGAAATGTTTGAAACTGTTTCAAAAGAACTAGTTACTAAATATGGTATTGCTACATTATCAAAAAAAGAAAAAGACTATGTTGGGGAGTATTGTGGAGATCCTGTAAAAAGAGATATGAGTTATCATCAAGGTATCACATGGCCTTGGCTTGCAGGACTATATGTTGATGCATTTAAAACTATAATCAAATCAGAAAAGGATAAAGCTAAAAAAGAAGAACTTGAGAAAAAGTATAAGAAATATATTAATTCAATGAAAAAAACTTATAAAAAAGCTTTATTTGATGAAGGTGCAGCCGGCAATATTTCTGAAGTATATGATTCAAAACCACCATATAATCCAGGTGGTACAATTGCTCAGGCTTGGAGCGTTTCTGAAGTTTTGAAAATAGAGTTGGAATAGAATGATTCTTCTAACTTTAGATAAATAAGATTATTTTAGTGAAGGAGCTTTAAAGGGATGTCTTATGAAACTCTAGAAAAAGAATTAAATGAAAAGAAATTAGAGTCTATTTATTTATTTTGGGGAAATGATAAGTTCCTTTTAGATGAAGCAGTTAAGAAAATTAAAAAGATTTTTGGTGAACTTCAATTAGGGATTAATTATATTTTAATTGATGATAGCAATTTAAATGACATAATCCCTAATATAGAAACACCAGCTTTTGGATATGATAAAAAATTAATAATAATTAGAAACTCTGGACTTTTTAAGAAAGAAAGTAAAAATATTAGTATTAAAGAAAAATTAAGTGATTACATAGATAAAAACATGGATTTAATTACAGATTCATGTATTATTGTTTTTATTGAAGAAGAGGTTAATAAATATAGTTTTTATAAATTATTAGAAAAGAAAGCTTGTTTAGTTAACTTCGAGTACTTAAAACCTGCTCAAATTAAAGTAAGGTTAAAAAAGATATGTAATGCTTATAAAGTTAATATTTCTGATAATGATCTAATGTATTTAATTGAAGTTGTTGGAACTGATATGCAAAACTTAATTAATGAAATCAGAAAGCTAATTGAATATGCTGGTAGTGGTAATACTATAAAAAAAGAGGATATTGATAATCTATCAACAAAGCAAATTCAAGCTGTTATTTTTCAGCTTACAGATTTACTTGGAGATAAAAAAATTGATGAGGCATTAAATATCTTAGATAATCTTATTTATCAAAAAGAACCTTTGCCCAAAATATTAATAACACTATATAATCATTTTAAAAAAGTTTACTTAGCAAGTTTAGCTATTAAAAATGGAAACGATATAGCTAAAGTTTTAGATTTAAAAACTAATCAGATGTTTTTAATTTCTAAATATAGAAAACAAGCAAACTTTTTTAAGATAGATGAACTAGAGCAAATATTAAATGAGTTAATTGAATTAGACTATAAATATAAAATTGGAGAAATTGATATTGAAATTGCTTTAAAATCAATTTTATGTAAAAATTATTTGTAATACTATTGATTTAAAAAATATTTATTTATATAATTAATGTATTACAAAAGAGGAGGAAAATAAAAATGAATCAAAAAAGAGGAATTCCTTTAGTTGCAATAATTATATTCTTTGCACTAATAATAGGTATAATAATAACATGTGTTATTATTTTAGCTACACAGTCTGGAAAGGGTAGTAATTCTACAATTAATTTAACTTCAAATTCTAACAATAATACTAATACTAATTCTAATAGTATGAATGATGTTATGAGAAACGCTATTGTAGATGATGATAATGATGACGAAGATGACGATGAAGATAATTCAAATGGAGAAGAGATAAATGTTAATTCTTCAGATGTAAAAACATTATTTAAAAATGCAGGAAATCAAAAAACATTTGCTAAATACGCTATTTATTCTTCAAATGGAGAGATTTCAGATGATGTAAAATTAAAGTTAGCATTAGCATCTGTTAAAGATTCAGAAATAAATGTTAATAATAATATAAAAACAATCTCAAAAGAAAAAGTTGATAGTTATTTATCAACAATATTTGGTTCAACAAATAATATAAGATATTCTGATGTTAAACTATTTGAAGATGATAATTTTTCAAAGTATTATAGTGTTGATAAATACGCTTATAAATCAGATAATGAATTATTTGAGGTTGTTGAGAGTGGAATAAATGAAAATGAGCCTCCAATCATAAATGATTATGTTGAGAAGGCTGTAAAATATAGTGATAGAATTGAAATATATGTTGTTCCATTTTTTATAAAAACATTTTCAATTGATAATAATAATATGGGATATCAATTATATAGTGGATATAATTTTTCAAACAAAGAATTCTCTGGTGAATTAATGACTACTGAAAATAGCATATTTGCAGTTACTGGAGATACTTATAGAGAGAATATTTTATCAAATGATTCAATTGATGGTTTCAATCATGAAACTATTGAGGGTAATGTGAAAGACTTTAATTCATTACAAAGATTTAAATATGTATTCAAGAAAGATAATAATTCTGGAAAATATTACCTAACATCAATAGAGAAAACTGAAGGAAATAATAGTAATAATAATGAGAACAGAAATAATTAAAAATTTAGGGACGCACACCAAATTAAACAAGTTTAATTTGGTGTGCGTCCCTAAATTTTTTCTTTATTATAAATCAACTTTTAATTTTTCTATAAATTCATTATCTTTTTTTTCTTCTGGATTATTTTTAACTTTTTTCTGTTTCTTTTCTTTTTTAAATCTAAACTTCTTTGACTTTTTTGGAGTCATTAAAGAAGAATTTTCATATTTATCTAATTCATCTGAAAGAGAAACTCCTTGATTTTCCAATAATTTCGTTAATTTAAAAGAAACAACATTTAATCTTTTAAGTATTTTCATTTCAAGATAAGCTTGTTGAATTCTAAACTCTAAAGCACTTGTAAGTACAAAACCAATAAGGAAAATTGAAATTGCTGTTGCTATCATTATTATATTTCCAACTTGTTGATCTAATCTCGCTATATCTGTTAAAAATTCGCTTACAACAAATGCACCAGCTAATCCTAAAATTACAAATGCAAAAATAAAAATATATCTGCGAATTCTCATAAAAATAATTGTTCTTTTTAAGGCTTTTTCTCTATACATTTTTTTCACTCCCTTATTAATATAATACTGCATTTTTCCCAAAACGTCAATATTTTTTAATGATTTAGTTCTAAAATTATTTCACAAGAATATATTAATAATATGGAGAAGTTTATAAAAATGAATTGTAAAATTATTACAGAAAATAGAATTTTTGAAATTTCAAAATATTTTAGTGAAATAATTCGTAGTAAGATATTAGAAAATATTGAAGAATATGAACATATTGAAGAGATTAGGCTTCGTAATGGAAAACCAATAATTATAAAGCTTTTAAATAATGAAAAAATAATTGATTACATAGTATCAACAGAGGACTTATTAAAATCCTTGGAAAAAATAACTGAAAATTCAATTTATTCATATCAAAATCAAATTTGCAATGGTTTCATAACTGTAAATGGAGGACATAGAGTTGGAATTTCAGGAAACGTTGCTGTTGAAAATGATAAGGTTGTTAATATAGTTCATATTAATAGTTTGAATTTTAGAGTTGCAAGAGAAGTTAAAGGGTGTAGTGATTTTCTAATTAAACATATTTATAATAGTAATTCTATATATAATTCTTTGATTATGGGATGCCCTGGAAGTGGTAAGACTACAGTACTCAGAGATTTGATAAGAAACCTTAGCAATGGTGATAATAATAGAAATGGAATTAATATAGGTTTAATAGATGAACGCTCTGAGATTTCAGCTATGTATAGAGGGGTTCCTCAAACTGATTTAGGAATAAGGACAGATGTATTAGAAAATATTCCAAAAGTTATAGGAATTAAAATGATGGTAAGGTCTATGGCACCTCAAGTTATTGCTGTTGACGAGATTGGCGGTATAGATGAAGCTGATAGTATTAACTATGCAATGTGTTCAGGTGTAAAAGGAATTTTTACTGCACATGGTGAGAGTATTAATGATATAAAAAATAATCCAGAACTTAAGACTTTGTTTCATAAAGGGATTATTGAGAAAATTTTAGTTCTAGATAGAGAAAAAAGAGGAAGATTATCAAGAAGATATTTTTTTGATAAGTGTTCAGGTGAGTATAAGGAATATTAGGAGAATATCATGATTATTTTAAAAATATTATTATCAGGTTTAATTGTAATTTGCGCAACTTATATTGGCATATTAATTTCAAAGAAATATGTTTATAGATTACAGGAACTGGACGAGATAAAGAATTGCTTTAATGTTATGAGTACTAAAATAAAATTTACATATGAACCTATTATTGAGATTTTTGAAGAAATTGGTGAAATATCTAGCCCGACAATAAAAAACATGTATAGAAATGTCATTACTAGTATTGAAGAATATGGGGCAAAAGAAGGATGGGAAAAGGGAATTTTAAAAACTGATATGAGTATTAATAAAGAAGATAAAGAGATTTTAATGGGGTTTGGTAAGATGCTTGGAAAGACTGACAAAGATGGACAACTTAGCGAGATTTATCTAACTGAATCTTTGCTTGATAGACAGATTAAAAATGCTGAATTAGAGAAGTCTAAGAATGAGAGGTTATATAGGAAATTAGGACTTATTTGTGGAGTTGGACTAGTTGTAATACTGATTTAAAACAATACATATATAATTTCAAATTACTAAAAAGTACAATAATTTGGAGGTTTTTATGGATATTAATTTGTTGTTTAAAATTGCTGCTATTGGGATTTTGGTTGCTGTTTTAAATCAGGTATTAGCTAAGGCGGGAAGAGAAGATCAGGCTATGATGACTACTTTAGCGGGAATGGTTATTGTTTTGTCTATTGTTATTAATGAGATAAGTGATTTGTTTATTAGTGTAAGAACGTTGTTTAATATATAGTTTAAGAAAGAATGTGAGTTTTAGTATGGATATTATAAAGGTTATTCGGTGTTGGTTTTGTTGCTCTTTTGGTTATTGTAATTTTAAAACAATATAGACCTGAGTTTGTTGTTTATGTTTCTATAATATCGGGAATTATTATATTTTTTATGATTTTTGATAAGTTTAGAGATATTATTAATCTTTTGTATAATTTATCGAATAAAGTAGGAGCTAATTCTGAGTTTATTGTTATTCTTATTAAGATAACTGGAATAGCTATTTTGACTGAATTTGCGGTTAGTATTTGTAAGGATTGCGGGGAGAGTGCGATTGCGTCTAAGATTGATCTTGGGGGAAAGGTTTTAATTATTGGTGCGTCTGTTCCGATTGTGTCGGCACTTTTAGAGACTTTGATTGCAATTTTACCATAAATACAAATAATAGCACCAATAATTAATTTAGGAAATGTAGTGATGAGAAGAAAAGTATTAAGTGTTTTTATAATTTTAATATTTATACATAGTGTTGTTTTGGGGAGTAATGAGGAGGTTATTGATTCTCAGATGGATACTTTGGGGGTTAATAATTTCTTGTCAGAGACAAAAAAATATAATACTGGGTTTGAGGATATTGATTATTCTAAATTATTTTCTGATTCAGTTTCTGGAAGTGTTAATATAGATTTTATGATTACTAGAGGTTTTAGTATTCTGGGTCAAGAGGTTAAAAGTGCTATCAATGTTTTAGGTACAATATTAGTTATTATTGTTATTCATAGTATTTTAAAAAGTATTAGTGAAAGTCTTGGAAATGAGTCTACTGGTAAGATAGCATATTTTGTTCAGTTTATATTGATAGTCATTATTTTAATGAAATCATATAATGAAATAATAATGTATATAAAAGATACAATTTCACTTTTAACTGATTTTACATATATTTTAATACCAATACTTATTTCACTTATTATTTCTACAGGATATATAAGTTCAGGTTTAGTAATTCAGTCAATTATTCTGTTTTCAATTACTTTTATTAGTAAAACTATTATTAATATAATATTCCCAATCTTAATAGTATCAACAGTTTTAGGGATTGTTTCAAATATTTCAGATAAAGTCGGTGTTCAGAAATTATCAAAATATTTTAAATCTAGTATTGTTTGGGTATTATGTATTATACTGACTATTTTTACAGGGTTGATATCTTTGGAAACTAGTTTAAGCCAGGGTGTTGATCAGGTTAGCGCTAAGGCTACAAAGTCTGCAATTTCAAGCTTCGTTCCAGTCGTTGGAAAAATTTTAGGTGATACTGTTGAGACTGTTTTGGGGTGTGCAGGTATTTTGAAAAATACTATTGGTTTTATTGGAATTATTGGTGTTATTGGTATTTGCATTATTCCGGTTATTCGTGTTGGCGTATTGACTTTAACTTATTATCTAGCTAGTGGGCTCTGTGAGGTTATTGCTGATAAAAGAATTGTAAATATTTTAGAACAAATGGGTGATTCATTTAAAATATTATTTGCTATAGTTACAAGTATGAGTCTTATGATGATTATTGGTGTTACTATTATTATGAAGATTAGTCTTGGAACTTGAAAGGAGAAAAAATGGTAGATTTTATAAGTAATTGGGCAAAAGAGATTATTGTTGTTTTAATTATTGTGATTGTTTTTGAATTAATAATTCCAAATGGAAAAAATAAAAAATATATTGAGCTTGTTATGGGGTTATTTATTTTATATGCAATTATTAATCCTGTAACAGGAAAAAGGCTAAATCTTGCTTCAATTATTGGTAATTATAACGAAGTTACAGTTTCTAGCACAAATACAGTTCAAAACATGGATATTATTGATAAAAATGTTGAAAATGTTTATAAGGAGAAACTAAAGGAAAATATCATAAGTACATTAAAAGAAAAGGGTTATGAGATAAATGATGTTAAGGTTGAAATAAATAATGAAGACGGAGAAAACTATGGCAATATTGAGAGTATTGTAGTTAATACAAAAAAGAATAAGAGATTAAGCGATGATATAAAAATTGAAAAAGTTGATATTGAAAATAAGAGCAATAATAAGAAAACTGAGGAAAATGAAAAATATGAAGAGATTAAAAATGTTATTTATGAAGTGTATTCAGTTAGTAAAGATAAGATTGTTATAAATTAGAGGTGTTTATGTTTAAAGAAAATTTTGATAAAGTAAAGGCTTTGGTAGTTAAAAAAGAGCCAAAAGATAAAAAGAAAATTGAAAACTTAATTTTTTTCCTCGTAGTTTTAGTTTTTACATTAATAGCAGTAAATTATATTTTTAAAGACGATAAGAAAAAAGTTAAGAATCAGACAAATGCGGAATTGGTTGAATCTAATACTATTATTGAAGATGTTGCAGTAGAGGATAGTTTAGAAGACAATCTAGAAAAGATACTCTCCAAGATAAAAGGTGTTGGTGATGTTGAAGTTTTAATTACTTATAGTCAAAGTAGTAAGATAACTCCAATGTATAATGAAACTTCAAATCAGAGTATTACAGAAGAAAGTGACAATGATGGTGGAACTAGGAAAATAGAGTCATATGATTCAAATAAGCAAGTGGTATCTGATGCTAATTCTAATCCAGTAACAGAAAAAGTTACACTTCCTCAAGTTGAAGGAGCTGTTGTTATTGCAAAAGGAGCAAGTAACACAACAGTTAAAAATAATATTATTGCGGCGGTTGAAGCGGCAACTGGGCTATCTAGCCATAAAATTCAGGTTTTTGAGATGAAAGGAGAATAATAATGAAGGTTATAAAGAAAAATCAAATTATTATTGTTTTATTTGCAATTTGTTTATTAGTAGTTGGATATGTAAATTACACTAATAATGGTCAAAAAATTGGTGATTCTGTTGTTGGAGATATAAAGAATTATACAGAAGGAATGGGTGATGCTCAGTTAGTAAGCAGTAATAATACATATAATGAGGAAGAGGTATTAGAAAATGAAACACAGGAAACAGTTGCTAAAACTGAAGTTATTGAAGAGGTAAAAGAAGATTATTTTACTTCTTGTAAAATTGAGAGAAATAATATTTTTTCCCAAACAATTGAGATTTATGAAAATATGTTGGAAAGTAGTAGTATAACGAATGAGCAAAAGGCTATTGCTCAAAATGAAATTCAGAAGACAACACAGATTCAAAATAGTATTTTAATAGCTGAAAATTTACTCAAAATAAAAGGATTTGAAGATGTTGTTATTTTTGTCAATAATGATAATGTAAGTGTTATTGTTAAATCTGATAATTTAACTCAAGAACAAGTAGCACAGATTCAAAATATTGTATCAAGAGAATTTGCAGTTGGAAGTGAGAATATAAATATAACGAATAAGTAGGGGTGGGGCTTGTCCCCATCTTTTTTTATGGAGCACTGTAGTGCTCCGCTACGAATACATATTGTAAACTGTAGGGGAGGGTTTCCATGCCTGCCCGCAACCCGCAGTTTTTTAGCGTAAGACGTTGGAGAATGCGTAACCGTGTAGGGGCGTGGTTCCACCCCCGCCCATGACCTGCGAAGATGGGCAAAAATAAAAAAATGTCGAAAGGTTTTTTAAAAAAGGTATTGATATAATTTTTAAATGTGCTATAATATTCTTTGCGCTAATTTTTATATTATAAGACATCAAAATGTTCTTTTATTACAACGAAAGGGGTGTTGCTTTATGCAGGAAAGAGTATTTCATGTTTTGATGCGGGAATTGTGCGATGAGATGGGAATCAAGATGGAGAAACTGTCAAATGATCGAATTTTACAGCTAACCAAAGATGGTAAGGTTAGACATATTGATGGTAACCGTTTTGATATCAATCCACAAGCTGGAGGGAGAATTACAGGTAATAAGTATGATACTTATGAGGTTCTTAAATCTCAAAATGTGCCTATAATTACTCATTTTCAAGTTTTTAGCCCAACACTGAGTCCAAGTAAAATTGATGACGGTGGGATTTGGCCAACAATTATAGCTAAGTTTAATGAATGCGGTTGTTTAGTTGTTAAGGCAAATACAGGTTCTGAGGGAAAGGAAGTTTTCCTTTGTTTAACTCAGAAAGATCTTGAAATTGCTGTTCATAAGCTTTTAAACAAAAAACGTTCAATTAGTATTTGTCCTTTCTATGATATAAAAACTGAATACAGAACCTTTTACTTAAACGGCAAAGTCTATCTGATTTATGGAAAGATTCAGCCTTCAGTAATCGGTGATGGTGTTACAGATTTAGGAACTCTTATTGAAGGACTTAACTTACCAAACAGAAAAGTTGCAAGAGACAATGTTGCAAGAATGGACTTGGATTATATTCCTGAAAAAGGTGAAGAAATTCTTATTTCATGGAAACATAATCTGAGTGGTGGTGCAATACCGGTTGTTTTAGATAGTGATTCTGAACTATATAGTAGAATTGAGGAAATTGCTATATCAGCAGGTAAGGCCATGAACATGAATTTTGCAACAGTAGATGTAATTCATACATATGATGATGAGTTAATGGTTATGGAAATTAATTCAGGTATATGTACGGCAAGATTTTCTGAAAAGATTGAAAACGGGTATGAATTGGCAAAAGGTATTTATAGAGAAGCTGTAAAATGCCTTTTTCAGTGAAAACAAAAAAAGATGGGATCTGTAGATTCCATCTTTTTTTTACTTTTTTATTGCATATTTTATTTTGTTATAATATAATAAATGAGTTAAAAATATATGGTAAATATGAGGTGTGAGATGGAGTCTAAGGTTTATTTTAAGAGATGTATTGTGATTTCAGTTTTTATTATTCTATCACTTGTTTTGGCTATTCCAGCTAGAGATTCATTAATTAAAACTTATAATAGTATTGAAGATGCGATTGAGTTTGTTGAAATGAATGATGAAGATAAAGTTAAAGATGAAATGGAACTTAGCAAAGAAGAGGCACTTGATTATTTAAACAAGCTTGAAAACTACTATAGTTTTGTTGACAAGAATTCCGATTTAGTTTTATATTTTGGACTTGCTATTGGACTATTTGGAGTTCTAAGCGGTTTCATGATTTATTTCATTTTAACAGGATTATTATTGAAAAAAATAGCTCCTAATTTAAAATCATGGATGTCATGGCTTATGAGAATAATTGTATTAATACTTTTATTTAACTTCTTATATGTTCCTATTGGACTATTAGGATTATTCTTATGTATTCCAAATTTGATTTATCATGTATATAAGTTTGTAAAAACGAGAAATATAGAAAATAAAGGTGATGTAATAATAGAGTAAAAGGGAGGATTTTGAAAATGGTTAAAAAAGTTGCAATTTTAGCAAATGGAGGAGATGTTTCTGGATTTAATGCTGTTATTCGTGCTATTGTAAAAACAGCTGAACATCATGGAGTTGAGTGTTATGGTTTTATTGATGGTTATAGAGGATTACTAGAAAACCATTATATTAAACTAAGTAGTGCTGATTCTGCTTCAGGAATACTACAAAAAGGTGGATCAATTATCTCTTCTTCAACTAATGCAAATGTTTTTCATTATAAAGTAATAAATGAGAATGGTGATGTTGAATATAAAGATTTATCTGATGTTTGTGTTAAAAACGTTAAAAAAGATGGATTTGATTGTATATTTACTTTAGGTGGAGATAGTACACAAAAATCAGCTAGAGACTTTTCTTTAAAGGGTATCAACGTAATTGGTGTTCCTAAAACAATTGATAATGATGTTGCATGTACAGATATTACATTTGGATACAATACAGCTGTTTCAGTAGCTACAGAAGCTTTAGATAGACTTCATACAACTGCTGAAACTCATAACAGAATTATGGTTTTAGAGGTTATGGGTAGAGAGGCTGGATGGATTGCGTTAGAATCAGCTATAGCTGGTGGAGCAGATGTTGCCCTAATTCCTGAAATTCCATATGATATAGAAAAAGCAGCTCAAGCTATAAAAGAAAGACAAGAAATTGGTAAAAATTTTGCAGTTGTTGTTGTTTCAGAAGGTGCTTTCCCTAAAGGTGGAGATATTTCAGTTGCTGGTGAAAGAGATGGTGGAGAAGGAGTAATTAATATTAAGTTAGGTGGAGCTGGAGAAAAAGTTGCAAACGATCTTGAAAGATTAACAGGACTTACTACTAGATGTACAGTTTTAGGTTATATGCAAAGAGGTGGAACTCCAACTGCTTATGATAGAGTTTTGTCTACTAAATATGGTGCAAAAGCTATGACACTAGCATTAGAAGGAAAGTTTAATGTCCTAACAGTTCTTAAAAACGGAAAATTAGATTCTGTATCTTTAGAAGAAGTTGTTGGAAATAATAAAGAGATTGGAGCAGTTCAGGGTGGAACTGCTGAGAGTAATGTTAGGGTTGTTACTCCTGATGATGATTTGGTTAAGACTGCTAGGGATATTGGTATTTGCCTAGGGGATTAATTTAAGAATATAATTTCGTTTTGACGTTGTCAAATTTCATTCGAAAATCCTGCGGCGTACAATCAGTACGCCTCGGATTATTCTCAATCATTTTCCTAGTCAAAAGCAAAATTCTATTCTTAAATATAGATTATTATAATAAAGGAATGAGGTTTATGATAGATTTCAAAAAACATATTGCTCAAAAGATAAATAATGCTACCCAGATAGATGAAGATGTAACTAAATATATTGAAATACCTCCTGATTCAAGTATGGGGGATTATGCTTTTCCTTGTTTTAGTTTGGCTAAAGTTATGAGAAAAGCTCCTCCTGTTATTGCTGGAGAACTTAAAGAAAAAATTGAAAGTGATGATATTGTTACAAAAATAGAAGTTAAAGGTGGGTATTTGAATTTTTACATAAATAAAGAATTGCTATCAAAAGAGGTTTTAAATGAAACAATAAAAAATAATGAATATGGAAAATCAAATATTGGTAATGGTAAGACAATTTTGATTGATTATTCTGCACCTAATATTGCAAAACCATTTCATATTGGACATTTACGTACAACTTTGATTGGAAATTGTTTATATAAAGTTTATAAGTATTTAGGTTATAATACTGTTGGAATTAACCACTTAGGTGATTATGGAACTCAGTTTGGTAAAATGATTGAGGGATATAAATTATGGGGAAACGAATATGATTTAGAAGTTGATCCAATAAACAAAATGATGGATATGTATGTTAGAATCAACAATTTATGTAAGGAAGATGAAAAAGTATTAGAACAAGCTAGAGAGAATTTTAGATTATTAGAAGCCGGTGATCCTTATTGTGTTGATCTTTGGAATAAGTTTAAAGATTTGAGTTTAAAAGAATTCTATAAGATTTATGATATTTTAGATGTTGATTTTGATTCTTTAAATGGTGAAGCTTTTTATGCAGATAAAACTGATGAAGTTGTTGAAATATTAGATAAAAGGGGTGTTCTTACTGAATCTGAAGGCGCAACAATAGTTGATTTAGAAGATGTAGGAATTTCAACTCCTTGTATAATAAAGAAAGCCAATGGTTCTACAATATATGCAACAAGGGACTTAGCTGCAATTTTATATAGAGCTAGAACATACGATTTTGATAAATGTTTGTATGTTGTAGCTTATGAACAAAATCTACACTTTAAACAAATATTTGAAGTTGCTAAATATTTAGTTGATGAAAAATATGCAAAAGGATTAATACATGTTTCTTATGGAATGGTTGCTCTTCCTACAGGTAAAATGTCTACAAGGCTTGGAAATGTTGTAAAAATTGAAGATTTGATAAATGAAACAATTGGAAAAGCAAAAGAAATTATTAGTGAAAAAAATCCAGATTTAGAGAATAAAGATGAGGTTGCTAAAAAAGTTGGATTAGCTGCGATTATATTTAATACATTGTCTACAACAGCTAATAAAGACCAAATTTTTGATTGGAATACTGCTTTAAATTTTCAAGGTGAAACAGGGCCTTATATTCAATATACTTATGTTAGAACAAAGAGCGTTTTAGATAAGATAGATGAGTTGCCTAAACCAAAAGATATTGATTTTAGCGTTTTATCAGATATTCATTCTGAGAACGTATTAAAATTAATCTATAATTTTGAGGACGTTTTAGTTCAGGTTACTGAGAAAAATGAACCTGCTATTTTGGCTAGATATTTAATTGATTTAGCTAAAGCATATAGTGGATTTTATAATGAAAATAAGATTATAGGCGAGGAAAAGAAGGTTCAAGATGCGAGAATATTATTAACATATTGTGTTAATAAAGTTCTTGAAACTGGGGCTGGTTTAATGGGAATTAAAATGCCTGAAAAAATGTAAAAAAACACTTGCTTTTAAGTGATATTTTTGTTATCATTTAAAAGCAAGTATAAATATATGCCGATGTGGCGGAACTGGCAGACGCACATGACTCAAAATCATGCGGGAAACCATGTGGGTTCGAGTCCCACCATCGGTACCATGGAAATGGGGACTGGAAATGGGGACGGTTCTGTTTTCCACGAAATCTTTTCGTGGAAAACAGAACCGTCCCCATTTCCATGGTACCGATGGTGGGACTCGAAAATAAGGGTAAAAAGAAAACTCTCCCTTAAAGGGAGAGAAAGATACATCTTTTTTAAGATGAATTAGCTGTCAAGTGTGCAATAAGGCTCATCCCAGATGTCACCGTTTGGCTTTATCATAGGGATTTCTTCATAAAAGCCTGTCGTAGACTGGTGCTTGTTTCTGAAATTCATATTAGCATAGTACCAGCCCTCAGGATAAACCAAATTTTTGGGCTCAATGCCTGTACGGATAACAGTTTCGGCACCCATACGCTGTAACTGGATTTTTCCAGGATTAAGCATTTCAAATACTTTTGCTGCTACAAATGCGTTCATATCGCACATCTTTACTGTCTTTGCTTTCATAAGCTCATACCTCCTTGGACAATTGTCCTAATAAAAAAATGTTAAACTTAAGATGACAGGAGAATAAAACTGTTCATCACTTATAATTATACCATATTTACATAAAATAGTCAAAAAAAGATTATTATAGAAAATTAAAAATCTTTTTTTATATTATCACAAAAAATGGTTAAAATAATATAATAACATTGACTAACGTAATACAATGTAGTACAATAATATCAGAAGGGAAGTGATAATATGACTGTATCTGTAAGATTAAATGAGGAAGATGAAAAAATAATCAAAGCTTATGCAGAGCTAAATAATATTTCTCTATCAGAATTGATTAGAAAAGCTGTAATTGAAAAAATTGAAGATGAATTTGATTTAGAATTATATAATAAAGCAAAAAAAGAATATGAAAAAAATCCCAAAACTTATAGCCACGAAGAAGTAAGAAAGATGTTAGAATTAGATGAAGAAATATAAAGTTGAATATAGTGTTAAAGCCATTAAGCAACTAAAAAAAATGGATAAATATACAAGAAGTCTTATTTATGCGTGGATAGATAAGAATTTACAAGGATGTGAAAATCCTAGAATCCATGGAAAAACATTAGTTGAAAATAGAAGTGGACAGTGGAGATATAGAATTGGTGATTATAGAGTAATATGTGAGATAAAAGATAATGAAATTATAATATTAGTATTAGAAATTGGACATAAAAAAGAAATTTATAATAAAAAATACAAAGGAGGAAAAATATGAGAGTATTTTTGAGATTTATACATATTAGCTTTATTAGTATATTGCTTGTTATTTTGGCTTTAAGTATTTCAATTGTAGATATGACAGTAAATAAAAAAAATCTAAAAAAACAAATTGATAAAGCTGGTGTATATGAAAAGGTTAATAATGAGTTAAAAGCAGAATTAAAAAAGCAATTGCAAGAAGAATTTTACAAATATCCAGAGCTTGGAATTGACTTAAATGAATTGGTAGATGAAACTGTTAAGCCAGATGTTTTAAAGAAAGAGGCTGAAGATATTTTAGATCAGATATTTAGCAATAGTAGCACTGTAAAGATTGATAAAAATATGCTATTAAGTGAATATAGATATAATCTTGAGACATATTTAACATTAAAAGGTATTGAATTACCTTCTGAATTAGATAGTAAAATTGATGAATTAATGGAACAAAATTCAGAAGAAAAAGTAGATATAACTGAGTATACAAAAGAATTTCAGCCAGTTTTAAATGATTATAGAAATATGGCTAAAAGTGCAATTGCTGTTTTATTTTTTATTATAGTAATATTGGAAGTTTTAGCAGTTTTCTTGTCAACAGAAAAATTAAAAATTATTTACAAGCCATTATTATCTTCAGGAATAATGCTACTTTTATTTAGATTTGGAGTAGATGGTCTGTTTAATTCAATAAAAATAAATGAAAGAAAAGAAATGGCAGAAAGTATTGTTTTAGCTCTTAAGAATACTTTAGCTGCTAATATTGATAAATATGCTATTATATTTATTGTTGTTGGATTAATAATTATGGGAATAAGAATATTCTTAAATAAGAAAGATGAAAGATAATATTATATAAAGCTATAGGCAGGTTTTTAAACCTGTCTTTTTTGCGTTGAATAGGGAAAATTGATTTTTATAGAGAACTTTAGTTCTCCGCTACGAATAAAAAATGAAAAGTAGGGGCACATTGCATGTGCCCATGTAGAGGAGAACTAAAGTTCTCCATTTTTTGTGTCTTTTTTGAGATATATTCATAAAATATAATAAATTTCATAGAAAGGAGGATAATATGAGTAAGAGAATAATATGCGTATCTATGTGTTTTTTTATTTTTATGACATTATTTTTACCGGGAAAAGTAAATGCTATTACTTCTGATGGTGAAGCTAATATTCCTGGAATTGATGTAAGTAATTGGCAAGGATACATAGATTATACAGCTGTAAAAAACAGTGGAATACAAATAGTATATATAAAAGCTAGTCAGGGAACAGGTTTTAAAGATCCTTATTTAGAATATAATTATAAAAATGCAAAAGATAATGGATTAAAGGTTGGCTTTTATCACTATGTTACAGCAACAAGCGTTCAGTCAGCTGAAAGAGAAGCTCAGTTTTTTGCTTCTGTTATTTCAGGAAAAAGTCCAGATTGTAAGCTAGCTATGGACTTTGAAGTTTTTGATAGTAGTTTAAGTGTTGCTCAAATTAATGAGATTTCATTAGCTTTTTTGAGCAAACTAAAACAGCTTACTGGAAAAGATGTTGTTGTATATAGTAATTTATATACAAGTCAAACGGTTTTTGATCAATCTGTTTCAAGTAGATATCCCCTGTGGTTAGCTTATTATGGCGATTATACAAGATTAACAAATACTTTTTCAAATTGGAATAATTGGATAGGTGTTCAATATACTAGTAAACGGAAGAGTTGATGGTGTAAATGGTAATGTTGACAGAAACAATTTTACACAAAAGATATATTTGGAAGATACGTCAGAATGTTGCCCTGTTGATAAACCTGAGCCTGATAGTTCTGAAGAGATAATCTATACTGTTAAGCCAGGAGACACATTATGGGCTATTTCTAGAAGATATAATACAACTGTACAAAGTATTGTGGATCTAAATAATATTAGTAATCCTAATTTAATATATCCTGGTCAAAGATTTGTTATTAGAACAAGTAAATGTTCTGATTTCGACAATAATTGTGATTCAGAAACAATTGAGTATACAGTAAAAAGAGGTGATACTCTATCTAGAATTGCGATTGAATATAATACAACAGTACAAGAGCTTGTTGATTTAAATGGAATTGCAAACAGAAATCTAATATATGTTGGACAGAAATTAACAATTATTACAAATACTGATTTTAACGTTGTTGGTGGAGCTGGAAAGATCTACTATAAAATAAAAAGAGGAGATACTTTATCAGGTATTTCTCAAAGATTTAATGTTAATATGCAAACGATAATTGAGGAAAATAACATAAGTAATCCAAATTTAATTTACGCAGGAAATTATCTGATTATACCGGAATAAAATATTTATTTATAGAAATAATAATTATATATAATTTTAAAGGAGGAAATGAAAATGTCAAATAATCAGAAAATAAATTGTACAGTTCATAGCTGTAAATATAACGAAAGAGATTGTAATATGTGTAATCTAGAGCAAATAACAGTAAAGCCTTACCCGAATTGCGATAGTAAAAAAACAGATGAGTCTGTATGTGGAAGTTATAAGCATACTAATTAAAGATGTTTTTCAGGACACTTTTAAAAAGCAGGTTGAAAATTTTCAACCTGCTTTTTAGAAGTGTCCTGAAAAACATAATTTATTCATCATCTTCTTTGATATCATTTACAGTTTTTTCTTCTGGCTCAACGTCTTCAGAAGGTTTTTCTCCAACTTCATTAATATCTTTTTCTCTTCTTTCATTTTCAACTTCGATATCTTCTTTACGTCTTTCATCGAAAATGTTTCCATCTTTATCCATTACTATCATAATTACACCTCTTCTTTTCAAATTTGATTAAAGTATAACATAACAAATTTTTTTTTGCAACTTGACAAGTAAAATATTAAGAAATAAAATAACAATACGAAAAGATTTTAAAGGAGGTTTTTATTATGTCATTAGTTACGACTAAAGAAATGTTTGAAAAATCAATGAAAGAGCATTATGCAATAGGTGCTTTTAATATTAATAATATGGAGTTTATACAAGCTATAACAGAAGCGGCAAATGAAGCAAAATCACCTGTTATATTACAGGTATCTTCAAGTGCAATAAAATATGCTGGAATAAAATATTTAACAAAAATGGTTGAAGCAGCAGTAGAGGAAACTGACATTCCAATTGCTTTACATTTAGATCATGGACCAGATTTTGAAACATGTAAAATGTGTATTGATAATGGATTTACATCAGTAATGATAGATGCTTCAAAATATGATTTTGAAGAAAATGTTAGAATTACAAAAGAAGTTGTTGACTATGCACATAGCCATGGAGTCGTTGTTGAAGCAGAACTTGGAACTTTAGCAGGAGTGGAAGATGAAGTTAATGTTGCAGATGATGATGCAAAATATACTAATCCAGAACAGGCTAAAGAATTTGTTGAGAGAACAGGATGCGATTCTCTTGCTATAGCAATTGGTACAAGCCATGGAGCTTATAAATTCAAAGGTGATGCTAAATTAAGATTTGATATTTTAGCAAAGGTTAAAGAATTAATTCCAAACACACCAATAGTATTACATGGAGCTTCAAGTGTTATTCCAAGACTTGTTGATATGTGTAATGAGAATGGGGGAGATATCCCAGGAGCAAAAGGTTGTCCTAATGAAATGCTTAAAAAAGCTGGAGAAGAGGGAGTATCAAAAATAAATGTTGATACAGATTTAAGATTAGCTATGACAGCTCAAGTAAGAAGAGTATTTAAAGAAGAACCTTCAGTATTTGATCCTAGAAAATATTTAGGAGCAGCAAGAAAAGAAATAAAAGAAACAGTTGCAGATAAAATTAATAATGTATTCTGTTCAGCAGGAAAAGCATAAGAAATGAACTTGGGGACACCTACTGGAAATGGAAATAGGGACGGTTCTGTTTTCCACGAAAATTTTTTCGTGGAAAACAGAACCGTCCCTATTTCCATTTCCAGTAGGTGTCCCCAAAAGCATTTTTATTGCATCATTGCTTTTTTCATTCTAAGTTCAGCATCTTTTTTAGCAATATCTTCACGTTTATCATATAATTTTTTACCTTTACCAAGTCCAAGTTCAACTTTAACAAAACTTCCTTTAAAATAAAGGGAGATAGGTACTAGAGATATTCCATCTTGTTTAATTCTATTTGATATTTTTAGAATTTCCTTTTTAGTTAGTAACAACTTTCTAGTTCTTAATGGATCTTTATTATTGATATTACCAAATTCATAAGGACTAATATGTAAGCCATAGATAAAAACTTCATTATTTTTTATATTTGCATAACTATCTTTTAAATTTGCTTTACCAGAACGTATTGATTTTATTTCTGTTCCTGTTAATACTATTCCTGCTTCGATTGTTTCTTTGATATCATAGTTATGTCGTGCATTTGGATTTTTTGCAATTAATTTATTATTCATATGTAACCTCTTTATTTTAAATATTAATAAAATTATAACATAAAAAGAATTTAATGTAAATAATGTAGGGGCGGGTTTCCATGCCCGCCCTTTAATAAGTTTAATGTCTGCCTGAATGATCACTATTATTCATTTGAGCTGCATAATACCAAACAAGGCCAATAATAACAACAGCAATTATTGCAAGTGTAATCCACATCCATGTATTAGCTGTATCCATAAATCCTGTTGTAGTATCTTCAGTAGTTGTTCTAGCAGTGTTATATCCATCATTAGCTGTATTAGCAGTGTTTGTAGTATTCATAGTATCATTTGTAACATTATTAGTAACATTTGAATTACTATTCATCATAGAATTAACAGTATTTCCAGCACTATTAACCATATTTCCAGCAGCATTACCTGCACCTTCCATAACATCTCCAGCTGCTTCACCAGCGTTTTCAACACCATTTTTTACAGAATCACCAGCATCTTCAATTGTATTACCAACTTTTTCTGCTGAATCTCTAAATTCTTCGCCCATAGTATTATTATCATTATTCTCTGCAAATGTATAAGTAGAAATAATTATTGAAATAATACTAATTAAACTAATTATTAATAATTTCTTTTTCATAATTTACCTCCTAAAATTTTAGAAATCTAATTTTATTATTGGTAAATTATAAAAAAATATACAAAAAAAATTCGGATAAACCGAATTTTAATTTTTTAATCTTATTAAAATTGCTATTGCTAATAAAACAATAAGAACACCAATTACTATTAAAAATATATTAAGTATATTTGAAAAATCTAATCCAGAATTTGAATCTGAATTTGAAGTAGTTGTTGTAGATGTTCCAGAAGTTGATTTAGCATTTGAAGAAGTCGTTTTAGTTGTTGTATTTGAAGTAGTGTTTGTTGTTTCATCTTCGTCTTCATCTTCAATTTCTTCTTCTTCAACATCATTAGAATTTGAATTGCTATTAGAATTTGAATTAGTGTTTGTATTACTATTACTATTTGAATTAGCATTTGTATTAGTATTAGTATTAGCATTAGAATTAGTATTTGTTTCATTAGCAGCGTAAATTGCATGTACAAATATTAAAGATAGTATAAAAAATAATAAAAGAATTTTTGAAATTTTTGACATAATAATATTCCTCCTAAACAATATAATTATATATTTAAATATAAAAAAAGTCCATACTAAAGTTCAGTAATTTTTAAATTATATTTATCTTCAAATACTTTTTTCTTAGCGATATATTCTTTTGTTCTAAAACCTTTAATATCAACAACTTCAGTAGAGTTGTCTTTATGAAAAATAATAAAATCAGCTTTATATTTTAATTTTGGAGCTAAAATAAAGGTTGGTTGTAAACAAAATCCGCTTATTTCTTTAGCTTGAAGACGAAGTTTTAGTTCTGAATAATAATCAGCTTCTTTTTGACTATCAAAAGTATGTCCATCTATTGATACTTTATTAGCTCTATATTTTGACTTTCTATTTTTACCTTCTGTATAGTTTTTATAATCATCAACACTCCAATGTTCCATTTTTTTACCTCTAAAAATATCTTAATAAGACAATTATAAATAAAAAATGATTGAATTTCAAGAAAAATGTGATAAAATATTATCGATAAATTAAAGGAGGAATAAAAAAATGAATAAAGTAGTTCCAATTACATTATTAACAGGTTATCTAGGAGCTGGAAAAACAACTCTAATAAATTATGTATTAAATAATCAAGAAGGATATAAAGTTGCAGTTATTGTAAATGATATAGGTGAAGTTAATATTGATGCTGAGCTTATTCAAAAGGGCGGTATAGTAAATGAAAAAGATAGTGATCTAGTTCCACTTTCTAATGGATGTATTTGTTGTACATTAAAAGTAGATTTAATGAAACAAATTGTTGAATTAATCAAAATGAATAAATTTGATTATATATTAATTGAAGCAAGTGGAATATGTGAACCTATTCCAATAGCTCAAACTTTAACAGTATTGTCAGAAGATAGTGTTCAATATGGAATACCTAAGATTTGTAGACTTGATAATGTTGTAACTGTTGTAGATGCTTTAAGATTAGTTGAAGAATTTGGTTCAGGTAGAGATTTACAGAAAAAGAATCTAGATGAAGATGATATTGAAAATCTTTTAATTCAACAAATTGAATTTTGTAATACAATAATAATCAACAAAGTTGATGAGGTTAAACCAGAAGAATTAGCTGAAGTTAAAGCTGTTATTAAAAATCTTCAACCTTCTGCAAAAATTATTGAGACGAACTATGGTAAAGTTGAAATAAGCGATATCATGGATACAAATAGTTTTGATTTTGAGAAAGCTTCTATGTCAGCTGGATGGGCTGCTGAGCTTATGAAAGAAGATGAAGAGGATGAACATGAACATGATCACCATGATGATGAAGATGAAGATCACGATCATGATCATCATAATCACCATCATGACGAAGATGAGGAAGAGGACGAACATCATGGGCATCATCATCACCATCACCACCATGATGGAGGAGAAACTGAAGAATATGGAATTTCAACATTTGTATATTTTAGAAGAGCTCCGTTTAATCAAAAGAAGTTTGAAGAGTTTGTTAATTTTAAATGGACTAAAAATATTATTAGATGTAAGGGTATTGTTTGGGTAAGTAATGATAATGAAATGGCTTATGTTTTTGAGCAAGCTGGAACTCAGTTTACTTTATCTGAGAATGGTTATTGGTTAGATGCTTTACCAGAGGAGCAAAAGCAAGAGGTGTTTAGACAGAATCCTGAGTTGTTAAAGGACTGGAATGAGGAGACAGGGGATAGAATCATCAAACTTGTTTTTATTGGTAAGGATATGGATAAAGAAAAGATTATTCATGAGCTTGATGAGTGCTTGGATAGATAATTTGTAGGGGCGACCATTGGTTGTCCTGATTTTAAAAGTTTGAAATATATAATTTACTTTGAACAATTGAAATATAGTAATTTTTCAGCTTAGGCTTCGGACGCTCTGCTATTCCACAATTTTCTTACGAAAATTGAGAAACACCTTGCCACGCTTCAAAATTCTATATTTCAATTACTAGGATTTGGAGTATTATTAAGGAGGTTTTTATGTTTGATGAAAGTGCTATGAATGAGGCTATTAAAGAATCGGAATTTAATAAATCTAATGATTATACAAAAGGTGGGCCTTTTGGTGCGGCAATTGTTAAGGATGGAAAAGTGATTTGTAGTGCTCATAATACTGTTATGGAAACAAAAGATCCTACTGCTCATGGTGAGGTTAATGCTATTAGAAAGGCTTGTCAAATTCTTGGTACTCATGATTTGTCAGGTTGCACTTTGTATACTAGTGCTGAGCCTTGTCCTATGTGTTTGTCTGCAATTATTTGGGCTAATATTAAAGAGGTGTATTTTGCTAATACTAGAAAAGATACTGCTGATATTGGTTTTAAAGATGATGATATTTATGAGTTTATAAAAGGAAATAATGAGATGTTGAACATTACTCATATTGAGAGTAAAGAGGCTAAAAGAATTTTTGATGAGTTTAAAGAGATGAGTAGTAAAAAAATGTATTAAAAATGTAAAGTGCTTAGCACTTTACATTTTTTTATGCAATAGTAAGAAAAAGAATAAAAAGCTCACCATTTTTGCTATTGATTTTTTTATTGAATAGTGATATTTTTACTTGTGTATAATAAATTAAAAAACAGAAGGGGTGATTCTAATTGGAAAATGAGGTTAAGCTGGTTGACAGCTTAGAGACTCTTGAGGAGAAGATTAAAGAGGTAAAAAAAGCTCAGGCTAAATTTGCTAAATATTCTCAAGAAGAAGTTGACAAAATATTTTTAGCAGCTGCAATTGCTGCAAATCATGCTAGAATTCCACTTGCAAAACTTGCAGTTGAAGAAACTGGTATGGGTGTTGTTGAAGATAAAGTAATAAAAAATAATTACGCATCAGAATATATTTATAATAAATATAAAAATGATAAAACATGTGGGGTTATTGAAGATGACCCTGTATATGGAATTAAAAAGGTTGCTGAACCTATTGGATTAATTGCTGCAGTTATTCCAACTACAAATCCAACATCAACAGCAATTTTTAAGACTTTAATATCATTAAAAACAAGGAATGGAATAATAATTAGTCCTCATCCAAGGGCTAAAAGGTCTACTATAGAAGCGGCAAAGGTTGTATTAGAAGCTGCTGTTAAAGCTGGTGCACCTGAAGGAATTATTGGATGGATTGATGTTCCTTCATTAGATATGACAAATATGTTAATGCAATCAGCTGATACTATTTTAGCTACTGGTGGACCAGGAATGGTTAAATCTGCTTATTCAAGTGGAAAGCCAGCATTAGGTGTAGGAGCAGGAAATACACCAGCAGTAATAGATGAAACTGCAAATATAATTTTAGCTGTTAATTCAATTATTCATTCAAAAACTTTCGATAATGGAATGATTTGTGCATCTGAACAATCTGTTATAGTTCCAGAAAAAATATATAATGAAGTTAGAAATGAATTTGAAAAACGAGGATGTTATTTCTTAAAAGAAGATGAAATAGATAAAGTTCGTAAAACTATTATAATAAACGATTCTTTAAATGCAAAAATAGTTGGACAAAAAGCTCATACAATAGCAAAACTTGCTGATGTAGATGTTCCAGAAAGTACAAAAATATTAATTGGAGAGGTAGAATCAGTTGAACTTTCAGAAGAATTCGCTCATGAAAAATTATCTCCAGTTCTAGCAATGTATAAAGCAAAAGATTTTGATGAAGCAGTTACAAAGGCATGCAAACTAATTGATGATGGTGGTTTAGGACATACTTCATCACTATATATTAATACTTATACAGAAAAAGAAAAAATTGAAAAATTCTATTCAACCATGAGAACAGGTAGAGTTCTAATAAATACACCTTCATCTCAAGGTGGAATAGGAGATATTTATAACTTTAAATTAACTCCATCACTTACACTTGGATGTGGTTCTTGGGGAGGAAATTCAGTTTCAGAAAATGTAGGGATTAAACATTTATTAAATATTAAAACAGTAGCTGAAAGGAGAGAAAATATGCTTTGGTTTAGAAGCCCTGAAAAGGTATATGTTAAAAGAGGTTGCTTACCTGTAGCCTTAGAAGAATTAAAATATGTATTAGATAAGAAAAGAGTATTTATAGTAACAGATAGTTTTCTTTATGAAAATGGTTATACAAAAGTAATTACAGATAAATTAGATGAACTTGGAATAGAACATACAACATTTTCAAATGTTGCACCAGATCCTAGCTTAGCAAGTGCTGAAGAAGGTGCTGAAGCTATGAGATCATTTAAGCCAGATGCAATTATTGCTGTTGGTGGTGGTTCAGCAATGGATGCTGGAAAGATAATGTGGGTATTATATGAACATCCAGAAGCTGATTTCTTAGATATGGCAATGACATTTATGGATATAAGAAAAAGAGTTTATACATTCCCTAAGATGGGCGAAAAGGCTTATTTTATAGCTGTTCCAACATCTGCTGGTACTGGATCAGAAGTTACTCCATTTGCAGTTATTACTGACCAAAGAACTGGAACAAAATATCCTTTAGCTGATTATGAATTATTACCTAAAATGGCAATTGTTGACGCTAATATGATGATGAATGCACCAAAAGGTTTAACATCTGCATCTGGAATTGACGCTGTAACACATGCTTTGGAAGCTTATGCATCAATGATGGCTACTGAATATACTGATGGATTAGCAATTGAAAGTTTAAAGATTATTTTTAAATATTTACCAAGAGCTTATGAAAAAGGTGCAGAAGATCCAGAAGCAAGAGAGAAAATGGCTAATGCAGCTACAATGGCTGGTATGGCTTTTGCAAATGCATTCTTAGGAATTTCACATTCACTTGCACATAAATTAGGTGCTTATCACCACATTCCTCATGGTATAGCAAATGCTTTAGTTATTTGTGATGTTATGAGGTATAACGCAGAACCTGTTCCAACTAAAATGGGAACATTTCCACAATATGATCATCCAAACACATTAAGAAGATATGCTGAAATATCTGAAGCTTTAGGATTTGGAGGAAATACAGATGAGGAAAGTTTAGAAAATTTAATAAGAGCAATTGAAGATTTAAAAGAAAAAATTGGAATTAAAAAGACAATAAGAGATTATGGCGTTGATGAAAAAGTGTTCTTAGATAGTTTAGACCAAATGTCAGAAGATGCATTTAATGATCAATGTACAGGTTCAAACCCTAGATATCCATTAATTAGTGAGCTTAAAGATTTATATTTGAAAGCTTATTATGGAGAAGGAGGAAATGAATAATGTTATTAAATTTAGATAATCCAATTGCTGTAAGAAAAACAAAAACAGTTTATAGAGATGGAGATAAAACAATTAAACTATTTGTAGAAAATTATTCAAAAGCAGATATCCTAAACGAAGCCTTAAATCAAGCAAGAGTAGAAGAAGGTACAGATTTAAATATTCCTAGACTTCTTGAAGTTAGTAAAGTAGAGAATAAATGGGCTTTAGTTTCTGAATATGTAGAGGGTAAAACTATTGGTGAATTAATAGAAGAAAATCCTGAAAAGACAGATGAATACTTAAATAGGTTTGTTGAAATACAATTAGATATCTTATCAAAAAAAGTTCCATTATTAAACAGATTAAAAGAGAAGTATAAAAGAAAGATTAATTCATTAGAGGGATTAACTGATAATGCTAGATATGAGTTATTAGAAAGATTAGATGGAATGAAAGACCATACTAAACTATGTCATGGAGATTTTGTTCCTAGTAATGTAATTATTAGAAAAGATGGTTCATATTCTGTAATTGACTGGTCTCACGTAACTCAAGGAACTTCTTCTGCTGATGCTGCTAACACATATATGGAATTAATTATGGCAGGGAAAGCTGAGCTAGCTGAAAAATATTTAGAAATTTTTACACAAAAAAGTGAAATAGAAAAGTCTTTAATTCAAAGATGGATGCCAATTGTTGCTGCTTCAAGAAAAGCAAAAGGCGTTCCAGAGGAACAGGAATTTCTTGACAAATTGATCGATGTTGTTGATTTTTCATAAAAAGAGAACCCCGTTCAGATTAACAATCTGGACGGGGGCTTTTTCTTACTTAACTAATAATATACCTTCTTTCTCTTTGAAGTAGCCGATATATGGTACTGATTCCAAAAAACTCTTTACAATATCTAAAGTACGTTCATCTTGAACAATAAACGCTACGCACAGCACTATTATTATAACATGGAAACATAATAAAAGCAAGTAATACAAGGTTCTAATTGACATAATATATAAAATATTGTATAATAATAAAAGTTCTGTATAGAACAAAATATGGTAATTTACAGTTAGAAAAAGGAGCAAAAAATGAAGACAATAAAACTTATAAGAAACCTTATTGTAACTGTAGTATCGGTATTGTTTATATCACAGATTGTGATGGCTGTACCTAATATCTATAATCCTGATTCTGAAAAGCAAGAGAAACAGGAGGAGGAGAAAAAATCTGAAAGATCTGATTATGAATCACTTGTGAAAATGAGTGAAGATACTGGTTTTGAAGATGTTGAAGCTGGTTCGTGGTATGCAAATGCTGTAAAATTTGTTACTGAAAAGGAGCTTATGGTGGGAACACCAGATGGACTTTTTTCTCCTAATGACGAAGTCTCAAGAGGAATGTTCATTTCAATCCTTTACAGGATGACAGATAACAAAGCAGCTGACACCAAAACAACATTCTCAGATCTTGATGAGGAAAAATACTACTTTGATCCTGTAACATGGGGTTATGCAAGAGGTCTTATTGACGGTTCAAGTATAGACAAATTTGAGCCTAATGAATCAATAAGCCGTGAGCAGTTAGTATCATTCCTTTACCGTTTTTCAAGGTATGACAGCTACCAAAATGTAGATATCGAATTTGATGAGGAAATAAGCAGTTTTTCCGATTTTAATGAAATATCAGAGTATGCTGTTAAACCTATGAAATGGGCTTATACAAAGGGATTAATCAAGGGACGTGTAGACAACACTCTTGACCCTGGAAGTAGTGTTACGAGAGCTGAGGCAGCAATGATAATTTGGCGTTTTATGAATCAGTAAAAAAAGTTAAAAAAGGAAAGTAAATTACCATACTTTTGCTTAATTGTAGAAATGTATTATTACTGTTAAGTAAAAGAAAAAAGTGCCTAATTTTTAGGCACTTTTTTAAATTAATAATTGATATTAATATAATTATATGTTAAGATATTATTTATAGAATACAATAAAGTTTTCAAAAGGAGTGAAAGAAAGATGGAAAATAAAAATTACAAAGTTCAACCTAAAACCCTTCCTGGGTTTATGGAACTTCTTCCAGATGAACAAATTAAATTTAATTATATGATTGATAAAATAAGAAGTACATATGAAAAATATGGATTTCTTCCTTTAGATACACCTATTATTGAGTCAGCTGATGTTTTGCTTGCAAAAGCTGGTGGTGAAACAGAGAAACAAATTTACAGATTTAATAAAGGTGAAAATGATTTAGTTTTAAGATTTGACTTAACAGTTCCTTTAGCAAAATATGTTTCTATTCATAAAAATGAACTTACTTTTCCATTTAGAAGATATCAAATAGGAAAAGTATATAGAGGTGAAAGACCTCAAAAAGGACGTTTTAGAGAATTTTACCAATGCGATATAGATGTTATAGGAGAAGGAGAATTAGATATCTCTTATGATGCAGAAATGCCAAGTATTATTTATAAATTATTTACAGAACTTGGATTTAAAGATTTTACGATACATGTAAATAATAGAAAAATACTTAATGGATTTTTTGAAGAGCTAGACCTAAGTGAGAAAATAACTGATATTTTAAGAATAATTGACAAGATTGACAAAATTGGAGTTGAAAGCGTAAAAACTGAACTTGGAAAATTAGACATTAGTAATGATAAAATTGATAGAATAATTGATTTTATTAAGATTAGTGGTACTAATGAAGATAAGATATCTAAATTAAGTCAATTAGGTATTGAAAATGAATTATTTAATTTAGGTATTGAGCAAATAAAAGACTTAATCAAATATGCTATTTTATTTGGAATTCCTGAGAAAAATCTTGAACTTGATTTAAGTATTGCTAGAGGACTAGATTATTATACAGGAACAGTATATGAAACATTTTTAAATAATTATAGACAACTAGGAAGTATTTGTTCTGGAGGAAGATATGAACACTTAACAGAATCTTATTGTGATAATAATTTCCAAGGTGTTGGTATTTCTATTGGAATAACAAGGTTATTCGATCAATTAAAAGAATTAGATTTAATTGAAATGGGTAAGAAATCTGTTGCAAAAGTTTTAGTAGTATCTATGGATGAAAATATAGATGAATGTATAAAAGTTGCTACAGAACTTAGAAATAAAGGAATTCCAACAGAGGTATTTATGCAAAACAAGAAAATTAAAAACAAATTTAAATATGCTGATAAATTAAAAATACCTTATGTTATTGTAATTGGAGAAGAAGAAATAAAAAACAATACAGTTACTTTGAAAAATATGGAAACAGGTGAACAAACTACAGTTTCGAGAGATGAGCTTACAATCGATTTGTAAAAAACAAAATAATATGTTATAATAAAAATTAGTATGCTAAAATTGCATACTAATTTTTTATTAGAGGACTCTATAATATGAGTCTTACAAGAAAGGAGTGTTGGTTCGAAATGAACACAACAGACACATCAGCAGGGAGTATTAGCCGGAAGGCTAGGAAAGGAGTAGGCGTTTTTCTTTTTACGGCTGTAACAATGATGTTTGCAGTTAATGTTCATGCATCAATATTTGATGATGAGTATGTTGAAAAAATGAAAAATTCAAGTTTTGCTATAGAAACAGCAGAAAGACTTGGTTTATCAGAAGAGTACAATGAATACATACTTAAGCATGATCAAGAAAAAGTCGATGATTTCGTAGAGAATGAGTCAGACCAAAGTGAAGAAAACGTTGAAACGAAGGTAAGTGAGGACGAAAAAGTATTAGAAGAAGCAGAAAATGCAGAAGATAATACAGATTCTACAGACGAAACACAGGTTGAAGAAGTATGTGAAAAGTCAGTAGATGAAATCGCTCCTATGACAGATTATAATACTGCTAAGGCATATGCCAACAGTTTATATTCCAACACAGACCTTAATAGTCCTTCCGGCATCTCGAGAGAAGACTTCATTGCCTATATCAAAGGTATGCCATCTCGTCATGATCCAAATGGCTTTTACAAACGTAATTGCGAATACATTTGGGAAACATGCCAAGAAGTAGGTTTTAATGAATTTGCTTTTCTTGGTGTTAGTTCATGGGAAGGTGGCTGGGCTGCCCATGGTGTTTCATACAATTATTATGGAACACTTGGAATGAGGTATGGTTCAGAACGTGAAGGTATTTATGGATGGGTTAGTTTTATGAAAAACAATTACATAAGCTCATCTGGAAAATACTATCATGGACCAGACTTAAAACATATTGGCCCAACTTACTGTTCTAGCCAATGGACATATGATGTTCTAAGCAGAGTACAGGATTCAGCGATGAGGACTTAAGCTGATGGAAGAGAGAGCTAGTTTTCTAGCTCTCTTTTCATTGAATATGTTATGGACAACTATAGTTGTCCGCTACGAATGGTTTTGAAGTGATTTCGTAGAGGAGAACTAGAGTTCTCCATGGGACAAAGTCACTCTTTTAAATAATAATAAAGTTTGATTTTTGCGCATTTTAGTGATATAATAGAAAAACGGACATAAAATTATTATATGTTTGGTACATTGAAAAATTATTGTATGCCATTAAATTAAGTAGAAAGGGTGAAAAAATCTATGGCAAAAGCATCAAGGAGGCAGGATAAAGTTTTTTATCCAATACGGGATAAACCATACTTGGTACCAAGTAAATGTAGTTTTTTAAAGACAAGATGAGGAGTGATTAAATATGAGAAAAACTATAGGTATTATTATTTCAGGATTTTTAAGTATTTCTATGTGCTTTGCAACTTATGCGGCAGAAAAGACTGAAAAAGATGAGATCAACTATCTTGCATTAGTTAACAAGCAAAATGAACTTCCCGAAAATTGGGAATCAAATGTTGAGCTTGAAGAAACAGTAAATGCAAGTGGTAAAAAAATCTACGTCGAAAAGAAAGCTCTTGAGAAATTCAGAGAATTGCAAAAAGATGTGCTTGAAAACGACGGTGTTGACATCGAACTTGACAGTGTATATCGTTCAGTTGCAGCTCAGGAGGATCTTTGGCAACGCTTCACTGAAGAATATGGAATAGACTATGTAAAAAAATATGTAGCTGTTCCAGGATTCAGTGAACACCATACAGGACTTGCAATTGATGTTTGTCTTGTTAAAGATGGTGTAATTATTGATGAAAACGATGATATGATTGCTGAAAAAGATATTTTTGCAAAAGTGCATGCAAAGCTTGCAGATTATGGCTTTATTCTCAGGTATTTGCCTGGAAGAGAAGAAGTAACAGGATACGGCTATGAGCCTTGGCATTTCCGATATATTGATAACCCGGAAATTGCGAAAGAGATAACAGAAAAAGGCTGGACTCTTGAAGAGTATTTAAATTACAAATTAGTAACCAAAAACTCTTCTCCTGAATGGGTTCAAAAACTTGCAGAAGAAAAGCAGGTTAACCAAATTTTTGTTATTGCAGCGGTAAGAGGTTCTACAGCTTATATATCAATGCACGAAAAAACAGACGACGGCTGGAAAGAAATTATTTCAACACCTGGTTTTATCGGAAAAAATGGTCTTGGAAAAACCAAAGAAGGTGACTATAAAACACCTGTTGGTGAATATCATTTTGACACAGCTTTCGGTATCGCTGATGACCCGGGATGCACTGGATTTAATTATACTAAGGTTGACGATAAAATGTATTGGTCCTGCGACATGAGACCAGAACTGTATAACAGATTTGTCTCTATTGAGGACTATCCTGATCTTGACCTTGAGAGCGAGCATATCGTAGATTATAAAAAGGAGTATCAGTACTGCCTTAATATAAACTATAATAAAGAACGCACACCTGGTTTAGGTAATGCAATCTTCTTACATTGTTTAGGTGCCATGAAGCCATATACAGGCGGATGTGTTGCAATTCCTGAAGAATATATGAAAGAAGTTGTTCAGCATGTTAAACCTGATTGTTTGGTTGTAATTGACACCCTTGAGAACTTAAGTCCTGAAACGTATGAAGGACTGCACTTACAATAATTAAATAGTATCAAAAAAGAGAGCTAGATTTCTAGCTCTCTTTTCATTGAATATGTTATGGACCACTATAGTTGTCCGCTACGAAACTTGATCCGTTTATTCTATAATATATTTAAAAATATATTGATTAAAGAATTTTTATATGATATAAAAATATAAAGAAGGGAGAGATGAAAATGAAAAAAATAATAATAGGTGTTTTAGTTGTAGCTTTATTAGCTGCAGGAGGATTTATTGGCTACAAAGTTTATAAAGATAAAACTGATAAAAGCTCAGAAGATAAAAAAGATAGTAACTCAATTGTTGGATATTGGGAAAATAATGATTATGGACTTTCATTTATCTATACATTTAATGAAGATGGAACAGGTGAATATGATGCGGCTGGTACGATTATGGAATTCACATATAAAACAGATGGAGACAAGATTTCAATACTATATACAGGAAATACAGTATCTTTTGATACAGAATACAAAATTGATGGTGATACATTAAATGTTATAGATTCATTAGGTGATGATACATTATATAAAAGAATTTCTTCAAAACCAAAGAATAATTCAAGTACTGATTCTTCTAATACTAAAAAAAGTGAACAAAAAGGAACTGCTGGAAGTAACATTTCAATAAAAGATAATCAAGAAGAAGCAGAATATCAAATAAAATTAGCTGTTAAAGAATTATTAGAAAAAAACTATGGAAGTAAACTATCTGATTCGAAAATAAATGTTACAAAAATTTACACAGCTGAAGAAGAAGAAAAAGTACCTGCTTTAAAAGAAATGAATCTTGGATCAAACAAAGTTGCTTTTGAAGTAGATATTGAATTAAAACCAGCGGCAAATGCTGATATAATTGAATTCACTGTTCCAAATGGTGAATATGATGAAAAATCTGGATGGGTTAAAGAAATTTCAAGATTAGGTATATTAGTACAAGACAAAAATGATAATACAAAATATACAATTGAAAATTTCGGAACAGGTTGGTAATAAGAAAATACAAACACAAGGTTTAAAATACCTTGTGTTTTTTTATTTATCATGATAAAATAATTAATCAGAATTAATATTTTTGGGGGCTAAAAATATGTTTGATTTACAATCAGAGTATAAGCCTACTGGTGATCAGCCAAAGGCTATTGAATATTTAAGTAATGGAATAAAAGAAGGAAAGAAATTTCAGACTTTGCTTGGTGTAACTGGTTCTGGAAAAACTTTTACTATGGCTAATATTATTCAAACTGTTCAAAAACCAACTTTAGTATTAGCTCATAATAAAACATTAGCTGGTCAGTTATATTCAGAGTTTAAAGAATTTTTTCCTAATAATAGAGTTGAATATTTTGTATCTTATTATGATTACTATCAACCAGAAGCATATATAGCTTCATCAGATACTTACATTGAGAAAGATGCTTCTATTAATGATGAAATAGATAAGCTTCGTCATTCTGCAACAGCTTCTCTTTTTGAAACAAAAGATGTTATTGTTGTTGCTTCTGTTTCATGTATCTATGGTTTAGGTGATCCTATTGATTATGAGAATATGATAGTTTCACTAAGACCTGGAATGGAGCAATCTAGAAATAAAATTATGAAAAAGCTTATTAATATGCAATATACAAGAAATGAAATGGATTTTAAAAGAGGTAATTTTAGGGCAAAAGGTGATATTCTTGAAATATATCCATCTAACCAAGAAGAGAGTGCTGTTAGAGTTGAGTTTTGGGGAGATGAAATTGAAAAAATTTCTGAGATTAATCCTTTAACTGGTAAACCAATAGGAACTCGTAGTCATGTTATGATATTCCCGAATTCTCACTATGTTACAAGCAAAGATAAGCTTGAAAAAGCTTTAGTTACAATAGAAGAAGAGATGGAGGAGAGAGTAAAATATTTTACAGAAAACAAGAAACTAATTGAAGCCCAAAGAATAGAGGAGAGAACTAATTTTGATATTGAAATGTTAAAAGAAACTGGTTTCTGTCAAGGGATAGAAAACTATTCAAGACATATAAGTGGTAGACCTGCTGGCAGTCCTCCTTACACATTATTTGATTATTTCCCAGATGATTTCTTACTCTTAATCGATGAATCACATGCTACTATTCCTCAAGTAAGAGCAATGTATAATGGCGATAGAGCAAGAAAAGAGTCATTAGTTAACTATGGATTTAGGCTTCCATCAGCTTTTGATAATAGACCTCTTAAATTTGAGGAATTTGAAGAAAGAATAAATCAATGTGTTTTTGTTAGTGCAACACCAGCAGATTATGAAAAAGAACATTCTAAAGATAATGTTGTAGAACAAATAATTAGACCTACTGGTCTTTTAGATCCTAAGATTGAAGTTAAACCAATTGAGAATCAAGTTGATGATTTAATTGAACAAATTCATGAAAGAGTTGAAAAGAAAGAAAGAGTATTAGTAACAACTCTAACTAAAAAAATGGCTGAAGATTTGACTTCATATTTAAGAAATGCAGGAATTAGAGTAAGATATATGCATTCAGATATCAAAGCATTAGAGAGAATGGAAATTATAAGAGATCTACGTATTGGTGAATTTGATGTATTGGTTGGAATCAATCTTTTAAGAGAAGGTTTAGATATTCCTGAAGTTTCACTTGTTGCAATTTTAGATGCTGATAAAGAAGGATTTCTTCGTTCAGAACGTTCATTAATTCAAACAATTGGACGTGCTGCTAGAAATACTGAAGGCAAGGTTATTATGTATGCAGACGAACTAACTGAGTCAATGGAAAAAGCAATTACAGAAACTAATAGAAGAAGAAAAATTCAAGAGGAATATAATAAAGAACATGGAATAACACCACAAACAATTCAAAAGTCAGTAAGAGATACAATAAAAGCAACTATTGTTGAAGATATCTCTGCTAAGTACAATATTGATAAAGATGAAACAGTTGAAGATATTATTGGAAAATTAACAGATGAGATGCTTGAAGCAGCTTCAAAAATGGAATTTGAAAAAGCTGCTGAATTGAGAGATAAAATAAAAGAATTAGAAAACATGAGTTAAAAAATAAATAGAAACATACAAGTTGACTTCTTATGTAAAGTAGTGTATAATTTATTTGTTTAAATTAAATATTGTAACTTTCAACAACGATTTTATCAAGTAACATTAAAAAAAGGGCTAAAAAAGGAGTGATAAAAATGAAAGAGTTAAAAATTAAAATTAACGATCAAGGAATTGAATACCTTGAAAAAGTTGTTGAAACCGGAAAAAACTTTCAATTGCATGAATTTAACCTATTAAGTAAATGCGAGAAGGATTCTTTATTTGCTTCCATGTTTTCTGAAATATTAAGAAAACTAATGGCAAAATCAGTTGGCGATGATGAAAAAATAAAAGTAAGTAAAGGTAAGAATGGAGAAATTATTGTTCAAAAAAAGGTTTTAGTGTATTTATTAGGGGAGAAAAAAGGCAACAAATATATGGCCAAAAACACAGTTATTTCAATTAACTCATATCCAACAGCAGTTCGGATTATTATAAGCAAATTCGTTTTTAAAAAAAATGAACTGATTTGCAATGTTGATGTTGATGAGGCAAATTTAACTGAAAGGTCTATTATTAAAGCAGTCCCTAATTCAGCTCTCGAGTTTTTTAAAAATCCTAGTAAAGTAAAATATGAAGTTTATTATGAAGATTTAAATTACATGATGAAACTGAAAAAAAGCGATATAACGGAACTTTTTGTTGACAAATTTAAAGAGATTTTCGAGCAAATGAATTTGCCAAGAAGTAAATCAAAATGGCTTGGAATGTTTTTTGATAAACTTCATTCAGAAGGCCTTACTTACATGTTTGGAGAAGATGCTGTTAATCTGTCGATGATATATGCTAATTTAAATAAGCATTATCCATTATATGAGAGTTTATCTATGAATCAAAAGCTGGATATACTTGAAGAAGGATACAAAAAAGCAAGAGTTTTGTATAAAGCAGAATGTAATACAGATTTATACAAAATGGCAAGATGCATTTTTGAAGTCCTTGTTGAAAAAGACATGGTAAACAGGGTGCGGATATCTTCGGTAGACTATACACTTCTCGAAAAGTACACGGAAGACATTTTCAGAGAAGGAAAACTCGTAAAAAAGGATTTTTTAAGGTGGTTAAGATTTGAATATTATTCTAATAATAAACATCAATTAACTACTGGATACCAAGCCTCTGATTTATGGGCTCTTTTATGCAAAATAAGTTTGTTTGATTGGTTATAAAAGTTAAAAGAATATTTGTTTATATTTTTTAAAAAAGCCTGTGTAATAATTTCACAGGCTTTTTTAATATATAAAAGGGTTAAATAAAATTAACTGTATAGATTTATAAAAATATTACATTTTTAGAAATTTATTTAAAAGAAATAAAAATGTAATTTTAGAATATATAGATTATTATGATATAAAGGAACATGTCGACTTATCCAATCATAATTTAATGTTAGGTTTCATAATGCAAGAAATTTATAAACATATTAATAATGATTTATAAATATATTTATAGTTCAAGAAGTATAAAAAAAGAAAAATTGTCACTTTGTGATAATTTTTCTTTTTTTATCTATTCATTTATAAATATTTATGATATAATATCAACTGTTTAAAATGAAAGGGGAGCAATTAATGAACGATAATATAATAATTAAAGGTGCAAAAGAACATAATTTAAAAAATATTGATATTGAAATTCCAAGAAATAAACTTGTTGTTATAACTGGTCTTTCAGGTTCTGGTAAGTCATCTTTGGCTTTTGATACTATTTATGCTGAAGGTCAGAGAAGATATGTTGAAAGTTTATCTTCTTATGCTAGACAGTTTTTGGGAATGATGGAAAAACCTGATGTTGAGAATATTGAAGGTTTGTCTCCTGCTATTTCAATTGACCAAAAAACAACTTCAAAGAATCCTCGTTCAACGGTTGGAACTGTTACTGAAATTTATGATTATATTCGTTTATTATATGCTAGAATTGGTGTTCCTTATTGTCCTAATTGTGGTAGAAAGATTGAGAAGCAAACTATTGATCAGATTATCGATAATATTATGGAACTTGAAGAAGGAACCAAAATTCAAGTATTAGCTCCTGTAATTCGTGGTAAAAAAGGTGAATATGTTAAGCTTTTAGAAGATTTCCAAAAAGAAGGATTTGTTCGTGTTAGGGTTGATGGAAATGTTTATGAGCTTACTGATGACATTGATTTAGATAGAAATAAAAAACATAATATCGATATTATTGTAGATAGACTTGTTATTAAAAATGATATTAGAAATAGACTTACTGAATCTGTTGAAACTGCTTTAAAATTTGCAAATAATTTAGTTACTATTGATATTCATGGAGTTGAAGAAAGATTATTTAGTCAGAATTATGCATGTCCTGATTGTGGAATTAGCTTTGAAGAGCTAACTCCAAGAATGTTTTCATTTAATAATCCGTTTGGCGCTTGTCCTGAATGTACAGGTATTGGATATTTAATGAAAATGGATGAGGATTTGATTATTCCAGATAAAAATAAAACCTTATATGATGGGGTAAAAGCTTTTGGATCAAGTACAATGAAAAAAGGCGAGACAATGGCTAAAATGTATTTTGAATCAATTGGAAAATACTATGGCGTTGATATTAAGAAACCAATAAAAAAATTACCTCGTGAGTTTTTAGATAAGATTTTATATGGTACTGGTGATGATGTTATTGATTTTGAGTTTACATCTGCTAGTGGAACAAGAAAATTTAGTACTCCATTTGAAGGTGTTATTCCAACATTAGATAGACGCTATAGAGAAACTAAGTCTAATGGTATGAAGACTTTTTATGAAATGTATATGAGTAATAGTCCTTGCAATACTTGCCATGGTTCTAGACTAAGAAAAGAGAGTTTGGCTGTTAAGGTTGGTAATAAAAATATTAATGAACTTACTGATATGCCTATAAATAAGATAAAGTCATTTTTAGAGAATTTGAATTTAAATAAAAAAGATAGAATGATTGCTGACCAGATTTTCAAAGAGTTGGAGAAAAGATTACAATTTTTGATTGATGTTGGATTAGAGTATCTTACATTGTCAAGAAGTAGTGGAACTTTGTCTGGTGGTGAGGCTCAGAGAATTAGATTAGCTACTCAGATTGGTTCTGGTCTTACTGGTGTTTTATACATTTTAGATGAACCAAGTATAGGGCTTCATCAAAGGGATAATGATAAGTTATTAGATACTCTTAGAAAGTTAAGGGATTTAGGTAATACTTTAATTGTTGTTGAACATGATGAAGATACTATGTATGCGGCTGACCAAATTATTGATATTGGTCCTGGTGCTGGTGTTCATGGTGGTAGAGTTATTGCTCAAGGAACTGCAGAAGAAATTAAGAAAGTTCCTGAGTCAATTACAGGTAATTATTTAAGTGGCATAAAAGGAATAGCTGTTCCAAAGAAAAGAAGAAAATCTAACGGAAATTGTATTGAGATAAAGGGTGCAACTGAAAATAATTTAAAAAATATTGATGTTAAATTTCCACTTGGAGTTTTTAACTGTGTTACAGGTGTTTCAGGTTCAGGAAAAAGTACATTGGTTAATGAAATTTTATTTAAGTATTTAGCTAGAGAGTTAAATAAAGCTAGTGAGAAACCTGGAAAGTGTAAAACAATCAAGGGTATCGAGAATATTGATAAGATTATAAATATTGACCAATCTCCAATTGGTAGAACTCCTCGTTCAAATCCTGCAACTTATACTGGTGTTTTTGATACCATTAGGGATATTTTTGCTGGAACTAATGAAGCAAAGATGAGAGGATATGAAAAGGGAAGATTTAGTTTTAATATGCAAGGCGGTAGATGTGAAGCTTGCCAGGGTGATGGTATATTAAAAATTGAAATGCATTTCCTTCCTGATATATATGTTCCTTGTGAGGTTTGTAAAGGTAAGAGATATAATAGAGAAACTTTAGAGGTTAAATATAAGAGAAAGAGTATTTCTGATATTCTTGATATGACTGTTGAAGAGGCTTTAGAGTTTTTTAGTAATATTCCAAAGATTAAGCAAAAGATTCAAACTCTATATGATGTAGGTCTTGGGTATATTAAACTTGGACAACCTTCAACAACATTGTCTGGTGGTGAGGCTCAAAGAGTTAAACTTGCTACTGAACTTTCTAAAAGACCAACTGGAAAAACTTTATATATTTTAGATGAACCTACAACAGGTCTTCATATTGATGACGTTAGTAGATTAGTGGATATTCTGCAAAGACTTGTAGATACTGGAAATACTATAATTGTTATAGAGCATAATTTAGATTTAATTAAAACAGCTGATAATATTATTGATTTAGGCCCAGAGGGTGGAGATGCTGGTGGAACTATTATTGCAACAGGAACACCTGAGGAGATTGTTAAAAATAAAGATTCATACACAGGAAAGTTTTTGAAGAAGTATTTGGATAAATAAAAAATGAAGCACATAGTGCTTCATTTTTTATGTTGTAATATATATATAATAAAAACTTAACATATTTGTAATCCTATATTTCTTATTTAAATGATATACTATATCTGATAAAATAGGTAAATTTAAATGAGGTAGTTGATTATGAAGTTTTTTTCGAGGATTAAGAATATATTTTTTAAAAGAAAAATGAAACTTTTAATGCCTGGGCCTGATGTTGATAAAACAGCTCAGATTGCTTTGAAAGAGAGAAATCCTGATAAAATTATAGAGATTTTAAATAATTCAAGTTATATTTTGACTTCTGAGGAGATTTCAACATTAATCTCAAGACTTCCAATTAAAAGAAGAGTTGAAGGAATGAAAATTGCTAAGAATTATTTGATGCCTTATGATTTGTTTGAATTGATTAATAATAAATTAGATAATTTAAGTAAGGTTGAAGCAATTTCTGAATTCCAAGATAATATTGATTTATACGAGATCTATGAGATTTTTAACAACATGGCTCCAGATAGAAGAGTTGCTGCATTGGAAAAATGTATTGATAGATTTGATCCTGCGTCTTTAGGTGAACTTATTGAAACATATATTCCGATTTCTGAGAGAGGGGACATGCTTTATAAATATGATTCTTTAATAGATTCGTTTTCTAAGGCTGCAATAATCATGAAGATGATTCCTGATGAAAGTATTGATGCTTTAAAGAAATACTGTGGTGAGATTAATTCTAGTAATATTTGTTATATTATTTCATCACTTCCATCAACTCATGTTGCAGGGGCTTTGAGAGTTTCTTATAATCAACTAAACTCTAATCAGATTAGAAATATTATTATGTATAATGTTCCTGAGAAACAAAGGGTGGATTTACTAGAAATTTGTTCAGATAAGTTAGATATTTCAGCGAGAACAGATATTATCAGATATGGAATACCTGAAAAAGAGATTGAGAATGCGGTTACTGCTTTGGCTGATTATCTTGACAAAGAGCATGTTTCAGGTATTGTTGAGGATTTAAAACTATCTGCAAAGTTCTTGAAAGTTTTGAATGAGAAATTTGGATTAAGTAAAGAAGATATTTCGTAGAGGAAAGGGCTGAAGTTGTTTATAAAAATGGAGAACTGTAGTTCTCCGCTACGAAATAATGTAGGGGCACACCGCGGTGTGCCCTTTAATTAATTATTTTCACAGTTGTTATTTGAGTTATTCTTACTGTTATTCTTGTTATTGTTTTTATTTTTATTCTTTTCATTATTTTTCATAATTAATGTACCTCCATAAAAATTTATATTAATATTTTGGCTTTTTATATAAAAAATATTCATGATTGAAAAAATTTTTTTTTTGTAGTATAATATCATATGATTGTAACGTTATTAAAAGAAAATCATAAAATTAATATAGTCAATATGAATTAGGAGGAGTTAATAGATGGCTTTTGTAAATGAAAAGTTGAACGAATTTAATAATTATTTAAAAGGGAGAAATGTTGCAGTTATTGGCCTTGGGGTTAGTAATATTCCATTAATTGATTATTTAAGAAAATATAAAGCAAATGTTACAGTTTTTGATAAAAGAACAATTGAAAAAATTGATAAAAGCATAATGGATAAACTTGTTGACTATGGAATGGAGTTTTCTTTAGGTGATGGTTATTTATCAAAATTACAAGGGTTTGATATTATTTTCCGTTCTCCAAGCTGTCTTCCTACTACACCTGAATTGGTTAGAGAGGCTGAGAGAGGTGCAATTGTAACAACTGAAATTGAAATGGTTATGGAACTTGCTCCTGGTAAGATTATCGGCGTTACTGGAAGTGAAGGGAAAACTACAACAACTACATTAATTTATGAAATATTGAAAAAAGCTGATATTCCATGTTATTTAGGTGGAAATATTGGAATTCCTTTATTTACTAAAGTTGAAGAAATGACTCCAGATGATGTTGTTATTTTGGAACTTAGTAGTTTTCAGCTTATGAATATGAAGATTAGTCCTAATATTGCTGTTGTTACTAATGTAACTCCAAATCATTTAGATTATCATAAAGATTATGAAGAATATATTGAAGCTAAAAAAGCAATTTTCTTATCTCAAAAAGAGGATGATGTTTTAATTTTAAATTATGATTATCCAATAACTAGAGAATATGCCAAAGAAGCTAAGGGAAAAGTTGTATTTTTTAGTAGTAAATCAAAATTAGATGATGGCTATATTGTGGATGAGAAAATGGTTAAGCATTGTGAAAATAATTTGAGAAAACATATTTTAGATGGAAGAAATATGATTGTTCCAGGAGTACATAATTTGGAAAATGCATGTGCTGCTATTGCTGCTACAAGTAGTTTTGTAGATGAAAGTTTTGCTAGTAAAGTAATTACTTCATTTAAAGGAGTTCATCATAGATTAGAACTTGTAAAAGAGTCAGAGAAGAAGGTTAGATGGTATAATGATTCTGCTAGTTCAAGTCCTACTAGAACTATTGCAGGATTAAATGCTTATGATAAAAAGGTTATTTTAATTGCTGGTGGATATGATAAAAACCTAGATTATACTCCAATTGCTAAGCCAATAGTTGAGAAAGCTAAAGCTTTAATTTTAATTGGCCAAACTAAAGGAAAGATTATTAAAGCAGTTAAAGATGAATTAGATAATCAAGGAAAAGTGTTAAATATTTATGAAGCTTCTACACTTGAAGAGACAGTTCTTATTGCAAATGATATTTCAACTCCTGGTGATATAGTATTATTCTCACCTGCTAGTGCAAGTTTTGATATGTTCAAAAATGCGTATGACAGAGGAGATACTTTTAAGACATTAGTTAATAAAATTGTAAAATAAGATAAAAGAGATGATAAAAAAACTCCTTAGAAAAACTAGGGAGTTTTTTTGAGATTTTACATTTTTTGTATCTCTTGATTCATTTCTTCTTTAAAATTATCAATTTTTTTCTTTAATCCTTTAAAAATAAGAATAACTAAATTTACTATAATACCTATAACATTACCAATACACCAGCCAACAATTCCCATTATAAGAGAAGTGAGAAGAACCAAACCGAGATTATCGAATTTTATTCCATTAGCGGCATGAAGTGTAGTCATAGATTGCGTTAAAAAGTTATATTCTATATCATTTTTATCAGGTGTAGAAATAACAATTTTAGTATCATAGCCATCAATACTATAGTCTGACTTGTCATAAGCAATCTGAAGTTCCTGAGCCATTTGCTGGAAACTACGGTAATCTTCTTCTGGATAGGTATTTCCTTTTAAATAATTAAAGGCTTGTATTCCGCCTGAAATAGCAAAATACAAAATCAAAACTAGAGTAATTCTTTTGAGAAATGAATTAATATTGAATCTTTTTTTTAAAACCGCAAAGAATGCTTTGAGTTTCATAAAAAAACCTCCTTTTATTGAAGCCTATTGTTCCTACGAGTAACACTAAAAAGAAGAAAAATTTCAACTTTTCATTGACAATATTATACTACAGATTAATGAGTGTTGCAAGGATTAAATAAAAATTATAGGGGGTGGCCAACAAATGTTAGAATTTATATTTTCTAGGGGTGGTTCTTTGGAGACGGACGACCAATGGTCGCCTCTACATAGATTAATAATATTAATTGTCAATTTCCAAAATGTTTTGCATATAATATATAAAAAATATAGGAGGTTTTTATGTATTATAATGGTTATGATGATTATATGAGAGGAAACTGTAATTGTGGATATGATGGCTTAAACAATGGTTTTGGAAATAGTACATATCCTATGTATAATGATTGTTTTAGAAATCAAGATATAGATTGTGAGGCTTTATATCCTGAAGTGTACCATAGGATTAATCCTATTATTGAAGGTTATTGTGTTAAATATCAAAACACAAGAATTACTAAAGAGGTTATTGAAGAAATTGCTAATAAGGTTTATATTCAATACTCAGGTGTTCGTAGTAATGATGATTTGAAAGCTGATTCTACTAGAACATCTACTAGTTCTAGTAGTACAAAAAAAGAGGAGGTTCGTTCAAGTAGGAATGATGCTTTGATGGATTTAATAAAGATTTTAATTATTAGAAATCTATTTCCTCATCAACCTAATAGACCGGGTAGACCTCCAATGAGACCAAATCCAGGGATGCCACCTTATCCAAATTGGCAAGATGGACCAGGAGGACCCAATATGCCTCCACAATATGGACCGATGTTTTATTAAATTTGACATATTAACATGACTTTTGACTTTTGGGGACGCGCACCGAATGCAACTTGAGCTGGTAGCTCAAGTTGCATTCGGTGCGCGTCCCCAAAAGTCTAAAAATTACAATTTTTCGAATAAATTTGAAAAAAATTACAAATAATAATTTAAATTTTATTTGAAAGGATGATTTTAAATATGAAAGTTAAAGAATGTATGTGTCATGAGGTTTATTTTGTTACGAAGGAAACTCCTATTAAGGTTGTTGCTAGAATTATGGCTGATAATCATGTTGGTTCAATTCCTGTATGTACTGATAAAAGAGAACTGTTGGGATTTGTTACTGATAGAGATATTGTTTTAAGAGCTGTTTCTAATGGCTTAGATACTAATAGTACAAAGGTTTCTGATATAATGACTACTGATATTTTAAGAACTTCTCCTGATTCGTCAGTTGAAGATGCTCAAGATATTATGTCTGCTAATCAGGTAAGACGTTTACCAGTTATTGATAACAATAAGGTTGTTGGTATTTTAACTATGGGTGATTTGGCTAATAATAGTGAAATTGGAAGTCATAGTGTAGGACAAGTTGTTGAAAATATTTGTGATTGCATGGGGAGAACGAAAAATTGTCAATAAAAAATAGACTTGGGGACGGCCTTGGGCTTGGGTTTGGGAACGACCATAGTTGTCCCCAAGCTTAAAAGGAGAAAAGATGGTTGTTGATATTGGTTATTGGAATAAAGTTATTAAAAGAATTATAGTTTTTTTAGTAACATTACTAGGAATTTATATCATGATGAAACTTTTTGTTTTTTTTATGCCTTTTCTAATTGCTGTTGTGATTTCTAGTATTTTGGAGCCTTTTATTCAGCTTATTATGAAGAAAACTAAACTAACAAGGAAAAGGAGTGCTGTTGTTGCTTTGGTGATTGTGTTTTCAATCTTATTAGCAATTATTGGTTGGGGGATTGTTATTACAGTAACAGAGTCTAGTAGGTTATTGTCTAATTTAAACCAATATATTCAAACTATTAGCAGTAACATTGATTCTTTTATTAATGGTTTTGATATGAATAAACTGCAAATTCCTGATGAATTAAGAGATATAATAGTCAATTCTTCAAATGAAGTGATTGGGACTGGAACAGGATATGTAAAAAGTTTTTTGAATTATTTATTAAATTTGATAGCCAAAATTCCAACCTTTTTTATTTATCTAGTTATTACAATTTTAGCAACATATTTTATATGTACTGACAGATTATTTATTTTAGATGAAATAGAACATCATTTTCCTAAAAAATGGATTAGGAGAACAGGTTTTTATTTTAATGAAATATCAAAGTCTTTAGGGAGTTATCTAAAAGCTGAGGTAATACTTGTTATTATTGCGTTTATAATTACATTAATTGGTTTATATGTTTTTAAATTCATAGGATTAAATATAACATATCCTTTATTAATTGCTTTAGGAATAGGTTTTGTTGATGCACTTCCAATCTTAGGTTCAGGAACTGTTATGGTGCCATGGTCAGTTATCTCTTTTATTAATGGTGATTATAGTTTAGGCATAGGGATTTTTATTTTGTTTATAATCATAACAGGTACAAGACAATTCTTAGAACCTAGAATTGTAAGTCGGTCAAATTGGTATACACCCGTTATTTACTTTGATTGCAATGTATGCTGGATTTAAAATAATTGGCGTTTTAGGCTTGATTGTTGGACCAATAGTTTTAATTATTTATAGCAAAGTGTTCAGTGATATGATTGACAGGGGATTAATGAAATCAATATTTAAAAAATAATTGCAAAACAGAAAAAATGGTGTTAGAATATAGAAACAATTAAAGCAAGGAGGAAATATTAAATGGGATTTAAATATGAAATTGATGGAGATAAAATGACAGTTTTCGATCCTATATATGGTAGAATAACTATAGAATCACCATTTAAAGATATTATTCTTACTAAAGAAATGAGAAGACTTGAAAATATAAGTCAAAACGGATTTTCAGCCTATGATTATGCTGGACTTGATAACAATGAAAGATTAAGCCATAGTGTAGGTGCTTTTCATGTTATGTCAAAGATTATTCGTCAGTTAGAAATAGAACTTATACCATATGATATTAATATTTCAAAAGATGATAAAGATATGGCTTTATGTTCAATGTTATTACATGATATTGGTCATGGACCTTTTTCACACTCTTTTGAAAAGGTAACGAATTATTCACATGAAAAAAGAACAACAGATATTCTTTTAGGTAATACTGAAGTTCATAAATTATTAGAATCAATTTATGGTGATAAAAAATTAAAGAGAATAGCAAGCTATATTGCTGAAATAAATGAAGATGAAGATAAAGTAGAATCAAAGAATAGTTTTACTAAATTAATGAAATCTTTGATTTCACACCAATTAGATGCGGATAGATTAGATTATTTGGTTCGTGATTCATATCATGCTCGTGTTCCATCTGCAATTAATTATATGAATTTAATAAGATCTCTTGGAATAAGTGTAAACAGCAATCAAGAATATGAGCTTTTGGTTGATAAAAAAGGATTAACAAGCATTGAAACTATTCTTATAGAAAGATTCCAAAAATATAGAGATATATATTATACAAGATCTAGTGAACTTTTAGAAAACAATTTTTTAAACATTATTAATAGAATAAGAGAAAAACCTGAGTCTGTTGAAGGCCTTGTATCAGATTCTTTTAAGAAATTTGTTCTTGCTCCAGACAAGCTATCATTAAATGATTTCTTAGATATGACAGATGACAGTGTTTATAATACATTGGTTTTAATCAAAGATAAATCAAGTGATCCTGTTTTAAGATATTTATGTGATTTTGATAAAGTGCTTAAGGATTATCAAGACCTAGAAAATAATATAAATTCTGACATAATAAAAGAGAAGCTTCAAAGTATTTTCCCAGATAAGGATTTTTCAAAAACTATTTCAATTATAGAAATTAATAAAAAAACAAAATTATATAAAAAAGAGGAATCATTAAGAATTAATTTAGGCAATGTTCATAAAGACTTAACTGAAGCTACTCCTCATCTAATAAGGCCTGAAGAATCATTAGAAAAACACGAAATTTCATTTAACACTGAGATTTTAAGATTAGAATTAGGTATGTCTGAAAATGAATTTGAAAAATATAGAGAGGAGATAAATAATATGATTAATGATTTAAATAAAAAACCAGAAGAGTTCGAACTTAAATATATAATTGATAAAGATTCTAAAATTGAACAAGATGATATATTAAATACTTTATTGAATAATAATTTTAGAGCTATTAAAATGAAAACCAAAGAAAATGATGATGAATATTATGATACTAAAGATTTTTCTATGCTTTCAAGAGGTGGTTCTTTAAGAATAAGAAAACTAACTCAAGATGGAAAACAAAAATATAAAGCTACATATAAGATGCCAACATCTGTTGGTGAGGTTTATTCTTCAAGAGAAGAAATAGAAATGGATTTAGAAAATAATTCAATTGATGAATTAAAGGACAAAATGGAGAAAAGAGAGATTGACGTTAACTTAGACGATATTATTAGAGATCCATTTTTAAACAGTAAAACAAATAGAAAAGATATTGTATTAGAGAAAAATAATGTTCAAGTTTGTCTATCATTTGATAACACAAGTTACACTAATCATATAAAAAATACATATGATTATGATTCTATGGTTGAGATTGAGGCTTTAGGTAGTGTTGGTAATAGGGTAATGTTAAATGAAATTAATACAATTTTAGAAGGTTCTTTCCCTGAATTAAAGCCTAATAAGCAGAGTAAGTATGAAAGAGGAATGAAGAAGACAATGAATAAGAAAATTGAAAAGGAAGAAGATATTGAGAAATAAAAACGTAGCGGAGCAACTTACGTGCTCCGTTTTTTAATATATTGCACTTGTTGGAACATAGGTGTTGTCAGGAATTGGGACAAATGGATCATCTGGTATTTCCGCTTCTTCTATGTAATCAATTTTTAGTATAGGGATTTCACTACCGCTGAAATCTCCTTTTTTTATTGTTGCATATACCTTAACCCATTGATCATTTTCTAATTTACTTGCATTATCATATTCACTTAAGAAACCAACTACAACACATTCTGAATTATTGTTAGTTATCATATTTCTTGCAAGAACAAATTGATTATCTTTAAATCCATCGATTCTATAAACAAATCCTACAAATGATAATTTCTTTCCAACATATTGGTCAGTACTATCATGAACTTCTTTTAATACATTTGTATAATCATTAGATTTGATTTCTGGGTAGTCTTTTGAAGGAATTTCATCTTCAATAGTAAAGAACTCTTCATCTTTTTTTATACTATTAAATATCTTGTAGCTAGAAAAAGCCAAAAGAGTTATCATAAGTAATGTACAAAGAGCGAAAAAAATTTTAAACCATTTCTTTCCGTTTAATTTAAAGTTGAATACAAACATAATAACCTCACATTGAATAATTTTATTAAATAATATGTAATTTTTTATGGAATATTACTTGCTATTTTTATTTAATAATGATATATTTATTCACAGTATTACAAGGGAGGCAATTTTAAAATGGGTGTTTTAAACAAAATATTTAAATCTTATAGTGAAAAAGAAGTAAAAAGAGTTCAACCAATTGTTGATAAAATCAACAGTTTAGAACCTGAAATGGAGAAATTAAGTGATAGTGAATTACGTGCTAAAACTGATTATTTTAAAGAAAGACTTGCTAATGGCGAGACTTTAGATGATATTTTACCAGAAGCATTTGCTGTTGTTAGAGAGGCTTCTAAAAGAGTTTTAGAGTTACGTCATTTCGATGTACAGTTAATAGGTGGTATAATCCTACATCAAGGTAGAATCGCCGAGATGAAGACTGGTGAAGGTAAAACATTAGTTGCTACATTACCAGTTTACTTAAATGCACTTACAGGTAAAGGTGTTCACGTAATCACAGTTAATGATTACCTAGCAAAAAGAGATAGTGAATGGATGGGAAAATTATATAAATTCTTAGGACTTACTGTTGGATTAAATATATCTAGAATGAATCATGAGCAAAAAGCACAAGCGTATGCTGCTGATGTAACTTATGGAACAAATAATGAATATGGATTTGACTACTTAAGAGATAACATGGTAATCCATAAAGAAGATATGGTTCAAAGAGGATTAAACTATGCAATCGTCGATGAGATTGATAGTATTTTAGTTGATGAGGCTAGAACACCATTAATTATTTCTGGTAGAGGTAGCAAATCTTCTGATTTATATAAAAGAGCAAATGAATTTGTTAAAAAATTAAGTTCTAAAGTTATAGTTGAAGAAGATATTAAAGATCAAGATCAAGCCGAAGACAATGAGAACTATGATTATATTATTGATTTAAAAGCTAAAACTGCTTCATTAACACAAAAAGGTATTAAAAAAGCAGAAGAGTTTTTTGCTGTTGAGAATTTCAATGATATTGATAATACAGAGATTGTTCATAACGTTAACCAAGCTTTAAAAGCTCATGGTGTTATGAAAAAAGATATTGATTACATCGTTAAAGATGGAGAAGTTTTAATAGTTGATGAGTTTACTGGTCGTATTATGTATGGAAGAAGATATAATGCTGGTTTACATCAAGCTATTGAAGCTAAAGAAAATGTTAAAATTGCTGATGAACAAAAAACATTGGCTACAATTACATTCCAAAATTACTTCAGAATGTATGATAAATTGTCTGGAATGACTGGTACTGCAAAGACAGAAGAAAACGAATTTAGAGAAATTTATAACTTAGACGTTATTGTTATTCCAACAAATAAGCCAATAAATCGTAAAGATGAAAATGATGTTATTTATAAAAATGAAAGAGCTAAATTTAATGCAATTGTTGAAGAAGTAAAGAAAAGTCATGATAAAGGTCAACCAGTTCTAGTTGGTACTGTATCAATTGAAAAATCTGAGAAATTAAGCAAATTATTAGATAAACAAGGAATTCCTCACAATGTATTAAATGCTAAATATCATGAAAAAGAAGCTGAAATAATTGCTCAAGCCGGAAAATTTGGTTCAGTAACTATTGCTACTAACATGGCAGGACGTGGTACTGATATTATGCTTGGTGGTAATACTGAATATATGGCTATGCAAGAAATGAGAAAAATTGGATATTCTAGTGAAATGGTTAACTTAGCTAATGCACATAATGAAACAAATGATAAAGATGTATTAGCTGCTAGAGAGAAATTCAAAGAATTAGAAGAAAAACATAAAAAAGAAATTGCTGAAGAAAAAGAAAAAGTATTACAAGCTGGTGGTTTAAAAATAATTGGTACTGAAAGACATGAATCAAGAAGAATTGATAACCAGTTACGTGGACGTAGTGGACGTCAAGGAGATCCAGGAGAATCTAAATTCTTTATTGGATTAGATGATGACTTGATGAAATTATTTGGTGGTGACATGGTTACTAATGTTTATAATAGACTTGGTGCTGATGAAAATATGCCAATCGCTTTTGGAGCATTATCTAGAGCTGTTGAAGGTGCTCAAAAGAAAGTTGAGAGCAGAAACTTCTCAATTAGAAAACACGTTCTTTCTTATGATGATGTTATGAATACTCAAAGAGAGATCATCTATGGACAAAGAAGACAAGTTTTGGATGGTGAAGATGTAGATTCAAGTATCCAAAACATGTTGAATGATGCTTGTGAAATGGTTGTAGACACATATGCAGATGAGTTTAATTCTGAAAACTTTAACAAAGAAGGATTACAACTAGAAATTCAAAATAGATTTAATATTGAAACTTTAGATGAATTAGAGAAGAAAAATCCTGACTATAATGTTTTACTTGAAGAATTAAAAGAAAAAGTTAACAAGAAATTTGAAGATAAAAAAGCTGAAATTGGAAATCCATTTAAAGAATTAGAAAGAGTTGTTCTTTTAAAAGTTGTTGATGATAAATGGATGGATCATATTGACGCTATGGATGAATTAAAAGATGGTATTGGACTTAGAGCTTATGGACAAAAAGATCCTGTTATTCAATATCAGATTGAAGGTTCTGAAATGTTTGACGAAATGATTAATGATATCAAATTAGATGTTGTTAAGATTTTATTAGCAGTTCAAAAAAGAGAAGGATATGAGCGTAGAAGTAATGTTCAAATAACAGAAGAAGGTAGAGAAGATATTTCTGGAATTATCACTCCAGAAGAAGCTGAAGCAGAACAAGAAAGAAACAAGAAAAAGGCTCCTATTGTAAATGATGGACCTAAAGTAGGAAGAAACGATCCATGTCCATGTGGAAGTGGTAAAAAGTACAAAAATTGTTGTGGTAAAAACGCATAAAATCAATACTTTCAGAGATTAGGTGAATTTACATAAATATGAAAACAACCCAAATTGTTTGCATTTTGTTTGCAAATTGTTTTCATACAAGTAATCAAAATCTCTAAAACTATCTAAAATAAAGACTTTGCAGGTTGCAAACAAACTGAAAACAAAAATATAAAGTGTTATCATTCGTGGTAACACTTTTTTGTTTGCCTTCGTGGAAGGAGGTATAAATGTAAAATGTCGAATGTAACAATTCAAAAAAGAGGCAAATACTATCAATATAAGTTTGAAACTGCAAAGATTGATGGTAAAAGAAAGTTTGCAAGTAAGTCTGGTTTTAGGACTAAGGCTGAAGCAGAAAAGGAGGGAATAAAAGCTTTTAATGAGTATATGAATACTGGTCATGATTTTACACCAAGCGACATGAGTTATTCAGATTTATTAGATTATTGGTTAGAAAAACATTGTCATATTAATCTCAAATATCACACAATAGAAGCATATAGCAGTATTGTAAAAAATCATATAAAACCAAATATTGGTCATTATAAAATTTCTCAAATTACTAGAAGTACATTGCAAGATTTTATAAACAAAATGTATGTAGATAAATCTTTCAGTAAAAATTTTCTTAACAATATAAAGAAAGTAATAAAAAGTTCATTTACTTATGCTTATGAGAATGATTTTATAAAAGTAAATCCAGCTATTGGAATTAAATTACCTAAATATGATATTCCTCCAGAAGATCCAGCTCACATATTAACAAATGAAGAAATAAATTTAATACTTAACAGGTTTAAGAATAATCATTGTGTATATTATGCATTCTTAACTGCATATTGTACAGGACTTCGTATTGCAGAAGTATTTGCATTAACATGGAATGATATAGATTTTAGAAATAAAACTATTTCAGTTAATAAAAACATACTAAAAAAGAATCAAAATGGTGGAACAAAGAAAAGACACATAAGTGGAAATTCAACAACCGTATGGTATTTTGGAACTTGTAAGACTCAAACAAGTTATAGAACTATTCCTATTGGAGAAACTTTATTAAATGCTTTAAAAGAGTATAAAAGAGAACAAGAGGAAAATAGAAATAATTATGGAGATACATATATGAAGCATTATAAAAAGGTCGTTATAAATCCATATAATAATAAGCAAGAAATAAAAATATTAAATGCTTATTCTGAAATACCAATACATTTGGAAGAAGTTGATTTTGTATTTGTAAAGAAAAATGGAGTATATGAAGGTACTGATAGCTGTAAATATCCATTTAAAGTAATTCATTATGAATTAGGTATTCCTTGTAGATTTCACGATTTTAGGGATACACACGCAACAAAATTAATTGAATCTGGAGCAGATATTAAGGCTGTTTCAAAAAGGTTAGGACATAGAAGTATTGATTTTACTTATAATATTTATGTAAGAGTAACACAAAAAATGGAAAATGAAACAGCAGATAAATTTGAAGAAATATGTAGTAGTTTATAGGAGGAAAATATTATGAATAAAGATTTAAAAGAAAAGATAATAGATGAAAAAACAGGAATAGAATATCATTTAGAAGGAGATTATTATATTCCTAATTTAGTATTACCAAAGCAAGAAAAAGTTACTCTTAATAAATATGGTAGAATGAGATTAAAATATTTAAAAGAAAATAAAAAGGCTGAATATTCAATAATGTTAATGGATGGAACTCTTACTAAACATCTAAAAGAAATACAAGAAACAGCTCAAAAAAGAGTTAATCAAATAATTAACCAACTAAAAGAAAAAAGTGATTTAACTGAAGATATGAAAGATACCAATATGCTTTATTGGGTTGGAACTATGAATGCTATTAAAAATCAAGCTGAAGAATTAGTTATAAGTGAATTAATATATGTTTAGGAGGTATTTTAGATGAATAAATTAAGAGAAGTTAAAGATGATTTATTAAAAGAATGGATAGAATTTAGAGAAGAAACTGCATTTTGTGAGATGACACCTCAAGATAAAAAGTATTGTATTTATTTTGATGAAATTTCAGAGAGAATACTAAAAAATGTTCCTGAACAGAATAAGAAATATGTAAAAAAACAACTTGAAGAGCTTGATAAGAATTATATGGAGTATTTAGATTATTGGAATGAAAAGTATTATAGGAATGGTTTTGCAGATGTAATTGAATTATTAAGTTAAAAAATTTGTAAAATTCCACCAAATATTTTTATTGTTATGATATAATATCAGACAGAGTTGATTATACTAGCTTGTTAACAAGATTGTAATATTGTTAACAAGTTAGACAAAAAAATAGGAGAAATAAAAATGGAATTATTTGAAATAATAGCAATAGGAATTGGACTAGCTATGGATGCTTTTGCTGTATCTATATGTAAAGGTCTGTCAATGAAAAAAATAGATTGGAAAAAAGCAATAATCATTGCATTATATTTTGGAATATTTCAAGCATTAATGCCCATTTTGGGATATTTTTTAGGAAGTACATTTAGTTCATTTGTCCAAAGTGTAGACCATTGGATTGCTTTTATATTATTAGCAATAATTGGTGGAAATATGATAAAAGATTCTACAGATGATGAGGTAGAAAAGAGAAATGATAAAGTTGATGTGAAAACTATGCTTTTATTGGCTATTGCAACAAGTATTGATGCATTAGCAGTTGGTGTAACATTTGCTTTTTTTGAAGTTAATCTATTACTTTCAATATCAATTATAGGAATAATTACTTTTGTATTGTCTTTTTTAGGAGTAATAATTGGAAACAAATTTGGAGATAAATTTCAAAACAGAGCAGAACTTGCAGGAGGTATTGTTTTAATAATAATAGGATTAAAAATCTTATTAGAGCATTTAGGAATATTAGCATTATAAATAGATAAATAGTAATTTATCGCTCGTTAACAATATAAGTAATTTTGTTAACAAGTTGGATAAAGATAAGTAGTAAGTTATAGGGGAGATATGAAATGAATATAAAAACAATAAAAGATATAGCAATAGTAAATAGTGATGAGATTGTAATTAAAGATACACAAACAGCAATAGATTTTATTATGTCAGTAAAATATAAAACTAATTGTAGTAAAATCGCAATAAATAAAAAAGCAATAATAGAGGACTTTTTTATATTAAGTACAGGAATTGCAGGAGAAATATTACAGAAATTTATAAATTATCAAATTAAATTTGCTATTATTGGAGATTACTCAAAATATACAAGTAAACCATTAAAAGATTTTATATATGAAAGTAATAAAGGAAAAGATATATTTTTTATAGCAAATGAAGATGAAGCAATACAAATGTTGAGTAAAGAGTAGCACAAATTACAAGTTATCAAGATGTTTACAAGATTTTGGTATTCAGAACAAATTTATAAACAAATCAGACTGATAATTGGTTGAATTTATCAGTCTTTTATTATATAATTTGAACAGTAAATAGTAAGTTATATGGAAGATTATAATTATTCAACTATTCGTTGATATAAAAAATACCCTACTCAACGAACAGTATGTGTACTTTTTAAAGATAATGATTTACACTAAAATTGAAGGAGGTAAGAAGTATGGATCAGATTAAGATTGGAAAATTTATAGCTGAATGCAGAAAAAAGAATAATTTAACACAAATGCAACTTGCAGAAAAATTAAATATTACAGATAGAGCTATATCTAAATGGGAAAATGGAAAAGGAATGCCTGATTCATCAATAATGCTTGATTTATGTAATGAACTAAAAATAAGTGTAAATGAATTATTAAGTGGGGAGGTATTAGAAATGAATAATTATAATGAAAAATTAGAAAAAAATTTAATTGATATGGTAAAACAAAAGGAAGAATCAGATAAAAGATTATTAACGATGGAAATTGTAATAGGTGTATTGGCAGGTTTAGTATTATTTATACTAATATTTGTTGCTTCATTTGTAGAAATGGCAGATTGGTTGAGAATATTACTTATAATAATAGGCTTAATTCCATTTATGATTGGAATATTATTTGCAATAAGAATTGAACAAACTGCTGGGTATTATGAATGTCAAAAATGTCATCATAAATATATCCCAACATATTCAAGTGTATTATGGTCTATGCATATAAATAGAACCAGATATATGAAATGTCCAAAATGCAATCAGAAAAGTTGGCAGAAAAAAGTAATAAGCAAATCATAACAACAAATTATAAAAATGTGCAGAATATTTTGGTGTTGTAAACAAGTATTAGAAAGATAAATTACAATTTATTGAGATGTTTACAAGATTTTGGTATTGTATACAAGTTAAAAACATAATAAAGTAGAGAAATTAAAAATCTCTACTTTTAATTTTTGACAAAATCATCATAATTAGTTGACAGAATAAAAAAATGATGATATAAAATAGTTGTATTCGATAAAGGATACAACTGAAAAATTAAATAGTAGATATTTCCCTGTTGTAGGTTGAGCCGCAGAATTACATTATATTTGAGGTGGTTGAACGCAAAAAAAGTACATCGCAAGATAATACTTTCCCTACTGATCGGAAGCCAGTTCGTTTCAAGGAGCCCATAGTCTCACAGGCTCAGTGTTGGTTTTATCATAGGATATGTAATTTATCTCCAACCAATGTAAAGAAGTAATATTGATGTCGTAAGCGCTAACAGATATCTTATTTAATTTACAGGTACAATATTTTATATGTCTAAAAGTGTAAAAACTATTAGGCTTATTAAAGATTTGCTTTTTGCAAGTAAATTGTACCCTGTGGATAAGTAAGAAAATCTGATATCTCTTTTAGAAAAATTTTAATGCAAGTTAGCAAAGAAGTTTTTCAGTAAGAGTAAGCGAAACATCATATCAATTATGGCTCTAAAAGGGAAAATAATAAATATAGCCAAATAATAGTGATATAAATAAAAGGTTTCGTTTATGATAACGAAGCCTTTTTTGTGCTTACAAATGCATACTTGCTAGAAAGGAGGAACACTTGGAAGACTTAAAAATAGTAAATGCAGATAATCTATTATATACATCTTTAGATGAAGTAGAATTTATAATAGAAGATATTTTACCAATAGGACTTCATATATTTTGTGGAGCTCCTAAAGTAGGAAAAAGCTGGTTAATGTTAGATATTTGTATAAAAGTTTCAAAGGGCGAAGAAATATGGAACTTAAAAACAAATAAATGTGATGTTTTATATCTTGCTTTAGAAGACACTTATCAAAGACTTCAAAAGAGATTGTTTAAGCTAACTGATGATATAGACTCTAATTTTCATATATCAATAGAGTCAAACAAAATTGCTAATGGTCTAATATCTCAATTGGAACAGACATTACAAAAATATCCTAATACAAAATTAATAGTTATTGATACTCTTCAGAAAGTAAGAAAGCAAAATAACGATATAAATTATTCTAATGATTATACAGATATATCTTTATTAAAACAATTCGCAGACAAAAATAAGATAGCTGTAATATTAGTACACCATCTAAGGAAACAAGATGATAGTGATGTATTTAATAGAATTTCTGGAACAACAGGAATAATGGGAAGTAGCGATACAACATTTATACTAGAAAAGAAATCTAGAGATGATTCAGTAGCAACATTATTTGTTACAGGTAGAGATGTTGAATATCAAACTTTCACATTGAGATTTGAAGAATGCAGATGGAACTTACTAGAAAGATCATTTCAAAAGGATATTGAAATGAAAAATGCTCCAGAGATTATCTATAATGTTATATCTTTTGTTAACGAAAAAGGGGAGTGGCAAGGCACAGCAACAGAACTTCTTACTTCTTTAGATGAAAAAGATATAACACCGCAATATCTTACAAAGTTATTAAACGAGTATAGTAAAACAATTTTATTTGATAATAAAATTTGTTTTAAGACATCAAGGACAAGCACATCTCGTTTAGTAAATTTGAAAAAAGATATTGACGGCAATGACGATGATGACGGTAAAACTATACCACATGAATCGTCATTGAAAGGAAATCCAGAGGGAACATCTGGCACACAACTTTTGTAAAAAGTGTAGTGTGTTACACTCATAAATGCGATTTTGAAAAAATGGAAGCTCTTTCTTATGACGATACTTCAAATTTTTCAAAAGGAGAATGTTAAATATTATTTGCCTTTGGCAAGATAATATTTAACAGGCGAGAAAGCATATGAGTGTTCTCACATTTTGATGGAGCAGTCCTATATAAAATTAGCGTCACTATCGTCATCAAAATGTGGGCTACGAAGAATAAGCTAAGGAAGGAGAAAATAGAATGGCATACACAATATTGCGATTTAAAAAAGACAAAGGTGGTGCCATTGCTGGATGTGAAAGACACAATGAAAGAAAAAAAGAGGCATATAAAAGTAATCCAGATATAGATATGAATAGATCCAAAGAGAATTATCATATCATACAGGCACCACAATACACATATTCAAGAAAAATAAAAGATTTAATAAAAGAATATGGTTGTAAAACAAGAAAAGATAGTGTCAAGTTAGTAGAAACACTTATAACAGCTTCTCCTGAATTTATGAATAAATTAAGCAAAGGAGAACAAAGAGAATATTTTGAAAGGGCAGTTAAATTTATGAAAGAAGAAATTGGCGAAGATAGAATAATATCAGCTGTAGTACACATGGATGAGGCAACACCTCATATGCATTTAGTATTTTGCCCTATAAATAAAGATGGAAAGCTATCAGCTAAAAGTATTCTTGGTAATCAAAAAAGCCTTTCAGAATGGCAAACAAGATACTATAATTATATGCACGAAAGATGGAATGAACTTGAAAGAGGAAAATCAGCTCAAGAAACAAAAAGAAAGCATATTCCAACTTGGTTGTTTAAGTTAGCTGATAATTTAGATAACTTATATAATCAGTTATTAAAAACAATTAATAATATCAACATGATAGGAATGAAAAAGAATAAGGAAGAAGCTATAACTTTACTTTCAGAATTTGTTCCAAAATCAGAAAAATTTTCAGCAAAAGTAAATTCATATAACGATTATATAAATGAACTTGAAGAAAGAGTTTATATTCAAAAAGAGGACAATAAAGAACTTGCTGAAGAAAATTCTGATTTAAAAGAGAAAATTCAAAACAAAGATATAGAAGTAAATGAAAGAATTAGACTAATGCAAAATCAAGTTCAAAAATATGAAAAACTTATAAAGAAAGTTCCAGAGGATATTATTGAGAAAATCCAAAAGGATGAACGAAATAGAAAAAATAGAGAAAGATAGGAGGTTAATTATATGACACAAATAGTAAAAGAAGAAAAATTAGTATATACAGCTCAAGAAATAGCTAAAATATTACACTCAAGCCCAAATTATGTTTATGAATTAATACGAAAAGGAAAATTAAAGGCTTTTAAGTTAAAAAGCATACGAGTGCCAAAATCTGCTTTAGAAGACTTCCTAAAACAAAATGAGGGGAACGATCTATCTGATATAGATAATGTTAAAAGATTATCTGAATATGAAGATGGAGAAAGATAAAGTCTATGGGAAATGTCACTATTCAAAGACGAGGTAAATATTATCAATATAAATTTGAAGTGGCTAAAGTAGATGGAAAAAGAAAATTTGTAAATAAATCTGGGTTTGAAACAAAAGAAGAAGCAATAAAAGCTGGAAATCTAGCTTATGCAGAATATTTAAATACAGGATTAAACTTTAAGGAATCGACAATTTCTTTTAGTGATTATCTAGATTATTGGTATGAAAATTATTGTGAAACCACTCTAAAATACAATACAAGACGAACTTATAAAACTATAATGGATAAATATTTGAAAACAGAACTTGGAAAGTATAGATTAAGTGCTTTATCAAGTGTTAAGTTAAATTCTTTTATAGTAGAGCTTTGCAATAAATACAATTATAAGAAATCATATTTTAATAATATTTTGAAGGTATTAAAAACAAGTTTTAGGTTAGCAACAGATGTATTTGGATTTATAAGATATAATCCAGCAGTAACATTAAGACTGCCTAAAATAGAGGATGAAGTAGAGTTTGAAAAACATCTTTATAATCAAGATGAAATAAACACAATTTTAGAACGATTTAAAGATGATGATGTATTTACTTGTGCTTTTATTACAGCTTGTTATACAGGAATGAGAACAGGAGAAGTTTGTAGCTTAACTTGGGATGACATCGATTTTGAAAACAGAATTATAAATGTTAAGCATACTGTATATGATAAACCTGATGATGGAAAAGGTAGATGGTATATGGGAACAACTAAAACTAAAAATGGAACAAGACAAATATATATGAGTCCAACTTTATATCAAGCCTTAATGAATTTTAAGAAGAAACAACAATATTTAAAGAAACTATATGGATCTGATTATATAACTTATTATTTTGAAGATATAATTGGAAAAAATGGAAAGTTAATTGAAAAAAGAATTATTGAGAATACAGGAAATATTCTTCATATGAATACTGCAAATTTAGTATTTACAAGACCTAATGGAAAATATGTGGGAAGAAATATATTAAACTATCCATTTAAGATAATTCATAAAGAGTTAGGTATTGAGGATTGCAGGTTTTATGATTTAAGAGGAAGTTATGCAACAACTAATTTAAGGAATGGAGTTGAAATTAGAGATGTTGCAGATATATTAGGACACAAGTATGTTGAAACTACTGAAAACTTTTATATATCAAGTACAGAAGAAGATAAGAAAGATGTTACAACTGCTTTTGACAAAGTTATGACTTCAGACTTAATAAATGATATTATAAAATATGAAATTGCATACTAAAATATAGAGGGCTAGTATATTTACTAGCTCTTTATATTTGTAAATTTTTTCATAATACTTGCATATTCTTTTTAGTTAGTATATACTAAAAACATAATAACGAATGTAAACATTGTTTGCATTTTGTTTGCAAAAAACTAGAAGGCATAATATAAATAATACTAATAGTACAATAAATATAAATGGCAAAAATACTTGATATTATTAGTATAAATAGATATGAATAGTATTGATAATATGCTTATTAAATCGCCATGTGGAAGTGGTAAAAAATACAAAAATTGTCATGGAAAGAATGCATAATAGCAATGGTTATAGAGGATTTAAAAAATTGACATAAATGCTAAATTCAAGCGTTTGTCGCCAAATCAATAAAATCTGTCGCCAAAAATGTTCAGAAGTACTTATTTATCAATAGATATAGAATTGGCGACAAAATAAAATATAAATAATTTATATTGACTGACATTGTAAAAGATGCCAGTCTTTTTCATTCAATCGTTATTTGCAGATTGGAGGAAAAATAAAATGGTAAATGTAAGGAAAAGAGGAAAGGCTTATGAGTACAGCTTTGATGTTGCTAAAATTGAAGGTAAAAGAAAAAGAATTAGTAAATCTGGTTTTAAAACAAAAGCTGAAGCATTAAAACAAGGAACGATAGCTTATAATGAATATTTGAATAATAGAAGCATATAGCAATATTAGCATATATTTTTATGAATTATCTTGGTACAGAAAAAGAGAAGATAGTAATCAATAATAAATTTCAAAATGATATTCAAAAAAGCGAACAATTAAAACGTGAACAGTATTCAACTGATATTTTTTCAAATAAACAGAATAAGGAGAATACAAATATAAAATCAGATATAATTGTTTATTATAAAGAAAGTTTTATACAAAAAATAATAAATAAAATAAAAAATATTTTTAAAAGTAAATAAAATTAAAGAAACACTTTAGCGAATGAGCCAGAGTGCTTCTTTTTTAGGCAAATGAAACCTTAAAATTGATTGGACTTTTATCCATTAAAAGTCTTTAAAGGATGATTTAAAAAGCCCTGATAGAATAATTCTTCTCCATACTCTCCATAGGGGTCATAAATCCAAATTGTACCGTTATTATCATAGTATTCCTGAACGGGAATATCAAAGTTCTCTCCTTTACCAGATTTTACAGTTTCAACAGGATCTGCGATATACCCTTTTCCGTCTTTGACGTAATACACACTAACATGATTGTCTGTCATTTTATGTGTAATTGGATTTTCTTCCATAGTGATAGAGATATAAGCATCAATTCCAGCTTCTCTAAGAAGCTTAAAAAGAGCCATACCATAGTGCAAGCAACATCCACAATGATTTGTATCAATGAAAGCAGATTCAATACTTGGCATATCTTTTGCTTTTACTTTCTGCGAAATCAATTCTCCGTGATGTTGATTTGCTCTTTCATAGTCATAACGATTACCAGTTACTACAGTTTTATACATTGTTTTCATAATGCAATTTCTCCTTTTCTGTGTTTAATTCTTGTATTTGGTTTTTGTATATAAAATACACCTAATGGAGTGTATGAATTTTTATTCTATTTTCAAAGTACATATATCATTATTATACCACGAATTTACATAAAATGCAAAAAAGATTGAAAAATAGCCAGAATTATGCTATACTAATGGTTAGGGGGTTAATTATGGAATTAAAAGAATTAGAAGAAAAAATAAATAAGATAGAAAAAAGAAACAAAAGAGTAGAATTAGATAAAGCTTGGGAAACAAGTTGGACAAGAAAAATATGTATTATAATTTTAACATATATTGTAGTTATTACATATTCTTATATAATTAGAAATTTTGATAATATATTATTAAGCTCACTAGTACCAGTTATAGGTTTTACATTATCAACATTATCATTAAAATATATAAGAAAAATTTGGGAAAAGAAAATTCAATAATTTTATAATGGGTTGTTAAATTTGCAAATTCACATAAAATATGGTATAATTATAATAGATATGCGTAGATACGCATTGTAAGAGTAACTTGTTATGAATGCACATAAATGAGGAGGAAAAGACTATGGCATACATCTTAACAAACATCAGTAACCTTGAGGCAGAAATGGAAAAAGCTTATAACAAGTTGATTTCCTATTTGAAAACAGCAACAGGAGAACGGAAAGCATTTTCTACATCAACTTCTAACTTTACCATTTCAGAAAAATATGGAAAGATTGATTTCTTTGAGATTACATATCCTGATGGAAGTGTAGGAACTTATTCACCAGATAAGACTACATTTCGTGATGGAGAGTATCTCTTTATCCATAAGGGAAATGGCAAATTCCAGATGGACATCAATACAACTCGTATGCTGAAGAAGGATGGCTTTTTGAGAAGAAAGTTAATCAATAAGGCAGAATCGTTGTATTTGTTTCAGAAAGAATGTTTGGAAGGTTTTGAAGAAGGAATTGCTGAAGTATTGGCATCATAACGGAAGGGGGAATCTAGTGAATAAGGGCTGCATAATGTGGCTCTTTTCTATTTTGTAGCGTTTTAATTAATTATGGCTTTAATCATTTAAATAGTATGGAAAAGGGGACGGTTCTCTTTTCCATTTTTTTTATAAGAGTCAAAATAGTTGAAATAAATTGAAAAATGTATTACAATATTTAGGGGGCAGAAAGGAAGGTATATGCCAAGAAAGGCACGTCAAAAATTACGGAAGTAATTTTTATCACGTTATGGTTCAAGGTATAAACAAAGAGTATATATTTGAAAACAATATATATATCCAAGAATATAAAAAAATTATTATTAGTAAATTAAAGGACAGTAATATAAATATATTAGCATACTG